>JADHNZ010000011.1 GCA_016779225.1 Planctomycetota bacterium
TGTCCCGCGTGAGTCAGCCGCCCTTGCGGCGGATCAGATAGAGCGGATGGGCCGCGTCGGCCATCTGGTGACCCGTCATCGAGCACCAGGCCGGCAGGTCCACCGGTGCCCCCGGATCGGTCGCGCGCAGGCGCAGCAGGCCGCCGGGATCCAACGCGCCGAGCCGCGTCCGCAGCTCGAGCACGAGGTCCCCGCAGCCCATGCCGCCGGCGTCCCACTCTGCGTCCCAAGCTTGCCCCCTCGCGCCCTCCGGCTCGATCCGTGCCTCGGGAGCCGCGACACCTGCACCGGCATCGCGCCACAGGCAGGGGGGACGCGCAAGGGCGCCCATCCCCTCGAGCTCACCGGCGTGGTGCCACGCTGCGAGGAAGCAGGCGTGGTGCTCCACATAGGCGAGAGCGCGCTCCTGGAGCGGGCTCACCTCCTCCTCCATGTGTACCGCAATGCAGCCCAGGCACCGCGGCGAGCCCTTGAAGCCCAGGACGAGGCACAGGACAGCCTCGTGCCCGCAGAGAGTCTGGCCGCACGCGGTACAGCGCGCGCCCGTCATGGCCGCGGCGTCCGCGAGGGCCCGGATGGTCTTCGGGTCGGTCTCCTCGTGGAGCGGGTCGTCGCTCATCACCCGAAGCGCTCCCGCAGCACGCGCGCCGCCTGGACCATGGAGTGCAGCTTCGCCACCGCCGGAGCCTCTTCATTCACGCACCGGTTGGCGAAGCACCCGAACCCGCAGTCGGGGTTCAGGAACACCTGCTCCGGACGGTAGTAGCGCAGCGCCTCCTCGGCCCGCGCGACGATCGCGGCAGGATCCTCCGCCTCGTCGGTGCGGGGGTTGATGCAGCCGAGCCCCAGCTCGCGATGACCGAGCGCCTCCCCGACCACGGCGAGCTCTCCCGCCCGCGGCGTCGCGTACTCCAGAACGAACTGGTCGATCTCCATTGCCCTGAAGGCCGGAAGGAGCCGCTCGTAGTCGCCGGTCAGCAGGACCTCCTCCTGGCGACTCCAGTTGCCGCGGCACACGTGCAAGCCCGTGCGCACGCCCTCGACCCCGGCCACGACCCGGTTGAGCAGCTCTGCGGCGTACTCGAGCTCGGAACCCGCATCACGGCGGGTTGCGAGGGTCGCTCACATGAAGGTTCGACGGTCATGCTCGTCCCCCATCACGATCTCGGTGAGAACCGGCTCGTCGAACTGCACGAACGAGGCCCCCGCGTCGCGCAGCTCGATCAGCTCCTCGCGCAGGATGCGGACGACATCGTCCCCCATCTCCGTCTTGTCGTCATACCCGGCGCGCGAGAACGCCCCGACCCACATGGAGCGTGTCAGCAGGTACGGACCTGGCAGGGAGACCTTGACCGGCAGGTCGGTCAGCTCCCGTACGAAGCGCAGCTCGTCCACGGCGAGGGGCTCCCTGCGGGCAAGCCGACCCGTACAGGTGGGGTTACGGATGGAGGATGCCGGCACATCCAGCGTGGTCAGCATCTCCTCGAAGGCCGCCTTGTCCGGCACCGTATCCAGCATCTCCGCCAGCGACATCAGCCGCGTGCCGTCGAGCTTGTCAGTCACGAACGAGTAGAAGTTGTCGCGGCGCTGCTCGCCATCCACGACCACATCCACGCCAGCCTCGACCTGGTGGGACACGCAGCGGCGCACCTCCTCGTCGGCCACGGCCTCGAACTCGGCCCGCGTCATGCGGCCCTGCTGCTTGTCGCGGAGTGCGCGAAGGAGGTCCCTCGAGCGCGGCCAGCTGCCAACCTGGGTGACGGTGAACATGGGTCAGACGATGGCGAGCTTCGTGGTGAGCTCGGTGGCCTTGGCAAGGGTTGCGGCCAGGGGCGAGCGCCGCACGGTCTCTTCCCAGAGGGCTCGCACCTGATCCTCGGGGTCGAAGGTGGACGCGAAGAGCTTCAGCTCGATGGCGGCGAAGGACGGATCTCCGCCCTGCTCAAGGCCCAGGTGGGTCATCACATCGTGCAGGCGCCCCTTGGCCGTCGCCTCCAGGTCATCAACCTGGAGGCCTGCGCGCGAGCAGGCGAGCGAGAAGCCGGTCACGAGATCCGCCGCGAGCGCACCCAGAGCCGCCTCGACGGCGGAGGGGTGCGCATCCTGCTCCTCGAAGCTCGCGGGCTGGCCGAGGGTCCACCTGAAGTTGCGGCAGTAGACCGTGGTCTCCAGCGCGTCCGAGGACCGGGCACGCAGGCGCCACTCATAGGCGCGCGCCCGCGTCTTGTCCTCTTCGAGCGCGGCGGCCTCCGTGCGTGCCTCCTCCCCCGCCCCGCGGCGGACGAAGAAGCGCGCCTGGCCAGGCATGGACCCCCCGAGCTCGCCGAGGAACGCGTGGCCCACCATCCGGCACCACGGCGGCAAGTCATCGCGCACCGTGGCCTCGAGGCTCCGCAGCTCGAGGACGCCGCCCTCGGGGACCTGCTGCATGTTCTGGCGGATGAGCAGGATGAGGCCCGAGCCGCAGTCCAGCGCTCCGCCGTCGAACACATGGTCCGCGATCAGGCCCTCGAGGTCCTCACGGGTCATGACGCTGCTGTGATCCGTCGAATCAGTAGCCGACGCTCGGCGAGCCGTTGGAGAGCCACTCGACCAGAGCCGCGCCGCCTGCGGGGGTGGCACCGGGAACCAGCATGTCCTCGGTGATCCCACGCTTCTTCATGCAGGGCGAGCACACGAGGATCTTGCCCCCGTTCGCCGTGAACTTCTCGACCAGCTCACGCAGAGGCGCGAAGGGCTCGCCAGCCTCAATGCGGTCGACCTCGGACTTCACCGCGGCCCAGACGCCGTCGACACTCAGGAACACCATCGTGTCCTTCTCGCTGCCCAGGGCGGCGTTGGCCACGACGAAGCCGACGGTGGCCTTATCCTCGTTGGTCTTGCACTCGGTGATGGTGACGCAGAAGGTGTTGCTCATGGCAGCTGGAGGTTTGGCTGGCAGGGATGCGGCGAGACGCGGGGTTGGCCCTCAGGACGAAGTGGCCGAGCCGAACGACGGCTGAGAAACCGATTCTTGGGACGCCCGGTACGCCCGGAGTCATTGCGGGCCGGAATGCTAGCAGGCATCGAGCCGGCTCGGGTGCTCAGGCGCCTTGATTCGGCGCGCCTCGAGGCCTCCGTTCGAGCTGCCCGGCGGTCCGGGTCAGCGCGCGCTGGTCGGGATCCGGCGGTCGGCGTTGAGGACCTGTCCGTCAACGCCCCGGTGGCGGAAGGCCAGCCTGGGCTCGTCGCCGTCGTACTCCAGGGCCACCTCGAGGAACCCACCGCAGACCTTGAGGTAGCGGTGCGCCTCGGAGCGATTGCTCTCGCTGAACCCACCCGCGTGGGCGTCCGTCGTGGGACCGCAGGAGAACTCCCACAGGCCAGTCGTGGGATCACAGCTCGAGTACTGCCAGTGCCGGTCCCCGCAGACCACGAAGGCGTCCTTGTGGCCCGCAAGGAAGGCCCGCAGCTCATCGCCCTCGGTCTGGAACCCCTTGTTGGCGTGGTTGTCGTTCTTGTTGCCGCGGTCGGGCCCCACGATCGGGGTGGACGAGACCAGCACGCGGAAGGTCGCGTCCGAGGCAGCGAAGGTCCGCTTGAGCCAGGCCTTCTGCTCGGCGCTCCAGATCGACTTCTCGGGGCCGTCAGGGAGGCGGTTCGGGCTCCTGAACTCCCGGCCCTCCACGAACCACACCTCCAGGTCCCTCCCCCAGCGCACGCTGCGGTAGGGCCGCTCGCCGGTAGGCGTCTGCTCGCGGTAGATCGCGAGCCCCTCGTCCCACGAGAGCGCGCCGTAGCTCTGGCCTGGCCAGCAGTCGTTCTTGAGGACATCGTGATCGTCCGTCATGAACCACGACGGGACCTGCTCGTGGAAGCTGCGCTGGAACTCGAGCCCATAGACCCGGTTCCACTTGTGACGGGCGAGCTCGACCGACTTCGCGAAGGGCGCGGGCTTGTCGTGATAGACGACATCCCCGGTGTGCACGAAGAAGTCCGGGTCGAGGGCCGCCATCTGCGGATAGATCCGGTGGCCCCGCTCGGCATCGTCGCGGCGCAGCCAGGACTGCCCCGTCACCACGGTGAAGCGGGCCGGCGCCGGCACCGTCGCTGCGGGGGCAGTCCGAAACGACCCCGGCGTCGAGCAGTCGACCTGCGTCGCCCCCTTGCGCCGCCCCTCGACCAGCAGCCGGTAGCGCCCTCCCGGGCGCAGCCCCTCCGTCAGCAGGAACTGCACGGTGCAGTCGCGCGCCTCGTCCACGGAGGTCCAGGCGGTGGAGCGCCTCGCCTCAGGCTGACTCTCCTCCCACCACGAGACGCGGACCTCTCCGGGCCTCGCACTCACGGCCGCCTCCATCTCGCCAAGGGTGAGCCCCTCGGGAACCGCCTCAGCCTCGTCGGCCCAGGCCGCGCCCTCCGTCACGCGCTCCCCGGTCAGGCGTGCCCACACCACGGCCTGGGTGCCCGTCACCTCACCAATCTTGATCCCGGTCGCCATGTGGACCACCTCCGCGGCAGTGCGCAGAGCCGTGACCGAGTCCGCAGGCGGACCCTGGAAGAGCAGAAGGGCGAGGAGCGAGGAGACGGCAGGCATGATCACGAGGAAGGAAGGCGCCCGCTGATTCTGCCGAACGCCCTCGCGCGTTCCAGGCCAGGCCTCTCGGAGTCCTCGCCCCCCCTCAGCGACGGTCAGCGAGCGTCTTGCGTCCGGAGAGCACGAAGGCCTGGATGCTGCGCAGGGCCAGAGGCGCGCGGTCGACCACCGCGAATTCAGCGCCGCTCCGACTCTTCCCAGCGCCGCCGGTTCGCGGCCACGCTGGCGTCGAGGTCGACGAGGGGGCGGGGGTAGTCCCGGCCGAGGCGGCAGCTGGCGGCTTCTTGCTGGCTGGGCGTGAGCTGCCAGGGGGCGTGGATGAGGCGCTCGGGGACGCGGTCCAGTTCGGGGCACCAGAGGCGCGCGTGGCGGCCGCGGCGGTCGTACTTGGAAGCCTGTGTGGCGATGTCGAAGTAGCGGAAGCCGCGGGCGTCGTTTCCCACTCCGGCCGCGTAGTTCCAGTTGCCCCAGTTGGAGGCGACATCGAAGTCGAGCAGCTGGCTCTCGAACCACTCCGCCCCCCAGCGCCAGTCGATGCCCAGGTTCTTGGTGAGGAAGCTCGCCACGATCTGGCGCCCGCGGTTGGACATGAAGCCCGAGGGCGCCAGCTCGCGCATGTTGGCGTCCACCAGGGGCACCCCCGTCCTGCCCTCACACCAGGCGTCGAAGCCCTGCTCATCGTGCTGCCAGGGACGCTCGATCCCCTGCAGTCCAGAGGCACGAAACAGCGCAGCCCCGTGCTTCGCAGCGATGAGCTGAAAGTAGTCCCTCCACAGCAGCTCGAAGGTCAGCCAGTAGGTCGAATCGTTGCGGACCCGCTCCCGTTCGTAGCGCTCGACCTCGGCCTGGACCTGCCGCGCGGAGATGCAGCCGAGGGCGAGCCAGGGTGAGAGCTTGGACGAGTAGTCCGCCCCGATCAGGCCGTTGCGGGTCTGCTTGTAGCCCTTGAGCCGATCCTCCTCCCAGACATAGGCCTGCACACGCTCGGCGGCCGCTCGACTGCCCCCGTGGAACCTCAGGACCGCTCGCGGGTCATCCTCGAGCGCTCCGCAGCCCAGCTCCCCCGCAGACGGCAGGTCGCCGGACTCCGCTGGAGTCGCTGGCCTGCGGAGGGGTGACCGCGGGGCGGGCAGCGGCTCCGGGAAGCCGTCCCCGCGCTCCACCAGCTTGCGGAAGCGCGTGAACAGCTCAGGGGTCTGATCCACGGCAAAGGGCAGCTCGCTGGGATCGACAAGGGTCCGGTCCCACCAGGTGCGGACGGCACAGTCATCGGGGAGCGCGAGCCGAACGGCAGCCTCGACAGACGCCTCCTCGGTGCCGACTCCCTCGTGGAAGTGGAGAGCCGTCCATCCCTCCTCTCGGGCAAGCGAAGGCAACACCTCCTCCGGTCGTCCTCGCCGCACGAGCAGCTCGCCGCCGAGGCTTCGCAGCGCCTCGCGCAGATCGACGAGGGCCTCGCCCAAGAACCGGGCCCGGAAGGGCCCACGGCGAGGCAGGCCGCGCAGGCGCGAGGGCTCCTCGTCCCGCGGATCCAGACAGACCACGCAGCTCACCGCCCCGGCGCGGGCGGCCTCGAGCAGCGGTCCGTGGTCGCCGACGCGGAGGTCACTGCGGAACCAGACCCCGGTCGTGGCGGACTTCTGTCCCGGGTTCATGGCGTATCCCCCGCGGGCTTTGCGTTCCGAAGCGGCGCCGGAAGGGGGCGCGCCTGGCTCTCGGCGGCCCAGCGCCCCAACCGGAACTCGCTCCCCGTCCCCCGCACGCGGACCGCTCCCCGCGCACCCCGCGCACCCCGCGCACCCCGCGCACCCCGCCTCGCCATCCCCGCCAGCCGCATGAGCCCGGATTCGCAGCCAGGCCGCACTCGGATTCGCGCCTGACGGAAGGGTCCGCGCGCCCCGACCGCTCAGGTCCGCGCACCGCACCCCCCGAGCGGCCACCCACAGGTTCCGGGGTCGCCCATGAGACCGTAGATTCTGAGCCCCATGTCCCTGGCCATCCTCGTCCTCGCCCTGTTCCTCCTGGGCGCAGCCGCGATGATCTCGCGCGTCCTCCCCGCGCTGATCGCCCTGCCTCTGATGGGCGTGGGCATCGCGGGCGGGGCCGTGGTGCTGACCGGCGAGATCGGCTGGCACGAGGTCCTCGACGGGGTGGTGTCCGGCGGCGCGATCATGCTGCACAAGGCCATGATCGTGACCTTCTTCGGCGGCGCGCTCTCCTTCGTGATGCAGCGCTCCGGCGTCGCCGAGAGCCTCGTCAAGCAGGGCGCCGAGCTCGTTGGCGCGGACCCCCTCGCGGTCGGGATCTTCTCCCTGCTGCTGGTGGCCCTCCTCTTCTCGAGCCTCACCGGGCTCGGCGCGGTGATCATGGTCTCCATGATCGTGCTGCCCATGCTGGCCACGGTCGGGCTCTCCCCCGCGGCCGGAGCAGGCATCGTGCTCTTCGGCATGAGCCTGGGCGGCGTCCTCAACCCCGCCAACTGGGTGCTCTATGTGGACACCCTCGGCGTCCCCACCGAAGAGGTGAAGCGCTTCGCCCTGGTGCTCTTCGTGGTCGTCACGCTCGCGGGCGCGACCATGATCATGGTCGAGCTCCTGGTGGGCCGCCTCGTCCGGCTCGAGCGGCGGACGGTGGGCACGCTGGTCCTGTTCCTCAGCGCGGTCGCGGGGATCGGGGCGCTCCTGATGGGGTCCGGCGACGCCAGCGCCGGAGCCGAGCCCGGCCCGCTCCTCGTCTGGACGCGCAGGATCGTCCTCGCTGGGTTTGCAGCCCTCGTGCTCTCCCAGGTGATCGGCGTCCTGCGCCGTGCGAGCCGCTGGCGCCACCAGGAGCCGGTCATTCGCTCGGGGGCCTACCTGATCCCCCTCGTTCCCCTCGTTGCGATCCTGCTGTTCGACGCGCCGATCCTGGCCGCGTTCGTGATCGGCTTCGCCTACGCCATCCTGGCGACGGCGCGTCCAGGCTCCATGGCGCTGACCGTCCAGAGCCTCATCGAGGGCGGAGCCAGCGTGATGCCCGCGATCGTGCTCATGTTCGGGATCGGCATCCTCATCGCCGCGGTCAAGGGCCCCGCCGGCTGGGAGGCAGCCCACCCAGGAGCCACCTGGCCGGTCCTCGCAGCCATCGAACCCGTGCTCGCCCGCCTCGTGCCGGCGTCGCCCTGGACCTTCGTCCTGGGCTTCGGAATCGCAGCTCCGCTCGCCCTCTACCGCGGCCCGCTCAATGTCTGGGGCCTGGGCTTTGGGGTCGCGACGATCCTGATGACCAGCGGCAACCTCCCCGCCGCGGCGGTCATGGCCATGCTCCTCTCCGTGGGCCAGGTGCAGGGCATCTGTGATCCCACGAACACCGCCAATGTCTGGATCGCGAACCACCAGGGAGTCGGCGTCAACGCAATCCTGTTCCGCACGCTGCCCTTCGTGTGGGGCGCCGTAGTCCTCGGCCTCGCCGCAGCGGCCGTCTTCTACCTATGAGCAGCGCGCAACCAGACGGTCCGCAGGCTGGACCGGGCGCGCCGGCGCCGCGCCGCCTGAAGATCGGCATCGATGTGGGAGGCACCTTCACCCACGCGGTGGCGGTCGATGTCGCTCGGGTGGAGCTCGTGGGCAAGGCGGTGGTCCCCACGACCCACGGCCATGAGGATGGCGTGGCCGCGGGAGTCGTGCAGTCCATGCACGCCCTGCTGGAGGAGGCCACGATTGCGCCGGAGGAGGTCGTCCTGATCGCCCACTCCACGACGCAGGCCACCAACGCCCTGCTGGAGGGCGATGTGGCCAAGGTGGGCATCCTCGCGCTGGGCTCGGGGCCACAGGGCCTCCGCGCGCGTCGCGAGGCGCGCCTGGGCCAGGTCCCCCTTGGACCCGGAGCGACCCTCGAGACCGCCTTCCGCTTCCTGGATGTCTCCGGAGGTCTCGACGAGGCGCGCGTCCGCGCGCTCCTGCAGGAGCTCGTGGCCGAGGGAGCACGCGCCCTCGTTGCTGCCGAGCCCTTCAGCGTCGATCGGCCCGAGAACGAGGAGGCCGTGGTTCGCATCGCGACCGAGCTCGGGATCCCCGCCACGGCGACCTCGGGCCTGACCCAGCTGTACGGCCTGCGCATGCGCACGCTGACCGCGGCCATCAACGCGAGCATGCTGCCGATCATGATCGAGACCGCCGACCGCACGGCGCGAGCGGTTGCGGAGAGCGGCATCCAGGCGCCCCTGATGGTCATGCGCTCGGACGGCGGGATCATGGACATCGAGGCCATGCGCAAGCGGCCCGTGCTCACCATGCTCTCAGGTCCCGCGGCCGGAGTCGCGGCCGCGCTGATGTACGAGCGCATCGCCAACGGGGTCTTCGTCGAGGTCGGCGGCACCTCGAGCGACATCTGCCTCATCCGGAACGGACGCCCCGAGATCCGCGCCGCCGAGGTGGGCGGGCGCCGCCTGTTCGTGCGGACCCTGGATGTCCGCACCGTGGGCGTGGCCGGCGGCTCCGTGCCGCGAGCGCGGCGCGGCAAGCTCATGGATGTGGGCCCGCGCAGCGCGCACATCGCGGGCCTTGAGTACGAGGCCTTCACCCCCGAGCTGGGCGAGGTCGAGGTCGCCACCTTCCGTCCCCGCGCGAGCGACCCCGAGGACTACCTCGCCCTGCGCCGCGGCGGGGCGATCTCGCACGCCATCACCCCGACCGGAGCCTCGAACCTCCTCGAGCTGTCTGAGGGCTATGGCAAGGGTGACGCCGGCTCGGTGCGCACGGCCTTCGAGGCCCTGGGCCGCTTCCTGGGCACGAGCGCCGAGGCCGCGGCGACGCGCCTGCTCGAGCTGGGCGCCGCGCGCGTGGCTCCTGTCGTCAAGCGCCTGCTCAGCGAGCACAAGGTGGCCGCCGACGAGGTCGTGATGGTCGGCGGCGGCGGTGGGGCCGAGGCCGTCGTCCCGTTCACAGCCAAGACGCTCGGCATGGAGCACCGCATCGCGCGCCACGCCGAGGTGATCTCGGCCATCGGCGTGGCGCTCGGCATCCTGCAGGACTCGGTGGAGCGCACCCTCCTGAACCCCAGCGAGTCGGAGCTGCTGGCGATTCGCCGCGAGGCCTTCGACCGCGTCCGCAGCATGGGCGCGGACCCGGAGACGATCGAGGTGCATGTGGAGATCGACCGCCGCGAGCGCCGCGTGCGGGCGACCGCGAGCGGCTCGCCCCAGCTGCGCGCGCGGGACCTCGCCGGCCCAAGGCCCGGGCTCGACGAGCTGCGGCAGGCCGCCGCCCACGCCATGAAGGTTGCTCCCGACCAGGTCGAGGTCCACGGCTCCGAGGACTCCTGGCTGCGCACCTTCACCGCCGAGCACCGCGTTCCAGTCCTGCTGGGCCTGTTCAAGGTCTGGCGGATGCCCGCCGCCGTCGTCGACGCGGAGGGCGTGGTGCGCTACCGGACCCGTGATGCGTTCTGCGTCACCGCTTCCGCGTCCGAGGCCGAGGGACGACTGTCGGAGCTCGTTGCGCGCTACACCTCCTGGGGTGACGGTGGCCTCGTGATCCCCGAGGTGCAGCTCGTGAAGCCCCACCAGCTCGTGGACCTCGCAGGCCTGGTCGAGGCGCCCCAGCTGCTGGCCCTGGCCAGCGCCGAGCTGGCTCCCCTCGCACCCGAGGACCCCGTGACCCTGATCGTCGTCCCCCGCAGCTGACCGCCACCAAGCCCATGCTGACCGCCCTCGCCGCCTGCACCGCGCTCACCCTCCAGGGAGCCTCCTCCGAGACCCCCGTCGAGGTGCGCGGCGTGTGGATCCCGAACAGCCACTCCACCTTCTTCGACTCGCGCGAGACCGTCCGGGACCAGACGGCCCTCCTGGCCGAGGCGGGCATCAATGTGATCTTCCCCGTCGTGTGGAGCAAAGGGCACACCCTGTTCGACAGCGCCGTCGCCGAGCGCGTCGTCGGCAGCCGCACCGACCCCCGCTACGGCGAGCGCGACCCCCTCGCCGAGGTCCTGCACGAGGCGCACCGGCACGGCATCGAGGTCGTCCCGTGGTTCGAGTACGGCTTTGCCGACGGGCATGTCACCTTCCCCGGCCGGGCGATCGAGCGGCATCCCGAGTGGGCGGCGATCGGCCGCGACGGCAAGACCGTGGTCAAGAACGGCTTCCCCTGGCTGAACTCCCTGGCGCCCGGTCCCCAGCAGTTCCTCACCGACCTCGTGGTCGAGTGCGCCACGCGCTACGACGTGGACGGCGTCCAGGGCGACGACCGCCTGCCGGCGCTCCCCGCCGAGGCGGGCTACGACGCCACCACCGCTGCGCTGTACCGCGAGGCGACAGGCAGCGCGCCGCCCGAGGACATCCACGACGCGGCCTGGACCCAGTGGCGGGCCGACCGCCTCACGGACTACCTGGCCGTCCTGCGGTCAGCCGTGAAGGCCGTCAGCCCTGACCTCGTCTTCTCGATGGCGCCCGGCGCGCCGAGCTGGGCCCTGCGCGACTACCTGCAGGACCAGCGCACCTGGGTCGAGCGCGGCCTCGTGGACGCGCTGCACCCCCAGCTCTACACGCGCGACCTCGACGGCTACCACCGCATGGCGGCCGAGACCCTCGCCATCGAGTGGCTGGCGCGGCGTCGCGACCTGGTCTCCCCCGGAGTCCTCTCGAGCTTCCGCGACTACTTCATCTCCAGGGACCTGGCCTACGGCTCGGTCGCAACCAACCGCGAGCGAGGCTTCGCGGGCGAGGTCTGGTTCTACGAGAAGGGGCTCGTCCGCGAGGATGGCGCACGCGGGCGGGACCTGCGCGCCGGCCCCTACGCCGCGGAGGCGCGCCTCCCCTGGCGCTCCTCGACCACCTGGCGGCCGCGCGCCGTGGTGGCGGTCCCCCACGAGGAGGACGGCCAGGTGACCTGGTCGGCCACGGCCGAGGTCGATGGCACCTACGCCCTCTGGGCCCAGGAGCAGGAGGGCGGCCCGTGGCGCGCCCTCGACCGGCAGCGCCTCGTCGCGGGGCAGACCACCACCCTGCTTCGCGGCCCGTCCGGCAGCCTGGTCGCGGTCGAGGCCCTCATCGATCGCCGCGCCGAGCGCGCCCCCGCAGAGGCCACGGAGCGCTAGCGACCGCGCAGGGCCTCCCCTCTGCGCCGGGCCTCACTCGGCCAGCAGCCGCTCGCACATCCACAGGGCTCGCGGCACATGGAAGCACCCCTTGTAGGGGCCGGCCTTGAAGCGCTGGGAGACCTCACCCTCGCGGCTGAGGTACCCGAACCACTCGCCGTGCTCCGGATCGGGGAAGCGGTCCAGGGCCCACTCCGCGACCTGCTCGAAGCGCTGCCACCAGCGCGCCTCGCCGGTCCGCCTCCACGCGATCAGCGTCCCGATCATGGCCTCGCAGTGCGGCCACCACAGCTTGAGAGACCACTCCAGCTGCGTCGGACTGAACCCCTCCGCGTCGAGGAAGTAGAAGAGCCCGCCGTGTTGGGCATCCCAACCGGCGTCGAGGGCTCCCTCCATCATCGCGAACGCGTCGGCCTCGAGCTGCGCATCCCCCACGCGGGCCGCGTGCTCCGCCATGAACCAGCCGGCCTCGATGACATGGCCAGGATTCAAGAGGCGCCCCTCGGGGCAATCCAGCGGAGTCCCGTCCAGGCCCACCTGCTCACGCACCAGGCCGCGCCCGCGGTCGTAGTGCAAGAGGACCTCGGCCACGCACCTCCGCTCGATGGCGTCATAGTCGTCACGGTCGTCGAAGGTCGCCGTCCCCGGCTCCCCGCGCAGCTCCGCCACGAGGTTCAGCAGGATCATCGGTACGGCCAGATCGCGCGCAGGGCGCTGCCCCGCCAAGACCGGCCTCCCCAGGGGCGAGGGGTCGTCCACCAGGGACAGCACGCGATCGAACAGCTCGAGCGCACGCGTCCGGAAGGCCCCGTCGCCGCTGGCGCGGGCATACTCCGCGTAGGCCATGACGAGGAAGCACTCGGAGAAGATCTTGCGCTGCAGCTTCACCGGGGACCCGTCGCGCCGCAGCTGGAAGTAGGCCCGCCCGTCGGGGCCCACGGCGTGGCGCGCAAGGAACTCGGCGCCCAGGCGCGCGGCGTCCAGGTGACGCTCGTCACCGCGGTCCAGGAACAGCTTTGAGAGCATCCAGACCTCGCGCCCCTGCAGCCAGACATGCTTGTCGTCCCCGAACACGGAGCCGTCACGGTCGAGCTGGTTGAAGTAGCCGCCGTGCTCCCGATCGAGGGAGTGCTCCATCCAGAAGGGGATGACGCTTCCCCACAGATCGTCAGTGATCCGGCTGCGCCAGCGCTCGCGGTTGGGAGGGTTCTCCATCACGACATTCTCCGTGGAGGGGCCAGCCGTCAGCGCGGCCGGCAGTTCAGGCCTGGTCGAGTCCGCGCTGCCACGCGGTGTAGAGGCGATGCAGCCCGTGCGCGGACGAGAACATCGAGTTGGGGCTCATGAAGTGGCTGTACTCGAAGGTGATCAGCTTGTCGACGCCCGCCTCGCGCGCGGCCTCGATCTTGTAGCGCAGCTTGGGCCAGGCGATGGGCGGGAACTTGATGTGCACATCGCGGTCAAAGCTCTCCACATTCGACCAGCAGGTGATCCCCCGCTCGCGGGCGAGACGCGCATTGGTGGCCAGGTACGCGGGCAGCTCCGAGAACTCCACCTGGCCGTCCTGGAAGGCCACGACATCGACCAGGCCCTGGATCCGGTCAAAGATGCGACCCCAGTGCTGCTCGTGCTCCTGAAGGGTGAAGGGGCGGTCGAACTGCTTGGCACCGCGCGGGTACGGCGAGATCAGGATGGGCAGCTCTCGCAGGCTCTTCAGATGCGCCGCCAGGTCCTCGTACACGCGCATGACCGACTCGTCGAAGGCGTCGATCTCGTGGCTGATGTACCAGCCGCCGAAGGCCTCGTGGGCCCCATAGCGCTCGACGAACTCCTCGGTGAAGGCGCGGTTGACCTCGACCTCCGCGGCGTGCTCGCCCTTCATCCAGTGGTCGCCGGAGTCGTAGGTCCCGAACCAGAACTGCATCCCGTTCTCGGCCGCCAGGTCCAGGAACCACTGCACGAGGTCGTCCTGGACGATCAGGTAGCCGTGCCGCTGCTGCAGCACCTTTGACGGGAAGGCGCAGCGGTCCCGATACCCCGCCCGGATCAGGATCACCGTGTCGATCCCCGACTCCCGCATGGACCGAAAGTCGCGGGCCCAGGCCTCGCGGTCCCAGTTGGCCGAGGGGATGTCGTGGCTGATCTCGTCGAGGAAGGTGCCGGTGATCATGGCCCGGGGATGATCCCCGCCCGGCGCGCGCCACGCAACGGCCGAGCCGCGGCTGCGCCCCTCTGCCGGCGACGGCTGAGCCCGGCGAGCCCGGGCGTTCTATGATGCGCGGATGGCCCTCCGCCTCCTCCCCTGGCTCGCCGCCGCCTGGCTGGCCTGTCCCTGGACCGCGACCGGTGACGCCTCCTCCGCAGGAGGCCCCCGGCCGGCCCATGGCCCCGTCCAGGACCCCCACCAGCGCCCGAGCATCACCGACCCCGCGCGGTGGGTCGTGCGCGAGGACCTCCAAGCCAAGCTCCCCAAGGCGATCACGGTACGCGAGCTCCGCGACGACGCGCTCCCCCTGCACGGCTGGCTGGTGACCGCGCGCCCCGACGACAGCTGGCGCCCCGAGGCCAGCCAGCCAGAGACGGGCCTGCGCACGACCTCCGCCCAGGCCGCCGCCCTCGGAGCGATCGTGGCGATCAACGCGGGCTTCTTCGCCCCCTCAGGCTCGGTCAGCACCGTCGTCGACGAGGGCGAGGTGGCCTGCTGTGGACCCTCTTCCGTGAGCCGCGAGGGCAGCCCCTACCCGGTGACCCGCGCGGCCATCGGCTTCGACCGCGAGGGGCGGGCGGACTGCGCCTGGACCTGGTGCTTCGACCGGGTCGTCTACGCCCTCGAGGCCCCCGTGGCGAACGCCCCCGGCAAGCCTGCCAAGGCTCCCACCCGCGACCAGGGCCGGCCCTGGGAGGGCGTCGAGGAGCTCCTCGGTGCAGGCCCGATGCTGGTCGCGCACGGCGCCCTCCACAACACCGAGGTCGCCGAGTGCTTCCAGTCCCTGGGCGGCACCTCCCGTCACCCGCGCACCGCCGCGGGCTGGGCCGAGGACGGCACCCTCCTCCTGCTCGTCCTGGACGGCCGCAGCAAGACCAGCCGCGGGGCGACCCTCGACGAGACGGCCGCCATCCTGCTGGCCCACGGCGCCCACGAGGCCCTCAACCTCGACGGCGGCGGCTCGACCACCCTGTGGGTCGCGGGTCAGGTCCTGAATCAGCCCAGCGACAAGGCCGGCGAGCGCCCGGTCGCGTCGATCCTGGCCCTCGTCCCGGAGCCGGAACCCAGGGACTAGCCCCACGCCTCGACCCCCTCGGCCTCACCCAGCCACGAAGAGTGCCCCCATGCCCCCCCGCCTCACCCAGGACGAGCGCATTGCGCAGATGACCTTCGCCTCCGTGTACCCCCACTACCTCGCCAAGGTGGAGAAGAAGGGTCGCACCGAGGAGGAGCTCTTGAAGGTCATCCGCTGGCTGACGGGCTTCACCAAGGCCCAGGTCACCAAGCACATCGCCAAGAAGTCGACCTTCGAGGAGTTCTTCGCCGCGGCCAAGCTCCATCCCAACGCCGCCCTCATCAAGGGCGTCATCTGCGGCTACCGCGTCGAGGAGATCGAGAACCCCCTCACCCAGCAGGTGCGCTACCTCGACAAGCTCATCGACGAACTCGCCCGCGGGAAGAAGATGGAGAGCATCCTGCGCAGCTGATCCGCCGCGCCGCTGGCAGCCAAGCCAAGGGCCGCCCAGCGCACCTCCCCAAGCGCGGGTGTATCAGCCCGCCAGCCGAACCCAGCGCCGGCCACGGGCTGACCTGCTCAGCCCAAGCGCCCAGGACCGTCCTCGCACCGATGGGCTCCGGCCCCTCGTCCGGCCGCCCTCCGAACGACAGGGTCATGGGGGCTTGCCGGAGGCCCCCCAAGAGGCGGACCCAGGCCACCGCATCCCGGCCCCTGCGGCGGGCGAACGCCTCCCTGTGACCGCCGCCCTGCTCCTGTTGCTCCACCTCGGTCCCGCCGCGGCTGGTCCTGATGACGCGCCCCTGCCCGCGGGCCTGCGGATCCTCTACGAGCAGCCCATGCAGTCCTTCTCGCTCGAGCGCGAGCTGTTCGAGGACCTGTGGCGGCAGTGGCCCGCCGAGCAGCGCGCGCGGGCCGAGGCGGCCGACGCCGCGACGCGCTACCGCATGCTGCTCGACCACTACGGGCTGCACCTCGACCCTCGCCGGGGGAACGACATCCCGGCCGCGTTCAGCGGGGTGCCCGGCTCCCCCTGGACCCTGAACTGCCTCGCCTGCCACGGCGGCTCGGTGGAGGGCACCTTCGTGCCGGGCCTCCCGAACAACACGCTCATGCTCGAGGACCTGGTGACGGATGTCGCGAGGGCCAAGGGCAAGGAGCGCACCCTGCTCGAGGACGGGATGCTGCTGGCGAACATGGGGCACACCATCGGGGTCACCGAGGCGACGCTCTTCGGCGAGCTGCTCCTCGGTCTGCGTCAGCCCAACCTCGACCTCAAGAGCGTGGCCGGCGTCACCGCCGCGGGCGTCGCCAACGCGGCGCGCATGGCGGCCCATCCCGACGGGCTCCTGCCCCTCGACGCACCCGCCTGGTGGCAGCTGCGCGACAAGACGCACATGTACCTCGACGGCTCGGTGCAACGGAACCACCGCACGGTCATGCAGTTCGCGCTCGGCATCAACGACCTCGTCTTCGAGGACGGCGTGCGCGAGACCCTGCTCGAAGGCGACCCGGCGAAGCTGAGGGAGCTCTTCGGCGAAGCGCGCGCCGCGCGCATCCTAGCCCTCCGCGAGGCAGCCCCGAGCAACGAGTCCTTCGAGCGCGATGTCATCCGCGACTTCCGCGACGCAGGCCTGCTCGAGAGAGCGAGCCTCCTGCGCCGGGTCCGCACCAACGGCATCACCGGCGAGGAGGTGCGCAGCTGGGACGACGAGTTCGAGGCCATCTATGACTTCATCCTCGACCTCGCCCCGCCCCCCTACCCCCGCCCCATCGACCGCGACCTCGCCGAGACTGGCCGCGGGCTCTTCAACCAAACCTGCGCCGAGTGCCACGGCCGCGACACCGGCTCCGGTCCTCGATACCGCCCGAAGCGCGTCGCCCTGGACCGCGTGGTGACCGACCCGCTTTACCCCACTGCGCTGGACCAGGGCTTCCGCGACCGCCTCGAGGGCTTCCTCACCTTCGACGGCGCGATCGAGGTCGTCCCCGACGCCGAGGCCGACCGAGGCTATGTCGCCCCGCCCCTCCGCGGCATCTGGGCCACGGCGCCCTACCTCCACAACGGCTCGGTCCCCACCCTCGAGGACCTGCTCGACTACGACACCCGCACCGCCCGCATCGAGGCCGGCGCCCACCTCTGGACCTTCGAGCCCGGGGCCCACGACCACGAGCGCCTAGGCCTCCAAGCCACCTACCTCACGCCCGCCGACCGCACCGCCGACCCCCGCCTCCACGACTCCGAGCGCCGGGGGATGAGCGCCCAAGGCCACGACTTCGCCCGCGACCTCGACGCCAAAGAGCGCCGCGCCCTGCTGGAGTACCTCAAGACCCTCTGAGCCCGTCAGCTGCGAACCACACCGCGCGAGCCGCAGGCCCAGCGAGCGCTCAACGGTCCTTGCGGACCCACACCGTCGGCAGGGTGTGACTGCGGTCTTGGCTGGCACCGATCTCGGCTCCGGCGCGGACCGCCACCACTCCTCCCATGACGGGGGTGGCCACGACCAGGGCGGGCTCGCCGTCCACCTGGATGCTGCAGGCATCGGTCCCGAACTGCCACGCCAGGAACTCGAGGCCGACCCCTTGGTAACGCCACATCGAGCCCGACCAGGAAAGACTTTCCGACCGGCCCCGTGACAACTTGTCGCGACGGGGTCAGGGAGACCGCTGCTCCAGGCCATCCTCGCGCGCTTCACGAAGAGCAGAAGCGTACGACCAACTGGGCCGGAGGTCAGCGGACTTCACGCCCGGGATACGCGCAGGGTCTTCGACGAGTTGATCGGTCGAGCTGAGTCGTCACTCTGGATCAGCACCTACGCCTTCTTCGATGGGAAGAAGGCGTTCGAGCGCCTTGCCAGCAGGATGGACGCTGTCCCCGAGCTCGAGGTCACGCTACTGCTCAATGTGGACCGCAAGAGCCACCACGGGAGTGCCGAGGAAGCCATCTACAAGGCTGGATTGAGCCTCTGGAAGTACGGCTGGCCCGGCGAGCGTCGGCCGCGCGTGTACTACTTCCCCGAAGCCCTCGAGGAAGACCGGTCGGCCAGGGCCGTGCTCCACGCCAAGGCCATCGCGCGTGATGCCAGCGAGGTCCTGGTGACCTCTGCCAACTTCACGGAAGCAGCGCTCGACCGAAACATTGAGCTTGGCGTGCTCCTGCACGACGCGCCCCTCGCACAGCACGTGGTAAGGCACTACCAGCGACTCACCGAAGAGGGGCGGCTCGCCCTGCTCCCTTAGCCGGCCGCCCTGCAAGCGATAGTCGGATTCGGGTCCAACCCGGTAGGTTGGGTTGACCTGACCGGAATCGCTCGCACGCTTGGCAGGGTCGCAGAGGCAATCCTTGGCAACCTGACCCTGTTCTCTCGCCGGTGCGAGCGGACGCAAGACACCATCGCCTCAAGCTACTCCCTCCGCATGCAGCCCTTCATCGCCAACACGGACTGGAACTAGTTCGACTTCTTCTCCGAGAAGGTCCGTGCGGGCCTGGCCATCGACGAGGCCAACTTCTGGCAGCCGAAGGCCCGCAGGCCGATGGCTAACCTGCCGCCGGGTACGCCGGTCTTCTTCCGCCTGAAGAGTCCGCGCAACGCCATCGCCGGCTACGGCTTCTATTCGCACTTTATCCTGCTCGGGCTTCATCAGGCGTGGAACCTGTTCGGATCCGGCAACGGGGATCCCGACCTCGCCTCGTTCCTCACGCGGATCGGCGGCTACCGGAGGCTCGACCTCCTCGGCGATGCGGACGCGCCCCGGGATCCACTGGGGTGCACGATCCTCAGGGACTGTGTCTTCTGGCCCGAGGACCGCTGGCTCCCCTGGGGCCAGGACCAGGGCTGGGCGCCCAACATCGTCCAGGGCAAGGCGGAGCGGGACGAGATCCGTGCCTCACGCCTCTTGGCCGAGATCCAGTACGACACGATGGATGTGCCTGGAGACCTCGGTGCCGGGACCTTCGTCCCGCTGGAGGTGGACTCGCGCGAGCTCGTGCTGGCCAGTCAGGTCCAACGCGTTGGCCAGGGCGCCTTCCGGTCGAGGCTCCTCGGCACCTACGAGCGCCGCTGCGCGATCACCGGCGAGCACACCGAGGTCGTCCTCGACGCAGCCCACATCCAGCCCTACCTCGGCCCCTCCTCGAACCACGTCCAGAACGGGATGCTCCTCACCAAGGAGTTCCACGCGCTCTTCGACTCTGGTTACGTGACCGTCACGCCCGACTACGAGGTCAGGGTCAGCCACCAGCTACGCGAGAAGTGGGAGAACGGCCACCGGTACTACCCCTTCGATGGCAAGAAGCTCCTCGTTCTGCCGGAGGAGGGCTCTCGCCCCTCTCCGGAGGCGCTGGAATGGCACGGCGAGCGGGTGTTCTTGGGGTGAGGCTCGCGAGGCCCTTGGGCGCGTGCGCAGGCCATAAGCAGGGTCGTACCGTGGCTCTCGTCGGCTGAACTCGAGGTGCAGCCCAGATTGACACCCGGTCAATCGCCGTAGCTCAGTCGGCCGCTTCCAACGCCTTGAGGATGGCCTCTCGGGTCGTGACCTCCTCTTCCTCGAGGGGCCAAGCCGGGCGGCTGCGGCCTCTGGTGAGCAATGGCGAGGGTCGGTGGTTCGCCAGGTCCAGCGGAGCCGAATGGCGGGTCTGTAGCCTGAAGGCCTTGCTCGCCTGGAAGCGTGGAGCGCAGGTGCGGCAGGAGGCGTAGTACCTGGCCGAGAAGACGCCGAACCCAGGCAGCCGGACCGTACGTCCCAGGCTGACCTCGTTGGCCAGCTCGTGCAGGAAGTGCTCGTGGGCCAGCTCCTCCAGTAAGTGGTTGAGCAGGATCGTGACGCTGAAGGGACTCAGGCCCACGCTCGCGGCCGTGGAGCGAATGCGGCGACACAGGGGCGGCCGAAGAGGGCGCCGTGGACGCGAACGGGATGCGAGTGACGCTCATGGCTTCCTCATGCTCGCTCGCCACTCGGCAGAGGAGAGCCCAGAGGCCAACTCCAGGAGGTCGCCGAGCGCGCTCGGGCGCTGCTGGACGAGCGCGCGAGCGATTAGTCGTCCTGTTTCGGGAGCGTGACCAGAACGCGTTCCCCAGGCTCGACCTGGAACTCGATCCTTTCGCGTCCGAAGTCGAACAGCGATTCGGGACTCGACAGCGGCTCCGGAGGTCCACTGCGCACGACGTAGTCTCCGGCGGGAACCGATTCGAGCGTGTGGGTCGCGGAGACACCGGGCGGGATCGGAGCCAGGACCATCAAGTCGTCGACGCGTGCGAGCGCGAACATCATCTCGGGGATCGCGCCGGCTCCGCCGGACCCATCGACCACCGGGACGCCCGAGAGCTCGAACGCACCCGCGGGCAGGTCGCGCGCCCAGTCGACCCTCGACCCGTGGAGATCGATCGCGGTCGTCAGCACGCACTCCTCGCTGTCCGCGCCGATCATCAGTCGGTATCGACCTTCGGACGGCACCTCGATCGTGAACGAGCCGTCGGCAGCGACGCGCACCTTGTGGTCACGCACGATCGGGTCGGCGTCGTCCATCAACTGGGCCGACCAGGCCCCCGGTCCGCGCCCATCGAAGGTCAGACGGCCCACGAGCGTCGGTCTTGGACCTGTCAGGAGGTCGAAGTTCGTGACCTGACCTTCGGTGACCGTGCAGTTCCAGGGCAGGTCGGCTTCGGTGATGGGATCGCCCCACATGCTCATCGTGGAGTTGCCGGGCACCAGATCCTCCTCTGCCCGCTGGACCTGCCAGCGGCCCGGCATGAGGTGCTCGAAGCGGTAGATCCCGTCGGCGTCGGAACGCGTAGAGGTCGGATGGCCGTCCCCTCGTGAGGCCGCGACGATTCGACCGGCGGCGGGGCGGCCGTTCTCCATCACGCGCCCTTCGATCGATCCTCCGGAAGTCAGTGACAGCTCGATCCCCTCAATGCCCACAGCGGGGTCGAAGTCCAGCGGAGCGGTCTCCGAAGGTGCCTGCCCCGCGATCTCAGCGCGAACGACCCAGGTACGCGCTTCGCGAATCGTCAGCGAGAAGTTCCCGGCGTCGTCGGTCGTCTCGTCCAACCGACTGAACGGATCGACGAGGCAGCGGAAGCCGTCCGCCTCGACGGACTGGCGCGCGATCGGGCTCGCGCTCACTCGTGCACCTGCCACGGGCTGGCCATCGATCAGGACGCGACCTCGCAATCCGGCGATCGCGGTCAGCTCCGCGGTCACCTGACTCGGGACCGAGTCCTCGTCGAACGGGCCGACTTCCAGCATCGCGAAGCCCTCGGCCCTCGCACTCACGACGAAATCGCCTTCGGGGATCGCGATCCGGTAGTGGTCGTCGACGACCTCGATCGCGGACGGGGCGACGACATACGCATTCGATCGAGGGTCAGCGGCCCAGACCTCTGCCTGGGTGAAGGGGCTGCCGTCGTGGGTCAGGAAGAACTCGAAGAAGCGCCCGGCTTCGAGCTGAAGGACAACGTGGTCGCCGGCCCTCAGCCCGCTAGCCTCGGCCGAGCCATGGGCCGCCTCGGAATCGAACCCAGCGACGCGGTACACGGCACCGGGTCGTGCGGCGATGCGGAAGCGCCCTTCGGCGTCTGCATTGAACTGACTCATGCCGCTGCCGCGCAGGAACCGGGAGTGGTGCGCGCGGATCGCGGCCCCCGCAGCCGGCGAACCGTCGGGGAGCCGGACCTCGCCCGTGATGAAGTCCTCGGCATCGAGCGCTCCGAGGCGAATCTCCACCCCCGAGCTCAATGTCCCTTGCCGCACCTCCACGGGCGCCGACAGGGTCGCGAGGTGCCCGTCGAGGCCGGCCCAGAGGCGGATGACCCCGGCCGGCACCTGGTCGAGACGGAAGTGCCCGAGCTCGTCGGCATGGGGCTGCGAGGATCTCTCGGACTTCACTCGGCGTTCCATCCCGTAGGCGCTGTCTTCGGCGTCACCCTCGAAGGCACTCAATGCGGCCTCGACCCACGCACCGGATGCGGGGCGTCCGTCGGCGAGGAACACCCAGCCTTCGACCGAGCCTGCGGGCTGGAGGATGACTTCGCCGAACTCGGTGACGCGCCCGGGCTCGACGACATTGTTGAGCGTGAGCTTCGCGAAGTGCGGATGGTCGATACGGATGTAGACGCTCTCGCGTTGCTCGAGCTTCGGGAGCGGGATCGACACGGTTCCATCGGCGTCGCTGGTCACGCCGGTCTCGGCGCTCGAGAGTTCGGGCAACCACGCCGTCGCTCCCCTGACCGGCAGGCCGTCGGGATCCACCAGGCGCATCGACGCGAAGGTCGTGGTTCTTGCGGCCTCGAGGAGTTCATCCGTCGCGGTCCCGGTCGGAGCGGCCTCGACGGCTTCGCGGGACACGTCCATCGAGTTGCCTTCCACGACTCGTGGCGCCGACTCCTCCAGGGGCGAGAACGTCAAGGGAGCGGGAGTGTCGTCGGGGGACTCCCCCTCGCCGGCGAGGGGATCGACGACCAGGGCGACTCCGGTGATCCCGAGCAGAGCGACGGCGGCGATGGCGGCGGTCTTGGTGGTGAGCTTCAATGCAATGAGTCCTTGAAGGGTCGTCGTGGCGACGGCCGCGGTCGAGGCGGGGGCGAGTCGTGGGCGGGCGAGCGGGAGGACGAGGGCGACCCATGCGGCGCGGTCGCCGTCGAAGTCGCGGTCGAGCTGCTCACGCAAGGTGTCCAGCCCGACCTTGATCCGCCAACGCGCCGTGCTGGGAGCGACCCCGAGTCGATTCGCGATCTGCGTGGCGTCGAGCCCCTCGTAGAAGCGCAGGATCACGGTCGAGCGGTAGGGCTCGTCGAGCTCCAGGACGGCGGAGGCGAGGCTGCGCTGGGTGTCGATCCGGGACGCCAGGGCTTCGCTGGAAGGCGCTTCCTGGTGATCCTCGAGAGCGACCTGGGCCTCGCGTGCCGCGCGCCGGCCGTGGCTGCGGCCGCGAGACCGCGCGAGGTTGCGGATCACCGTTCCGAGCCAGCCACGGAGGTTCTCCGCGTGCCTCGGAGGGCTCTCCAGAGCAGCGACCCAGGCCTCCTGGACGAGGTCGTCGGCAGCCGCGGCATCCGCCACCAGCCCCCGTGCGAGGTCGCGTGCCCAGGAGGCGTGGACGAGCAGGGCGTCCAGGTCGGGATGTCGCGGTGAGGGGGTCATGTCAGTGGTTCAGTGCCGCCGACCGTCCAGGCGTTGGGCACTTTCACTCGAAAAATCAGGGGCCCTTGTCGCTGGGGGCCGGTCGAGGCCCCCGAGCCTGTCGCTCACGCCCGTTCAGCAGCCACCCGGTCGGCGCGGGGCGGACCAGCTGGAGGGTAGCTGCCGAACAGGATCGCGAAGGTGGTCACGCAGATCAGGCCCTGCTCGACCACCGCTGCCTGCTCGCTCATCGACAGCACGACCGCAACAGGAGCGCTGACACGCAGGCGCCCCCCCCGCGAGGCCCGGCAGAAGGCGATGCAGGGGAGCTCGAAGCGGACCTTCCGAGATCCGCAAGGACCGTCACCGGCTGCCGCCAGGCATCTCTGCGCTGCCTGCAACGAGACTCCCGACCCTTCCGGACGCAGCGCGCGACACGGACTGCGGTGTCGCGACAAGCTCACATGGAGGGAGTGCGCACTCGGCGAGAGTGTCATTGGCGCGCCCGGCGGGATTCGAACCCACGACCCCCGGTTTAGGAAACCGGTGCTCTATCCTGCTGAGCTACGGGCGCTTGGGGGGGCAGGCTAGCGGAGGTGCGGGTCGATCGTCCAGCGGTGGGGAGGCCTTGCGGGGGCCGTGGTTGGGATCCGGGGCCGGGGCTTGGATGAAGCTGCTCTGGAGGGGAGTCTTGGGGCGGACAGAGGGGCGCTTGGCTCGTGTTTGCGCTGTGAGCGTGTGAGGCGCGCTGTGGGCTCGGCTGCCAACGGCGGGGGTGCCGCTTGCGACGGGAGGCGGGCATTCTCGTGCGCGATCGGATCAGATGAGGTCGTGACGGAGGCTGGGCTAGGAGTGCGGGGGATCCCGCGGGTGGCGATCGTTGGGGGTGGTCCAGGGGGACTCTTCACGGCGTATCGCCTGCAGTGCTGGAGTGAGCGGCCGCTGGAGATCTTGGTGCTGGAGGCCAGCGAGCGCCTGGGCGGGAAGGTGCGGACGGGTCGGTTCGAGGCGGTTCCCGTCCGGTACGAGATCGGGGCGGCGGAGCTCTATGACGTCTCCCCGGTGGACGAGGATCCGCTGAAGGACCTGGTGCGGGAGCTTGGGCTGCCGGTGACGGGGATGGCTGGGCAGGCCGTGGAGCTGGGCGGCCGCATCCTCGCCAACCTGGATGATCTCGAGGGGGCGCTGGGTGGCGAGGCTCGGCGGGAGGTGCTGCGGTTCGACAGGCGGGCGCGGGGGCGGATGTCGCCGCGGCAGTTCTATGACGCGGACCTCGCGGAGAGCTTCAGGGATGAGCAAGGCGCCCAGGGCTTCATGGAGCTCATGGAGAGCGTCGAGCCTCGGGTCCTGGGAGCGCGGCGCTATCTCGACACGCTCCTGCACAGCGACCTGGCCACCGAGGCCGGCGCCACGAACCTGCGCTATGGCCTGCAGAACTACCTCATGAACGACGCCGACTACATGCTGCTTTACAGCGTGGAGGGCGGGAACGAGCGCATCATCGAGGAGCTGGTGCGGCGCACGCGTATGGAGGTGCGCCTTGCCACGCGGGTGGAGCGCGTGCGCGGCCTGGCGGGCGGTGGGGTCGAGCTTGGCGTGGCGGGCGGCGAGGAGCTTCGGTGCGACCACGCGGTGCTGGCGCTTCCTCAGCCGCAGCTGGCCGCGCTGGCGTTCGAGGGCGAGGCGCTTGGCGAGGACATGCGCGAGCACCTGGCACACCACGATCACCCCGCCCACTACCTGCGGGTCTCGATCCTGTTCGAGCGGCCCTTCTGGCGCGGCGTCCTGAACGAGTCGTTCCTGATGCTGGAGGCCTTTGGGGGGTGCTGCCTCTACGACGAGTCGTCGCGCACGGCGGACGCGCGGCATGGGGTGCTGGGCTGGCTGATGGGCGGGCAGGCGGCGGTGGAGCTGGACCGCCTCTCCGACGAGGAGCTCGTTGCGGCGGCGCTGGACTCCCTGCCCTCGGCACTGGCCGGCGGGCGGGAGCTCGTGATGGAGGCCAAGGTGCACCGCTGGATCGGGTCCGTCAGCGCCCTCCCAGGCGGCCGCCAGCCGCGGCCGATCACCCTGCGCCACACGCCCTCGCCCGCGGGCGCGCCGGACCTGCATCTGGTGGGCGACTACCTCTACGACTCGACCCTGAACGGCGTGCTCGAGGCGGCGGGGACCGTCGCGCACGAGCTCGCTGCGCGGGTGGCCACCCGCTGATGACTCTCCGCGCCTGCAGCGTTCAAGGCCCTCGCATGGCGCCTGACTTCTCCCCACTCCATGACCTCTGATCCGATTCCGGAGCCCGCGGAGGGCTCCACCTGCCTGACCGTGTCGTGGGACGCGCAGGACGCCCTGCGCTCCGCCGCTGGCCCGGAGGGCGCACGCTCTGCCCTGGCCTCCTGGAGCGCTGTGGAGGACCTGCCCTGCGCGCCCTCCAGCCTGCAGCTGCTCTCGATCCCGTCGGCCGCGAAGGAGCAGCCGCTCCTCGCAGAGGCGGCGCGGTCGGCGCTAGCGGGACGGGAGGACCTGGCCGAGACCCAGGTCACGCTGCTCGGGCTGCAGGGTGCGCACCTGGTGGTGGCCCCAGGATTCCTGGTCGTGCTCGCGGAGCCGGAGCGGCTCGCGATCGCGGAGCGGGCCGCGGTGGAGGCGTGCATCACGGAGGCCGAGCTGCGGCGCGTGGAGGCGGGGATCGCGAGCGCCTGGGCGCCGCTGCGGACCGCCGCGCCGGCGGCCTTCGAGGTGACGCCGGAGACCCTGGCCCAGCGCGAGGAGCTGAAGGAGCGCTATGGCGAGCTGCTGGACCTGCGGCGGACCTGGTCGGAGCTGGGTCCTCGCGTCATGGTCCCCCATGTGTATCCGCCGACCCTCGCGAGCCAGGTGGGCGAGCGGCTGCGGGAGAGGCTGCGACTGCACGAGCGCTTTGAGCTGCTGGATCCGGCGCTGGTCGCCCAGGAGCAGGTCCATGGGCTGGTGGCCGAGCGCATCGGCGAGTCCCTCAACGCGCGCAAGGGGCATGCCCTCGAGTGGGCGATCATCCTGCTGCTGGCGGCGGAGGTGCTGCTGCTCCTCGCGGAGGCGCTGATCGGCTGATGCGTCACGCCTCCATCGACGCCGTGCGGGCCCTCGCCATCGTGCTGATGGTGCTGGTGCACTTCACCGAGAACCTCGCGGGGTGGGTGATTCCGTTTGCGGGATCGGGTGCGCCGATGTTCGTGGTGCTGTCGGGGGTGAGCTTTGCGCTGTGGGTCGAGAGCCAGCAGCGGCGCGGGATCACCGCAGAGGAGATCACGCGCCGCGGTGTGCGGCGCGGCGTGTTCCTGTTCCTGGTGGGACTCCTCTTCAATGTCGCCGTTTGGATGCCGGAGGATGTGTTCAACTGGGATGTGCTCACCCTGATCGGGACGGGCCTGGTCGTGCTGACCCTGGCGCGCAACGCGCCTTCGCCGCTGCTCCTGGGCGCCGCGGTCCTGGCCCTTGTGGTGACGCCGCCGCTGCAGCGCACGGTGGGCGCCTGGGAGTTCTGGCAGCAGCCCTGGTACGACTACGACTGGACCCTGCGCGATGTCGGCGCGGGGTTCCTGGCGGCGGGGTACTTCCCGGTCTTCCCGTGGATCGCGCTGCCTCTGATTGGAGTGGTCGTCGGACGGTGGGTGTTTCTTGGCGGTGAGCGGTTCCGTGTGCGCGCGGTGCGGCTTGCGCAGGTGGGAGCCCTCTTGATCGTGGGGTCGTTCCTCTTGCGGTGGGGCGCCACTCGCGTCCTACGCGAGGACGCGGTGGCGCTGCTGACGGGGTGGCGCATGTTCCCGCCCACGATGCAGTACACGCTGCAGACCCTGGGGCAGGTGCTGCTGCTGCTAGGCCTCTTGGCTCGCTATGCCGATCGCGAAGGAGTGGGGGACGGCGGGTGGCGCGGGCTGGTGGGTCTGTTCAGCCGCAGCTCGTTCACTCTCTATGTCGCGCACCACCTGGTCCATGTGTGGCCCCTGTGGATCGCGGCAGAGGTGCAGGGACTGGAGACGACGCACTTCTGGCGCGGGGCCATGGGTCGCGAGGCGTCCGTGGGGCTGGCCCTCGCGTTCCTCATCGCGTGCGTCCCTCTCCTGCGCTGGCGGGAGCGGAGGAGGGTGCCGAGCCTCGAGCAGCTGATGCGCTGGTTCGCGGACTGAGGCGGGGGGATTGGTTCAGGGGTTCATGAACCCTCCGACCGTGAGAGTCCCGTCGCTATGACACGATCAGGGCTTCCCGAAGTGGGCGGAGCAGCCGATACTGGGGGCACAACATCGGGAACGGTTCGCCTCTTGCGGACCTGCCAACCTGGCGCGGAGAGCCAAGGTGGCTGACCCCTCGAGGGTCGATGTGCACGGGCTGCCCCGTGAATGAAGTCTCCGGCGCGAGCCGTCCGCACCCCGCGGGCGGGACGCGCGTCCCGATGCGCCTCGGGGGACCTCCATCCAAGGAGCGCATCGTGAGTTCGAACCTCTCCATTCGCATCGACGCGGCCAATCCGAACCACCACCTGTGGAACAACCACGGGACCTGGTGGGTGCACTACACGGTTCATCCGACACCGCACACCAAGCGGCGCGTGAGGATGTCGCTGCGGACGCGGGATCTGCGGCGGGCGCGGAAGCGGCGGGATGTGCTGCTGCGCAGGTGTGGGGCGGCGGAGGAGGAGGCTTCGGCTTCGAAGCCGCCAGGAGGGGTTTCGCCCGCGGAGTGACACCGGGGGAGAGGTGGGGCGTCCCTCTTGGGTGGGCGGGGGAGGTGGTGGATCTAGAGGGGTGGGCGCGTCGGCGCGATTCGGCCGCTCCCCGCGCCCTCGAGAAATCTCGGGCCTCCCCCGCAACCGCGGCCCTCCCCGCGCGTCACTCCCCCGGATGCTCCATCAGAAACCCCATCGCATGCACCAGCGCCTGGTCCCGCGTCACGCCCTCAGCGAGGCGCGGAGCCAGGTCCTCCGCCGTTGCTGCGAACACGCGAAACGCAAGGCGTGTCCACTCCTCGCCCCGGGCAGCAAGCTCGCGGTGGACGACCTCCATGCCAGCCCCGGCGTCCGGCAGTGCCTCCAGCTGATCCCGCCGCGCAAGCAGCAGGACCTGCGTCAGCTGCTCTCCCATCCACTCACGGTCCTTGACGCGCTCCGGCGACTGGATCATCACGGCGACCAGCCCCCCCACGACCTTGCGCCCGTCCTCATCGAGCTGTGCGAGGTCGGCGCGGAGGATCGAGCGGTCGGAATCGGACGGCATGGAAGGGAGGTGGTCGGGGTCTGCCTGGCGCCGGGACGACTGAACTTGATCGGTCCGCAGAGCGAGAGGGGGACTTACGCTCGTAGGGTCAGCCATGCAGACGCCGGACAGTCCCTCGACCGCAGGGCCCATCGTAGTCGGTGGGCTCGGGGGCAGCGCGACCCGGGTGTTTGGGCGGCTACTTCAGCTGTCTGGCCACTCCATTGGTGGCGACCTCAATCGGTCGCTGGATCACCTTGGGTTCACGCTGCTCCTCAAGGGACGAGGAGAGGTCGAGTCCCAGCTCGAGTGGGGACCGGCCGCGCTGCGGCTGCTCGAGCGCAGTGCGTGGACGGGGGGCGTGCCCTCGCCCGCGGAGCGGGCGGCGCTGGGGGCAGCCCTGCGGAGAGTGCTCGTGCATGGTCACGATCACGAGGGCAATGGCCGGGGTGCCTGGGCCCTGAGGCGAGCGTGGCACCTGCTGCGCGCGAAGCCTCCTTCCGGCGCGAAGGCCAGCCGGTGGGGCCTGAAGGAGCCCAACGCACACCTCTACTTGCCCGCCCTGGCGGCCCACTTCCCGCGCATGCGCTTTGTGTTCGTGCTCCGGCACGGGCTCGACATGGCGCTCAGCCGCAACCTCTATCAGTTGCACCGCTTCGGACCCGCGCTGGGTGTCGTCCCTCCGACCGATGGAGGGGACCCCGCGGAGGCGCAGCTGAGGTTCTGGGTGGCAGCCGCCGAGCGCGCGCAGCGCCTGGGCGGGGAGCTCCTGGGAGAGCGCTTCCTCTGCTTGCGGTACGACGACCTGACCGCGGGGCCGGCCGAGGTGCTCGAGGGGCTCGCGGACTTCCTGGGCCTCCCGGCGAGCTGCTTCGAGGGTCCCGAGCGAGGCGCCCTCACGGCGCCGAGCCCGAGCAGCGGACGCTGGCGAACACGCGGGCGCGCGGCGTTCCCGGCCGAGCTGGTCGAGGCTGTCGCCAGCTGGGGGTTCGAGGTGTGAGAGCGACTCCGCGCGGACTCAGCGGCCCCCCGCTCATTGTGCTCGGCGCACACCGCTCGGGCACGAGCCTCGTCACACGGGCGCTCCAGGCCATGGGCGCGTTCATGGGCCGAGGACTCGAGCAGAATGCAGAGCCGCTCTTCTTCGTGCGCCGCAATGAGTGGCTGCTGCGGAGATCTGGCGGCTCGTGGGATCGGCCGTGGGATGCGGTGGCTGCGCTGGGTGAGGGGCAGCAGCGCGGAGAGCTGCTGCGCGTGCTGCGCGAGGAGATCGCGGGGAGGGGCTTTGCTGCGTACCAAGGACGGCTGGCATGGGCTGCCTCGAGGCTCGGGGCACGCAGCAGCAAGCCCTGGGGATGGAAGGACCCCCGCAATGCGTGGACGGCGGCGCTGTGGTCCGAGGTCTTTCCCGGGGCGCGGCTCTTGTGCGTCGAGCGCAACGGCATCGATGCCTCCCAGAGCCTGATCCAGCGGGAGGCACGGTCGACTGCGGCCTGGGGCGCAGCAGCCTCCGGGACAGACGCCCATCCGGATCTGCTCCTCCGCAGCCCCAGGGGCAACCTGCCCTTCTTGATCTCGGGCCGCAGCTGGTCCTTCGAGGAGGCCTTCGCCCTGTGGGAGGCCTCGGTCGAGGCGGGGAGGCGAGCCGCCGAGGCGCACCTAGGGCCCTCGCTCTTCATCCGCTTCGAGGACCTGATGGCCACGCCGGCCAAGGTCCTGACCTCGATCGCGGGATTCGCAGGCCTGGACCCCGCACCGTCCGTGCTGGACGCAATCGCCCGGGACCTCTCGACCGACCGTGCCCATGCGTTCCTGGAAGACCCAGGCCTGCGTGAGCGCTACCGCACGCTGGCCGGCAGCCCCTGGATGAGGGCCCTGGGCTATGGGGCGCTGGATCACCCGGGCCTTCGGGAGACCCCCGGATAGACGAATCTTTTCGTATTTTCGCAGGCCGCCCCCCACAAAAGACGAAACCCTTCGTAAGGTTGTTCCCATGAGCCCCCGCTCCGACCGTCTCCCCCGCCCCACCGAGGCCGAGCTCGCCATCCTCACCGTGCTCTGGAGGCTGGGCCGGGCCACCGTGCGCGAGGTCCACGAGGACCTGGCCGGGGACAGCAAGGTCGGGCTGACCACGGTCCTGAAGCTGATGCAGATCATGGTCGACAAGGGCCTGATCGCGCGCGACACCAGCGTGCGCCCCCAGGTCTTCTGGGCGTCCCAGCGCCAGCAGCAGACGCAGAAGCGCATGGTGCGGGACCTCTTGGACCGCGCCTTCCAGGGCTCGCCCGGTGAGCTCGTGCTTCAGGCCCTCTCCCTGCGCCGCTCAAGCCCCGAGGAGCTGGCGCGTATCAAGGCTCTGCTGCGCGAGCTGGAGGGGAGCGACTCATGAGCGTCCTCTTGCAGGCCCTGGGCTCGGCCGTGACGCACTTCCTGTGGCAGGGGGCAGTGCTGGGTCTAGTGGTGGTGGGTGCCCAGCACCTCTGGGCGCGCGGTGCCGCCCGCGCGAGGCACGACCTGGCCCTGGCAGGCCTCCTGGCGAGCTGGGTGACCTTCCTAGCCACCCTTCGCATGGAGCTCCAGAGCGCTCGCGCGGCGGTGGAGCTCGAGGGCCTGCAGGCACAGCTGGGAGCGCTGCTCCTCGGCGAGGTCGTGGACCTGCCCGTGCCCCCCGCGACGCCGGAACCTCTCGGCCCGTGGATTGGCGCGTCATGGTGCCTGGGCATGGCCTTCATGGCCCTGCGGGTCCTGCGCGGGATGCGCGGCGCGCGCGCCCTGCGGGTGCAGGCCGCCCTGCCTTCCGACGGTCGGCTCCAGGCCACGGTCGACGAACTCCGCGGCCTCCTCACCCTCCGCCGCCCGGTGCGCGTGCTGGAGCATCCGGGCCTCGCCAGCCCCGCCGTGGTCGGCTGGTGGGAGCCTGTGATCCTGGTCCCACTTGCCCTGGGCGCCCGGCTCTCCCCTGCCCAGGTGCGTGCCGTCCTGGCCCACGAGCTGGCCCACATTCGCCGCTCCGACCACCTCGTGAACGCACTGCTGACCGCCAGCGAGGTCGTCCTTTTCTTCCATCCGCTGACCTGGTGGCTGCTGCGGACGCTGCGCACCGAGCGCGAGCACTGCTGCGACGACCTCGCCGCCGCCGCCACCCAAGAACCCCGCCTCCTTGCCGAGGCGCTCACCCAGCTCGAGGACCTGCGCCTCGCCACTCAGGCCGCCTTGGCCGCACGCCCGAAGGAGGGCAACCTCATGATCCGCATCCGACGCCTGCTCGAGACCCGCTCCCGCGCCCCGCGCCGCGCCCTTGGCCCGGTGGCCCTTGCGGCCCTTGCCCTCTCCACGGGGATGGCAGGTGCCTACGCCAAGGGAGGCCTCGAGGCCTCTCCGACCATGACGCTGGCCGAGGTCGGCGAGGCGCAGGATGGCGACCTGGCCAGCATCGAGCGCCGGCTGCGCGCCGCGGTCGAGGCGGGCCTGCTGACCGAGGCCGAGGCCGAGCGGACCCTGGGAGCTCTGCGGCGGCTTGCCCGCCGTGAGGGAGCACCGGACAAGGCACCCCCTAGCGAGGATGTCCGGCGGGCAGCCGAGCGGATCGAGGCCGGCATCAAGGCAGGCAAGCTGACGGAGGAAGAGGGGCGCGAGCGCCTGCGACAGATGCGCGCCAAGCTGGAGGGCGACCGCAGTCCGGCGCTCGACCCCGAGCAACAGCGCGCGATGCGCGAGCGCTACGCCGCAGCAGAGGCACGGGTGAAGGCTGGCATTGAGGCCGGCAAGATCACCGAGGCTGAGGGCAAGCAGCGGCTCGAGGCGGTACGCCGCGAGCTCTTCGGTGGCGGAGAGGTCCGCGGTGCCCAGCGTCCGCAGTCCGACTCGCCGCGGGCGATGTCCCAGGGCAGTACCGCCCAGCGTGAGCGGCGCATGCGCTTCGCCAAGGTCGAGGCCGAGATCAAGGAGGCCGTCGAGGCCGGCAAGCTCTCCCGCGAGGAGGCCAGTGCGAAGCTGAAACAGCTCCGTGCAGAGATGGCGACCGAGGCCGCCAAGGAGCGCGACGCTCAAGGAGCACCCCCTGAGCTCCAGCGCGAACAGCTTCAGCGCTACGCCGAGGCCAAGGCCCGCCTCGAAGCGGGGGTCAAGGCCGGCAAGCTCACCGAGGCGCAGGCGAAGCTGCGCCTGCAGGAGCTGCGGCGTGAGATGGCCGGACAGGGGGCTGCGGCAGAGGCCTCACCCCAACGCATGAAGGACCTCGAGCTGCGAGAGCGCTCCGCCGCAGTCAGGCAAAAGCTGCAGAAGGCCGTGGAGGCCGGGAAGCTCTCCCCCGACGAGGCCAAGGCGAAGCTGCTCCAGATGCGCAAGGAGATGCTCGAGGGTAAAGCACCAGCGGCCAAGAAGGACCCGGCTCCCGCGTCCAAGAGCAAGGCCAAGAAGGCCCCGAAGAAGGACGCCAAGGCGCCAAGCGGCCGCGGTGAGCCTGGCAAGGACGCCTGATCCGAACCTCCCCCCTGGCGCACGTGCCTCGCCCCTCCTCGCCGGAGCGGTGGGCAGAGCACAGCGGCCTCGCGCGATGCACCTCGCGCGGGGCCGCGCGCGTCAGGCCCCGAACTGGCGCAGGTGGTGGTCCAGGTGCTTGGCCATCAGGACCCCCCACTCGTCGGGAGTGAGAGGTCCGAAGAAGGCGTGAGGGTGATCGGAGATGCCGCCGGGCTGAGCGAAGGCCTCGATCCTCTGCAGCAGCTCGGTGCGGGCGGCCTCGTGGCTGCCCCCCTGCCGGAGAAGCCCCGGGTCCGTGGGTGAGTTGCGGGTGAAGTCCCGTCCGCCGGCCAGGAAGACGCGCTTGGCCACGCCGCCAAACAGGCGTCCGATCAGCGCGCGCTTGAGGCGCAGCTCCCCGCTGGCGGCCTGGAAGGAGAGGTTCAGGTGGTTAAGCATCGCCACCAGGTCCATGCGGCCCCAGAGAGGCTGCGCCTCGGACTCGAGGGCCCGGACGCGCTCGGTCAGCTGGGCGCGGGTGGAGGGGTCGAGGAGGGTGGCGCTCATGGGACCAAGGTAAGGCCTTTGCGGGCCTCTTGGCGGAGCGGTGAAGGGTCCATGCGACCTGCCCGGTCCGGAGCTAGGCTCGCGCCATGCCGACCAAGCCCACCACCGTCGAGGCGTACCTCGCCAGCCTCCCCGAAGACCGCCGCGAGGCCATCGAGGCCATCCGCGAGGTCATCAACGCGAACATTGCGCCGGAGTTCGAGGAGGGCATCCAGTACGGGATGGTCGGGTGGTACCTGCCCCACGAGCGCTACCCCCTGGGCTACCACTGCGACCCCAAGCAGCCCCTACCCTTCGTCTCGGTCGCGTCGCAGAAGGGTCACATTGGGATCTACCTCTTCTGCGTCTACCTCGACGCCGCTGAGAAGGAGCGCTTCATCGAGGAGTGGAAGGCCGCGGGCAAGAAGCTCGACATGGGCGCGAGCTGCGTGCGCGTGAAGGACCTAGAGGGCGTGGCGCTCAAGGCCGTGGGACGCGTGGTGAAGCGCATCAAGCCCAAGGCCTTCATCCAGGCCTACGAGTCCTGCCTGACGCCCAATCACCGCAAGCAGCGGATCAAGCAGGCCACCAAGCTTGGGGTGGCCATCGACGAGAACGGCTGCACGGTCGCCCCGAAGGACGCTGGCGGGAGCAAGCCTGCGACGAGGAAGGCCTCAAAGGCCAAGTCCAAGGCTGCCCCCAAGAAGGCTGCGTCCAAGAAGGCCGCCACTCGAGAGGCCGCCACCCGAAAGACCGCCACCCGAAAGACCGCCACCCGAAAGACCGCCACGCGAAAGACCGCCACGCGAAAGACCGCCACGCGAAAGACCGCCACGCGAAAGACCACCGCCAAGAAGGCCGCATCCAAGGGCTCCGCAACGGCCAAGGCCACTGCGAAGAAGGCCGTCTCGAAGAAGGCGTCAACGCGTAAGGCCTCGCCTCGCAAGGCCGTGGCCAAGAAGGCCGCATCGCGCAAGAAGGGCTGAGCGCCTCCGGGGGCAGTCCTCAACGGCGGGCGAATGGTCCGCCGGCGTGGTCCAGCGCGGAGTGAGGCTCCCTCGAGCCCGCGGCTGCAACGGCGCGGTGGGTCTAGGCCACCGCCTCCCCCACCCACCCGGGAAGACGAACGGGCGGCCGTTGGGTTTCGGGGGCAGCTGGGTTTCGTGAGGGACCTGTCCGCGAGGGACCAGGGCTCGTGGCCTGGAGGCCTCAGGACCACGCGCCCGCCGGCTTGCCACGCTGGCGAGGCCTAGGTCAGGGCAGGCGGCGGATCCGCAGGTTGCGGAACTCCACCTTGGCGCCCTCGGCCTCGAGGGCCAGGTAGCCCTTGGCTGGCTTGCAGTCGCGGCCTCCGTTCACCTCCACTCCGTTGACCCACAGGCGGGCCTCGCCGTTGATGGCCCGTACGTAATAGTGGTTCCACTCGCCGTGCGGTTGCACCCGGCGCTGGTCGGGGAAGCTCCGGCTGCTGCCCGGGTTGCCCACGCGATAGGTGCTGTCCCCGCGCGGGTAGTCGATCTGCGGCGTGAAGGCCGACATCGAGGAGCCTCCGACCGGGAAGACATCTCCGTGGCTCGTGAACCAGTTGGAGGGGGCCCCTCCGTGGGAGCTCTCCCAGTTCTCCTCGTAGCCAAGATCGAGGATCTGCACCTCGATCCCGCTGCGCGGGAGCGTGCCCGCGGGCAGGTCGGTGAAGGCGGACTCGGGGCACCACACGAAGAGCCCCGAGTTGCCCGCGTGCGTGTGGTGCTTCCACTCCATCACGAGCTCGAAGTTCTCGTACTCGTCCTGGGTCCTCGCGCCCCCCAGGGGCTTGCCCGTGCAGACGATGGACTCCCCATCCTGAGCCCAGGTGGTCTCGTCTCCGTTGACATTGACGAAGTCCTCGAGGGTCAGCTCCTGCCAGCCCGCGCCGTTGATGATGGCGTGGGGCAAGTCGGCCTCGGGACGAGAGGCGAGGAGGGCCAGGAGGGACGCAGCGAAGCCCAGGAGGGTCGAGGTGGAGGTGCGCATCCCCCGGAAGTACCCGAGGCTGAGCCGCCGCGCAACCGGCGGCGGCGATTGCCCGCAGCGCCTGCGTGGCTCGCGTCGCGAGAGAGGCTCAGGGCCAAGTGGATGCCGCGGCGTGGGCAGACAGCATGAGGCGAACGGACCTCGCGGCGAGGGCCGGCTGCTCGCGAGAGAGGACCTCGTGAGGCAAGCGGGTCCGCTGTGCTGCGGCCGGGCCATCGCCCCCACAGCGTCAGCCCCTCATCTAGAGAGAGCGCGCGTCAGCGGAAGGTGACGGTGATAGCGTTGGTGAAGTTCGAGGTGGCCGGCGTGTCGCGGAACCAAGCCTGGAAGTTCCAGGTGTCTCCGGGCTGTACGGCGACCTGCGGGCTGAAGGGAAGACTGGTGAGGTCCAGCACCAGGTCGAGGCGCCCGAAGGGACCCGTGTTCATGACCGGCGGAGCGAAGCGGGCCAGGGGCGCGCCCGAGAGGCAGAGGCGGCCTGAGCTGCCCGTGAGGGGGAACACCTGGCCCGAGCCTCCGCCCACGAGGAAGAAGCCGAACTGGTTCGTGGGCAGATCGAAGGCCTGCAGGGTGGCGTCGTTGCGCGAGGCCACTGCGTCGCCCACGCCGATGAGGAAGCCGCCGAAACCCAGCGAGGTCGGGGCGGCCTCGCAGTAGCGTCGGCCGAGGAAGGCCGTGCGCACCTGGCCGCGTACCTCGCCAAGCGGGTAGCCGCTGGTGAGAATCTGCACATAGGAGAAGCCGTCGGCCACATCGCGAGCCTCGTCGGGCGTGAGCTGCCCCGTCCCTGTCAGCACGCCGGCCTGGGCGCCGGTCCAGCTGAGCTGCAACAGGGTCGGACCGTTGGAGCCTCGGTCGCCGCGACCGAGGAGCGCCCCGGTCACGGGGAAGGTGAGGTTGCCGTAGGGCACCTGCACGCTGACCTGGCCAGTGGTCCGGTCGATCAGCACGCCGCCGCTGACATAGCCCCCGCTCGCCGTGGCTGGAACATTCTGGGTGCCGTTGCCGAAGCAGGGGATGGTCTCGCGCGGATAGAGCACATCGCCGCGGATCTCCCCGATGGGGTTGGCGGTCGTGTGCACATTGATCCAAGTGCCACCCGCGAGGATGGTGGCCAGGTCGGCCGGGCCTAGGACCTGCTCCCCAAAGAGCTCGCCGGCCGTGCCGCCCCCGTGCTGCAGGGGGATGAGGATCGCGGGGTCGTGCAGGTGGGCCCCCACCACATCGCCCGTGAGGCTCCCGTAGTGCCCGTGCAGGGTCACCTGACCGGTCTGGTCGTTCACAGTGACCTCGACCTCGCCAAGACCCGCGCTCACGCCCGCGGGGTCGTTGAGGGTCGCACGCAGGACATGGACCTCGGCCAGGGCAGCCGGGCACAGGAGGGCGAGGAGGGCCAAGGGGCCAGCGAACGAGGGCGCACGCATTGCCTCCCTTGTACCCGAGGGAGCGCCGCCCTGCTCGCCCTCGGCCGCCCCCCAAGGCATCCGTGCACCGGAGTGGAGCGAATGCCCCGGTGCCATGCCCGAGGGACCCGAGATCCGCCGCGTCGCCGACCGCCTGGCCGAGGTCCTGGTAGATCGCACGGTGGAGCGGGTGCGCTTCGGTCTGCCCCGCCTCAAGCCTGAGGAAGCCCTTCTGAGCGGCCAGCGGGTGCTGGAGGTGGAGCCGCGCGGCAAGGCCCTGCTCACCCACTTCGAGAACGGGCTGTCGCTGTACTCCCACAACCAGCTCTATGGCGTCTGGCGCATCTGCCCTGCGGGTCGCCCCCCGAACCTCACGCGGAGCCTGCGCGTCGCGCTCGAGACCCGCGACCGGTGGGCGCTTCTCTACAGCGCCTCCGACATCGAGGTGCTCGAGGAGCACGAGCTCGACCAGCACCCCTTCCTGGCCCGCATCGGCCCGGATGTGCTGGCAGCGGACACCACCCCCGCCCGCATCCGGCGCCGCCTGCGAGACAGCCGCTTCGCGGGCCGCAGCCTGGGCGCCCTGCTCCTGGACCAGACCTTCGTGGCCGGCCTGGGCAACTACCTGCGCAGCGAGATCCTGTTCTTCTCGGGGCTGCGGCCCGAGCAGCGGCCGAGAGACCTCGACGAGGACGAGGTCGCCCTCCTCGCGCGCCAGATCCGCGAGGTGACGCGCCGCTCGTACCGCACGGGTGGGCTCACCGAGCTGCCCGAAGAGGTGCGCGAGGCCAAGCGGCTGGGAGAGCCGCGGCGCAGCCACCGGCACGCGGTGTTCGGACGCTCGGGCAAGCCCTGCCGCCGGTGCGGGGCACGCATCCGCCGGAGCGAGGTGGGGACCCGCCGGCTGTACCTGTGTCCCCTGTGCCAGCCCCTGCGCCGGCCGAGCTGACCGCGGAGAGATGCGGGCGCGGGCGGTGGGGATGACCGCAAGCGGGGGGTGATCCCAAGCGCGGCCGGCGCTCAATCGCATGCGCCGCCGGCGCTCAGGGCTCGGAGCCCCCGCCTCCCCCACCCACCCGGGAAGACGAACGGCGGGCCCGCGGGTTGCGGGCTCCGGACTGAACGCTGCGGCTCTTGGGCTGGAGGCCGGAGACCTTCGGACTGGAAGGCTCGGGTGCCGGGCTGTGGGTGCAGAGTCTTGGACGAACAGGGAAGCCTCGGGCGGCAGCCGCTCGCAGCCCTGACGAAGCGGAGGCGGTAGGCCTCCGCGCCTCCCTCAGAGGGTGTCCAGGGTGCCGGTCGCGTCGGCGAAGCTGCCCACCGGCAGGCCAACCCCGTGCAGCAGCGACAGGTGCAGGTTGGCCAGGGGCGTCTCGGGTGCGAACTCCAGCGTGCGGCCCGGGTGCAGGACTCCGCCTAGGCGTCCCGCGAGCAGCAGCGGGAGGTCATCGTGGTCGTGCCGGTTTCCGTCCGCGATCCCGGACCCATACAGAGCCGCGCAGTGATCCAGCAGGGCGCCCTCGCCCTCCTCGATGCCTCGCAGCCCCTCGAGCAGGTGCACGAACACCCCAAGGTAAGCCCGGTCGATGCGCGCGATCTGATCGAGCTTGGCGGGGTCCTCGCCGTGGTGGGAGAGGGTGTGGTGGCCCTCGCGCACCTCCAGCTCGGGGAAGGAGCGATTAGAGCCCTCGTTCGCGAGCTGAAAGGTCACGACGCGCGTCCTGTCCGTGGCAAGGGCGAGCACCACCAGGTCCGCGAGCAGCCGCAGGTGCTGGAAGTGATCGCCTGGCACGCCCTCCGGGCGGGCGCTGTCAGGGACGCTGTCCACGCGCTCCTGCTGCACGAGCGCGACGCGGCGCTCGAGCTCGCGGACGCTGTCGAGGTAGCGGTCGAGGCTCGACCGATCCTCGCTTCCCAGGGTGCGGCGCAGGTCTGCGGCGTCCGCCCGCACCAGGTCCAGCACGCTGCGGCGCTTGCGCGCGCGCGCGCTGCGGTCGGCGGCCGTAGCCGCGTCCGCTCCACCGCGAAAGAGGCGGTCGAACAGGCGCACGGGGTCGGTGTCCTTCGCAAGCGGGCGCTGCTCATCCACCCACGAGAGGTGGCTCGAGTACGCGCAGGAGTAGCCCGAGTCGCACTCCCCCGAGGTGCGCGGAGCCTCTCCCCCGACGGCCAGTCCGCGGAAGGGCGTCGCTCCGGAGAGGTGCTGGGCCGCCACCTGGTCCACCGAGATGCCCGCGCGCACGGCGCCCTCGGCCTTGAGGGGCTGGGCGCAGGTGAGCCAGGCGCCGGACGCGCGCGCGTGGTCGCCCGCGCCATCGCCGTTGGAGCGCGCCTTGTCGCAGGTCAGCTCGCGCAGGAGGGTGACCTCGCTGGCCACCGAGCCCAGCCCGTCGAGGGTGCGAGGCACGGGCGCGAGGCCCTCGGCCGGCGCGGGTGCCTCAGCCCCAGCCAGGCGCCGCCAGGCCTCCACATGCACGCCGTTGGGGACATAGGCGAACAGCAGCCGGCGCGGTGCCTCGAGGCCGCCGGCTCGGCCCATGGCCGAGAGAAGCGGGAGCCCCATTGTCACCCCCGCGCCGCGGAGGACGGCGCGCCTCGAGAGCGGCGTGGTGCGACGGAGAGAGGCGGTCATGAGGCGCGCGGCAGCAGGGCCTGCACAAGGATGGACTCGAGCAGCGCCCGTAGGGAGGGGTCCGGCCCGAGATCTTGGACCAGGACCTCGAGGTCCTCGCGCGCGGACGCATCCAAGACCGCGCTCCGACACCAGGTCGCGAGGGTGCGCGCGAGGTGATGGACGAAGCGCGGATCCCCCGCAAGCGCCTCACTCAGCCCAAGGGGACCGTCGAGCACGACCCCGCCTGGGAGCTCTCCGCGGTCATCCACCTCACCCTCTCGCGCACGACCTATGGCGTCGAAGCGCTCAAGGGCGAAGCCGAGGGGGTCCAGGCTTGCGTGACAGGAGGCGCATCCGGGCGTGGTGCGGTGGACCTCGAGTCGTTCCCGAATGGTCAGGCTCGGGTCATGGGGAGCCGTCTCGTCGAGGGTCGCTACGCCGGGAGGGGGGGGCGGGGGCGGCGCGCCGAGGAGCGCCTCCAGCACCCACTTGCCACGCAGCACGGGGGAGGTGCGCGCAGGGTCGCTGGCTGCGGTCAGGGGCGCGGCCATCCCGAGCAGCCCGCGCCGCGGCGTGGCCGTCATGTCCACGCTCGCGGCGGCGCCACCACCCAGCCCATAGTGCTGGGCCAGGCGTGCGCCTACCCGGGTGTGGGTCGCGGTCAGCAGCTCGCGCACGGAGAGCCCCTCGACGAGCACCCGAGCGAAGAGGTCCACCGGCTCGCGCAGCATCTCGCTGCGCAGGTCGGCGTCGAACTCGGGGAACAGCGCGGGATCGGGAGCGTGCGACGCCAGCCGGCGCAGCTGCAGCCACTGCGGAACGAACCCCTCGGAGAGCCGCTCGGCGCGCGGGTCCGCCAGCATGCGCCGCACCTCGCGCAGGAGCCCGTCACGGTCTCGCAGGCGCCCGCGCTCCTCTGCCTCGAGCAGGGCCTCGTCGGGGAGGCTGGACCAGAGGGCGAGGGCGAGGCGCTCGGCCGGACGCGGGGCCGCGGGCTGGAGCGGTGTAACGAGGAGGAAGTGCGGCGAGGCGAGCACGGCGGCAAGCACGACGCGCAGCCGCGCCTCGAGGCTCGTCTCACTGCGCGTCGCCTCCTCCAGCCGGTCGAGCTCGGCCCGGGTCGGCCAGCGCCGCCAGGCGCGCCGGATGAGGAGCGTGGCGAGGTCGGGGAGTGCGTCGTCGCCGCGACGCGGCACATCCGCCCGCGCGAACAGCTCGCGCTGGAAGGCCGTCTCGGGACGCGGGTCGAGGGGTCCCTCGAAGCGCACCTCCATCACCGTGAGGTTGCGGTCGCGCTCGCCGGGGTCCTCGGCCTCGGGGGCGTAGTAGTCGTTCAGGAAGGCGAGGCCCACGCGGTGGGGACCGGCCCCGAGCTCCACCTCGACTGTGACCCAGGCCGCGGCTCCGGAGCCCTCTCCGGTCAGCTCGACCTCGTCGAGCACCCGCTCGTCGGCCACCGGGCCGACCCTCGCAAGCTCTTCGCCGGCCTGGTCCGCAAACGCACGCGCAGAGATGCGATAGCGCCCGGCGCGAGGGGCCAGCACCGAGGCCACGGCCGCGCCGTTCGTCGCGAGCCGCCCGCCGCTGCCGCGAGGCCCCTCGAGGTCCTCGTCGAGGAAGCGCTGGGTGGGCGCGCGCTCGGGCTCGGGCAGGGCGATGGCCTCGTCCGCCACGGCCAGGACGCACTCCACCCATGCCTCCAGCCAGGCATCGCCGGAGAGGGCTCCGGAGGCCACGACATCGAGCGCGTGCAGGTCCGCCTCCAGGGGCAGGTCGGCCTCCCCCAGCAGCACGCCCGTCAGGTCCTCCACGGCGTAGGCCAGCTCACGCCGAGTGAGGCGTCGCGGACCGCTGGGCAAGACGACCTCCTGCTGCTCGAGCGCGAACGGTGCCAGCGTGGCGATGGCCGCCGTCAGAGCGACCGGATCCGGACGCGGCTCCTCGAGGGGCGGCATGGTCCCGTCGACCAGGCGCTCGTGGACCCAGGACCAGATCTCGGCGCCCGAGCCTTCGAGGTCCACGGGCAGGGCGCGCGCGCTCGCCCCCGCGAGGTCGAGACCCGCATCCGGACGCTCCCCGGAGTGGCAGCGCAGGCAGTGCTGCTCGAGGAAGGGGCGCAGCGGGTTCGGGGAGGGCTCGGGGACCGGCTCCTGGCCGGCACGCGCCGGCCCTCCAACGGCTGCGGCTGCGAGGGCGAGCAGCAGGAAGGCGGTGGAGCGGAGCGCCATGCCTCCACTCTAGATCGTGCGAGGCAGGAGCTGGGGCGTGCCCGGGCCGCTTACAAGGTGATGACCTTGGCGGCCTTGCCCATGGCCGCGACGATGTCGTCCATGGAGCCCACGCGCCCGGCGGCGGGCTCGACTCCGTAGTGCTGCAGGCAGGTGCCGCAGGGGACGAGCTCGACGCCGCGCTCCTCCAGCATGGCGAGCTCCTGGAGCACGGGGGAGTCCGCGGCCGTGAGCTTGACGCCGGCGTTGAACATCAGCACCGCCTCGAGGTCCTGAAGGGCGACGGCCTTCTGCAGGAAGGTCTTCAGGATGCGGGCGCCGAGGTCGGGGTCGCCGCTGCCCATCTGGTCGCTGTCGAGCACGAGGACGGTCTGCATGGCGCCATCCTGGGACTCCGCCGTGCAGGATCCAACCTCGCGCCCACTCCGTCAGCGGCGGGCGACGCGCACGCGGGCGTTGTAGTCGGGCACGCCACCCTCGGCGTCGATGCGGTTGGCCGCGAGGAGGGAGTTGGTCTCGGGCCAGTGCCCTTGGATGGTGCCGGGGGTCACCTCGGCGAGGAACACGCGCCCGTCGAAGGCACCGTGATCGCTGGAGACGCGGATCGGGTCGTCCGCACGCAGCCCCAGGCGCTCCGCGTCGCTCGCCGCCATGAACAGATGGTCGCGGGCGGCGCCCGTGAGGTGGTCGACCTCGGCCTGGATCATCGAGTTGAACTGCTTGCCGCGGCGCGTGGCGAGGGTGAACACCTCGGGATCGAGCTCCGCGGCCGGGGGCGTGACGCAGGCAAAGTGGGCCTTGCCGTCAGCAGTCGGGAAGCTGCGGTCGGCGCAGAGGTGCGGCCCGCCCCACTGGAACTGGTCGCCCTGGCGCCGCAGCCCGGCGATCCCGGCGTAGGCGGGCACGCTGCGCTCGATGTCCGCGCGGATGGCCTCGGCGTCGTCGAGGTGCAGCTGGTCGAAGGAGTCCGGCCGCACCGCGCGGGCGAGGTCGAGGAGCATGCGCCACTCGGAGCGGGCCTCCCCGACCTGGTGCCCGGGGATGTGGGGATTGAAGACCACGCGACGCTCGGTCGTGGTCTCGGTGCCGCCGCCCTCCTGCTCGTAGCGGGTGCGCGCAGGCAGCAGGTACACGGTGTCGGCCGGGTCGACGAGCATCTGGCTCGTGACCACGATGTCCGAATGGATGCGCAGCGGGATGCGTGCGAGGCCCTCCTCCACGCGCGCGGGGTCGGGCATGGTCTCGAGGAAGTTGCCGCCGATGCAGTAGAACGCGTCGAGCTCACCGTCCCGAGCGCGCTCGAGCGTGTCGACCGTGGTCAGGCCGCGCCCGCTGGGGACCCGGAAGCCCCACAGACCGGAGAAGTGCGCGGCGCTCTCCTGCGTGATGGGGACGCCCCCGGGGAACGCGGTGGAGTACGCGCCCATCTCGGCGCCCCCCTGGACCCCGGAGTGCCCCCGGATCGGCATGAGGCCGCAGCCCTTGCGGCCCACGAACTCCTTGAGCAGCGCGAGGTTCACGATGGAGCGCACCCCGTCGCTGCCGTGGGTGTGCTGGGTGATCCCCATGGACCAGACGAACACTCCGGTGGAGGCCTCAGCCACCTCGCGGGCGAAGGCCTCGACCTGCTCGACCGTGGTCCCCGCGGCGGTCACCAGGTCGTCCATGGAGAGGGACTCCAGGTGCTCGCGGTAGGCCTCGAAGCCCACGGTGGCGGCCTCGATGAAGGCGGTGTCCTGCCAGCCGTTCTCGAGGATCACCTTCTGCACGGCGCTCAGGAAGGCCAGGTCGCCGCCGACCTTCACCAGGTAGACCCCGTCGTTCAGCTTGGAGCCGAACACCGCGGAGGACGGCGTGGAGGGGATCCAGTAGCGGTCCATCCCCGGCTCGCGATAGGCGTTGACCATCAGCACGCGCGCCCCGCGCCGGCGGGCCTGCTCGAGGTACTTGGTGGCCACCGGCTGGTCGTTGGCCGGGTTGGAGCCGAAGAAGACGATCAGGTCGGCGTCGTACCAGTCCTTGTAGGAGCAGGTCGTCGCGGCCACGCCAACGGTGCTCTTGAGGCCCGCCGTGCTCGGCGAGTGGCAGAGCCGCGCCGAGTTGTCGACATTGTTGGTCCCCAGGAAGCGCATCACCTTCTGGGCCGTGTAATAGACCTCGTTGGTGACGCCGCGGCTGGTGACGAACATGGAGGTGCGGTCCGGCTCGAGCGCGCGCCAGCGTGCTCCCACATCCGCGTAGAGCTCGTCCCAGGAGACGCGCGTGAAGCCCGGCTCGCCGCGCCGCCGACGCATGGGGTAGGCAAGGCGCCCAAGGTCTCGCAGCTCGCGCGAGCTGCGCCTGCGCAGGGCGGCCGCATCCCCGAGCAGGTCATGGTCGAGGGCTCCCATGGTGTTGAGGCGCAGGAGGTTCAGGCGCACGAGGCACAGGTGCGTGCCGTCGAGGGTCCAGTCCTTGAGGCCGGTCGTCCCCAGGGCGCACCCGTCGCAGACGCCCTTCGTCAGCACCTTCCACGCATAGCCGAGGTTGTCGCGGTTGCGCCAGACGATCTTCAGCATCTCGCGGAAGTGCTGGGGCTTGGTGTGACCGAGCCCGAAGGGCGAGGGGCTGTAGGCCAGGTCCAGGCTCGAACGCGTGCGCTTGGGCATGGGGCCGAGGATAGGGTCTCGTGGCTGCGGCAGGACGGCCGGTTCCTCACACGACGCCGGCCAGTCCTGCGAGGGGGCCAGCACCGAGACCCGCATCCTCAACGCACTGCTGCAGGAAGGCCTGGAGCGTCCTCCGTCCCGGGCGGGTCCAGGGCAGCGGGTGCTGGCCCACAGGACGCCGATCGAACCACATGCCGCCGCGGGCGAGGGCCTGCTCGCCGAGGGCCGCGGTGCTCAGCCAGAGGGCGCCATCTGCCCCCTGCTCCGGCGTCCGCAGGTGCGGCCCCATACGGCGGTGGAAGCCCGGGAGGGACTCGCGCACCGCGCGCGTGTCCACCCACCCAGGGTGCACGCTGAACGCGCTCACCCCCGGCGCCAGCAGGCGGTGTAGGGCGTCAGCCACCACGATCTGGCCGCGCTTGGTCTGGGCATAGGAGCGCACGCCGTCGTAGCGATCCCGGGTCTCGACGCCGTCGCGCAGCACGCCGGGATGCAGGCGCTGGGTGTAGGCCCCTCCGGAGGTCATCCACACGACGCGGGCGGCGCGCGCCCGCAGGCGTGGGAGCAGCGCCTCGGTGAGGACCAGCGGTCCGAGGAGGTGCACGCCGTAGGTGACCTCGAAGCCCTGGGGCGTTCGCGCGCGCTCGAGGGGGAGCAGGCCCGCGTTGTGGAGGACAGCGTCCAGGGGCGCATCCCCGGTCCGGCTGGCCTCACGGCGCACGGCGTCCAGGTCGCCGAGGTCTGCAATGCAGAGGCCCACCGCCGCTGCGCCCGCGGCCAGCAGCTCGTCGCGCAGGCGCTCTGCGCGGGCGGGGTCACGGCACCACAGCTCGAGGTCGGCCCCGCGCCTGGCGAGGCCCTGGGCCAGGGCGTGCCCGATCCCCTGGGTCGCCCCCGTGACGAGCACCCTGCGGCCCGCGAGGCTCACGGGGACATCAGCTCCCGTCGCGCGCCGCGCGTGACGCTCGTAGCCGCGGCGGTCGAACGAGCGCCAGACGAGGAGATCCTCGAGGTCCATGGGGAGCAGCTGTGTCGGGACGCCGTCCGGGTGCGGAGGAGCGTGCCCCGTTGTGAGAGAGAAGACGACTCGCGGGGGGTTGTCGGCGTGTGCCGTGTCCAGATGATGGGATCCCAAGGCGGACATCCCCACCGCCCTTCCCATGATCCCCACCGCACCCAGAGGCCGGAGGCTGCGCACCCTGTCCGCGAGCCTCCTCGCGCTGCTCGCCGCCTGTTCAGGGGGTGGCGACGCCGCGGGCGGAGGCGCCATGACGGGGGACGGGACGAGTGGGGACGACTCGTCCGGCAGCGAGGTCGCTCCCGGGGCGATCCAGCCCGGACTCGCGCTGGTGAACTCAGGGCCCTCGCCGGACGGCAGCGCCTCCGACAGCACGCTGACCACGATCCGGATCGCGCGGGACGACCACGGCGTGGCGATGGTGAGCGCACCCAGCGACGCGGGCGCGCTCTATGGCCTCGGCTGGGCCCACGCCCGCGACCGCCTCGCGCAGATGACCTGGGGCGCGCTCGCGGTCCAGGGCCGGCTGGCGGAGTTCCTGGGCGACACGGACCTCCTCGGTCCGGACAAGCTGGACGACCGCTACGAGAACACCGTCGCCCACGACCTGAGCCTGCGGCGCCGGGGGCTCTGGCGACTGGCGCAGCGCGTTGCGAGCACCATGGACGCGGAGACGGTCGAGCTGCTGGAGGCCTACTGCGCGGGCGTCCAGGCGCGCGTGGCCAGCATGGCGACCCTTTTCCGCGCGCGCTGACGGACTTCGGCGTCCTGCCCCAGGCCTGGACCCCGACCCACTGCGTCGCGGTGTGGCTCCAGGCCACGGAGCTCTACGCCGGGGACGGGCTGAACAAGGCCAAGATCTTCAACCAGATCGCGCAGGGGACCTTCGACCTCACGCCCATGCCCGATGACCCGGAGGCCGGGGTGGTGCAGGAGGACGATGTCGCGGGGGACTGGATCGACGCGGTGCGCGCCTTCGCGAGCAGCGTCGGACTGGATCCGAACGCGGGCTTCGTGGGCTCCGGCACGGATGATCCTGCCTTCAGCCACGCCTGGGCGGTGAGGCGCTCCGGAGGAGCGCTCCTCGTGGGCGAGCCGCGAATCCCGGTGATGCTGCCCTCCCTCCTCCACGAGTGGGCCCTCCACGGCGACACCCTGCACGCCCGCGGCTGGGGCTTCGTGGGCGCGCCGGTTCTTCTGGCGGGCTTCAGCGCCGACACCGCCTGGAGCGTGACCAGCGCCGGCCTGCACCAGATCGACATCTTCATCCTCGATCGCGTGGGGCTGGATCGCATCCGGATCGACGGTGAGGTGGTGCCGATCGAGGCGCATGTGGAGACCCTGGCCGTCGCCGGCGGACCGAGTCGAACGGTCCTGTACGAGGAGACCGCCTTCGGGCCTCTCATCGACGACCTGCTCCCGGGCACCGGCCCGCAGTGGCGCTACGCATGGCTCCATCCGGCCTTCCACGATCCGACCCAGGACCCCCTGACCGCCGGCTTTGCGGCCATGCGCGCCGCGACGGTGGACCAGCAGCGCCTCGCGGGGCACCTCCTCCCCTGGCCCTCCCTGAACCGCGTGTTCGCGGACCGCCACGGCGAGATCGGCTATGGCCTGACGGGGGCGGTCCCGGTGCGCTCGGCAGCCAACGCCACGGCCCTGGAGACGGCGGGGATCGCAGCTCAGTACGGAAGCCCCCCCGGCCGCGGCTGGCAGGGGCTCGTCCCGCCCCACCTCCTGCCCCAGACCACGAGCCCCGCCGCCCCGATCGTCTTCTCGGCGAACCACCGCACGGCCGGGTCGTTCTATCCGCTGCCGCTGGGAGGGCGCGCCCTCGCGGCCGGCGACTCGGCCCGCTCGCGCAGGATCCGCGAGCTGGCCGCCCAGCTGACGCCCGGAGGACCCGCCGATGAGTGGTGGGAGCTCCTGGCGCGCGACCCCGTGGACCCGAACCTGCGCGACCTGGTCGGCATGGCGCTCCTCGCCCAGTCCCAGGGCTGGAGCTTCTCCACGCGCGCAGAGGAGGCGCTGCCCTTCCTGCAGGCGTGGCTGCTCGCCGGGGCATCCCTGCGCCTCGATGAGCCGATGATCGGCCTGGCGGGCGCGATCGACCGGGGATTCCGGGACCCCGACCTGTCGGAGGTCCACGGCGAGGGGGAGAACGGCTTCTGTCGCCTGGCGCGGCGCGTCGAGGTCTGGCGCAGCCAGGGCCTCGCCTTTGCCGACTGGCCCCAGGCAGAGCTCATCGCCGTCTGGCTGGACGGCGTGCTGTCCGAGGCCGCGGACCTCGTGGCAGGCGGCGCTGGGATGCCCCTGACGGCGGCAGCGGTGCAGGCTGCGTCGCAGGCCTATCGCGCAGCGCACGAGACTCTGACCCTGCCCGCCTTTGCCGGGGCGGAGGGCCTCGAGGGTCTTGCTCCTTGGGCCGACGCCAGCGTCGGGCCGCTGGTCTGCCCGGATAAGCAGACCCTGTGGAGCCAGCACCTCGACTCGGTGTCGTTCTTCGTGGACCTGAGGACGCCGGACGAGGCGCGAGCCACCGTCGCTCCCGGCTCCCAGGAGCCTGGCCGCGCGCACGCCCAGTCCGGGGTCGCCGACTGGCTCCAGGGGGCGACCCGGCCGATCCCCCTCTCGGAGGCGGCGTTCCCCGCCGTGACCGAGGTCGTGCTCACCCTGCCCTGAGGGCGCAGGCTCCAGGGCAGAATGAGAGCGGGGGCAGCCACCTTCGATGGCTGCCCCCGCTCCGTGCGTCTCGCGACCTCGATCAGGTGCGCGAGGCCTCGAAGATGCTCTGGATGGAGCCGTCGAGGGTGGCGGAGAACTCGTCCTCGCTCTGCTTCGCCGAGAGGCCCTCGGAGAGGGCGCGGCTGAAGCTGGCGATCATGCCGGGGTTCTTGGCGAGCTTGGCGTTCGCGTCGTCACGGCTGTAGCCGCCCGACAGGGCGACGACCTTGAGGACCTTGGGATGGGCGATGACCTCGGAGTAGAAGCCGTCCTCGCTGGGCAGGGTCAGCTTGAGCATGACCTGCTGGCCGTCGGGCACCGCGTCGAGGAGCTCGAGCATGCACGCCTTGAGCATCGCCTCGGCCTCGGCCTTGGTCGGGCTGTTGATGTCGACCTCGGGCTCGATGATCGGGACCAGGCCAGCGGCGAGCACGCGGTGGCCGAGCTCGAACTGCTGGTCGGCAATGGCCTTCACGCCCTCGGCGTTGGCGTGCTTGATGACCGAGCGCTCCTTGGTGCCGAAGACGCCGAGGCCCTTGGCGCGGGCGAGCAGGTCCTCAAGGCCGGGGATGTCCTTCATGAGCTGGACGCCGTTCGCCTCGTCCTCGAGGCCCTTGTCGATCTTGAGGAAGGGAACGACATTCTTCTCCTCCCAGAGGTAGGCCGCGGAGCCCTTGCCCTCGATCTGGCGGTCCATCGTCATCTCGAAGAGGATGGCGCCCAGGATCCGATCACCGCCGAACTTGGCGTTGGTGACGATGCGCGAGCGCATCGCGTGGATCTGGTCGAACATCTCCTCCTCGCCGGAGTACTCGGACTCCTCGACGCCGTAGAGGCGCAGGGCCTTCGGAGTGCTGCCGCCGCTCTGGTCGAGGGCCGCGATGAACCCGTCCTGGGTCTGGATCTTCTGCAGTTGCTGGTCGAAGCTCATGGCTAGGGGGCGCCCGGTGCGGGCGCGGGGGCGAGAGAATAGCGGCGGAAGAGGCTGGTTCGGGCCGCCTGTGGGTGCATTCGGCAAGATTCGCTCAGGCCTAAACCGACCGGTCGCGGGGCGTCCGCCCTCCCCCATCCCCGGGTGCCTCGCCTAGGCTCACGCCCGCCATGGTCCCCTCCCCGCTCGAGACCCCGCTCCTTCCCCCCGAGGGAACGGTGGAACGCGCGTGCTGGGACCTGATCGCCGCCACCTCGTGGGAGGGCAAGCGCGCCCCGCGGGGAGCGAGCTGGTGGAAGGACACCGTGGCCCTGCGACCGAGCGGTCCGGGGAGACCCGCGCAGCTGGAGGCCCTCGGAAGGGCGCCGCGGACGCCGCGCCCCGGAGCCCTGCGGCGCCCCGAGGCCCGAGGGGCCCTGTTCGTGCGCTTCCTCCACCACGAGCTGCAGGCGGCCGAGCTCTTCGCCTGGGGCGTGCTCGCGTTCCCGGAGACCCCGCGGGCCTTTCGCGAGGGGCTTGTGCGCCTGGCCCAGGAGGAGCTCGGGCACCTCGCCCTGTACCGGGATCACGCTGAGCGCCTCGGGGTGGACACGGGCTCGATGCCAATCCGCGACTGGTTCTGGACGCGCGTCCACGGATGCGAGCGGCCTGAGCAATTCGTCGCGTTCCTAGGCCTGGGACTCGAGGGTGCGAACCTCGACCACAGCGCGCGCTTCGCGGCGGCGTTCCGCGCGGCGGGTGATGCGGAGGGCGCAGCCATCCTCGAGCGCGTGGGGCGAGACGAGGTGCGCCATGTGGCCTTCTCGCGAACCTGGTTCGAGCGCTTCACCGGCACACCGCTCTCGTTCGAGGACTGGCAGGCAGCCCTTCCGGCGCCCCTCTCCGCGGGGCTCTTCCGCGGGGAGCCCGTGCAGCTCGAGGCGCGCGCGGAGGCTGGGCTGGACGCGGCGTTCCTCGACTCCCTAGTGCACGCGCCTCGCGCCACGGAGGCCCGCGAGTGAGCGCGTCGGAACGGCGCGTGTGGGTCCTGAACCTGGACGCCGAGACCGAGCTCGCCACCCGCGGTCCCTACACGCGCTCCAACCACCTCACGCGGATCCTGCGCGCGCAGGAGCAACAGCTCGCCGCGACCCTGGTACCCGCCGGCGACCTCGTGCTGTCCCCAGAGGGCCTCGAGGAGCTGCGCCGCTCGGGCGAGGCGCGCGGCCTGCAGGGCGTCGCGTGGTCGCCCACCCCCTCGGCCCTTGCAGCCCTCGAGACGGTCGGCGCTCTCACCCCCGCGGGGACGCCGGGCCTGACTCGACTGGCTGAGGTCAATCGACGCCCCTTCGCAACGCGCGTGCGCGGGGGCCTTGGAGAGCTGGCGCTCTCCAAGGTGACAGCGCACAGCCTCGACGAGGTCCTCGAAAGCCTGGCGCGCCCCGCTGAGCTGGGGTGGCTCGTGCGCCGGACCTTCGGAGCCGCGGGGCGCGGGCGACGGCGCATCGCGGCCGGGCGACCCAGCGCCCTGGAGCAGGCGTGGCTCGAGGCGTCGCTGCGGGAGGGGCCGCTGACCCTCGAGCCGTGGGTCGAGGTCGTCACGGAGTTCACACGCTCGGGGTTCGTCCATGCGAGCGGCCGGGTCCAGCTGGCCGCCCCCACCGTGCAGCGGACCACCCGCGAGGGGGCATGGCTCGCATCCGAGCTGGCCTCCGCCGACAGCCTCCGGCAGGAGCACGATGACGCGCTGCAGAGCGCCCTCGAGGCGGCTGGTCAGGCCCTCTCCGCGGCGGGCTACAGCGGCGCGTTCGGGATCGACGCCTTCCTCCACCGCTGGAGGGGGGCCCTCGAGCTGAACCCCATGAGCGAGATCAACGCCCGCTACACCATGGACTGGGCGCTGGGGTTCGCGGACCGAAGGCCTGACCTGGGTTGACGCGTCCCTCCCGAGCCCCACTCAGGGCTCCCCTCCGGAACCGAGCTCCCTCTCTGAGACGCCGGGAGAGGAGGCCTGCTCATGGCTGGCCTCCCTGCCTAGACTCGTGCGCATGAAGGCACTCCTCTCCTCCTTCCTGCTCCTGCCCCTCCTGTCCTGCTCGAACGACGCACCCGCGCCGTCCGAACAGCCCGCCCAGGGCGCGGTCGAGACCGTGGTGATGACGGCCCAGTGCGGCTGCACGCTGGACTCCGTTGGCCACTGCGGCAACTACATCGAGGTCGACGGCGCCTTCGTGGAGATCGCGAACTGGAAGGAGCTGGGCCTTGGGAACATGGAGTGGTGCGCGGTGAAGGGCCCGGTCGCGGTGATGGCCGCGGGGGAGCTCCAGGACGGCAAGTTCGTCGCCTCCGCGATCAACAGCGGAAAGTAACGGCGGCGTGACGCCGGACTGTCCCCGGGCGCTGGCCTGGAGAGAGGCGGGATCACCGCCTCTCAGAAGACGGGGACTGTTTCCAGGTGGGGTCGGATCCAGCTCGTAGGGGCCTCAAGTGCGCCTCACTGCGACGCGGCCCTTCGTGGAAGTCCCAGGCAGGTGCGCGCCTGGGGAGCCCTTAGCTATAAGGAAGGCCCCGCCTCGCAGGCGGTGCTCGTCATGCTCGACTCCGACTTCAGCTCGTTCGTCACGGTCCGATTCGTAGGGCTGCTGTATCTGCTCGGTCTACTCGCATTGGTGGTTGGAGCCATCCCCACCTTCATGGGTGCCAATGGACTCCTCGAACAAGTCGGAGTGATCGCAGCAGTGCCCGTTGCAGGCCTGATCTGGCGGATGGCTCTGGAGGGGGTCGTGGTGGTGTTCCGCATCGCCGAGAACACCAGCGAGCTGGTCGAGCTGCGCAAGCGCCGCGTCCAGCATCGCTGATGCCTCGCGGGGCTGGGCCCGTGTAGGGCTGGGTCCTGCGCGCGTGAGGCTGGGCCCTGCACGCGCGGGACCCGGCACGATTCCGCCGCGCCCCGCGCTGCTACGGCCTAGACTCCCGAGGTGGAACCCCGTGCCCGCCTCGTTCGCTCCCTCCTGCGGCTGATCCTGGCTGCGGCCCTGCTGTCCGCGCCGGTGTTCCTGGTGGCGGAGGAGTTCGGGGGGGAGGCCGTCCTGCGCGTGCTGCTCTCGAACGGGGTGTGCGCGGTGGGCTGCTGGCTGCTCCTCCGGGCCCTCGCTGCGGGCCGCGTGGAGCTGGCCGCCCGCACCCTGGTGTGGGGTCTCCTCCTGCTGGTCGCGGGCCTCGCCTCCTCCAACGGCGAGCCGGTCCATGTGAATGTGATCAACTTCATGCTGGTGACGCTCCTGGCCGCCGTGGCCCTGGGCCCGCGTGCCCTCGTCGTCGCGGGCAGCCTCAGCGCGGTCGTGATGCTGGGGATCGCCTGGGCACAGGCCGTGCCACGGCCTGGGGAGGACCTGCTGGAGGCGCGCCTCGAGGCCATCGCGCAGTTCCTGCCCACCTGGTGCGTGGTGGTCATGGTGCTGTGGCATCACCTGCGCAGCGCCCAGCGCACGGCCTGAGGGGCGAGTCCTGTCAGCGCCCCAGGCGGAGCAGCTCCGCCCCGGTCCTGTGTTATCAGCGCCCCAGGCGGAGCAGCTCCGCCCCGGTCCTGTGTTATCAGCGCCCCAGGCGGAGCAGCTCCGCCCCGGTGCGGTGCCACCCCGTGTCTCCCGTGATCGAGAGGGAGTTGGCGGTCCAGAGCTGGTCCATGGGGCCCAGGTCGTTGAGGGCCACCAAGGCCGAGCCATTCCAGGCGGCGGCGCCTGCATCGAGGACATAGACGAGGCCCGTGGAGAGGGTCCAGTAGACGAGATCGCCGGCAGCAGTCGGCGATCCGTTGAAGACCCAGTCCCAGCCGTCCCAGCGGCAGCGATCGTCCCCGGTGAGCTCGAGGCCCCTGCTGTTCAGGGGGCGTGCCGCCCCGCGCGTCCTCCACTGCAGCTCCCCGCCTGCGGCGCGGTCGGTGGGCACCTCCAGGTACTCGACGGTGCCCTGCTCCGGGTCGACGCGGGCGAAGGACCAGGGCGGCCCGATGCTGTCCTTACCCCAGGCAAAGGCGTAGCACTGGAAGAGGACGCGGCCGCCCGCGGCGCTGAGGCTGTAGCGCGCGGGGAAGACGCCCTTCTGGAGGTCGACCCCGTCCTGCGTGATCAGCTGGCCCTGGTCCGGGCTCCAGGCGGTCACGCGCACGCCCTGGGTGAGGCTGATCTCGCGCACCTCCTCGCCGCTCTCGAGGTCCAGGACAACCAGCGCACTGCGCGGCTCCTTCAGGATCCAGTAGGCGAAGCGCTCGTCATGGGCCATGGTCTGGAGCGACGCCTCGTGGTTCCCGCGCGGATCCTCATAGCGCCACACCACCCGTCCGGCGTCGGGGCCCGTGACGCGCGTGAGGCTCACCCCCACCGGGCGCTCGGGGACGGCGTGCGGGCCCCCGCGCGCGTGGAGCACGCACGCGCCCTCCTCGCGCTGCACCAGCGTCGGCGCGTTGTACTGGGTCAGGCCGTCGGCGCTCGTCCACAGCTCCTCGCCCGTGTCTGCGTCGAGGCCCACTAGGTGGTTCCAGCGTCCGTGCAGGTCGGCGGGGTCCTCAGCCCCGGGAGCGGGGCGCGGCTCCATCGTGATCAGCACGCGGCGGTCGCCGTCCTGGACGAGGAAGGGCTCGAACTGCTTGTTGAAGGGACCGTCGAAGGTCGGCGTCCAGGTGCGCTCCCACACGAGATCGCCGTCATGGGTGAAGCACGCCAAGCGGCCGCAGCCATTGGTGAACCACACGCGGTCAGCGGCGGCGATCGGCGAGGCGCTGGTCGCGTCGGAGAAGGGATAGGTGTAGATGGCGGGCACCTCGCCCTTCAGCGGGCGGGACCACAGGAGGACGCCCGTCTCGGCATCGAGGCAGTGGGCGAGGATCTCCTTGCCGACGACCTCGCGCCCCTCGGTGGCATGGCGGTAGAGCTGGGCCTCCTCCTCCGAGAGGGCGCGCCCCTCGTGCCAGGGGGCCATGGTGGCCACGAACACGCGTCGGCCGTGCACGGCGATCCCTCCCTGGCCGGTCTCGGAGAGCGGCGTCCGCCAGCGCACTCCCTCGCCCGTCCGCACGCTGAACTCGAGCGGCCCCGAGGGGCTGGCGGGGACGGTCCAGTCCCCGCGCGGGCCGGGGCCCTGGCTCCAGTCCTGGGGCTGGAGGGCAAGGGGCAGCAGGAGGAGGGGCAGGACGCTCATGGCGCGAGCCTAGCGCTCAGACCACGACAAGGAGAGGGCTTGGAGAGGCCTGCCCCCGGGTCCAAGCTGCCGCCATGGATCAGGAGGGCGGCTACATCTGCGCGGCGTGCGGCGAGGAGATCATCGTGCCCGTGGACCCCAGCCAGGGAACCCACCAGCAGTATGTGGAGGACTGCCCCGTGTGCTGCCACCCGAACCTGCTGACGGTGGAGTCCGACAGCCAGGGCGCCTGGATCCGCGCCGAGGCCGAGTAGGCGCCCGGCTCAGTCCTCGCCGCCGCCGCCGTAGCCGAGGGCCTGCATGTTGGCCGCGTGGTCGGCGCTGAGGTCCTGAACCGCCTGGGTCCCAGGCGTGAACCAGGTGGTGCGCTCCTCATCCGCCCACTCGAGGATGCGCCGGGCAAGGTCGGTGCGCTGGCGCTTCTGCTTAGCGGTCAGTCCCCGGCGCAGCTCGCCCGGGTCCTCGTCGAGGTTGTAGATGCTGGGCCGACCCTTCTGGAGCTCCATCACCTTCCAGGGCAGGCGATAGACCACGCGCCGGTCCTCGTGCTGCGCGAAGAAGGCGCGGTCGGTGGGCAGCTCACCCAGGAGGGAGGAGCCCTGGAGCCGGTCATCCGCTGCGATCCCGCAGAGCTCCAGGACAGTGGGCGCGATGTCCGTGTGGGACACCGGCTGGGCCACGCGGCCGCTGCGCCGCACCGCTTTGGGCAGCTGAACGATCAGGGGCACGCGCATGCCCTCCTCGAAGGCGCCTCCGTGGCCCCCGAACTTCTTCCACCGCTCGGCAAGGCCCTCGCCGTGGTCCGAAGTCACGACCACGAGGGTGTTCTCCATCAGGCCGCGGCGCTCGAGGCTCGCGAACAGCTCGCGCAGGCGGTCGTCCACATGGGCGATGCAGGCGTCGTAGAGGGCCTCGATCGCGTCCCGCTGCTCGGCGGAGACCGGCACATCCGCCGACTCCCAGATGCGCTGCTTGGTCTTAGGGCGGTCCAGGTCGTTCTCGGAGGCCTTGTCCCAGGCGCCGAGCAGGAAGCGGTCGGCGTACTCCCGCGGCGGCATGTAGAGCGGCCCGACATCCGTGAACGGCGCGTTGTGGATGTCGAAGAGGTGCAGGAAGAGAAAGAGCGGGCGCTCCGCGCTCTTCTCCACCAGGGCCTCCTTCACATGATCCATGGCCTGGCCCACGCTGCGGTGGGGCACATAGCGATCGAAGCCCTGCTCGAAGCCGAACGAGGGCTCGAGCCAGGCGGGCGTGTGGTAGAAGCCCCAGGTCTCGTAGCCCTGCTCCGCGAGGCGCGCCGCCAGGGTCCAGGTGCCTTCCGCCAGGCGCGCGGTGTCGGACCAGACCTGGTGCTGAGCGGGGTAGAGCCCGGTCAGCATCGACATGTGCGCGATGAGCGTCCAGGTCCAGGTCGTGCGCGCCAGATCGAAGACGAGCGACTCCGCGGCCAGCTCGTCGAGGAACGGCGTCGTGTTGCGCTCGTACCCGTAGACCCCCATGTGATCCGGACGGAGGGTGTCCAGGGAGATGAGGATCACATTGGGAGCCTCCTCCAGGGCGGGACTCCTCTGCTCGAGCGGACCCCCAGCCTCACCGGCGCAGCCGCCGAGAAGCAGCAGCGCCAGTGCCCATCCGGTCCGGAGGGGGGGCCGACCCATGGCGGAACCTTACCCGCCCGGCAGGCCCGCGGCTGGCGTCCGTCATGGGTCCCGAGGCGAGGACACGAGACGGTCCACGCTCAAGGGCGCGTGAAGGTGACCGCGGTCCGTCCGCCCGCGGGGACCTCGACCGTGACGCGGACCGCTCCATCCCCTGCGATCTCGAGGGCCTGCGCATCCCCCCCGTCGCGCGCGGCCATGCAGGACCCTCGCAGGCCCGTATAGGTCAGGTCCACCTCGAGCGTCCTCCGCACCGGCTGCTCCAAGGGGTTCCAGACGACCAGCATCCCGGGAGTGTCGAGCGTCGGCCCGACATGCAGCATCCAGTCGAGGTCGCGCCCATCGGCCCGCCGGCTGGCGCCGTGATCGATGTCGCTCTCCAGGATCGCGCGGTGCTCCTTGAACCAGGCGACCTCGCTGGCGACGAGCGCACGGGTCTGCTCGGTGTCGTACAGGCGCGGGCCGCGGTAGCAGGCCTGGACGCCGGCGCCCAGGTTGCTCGACAGCATGCGGCCGTAGTGGTCGAGGTGCTCGTGCAGGGGCTCGACCGTCGCCGCCGCTCCCCCGCCGTGGTACTGGGTCAGCGGCACGAACATCCAGCCCATGGTCGGGGTCTTGGTCCAGGTGCCGTCGAAGATGTTCTGGCGCGTGTGCAGGACCTGATCGGCCCGAGGCAGGGACCAGTTCACCTCGCGGTAGCCCATGGCCGACTTGGTCGAGCCGTTCAGGTGGTACCAGTCCGGAGTGTTGGTGTAGATGCCCTGCTCACGACACCAGCGATAGAAGTCCGCGGCGATCCAGAACTGCACCCACTGGGAGTCCTCGTAGCCCTTCTGCAGGGGCGGGCGTGGGGTGATGTCGAAGTCTCCCGGGTACGGCCCGTCGTGCTCCAGCAGGGTGAAGCCCGTTGCAGGGAAGAACGCGTGCAGCTTGCGGTAGTACTCCTGGCCCCACGGGCTCGCCAGCGCCGGACAGGACCCGTGCGCGGGCTGCTGCCCCGGTGGTGACACCACATCGTTGCCGCCGCCGATGCTGCGGGAGGAGAGCAGCGAGTAGCCGCCGATCTCGACCCCCTTCGAGCGCGCGTAGTCCGCGTAGCCGCGCATCTTGGCCAGGTGCTCGGGGCTGTCATCCTCCATGTTGAAGCCGCTGCCGAAGGTGAGGATGACCATCTCGAAGCCCACCTCGGCGCACTGGTCGATTGCCCGTCGAACGCTCTCCTCATCGGCATAGCGCACATGCATCATCAGCGGGTTCTCGGTGACCCACGGAGCAAGGGTGCGGTACATGCGGCAGCGAGCCAGGCCGTTGCGGGCGCGATCCTCGCTGTCGTGCACGAGCACGAAGGACCTGAAGCTCTGGAAGGTCTCACCGGGCTCAAGGTCCTGGGAGGGCCCCACGCCGGGCCCGCACTCGAGCAGGCAGGGCGTCTGCCGCAGGTAGTTGACCTGGCTCTCGTAGAGCGGGTCGAGCTTCCAGTGCACGGACCAGCGCTGGCCGTTCTCGTTCGCACCGCCGGTCGCGTAGTCCGTCTCCACCCACAGGTTTGGCGTGCGGAAGTTCACGCCGTCGCGGGTCTCGACCCGGCTCTCCCCCTCGACGACCGCCAGCACCTCGCTGGTGAAGCGGTCCAGGGTCAGGCTCTGGTCGCTGCCGTTGGTCACCGTCAGCCACTTCGCGACGCAGGGCAGGCCGTCATAGAGCTCGTGGTGGATGCTGACGCGCACGCGCGCCAGATCGGACGCGGCCTGCTCGAGGCCGGCGCGCTGAAGCGCCTCTGCATCGAAGGCGAAGTCCAGGCGCAGACCGACCCCCGCCGGAGGCCAAGCCGCGCCGGCGGCGTGGTGCCGGGGCCTGGCCCACCCGAAGGGCTCAGCCACGGGCACCTGCTCCCACCCCACCAGCTGGAGGGCGCTGGGATCTGGCTCGAGGCTCGCCTGGACCTCGGGGGTGAGGAAGGCGTGGTTGCGCTGGCCCAGGAGCCCCCCCACCGCGTGCTCGACGCCATCCAGCACGAGCCGCGCCTCGGGACGGACCGAGCGCAGCACGGCCGAGCCCGGACCTCCGCCGCGAACCAGGGAGTCGAGAGCCACCGTGGCCGCGCCGTCGACCACCCGCACCTCGCGGCGCACCAGGCCGTTGGTCAGGACCACCCCGCGCCCGTCCGGGGACGCACACAGGCGCGCCGGCCAGGAGGCCGGGGCCACGAGCCAGTCCTCGGAGGCCGCGGGGCTGGAGGGCTCCGGAGGAAGCAGGACGCTGGGGTCCTGGGCGAGCGGAAGCAGGAGGAGCAGGAGCGGCGGCACCATGCCGCCCATCCTAGGCAGGGCCGAGCTGCCCGGCCCCTGGCAGCCTCAGCGGACGCCGAGGGCGAGGACCTCGAGGGCGAAGGTGCCCTCCTGCTTGTCCGAGATCAGCAGCCCGAGCTGGCGCACGGCCGCCGCGGTGAGCTCCGGCTGGCCCGGCACGGTGCGGCCGCGCCAGACCGGGCGGAACTCCGCCAGGGGAAGCTCGAGGTCGAGCACCTCGCCGGCGACCGTGTCAAAGGGGCGCTCGTAGCTCACGCCGTCGAAGCGGCCGTCGGTGCGGGCGCGCAGCTTGTAGGTCTTGCCGTCCCCGCGCACGCGCAGGACGAAGCGGTCGGCTCCCTCGCGCAGCCCGTCGGGCACGGGGCGGCGCACAGAGGCGAACCCGCCGTTGTTCTCGAGGGAGAGGTCGCCGGTGAAGAGCAGGCCGGCCTCGACACCGCGAACCTCGCTGGCGGAGCGCCCGCCCATGACGGTGTCGTTGACCACCTGCCAGGTGCCGGGCTCGTCGGGGCTGGTCGGGTCGAGGATCGCTTCCATGTCCAGGGCGGCCGCTCCGGCGTCCGAGGTCTCGAGGAGGGTGACGGGGACCTGCACCTCGAAGTACTTGCGGTTCCTGGGCACCATCGGGCTGTTGTAGGCCATGCCACGCATGGGGCCCGACACCTCCAGGTCTCCGCGGAGGGCCAGCCAGGCGAGGAGCTCGTCGTAGGCCGCAGTGACCGCGGCGCGGGTCGCCTCGCCGCGGCAGCCAATGCTGACCACCGAGGCCGGCTCGGCCTCCACGACCTCGACCGCTCCGTCCTGGCCCACGGGACCGAGGTCGACATTGCCGTAGAGGAACGCCATGTCCACCTCGCGCATGCCGTTCTCGGTGCTGGCCCAGGTCATCTCCACCGGGGCCGTCATGGCGATGTCGTTCTTCTTGATGTGGTTGAACAGCTGCCAGAACGCTCCGCCGGACATGTCCGTGCGGGCCATGCGGTAGACGGGGTACTGCTTGACCTCGATCTCCCCCGCGGGGGTGGGACCCGGGAAGCCGACGGGCAGCTCGGCCTCGATGTAGGGCTGGAAGCGCAGGTCGGCCTCGACCTGCTGCACGAGGGCTGCAAGCTCCTCCGCCGCGCGCCCCGGGTCGGCCAGGGAGGTCCAGCTCGCGGCCTCGGCGGCCTCGAGCAGACGGCTCGCGCTTCGGGTCCCCTCGAGCTCGGCCGCGGTGGCGCGGGCGCCGGCGATCAGCGCGGGGAGCCCGGTGGCTCCGGCCTCGCGGACCTGGTTCGAGCGGCTGCGGGCCTGGGCCAGGGCCTCGGCGGCCTCGGCGCGCAGGGCAGCGGTGGGTTCGGAGCCCAGAACGGGGACGAGGGCGAGCAGGAGCAGCGGGTTCATGGGCGGGGGTTCGCCGGGGCCCGGACCGGAGATGCGGGGGCCTGCCAGGAGTGGCGTGTCTCGCATCAGGAGCGGACAAGACCCGCACAACCGTCCGTTCGGGGCTGACCTACCGTCGGGAGTGCATGCATCGCGTTCTCTTGCCCCTCGCCCTGGCCCTGGGCGCCGTCCCGCCCCAGGAGGCGGCAACGGAGCAAGCCCTCGTCCGCTGGCGCGCCGGGACGACGGGAGCGGAGCGCGCGGCTGCGCTGGAGGTCATGGACGGGGTGGAGGGCCTGCGCTCCTTCGACCTCGTGCCGGGCCTCCAGGTCGTGCGGCATCCAAGGGGCGGCCTCCAGCGGCTGCGCGCCTCCCTGGGCGAGCGCGCGCTCTATGTGGAGGCCGACGCGCCAACCGTCCCCGCCCAGGGGACCAGCGACCCCCTCTTCCCAGACCAGCATGGGCTCCACAACACGGGGCAGGTCGTCGAGGCCGTGGCCGGCCTGCCAGGAGCGGACCTGCGCGCCCTCGAAGCCTGGGCCCGGACGACCGGCAGCGATGCCGTGACGGTGGCGATCGTCGACACGGGCATCGACCTCACGCACCCCGACCTCGCCCCGACCTCGCCCCGAACCTGTGGGTGAACGGCGGCGAGCTTGCCGGCAACGGCCTCGACGAGGACGGCAATGGCCTGGCGGACGACCTGCACGGGTGGGACTTCTTCGCGAGCGACGCGGACCCCACCGATGAGAGCGGCCATGGCACCCATGTGGCGGGGATCATCGGCGCGCGCGGGAGCAATGGGCTGGGCATCGCGGGCGTGAGCTGGCGGCCGCGCCTCGTGCCCCTGCGCACCATGGGGCCCAGCGGTGGGAGCCTCTCCCACGCCATCGCGGCCCTGGACTACTGCGCGACCATGGGGATCCGCCTCTCCAACCACAGCTGGACGACGGCGGCCTTCTCACAGGCCCTGCTGGATGCGTTCGAGGCCCTGACTGCAGGGGGCCACCTCGCAGTCGTCGCCGCGGGGAACCAGGGTCGTGACCTCGACGCCGAACCCGTCTGGCCGGCAGCGTTCGACCTCCCGGGGCTGCTCACGGTGGCAGCCACGGACGCGCGCGACGAGCTGGCCAGCTTCAGCAACCACGGACTGGACACCGTCGATCTCGCCGCGCCCGGCGTCGCGATCGTGAGCACCCTTCCGGGCGGGTATGGCGCCCTGAGCGGCACCTCCATGGCGACCCCCATGGTGACCGGGACCGCCGCGCTCTTGATGGGCTGGGATCCGAGCCTGTCGGCGGCCGCCGTGGCCGACCAGCTGCTGGCCACGAGCCGACCCGCGCCGGGAGTCCTGGGCCGCACGCGCTCCGGCGGCGTGGCCTGCGCGGGGGCCTGCCTGCCGGACCTGGGCGGCACGGACCTGACACCACCCGACGCGCCCCTCGGGCTGCGCGCGGAGACCCAAGGAGCCGCCGTGGTGCTGCAGTGGAGCGCCTCCGCCGCACCCGACCTGAACGGCTACCGCGTCGACCGCTGGGACGGGGCCGCCTTCGCGCCCCTGGCCCTCGGCCTCCACCAGGAGGAGAGCGCGCTCGACCCCTCGGCACCCTACGGCTCCCTCCAGCGCTATCGCGTGCGGGCCGTGGACTTCAGCGGCAACGCCTCGAACCCCTCCGCGGAGGTCGAGCACCTGGTGGGAGGCTCTCCAGGCACCCAGGTGCTCGCCTGGGAGGGGTTCGAGGCGCCCGCACTTCCCCCGCACTGGAGCGTGAGCGGCTCCACGCCAGCCGCTCCCCTGCCGGGCCTCGGCAGCGCGGGCTCCCAGGCGCTGCATCTCGAGCGCGACCAGGGCCTGGCGCTCGGGCTGGACGCGTCGGGCTTCGGTGACCTCGTCCTCGAGGCGTGGCTGCACACGGACGGGCTGGCCCACGGCGCCCGCGCGCGCCTGGAGATCAGCCCTGACGGCGGCGCGACCTGGAGCGCGTGCTGGGTCAAGGCCCACCCCGCCCCCGAGCGGGTGGCCCTGCGCCTGCCCGCGGCCCTGACGGACGCTGCCTTCCTGCTGCGGCTCGGCGTCGAGGACGCGGGCCAGGGGACCTTCGCACGCTTCGACGAGGTGCGCGTGCGCGGCACGGCCCTGGGAGCGGCCGCGCCGGACATGACCGCTCCGCGCCCGCCGACAGGCCTCGCGGCAACGGGGCACGCGGGCACGGTGAGGCTCGCCTGGGTGCAAGGACCCGAGCTGGACCTCGCCGGGGTGCAGGTGTTCCGCAGGCTGCTCCCGGACGGCGCCCTCGACCTGCGCGCCACCCTGAGCGCGGGCGTCCAGCTCTGGACGGACTCCTCGGTCGTGCCGGGCATCGCGCATGAGTACCACCTGCGTGCGTTCGACCTCGGGGAGAACCTCTCGCCCGCCTCCGCGGTCGCCGTGGCCACGCCCTCGGCGCCTCCCGACACGACGCCGCCGGCCCCTCCGACAGGTCTCAGCGCGGTGGCGGGCGACGGCGCGGTCACCTTGGACTGGACGCCTGGGACCGAGCCAGACCTCGCCGGGTACCGGATCCTGCGCTCGCCTTCCCAAGGAGCGGGGTACTCCTTCCTTCCCGGCCTGCACGCTGGGCCGCCGTTCACCGACACCGGTCTCCAGAACGGCGTGCAGGCCTGGTACCGGCTGCTCGCCGAGGACACGAGCGGCAATGTCTCCGGCTTCAGCGACGAGGTCTCTGCCATCCCGACCGACGGTCTGCCCGAGGTGGTGTTCTTTGAGGGCTTCGAGTCGGGGAGCCTGCACGGGTGGAACGCGCTGGACGGGAACGCAGGCGCGGCGGGCGCGGCGGCGCTCGTGGGCGCGTTCGGGGCGAAGCTGCGCAAGGACACCTGGATCCGCCGGGTGGTGAGCACCGCAGGATTCCGCGACCTGACCCTCGAGGTCAGCGCGCGCGCCCTGAACATGGGCGCAGGTGAGGAGCTCCGGATCGAGGTGCACGATGGGACCGGGTGGCTGCTGCTGGCCTCGGTGACGAGCGGCTCATGGGCGCAGCTGGCGTTTCCGCTGGGGCCTGCCGCGGACGACAACCCGGCGCTGCAGGTGCGCCTCGAGACCACCGCCGACGCCTCCAACGAGGTCGGCCACGCCGATGAGGTGAGGCTCATCGGGACCCGCCTCTAGGGCCGTTACCGACCGTTCAGGCCACCACGGGGGATCGAGGCGCCATTTCTGGGCAGGGTCGGAAGGGGAGAGCTAGAGTCGGGGCAGCCCCTCTCGCACGCGAACCATCCGCTCCAACGGATCCTGCCATGCACAAATCCAACGCCCTGGCGCGCGCGCTTGCGCTCGCCGCCCTGTCTGTTTCCGTCGAGACCGTCGCGGCCCAAGAGGGGCCCGGTGAGCTGAACGCCCTCGAGGCTCTTCGGGCGAGGAGCGCCCACGAGGCCGCAACGGCCCTGCTCGAGGTTCAGCCCGACCTCGCCTACGACCCTGCGAGCCTGCTGGTCCGCTGGTGGCCGCGCCAGGACGAGGGTGAGCGCGAGGCTCTCCGTACGGCGGTCGGCCTCGGTCGCCTGCGGGCGATGCCCGGCGTCCCCGACCTGGAGCTGATCCACATCCAGGGGAGCGTCGAGGACGCCATCGCCGCGCTGCGCCCGCTGGTGCAGTATGCGGAGCCCAACTGGGTCGTGCGCGCCATCAATACGCCCAACGACACCTACTTCGACCTCACCTACGGCCTCCACAACGCGGGGCAGACGATTCAGGGACAGGTGGGCGTCGTGGACGCCGACATCGACGCGACGGAGGCCTGGGACACCTTCACGGGAGACCCGAACTTCAAGGTGGCCGTGATCGACACCGGCGTGGACTGGGACCACCCCGACCTCGCGGCCAACATCTGGAGCAACACTGCCGAGGTCGCCGGCAACGGCCTGGATGACGACGGCAACGGCTATGTCGACGATGTCCGCGGCTGGGACTTCTACGATGTGGACAGCAACCCCGACGACAGCGACGGCCACGGCAGCCACTGCGCGGGGACGATCGGAGGAGTAGGCAACAACGGGATCGGCGTCGCGGGCGTGAACTGGCGCTGCAAGATCGTTCCGCTGCGCTTCCTCGGCCCCCAGGGAGGCTTCACCTCGGACGCCGTGCTGGCCGTGTCCTACTGCACGACCAACGGCATCCGGGTCTCGAACAACAGCTGGGGCGGAGGGGGCTTCTCCCAGGGGCTGTATGACGCGATCCAGGCCTCACAGGCCATCGGTCATGTGTTCTGCGCCGCGGCGGGCAACGACGGGACCAACAACGACAGCCTTGCCCACTACCCCTCCAACTACAACCTGCCCAACATCCTGTCGGTCGCCGCGACCGACAACAGGGACCAGCGTGCGAGCTTCTCCAACTACGGGGCGAGCTCCGTGGACCTCGGCGCCCCCGGCGTGGACATCGCCTCCACCTACAGCGCGGGCGGCTATGTCTGGCTCAGCGGGACCTCGATGGCCACGCCCCATGTGAGCGGCGTGGTGACCCTGCTTCTTGGATACGAGCCGAGCCTCACCTGGCAGCAGACCATCGACCGCATCCTCGGAACGACGCGCCCCGTCTCGTCCCTCGCGGGCCTGTGCACGACTGGGGGCGTCGTCAATGCGGCGGCGGCCCTGGCGGCTGGCGGCGGCGGCGGCGGCGGAGGCGGAGGCGACACGACTCCGCCCCAGTCCCCGACGGGCCTCTCGGCCGCGGCTGGCAACGCGGTGGTGGACCTCACCTGGAGTGCCAATGGCGAGGCCGACCTGGCTGGCTATCGCGTCTACAGGTCGCTGACCTCCGGCGGCGGCTACTCCGAGCTGACCAGCGGGCCGCAGACTGCGACGAGCTTCTCCGACGGAGCGGTCGCGAACGGGACGACCTACTTCTATGTCGTCACCGCGCAGGACACGACGGGGAACGAGTCCACGGCCAGCGCCGAGGCCTCGGCGACGCCCCAGGACCCCGGCGGCGGAGGCGGCGGAGGCCCCCAGGAGTTCTTCTTCGAGGGCTTCGAGTCCGGCGGCGCGGCGGGCTGGTCCACCCAGGGCAATGTCTCGGTGCTCACGGGCAGCGTCAGCTCCGGGGCCTATTCGATGCGCCTGCGCCGCAACGCCTCGGCGTCACGCACCATCAGCACGGCCGGCTACGAGAGCATCACCTTCGAGTGGGCGCGCCGCTGCAACAACTACGACAACGGGGAGGTCCTCGTCGTGGAGTGGTCGGCGGACGGTGGCTCCAGCTGGAGCACCCTCAGCGTCAGCGGGAACACCAACTGGGGCGCGGAGAGCGCCACCCTGCCGACCGCGGCCTCCGACAACGGAGCGTTCACGGTGCGGTTCACCACGAACGCCAACCGCAACAACGAGAACTCCTGGATCGACGACCTGCGGCTGGTGGGCACGCCCGCTGGCGGCGGCGGCGGCGGAGGAGGCGGCGGACCTGATGTGACGCCTCCGGCTGACCCGACCGGCCTCAGCGCTTCGGCCGGCGACGCCGTGGTGGACCTCACCTGGAGCGCCAATGGCGAGGCCGACCTGGCCGGGTATCGCCTGTACCGCTCGACCTCGTCAGGCGGTGGCTTCGTCGAGCTCTCCTCGGGCCTGCTCAGCGGCAACAGCGCATCTGACGCGACGGTTGTGAACGGCACGACCTACTTCTATGTCGTCACGGCTGAGGACACCTCCGGCAATGAGTCGGGCTTCTCGGCCGAGGTCTCGGCCACACCCCAGGAGCCGGTGGACACCACGCCGCCCGCGGCCCCCACGGGGCTGACGGCCACGGGAGGAGACGCCCAGGTCTCGCTGAACTGGGACGCCAACGGAGAGGCCGATCTTGCGGGCTACCGCGTGTACCGGTCGACGACGCCTGGTTCGGGCTATGCCGAGCTCTCGAGCGGCCTGCTCACGGGCACCTCCCTGGTGGACAACGCGGTCACCAACGGCACCACCTACTTCTATGTCGTGCGCGCCGAGGACGCCGCCGGCAACGCATCAGGGGACTCAGCCGAGGCGAGCGCCACGCCCACCTCGCCGGGGGGCCCCGGCACGCCGGTGGTCCTGTTCTCGGACGGGTTCGAGTCCGGGGACCTCGCGGGCTGGCAGACCCAGAACGGGCGCGCGTCCGCGAACCAGGGCAGCGCACGCACGGGGCAGTGGGTCGCCCGCCTGCGCCGGACGACCTGGATCCAGCGCAACCTCAGCACGGTTGGCTTCGACAACATCACCCTGAGCGTCTCGGTGCGCGTCACCAACCACGACAACGGAGAGCGGATGGAGGTCCAATACTGGAACGGCTCGAGCTGGGTCACCCTGGACTCGATCACCTCGTCCACATGGTCAGACGCGCTCTACACCCTGCCCGCGGACGCCGCCAACAGCAGCGACTTCCGCCTGCGCTTCATCACCAACGCCAACCGGAGCAACGAGTCCGGCTGGGTGGATGATGTGGTGATCAGCGGCACCCAGCTCTAGGCCGAGCCGGACACCGCAGGGGGCTGTGGAGGGCCCCCGAGGCGAGCCGAGGCGCACCCGCGTCTCGGCTCGCAGTCTTGTCACAAGACCCATGCCGCGCGCTGCCGGACCTCGCACAGGGTGAGGGCCCGGCCCAAGGGGCGCCGCTCAGCAGGCCCCACCCAGGGACGCAGAGGCACGCTCCGAGCCGGCCCCTCGATCCGCGTGGTGCCTCGGGGCGCTACTGCTCGATCCGGATGACGGCGGGGAGCTCGGCGCCCTCGGCGTAGAAGCGCATGGACACCGAGTTTACGCAGTGGCGCGTGTTCTTCTCGGTGAAGCGCTCTCCGATGAAGACATGGCCCAGGTGGCCGTCACAGTTGGCGCAGAGGATCTCCGTCCGGCGGCCATCCGCGTCGGTCTCACGGCGCACGGCGCCCTCGATCTCGTCGTCGAAGGACGGCCAGCCGCAGTGGCTCTTGAACTTGTCCGCGGACTCGTAGAGCGGTGCGTTGCAGCGACGGCAGAGATAGGTGCCGGCGTCCATCAGGTCGGTGTACTCACCGGTCCCGGCGCGCTCGGTGCCCTTGTTCTCGATCACATAGGCCTCGAAGTCGGTGAGCTCGTTGTATTGCATGGGCTTGGCGGGGGTGGCGGGCGCCTCGGGCCCGTCCGGCTCGGCGGCCGGAGTCCGGACCACCATCTGGTCCGTGCGCGGCTCCTGTTCGCTGGAGGTGCGCTCCATGGGAGCGCAGCAGGCGACGAGGGGCAGGACCAGGAGAGCGGCGGTGCGGAGGGCGGTCATGGCGGTCAGGGCAGGCGCAGGGCGCCCACTGTGGTAGATCTTGGGCCGCGTGGCGCGTGGTTCAATCACAGGAACACGCCTCCGGCTCCTTCCGCGCGGCACCTTCTGGCTTGCGGTGGTGCGCTGGCCACCCACTGCTCCCCTTGCGCTCGGGTGCCGAATCCCATGGCATGGGGCCAATGAACCGGCCCTCCCTGCCCGTCCTTCTTGCCCTCGTCCCCGTGGCCTTGGCCGCCTGCGCGGCTCCCGAGGTCGTGGAGCCGACGCCCATCGAGGCGGTGGCTGAAGCCAGCGCGAAGAGGACCCCCAATGTGGTCCTGATGTTCGTGGACGACATGGGGTACGGGGACATGGGGATCACGGGACACCCCACGATCCGCACGCCTCACCTCGATCAGCTGGCCATGGACGGCATGCGCTTCACGCAGTTCGTGACCGCGTGCTCGGTCTGCTCGCCGTCGCGCGCCGCCCTGCTGACCGGGTGCTATCCGCGCGCCATGGAGATGCACCGCCATGTGGTCTTCCCCGGGGATCCCCACGGGCTGCACCCCGACGAGGTAACCCTCGCAGAGTGCCTCGCCGATGCGGGCTACGCGACGGGGATGTTCGGCAAGTGGCACCTGGGCCACCGTCGCGGGATGCTGCCCAACGACCAGGGCTTCGACCGCTGGGTCGGGATCCCCTACTCCAACGACATGGCGCAGGCCCACCGGCGGCCGGGCAACACCTACCCCTACCACCTGCCCTTCCTCGAGGACGGCGAGGTGACGGAGTGGGAGCCTGACCAGTCCACCTTCACGCGCAGGCTGACCGAGGAGGCCGTCGCGTTCATGCGCGCGCACCGGGACGAGCCGTTCTTCGTCTATGTGCCGCACCCGATGCCGCACATCCCCCTCTATCCCGGTGAGGCGTTCCAGGGTGCCAGCAGGCGGGGCACCTATGGCGATGTGATCGAAGAGCTCGACTGGAGCGTCGGCACCCTGCGGGCGACGCTCGAGGAGCTCGGCCTCGAGGAGGACACCCTCTTCCTGTTCTCCAGCGACAACGGGCCCTGGCTGCCCATGCGGGAGAACGGCGGCAGCGCGGGGCACCTGCGCGGCGGCAAGGGAACCACCTGGGAGGGCGGTCATCGGGTGCCGCTGCTGGCGGCGTGGCCTGGCACCATCGAGGGGGGCACGGTGTGCGCGGAGCTCGTCACCGCCATGGACCTGGCCCCCACCGTGGCCGGGCTCTGCGGAACCGCGCTCGTGGGTCGCGGGCCCCTCGATGGGCACGACATCGCTCCTCTGCTGCTCGGTGCAACGGGAGCCGTCTCCCCCACGGAGCACTTCCTCTACTACGCGGCCAAGGGCCCCTTGGCCGCGGTGCGGCGAGGCCCTTGGAAGCTGCACCTCGAGAGCGGCGAGCTCTACCACCTGGAGCAGGACGCGGAGGAGCAGCGCGCGGTGCAGGAGCGTCACGCAGAGCTCGCCGCCGAGCTGCGTGACCTGGCCGTGCGGAGCGACGCCGCGCTGGTGGCGCGCGCCCGCAGCCGAGGCGAGGGAGGCGAGCTGGCCTTCGACCCTGCCCTCACTGCCGCCGACGCGTCCTCCGGGGAGTGAGGCCCCGGGGGCCGCTACGCTGCGCCCGTGCAGCGGCTCCGCGACGCGATCCTCGACAGCGGGGGGAAGGCCGTCCACGCGGACCGCGCGGTCGACGCGTGGATGCTGGGCCGGCCCGTGCTCGAGGCCTTCTCCGAGCCTCGCTACGCCCTGCCCCGGCACGCCCGGCCTGCCCTGGAGGCCGCCCTCGCCGAGCTGGGCGCGCTGGCCAGGGTCGTGGAGGAGCACCCCGCGGAGGACGGCGGGCGCAAGCTCCTCCTCGAGCTGGGCGATGGCTCCCGCGTGGAGACCGTCCTGCTGCCGCGCGACGGTTTGTGCGTGTCCACACAGGTGGGCTGTCGGGTGGGGTGCCAGTTCTGCGGCACCGGCACCCTGGGCCTGGTGCGGAACCTCACCACCGAAGAGCTCCTGGCCCAGGTGCGCCTCGGACGCGAGCGGCAGAAGGTGCGCCGGGTGGTCTTCATGGGCATGGGCGAGCCGGCCCACAACATCGAGAGCGTGCTGGAGGCCGTGGCCACGCTCCATCGCGACGGCCGCATCGGTCGGGAGCAGCTGGTCTTCTCGACCGTTGGCCACCCGCGCGTCTTCGCGCGCCTCGAGGAGTGCACACCCCCGCCGGCCCTCGCCCTGTCCCTGCACAGCCTGGACCGGGACCGCCGGAGAGTCCTCCTGCCGCGAGCCCCGGATGTGGAGCCGCGCGAGCTCCTCGCCGAGGCCGTGGCATACGCCACGCGCAATCGCCACCCCTTGCAGGTGCAGTGGACCCTCATTGCAGGACGGACCGACGGGCTGGAGGAGGCCGAGGAGCTCGCCAGCCTGGTCCGCGGCACGCGCACCGTCGTGAACTACATCCCGGTCAACGCGGTCGACGGTCTCGCGTTCCAGCGGCCGAGCGGCGAGCACATCCACGCGCTCGTGGCCCGGGTGCAGGACCTTGGGGTGCTCACCAAGGTGCGCTGGTCGGCAGCCCAGGACGCGACTGGGGGCTGTGGGCAGCTCGTCGCGCGGCCCAAGGATAGGGGTTGATACCTAGGGGAAGGATCGGGATTCCCAGCAGCTGGGAACCTGGATCCAATGAGGTGCGTCCACCTTCCTGTTCACCCTAATCCCCCCCCAATGAAGACCAACACCACCGCCGTGATCCTCACGGGCATGCAGAACGAGTGCTTCCTGCCCGAGGGACGCCTGCGGCCCATGTTCGAGGGCCAGGTCCGCACCCGCAACATGCTGGCGAACACCCTGGCGATGCTCGAGGCCGCAGCCGAGACCGAGCTGGAGCTCCTCCTCGTGCCGACCCTCTTCCAGCCCGGCTATCCCGAGCTCATCGAGCCCGTGGGCGTCCTTGCGGGCATTCGTGACGCCGGCGCGTTCCAAGCCGGTGACCCCGGATCGGAGGTGCTGGAGGAGATCCGGAACATGGGAGACCGCGTGCGGGTGCTCGCCGGCAAGCACACCATGAACGCGTTCACGGACACGGGGCTCGAGGAGACCCTGCGCGAGCTGGGCATCGAGACGGTCGTGCTCGCGGGACTCTCCACCTCGGTCTGCGTCGACTCGACCGCACGCATGGCGTACGAGAAGGGCTTCCGCGTGAAGATCCTCAGCGACTGCATCGCCGGGCGGACCCCCATCGAGGACGAGATCTACTGCACCGAGATCTTCCCGATGTATGCCGACCTGCTCACCTCGAGCGAGCTCCTGGAGAGCGTCGGGGCGGCGACTCCGGCAGCCTGACGGGCTGGTCCCGAGAGCGCTGGCCATCCAAGGGCGAGCGATCCTCTAGGGGGGGCGAGCCCGTGCTCGTCCCCCCTGGCCTTGGGTGAGGGCCACCGCCGCGCGCCTGAGCGCGGCTGAGGTCACCAGAAACCGCCGCCGTCAGCCAGCCAGTCAGCGCTTTCTGAGAGCCGCTTCGCCCCTGGAAGGCCCGCCCATGGGGCCCAAGGCGCAAACTACGCACATTCCTCTAGGTGAATGATCCATCTCTCCAAAATTGGGAGCCTACGGTGAAATCCCCTTCGACGCGACCGACAGATCGCGGCGCCAGAGAGAGAAGAGTCCCTTCCCACACAGGAGAAACACTATGGATCCGAAAACGACCGCCCTCGTCCTCGTCGGCATGCAGAAGGACTGGTTCCACCCGGAGGGCAACCTCCGCCCCCTCATCGAGGGCGAGGTCCGGGAGCGCAACATGCTCAACAATGCGCTCTCGATGCTGGAGGCAGCCGGCTCGACGGACCTGCACATCATCGTGGCCCCCACCCTGTTCCAGCAGGGCTACCCCGAGCTGATCGATCCCGTGGGCGTGCTGGCCGCGATCCGCGATGCGGGCGCGCTCCAGGAGGGAACCCTGGGCGGCGAGCTCGTGGACGAGATCCAGGCCATGGGCGACCGGGTGCGCGTCATGCCAGGCAAGCACGGCATGAACGCGTTCATCGACACTGGGCTCGAGGAGACCCTGCGGGGCCTGGGGGTGAAGACCGTGGCCCTCGCGGGGGTCGCCACCTCCCTGTGCATCGACACGACCGCCCGCACGGCCTACGAGCTTGGGTTCCGCGTGAAGATCGTAACGGACTGCATCGCGGGCCGAACGCCCATCGAGGACCAGGTGTACTGCGAGGAGATCTTCCCGATGTACGCCGATCTCGTCACCTCTGAGGAGCTCCTGAGCTCCGTCAACGCCGCAATCGGCACCGCCTGAGACGAAGCGTGCCCTCCGATTCACGGGAGTTTACGGGACACGACCTCGCGGTCCAGGCCCACTACAAGCTCGTCGAGAAGCTCGCCGAGAGCGAGCATCGCTTCCGTGAGTTGGTGGAGCTGCAGCAGGACATCGTGTTCCGCTGCAACACCGCAGGAGTCCTCGAGTATGTCTCTCCCTCCGTGGAGGATGTCCTCGGGGCTCCGGCCCGCTCCTGCGTGGGCCTTCCCCTGACGGACCTGCTGGAGAGTGGGGACGCGGAGGCCGCGCGGCAGATCCAGCTGATCCTGAGCGGCGTCCCTCGCGGCCAGGAGGCCCGCTTCCGCTTCAAGGGAGAGGGCGGCCGGGGCAGGTGGCTCGATGTCCAGGCTCGGCAGAGGCTCGGCGGGGGCAGCGTGGGCACGCTCCGCGATGTGACCGAGGTGGTGATCCACGAGCGCGAGCGCGGCCGCCTGCACGCGGAGCTCGTGGAGCGCAACGCACAGCTCAAGGTGCAGGACCGCCGCCGCGAGGAGCAGGCCGCGGCCCTGCGCCACCGCTACGACCTGCAGGAGCTCCTGACCCGCATCTCTGCGCGCATGCTCGAGATCTCGTCCGAGGGTGTGGATGCTGCCCTGGTCGAGGCGCTGGGCGAGGTCGGGGCGTTCATGGGTGTGGACCGCGCCTATGTGTTCCTGTTCCACGAGGAGCAGGACCTCCTCAGCAACACGCACGAGTGGTGCGCAGCGGGGATCTCCGCGGAGAAGGAGAACCTGCAGGACCTGCCCTTCGAGGCCGTTCCGTGGTGGGTCAGTGAGATCAAGGCCGGACGCACCATCCACGCGGCCAGCCTCTCGGACCTGCCGCCCGAGGCCGCCTCGGAGCGAGAGATCCTCGAGGCCCAGGGCATCCAGTCCGTAGTCGTGGTCCCGCTGGTCGCACGCAGCCGCCCGGTGGGCTTCGTGGGCTTCGACGCCGTCGAGAGCGCACGCTCGTGGGATGCGGATGTGGTCGCGCTGCTCGCCCTGGTCGGTGACATCCTCCTCGGCGCCCTCGAGCGCGCGCGTGTCGACCTGCTACGCAAGGAGAGCGCGGCGCGCTACCGGCTCCTTGCCGACAACGCCCGCGACCTGATCTGGCGCACGGACCTGGACCTGCAGTTCGAGTTCGTGAACCCGGCCGCGATGCGCATGCTCGGCCGCCAGGCCGCGTCCCTCGTGGGGCGCAGCATCGAGGAGGTCTGTGACGAGGACACCGCCCAACGCATGTGGCGCTCTCTCGAGAAGGCGCGCGAGCAGGGCCAGCAGGCCGATGCGGCGGCCACGCTCATGCACGGGATCCAGCATGCCAATGGCTCGACGCTCCCCGTGGAGACGATCGCGTCGTTCGTGCTCGATTCGTCCGGCGACCCAGTAGCGATCCAGGGGACGACCCGGGACATCTCGGAGCGGGTGACCGCGGAGGCAGCCCTGAGGGAGAGCCGCACGCGGATGGATCTCGTCGTCGAGGGCATCCATGAGGGCATCCTCATGGTGGACCTCGAGGAGCGCGTTCAGGTCGCGAACCGGGAGGTGCGCCGGCTGCTCGGCCACCGGAGCGGCGACGCCCTCGGTACGCCCCTGGCAGACCTCCTGCGGCCCCTCGAGGGGGCTGAGCCGCTGCTCGAGGACCTTGGCGGCGTGCAGGAGTCGGTCGAGGTGCGGACGCCAGGCACCCCTGCGCGGATCCTGACGATCACCACCAGCCCCTACCTGGATCACCACGGCTGGCTCGCGGGCCGCCTGCTGCTCGTGCGCGATGTGACCGCCGAGCGCGAGGTGGAGCGGATGAAGAGCCAGTTCGTCGCCTCGGTCTCCCACGAGCTGCGGACGCCGCTGACCTCGATCCTGGGCTTCGCGCGCACGCTCCTGCGCAAGCCAGACCTCGACGAGGGCTCACGCACCGAGTTCCTCGGGATCATCCACTCCCAGTCCGAGCGACTTCACCACCTGATCGAGGACATCCTCGAGATCTCCAAGATCGAGTCCGGGGGCAGCGGCCTGAGCCTCGAGTCCATCGACCTCCCGGGAATCACCCAGGGCGTGATCATGGGCCTGCGCACGAAGGCCGAGGCAGGCGAGGTGACCCTCTCGCTCGAGGTGCCCAGGCCTCCCCACGCACCCCTCATGGGTGATGCGGCCCGAGTACGGTCGGTCGTCGAGAACCTGGTCGACAACGCGATCAAGTTCACGCCGGCGGGCGGGGAGGTGCGGGTGGCCCTCGCCCACAGCACAAGCACCTGGAGGCTCGAGGTGCAGGACACGGGGCTTGGGATCCCTGCCGATCACCTGGACCGCATCTTCGAGCGCTTCCACCGGGTGGCCCGGCCGGGCCTCGAGATCGCGGGTACAGGGCTGGGCCTGGCGATCGTCAAGGAGATCGTGGAGGCCCACGGCGGTGGGATCACCGTCAGCAGCGCGCTCGACGAGGGGACACGCTTCACCGTCGAGCTTCCGTGCGTCGGCCCCGTTCCCGCGTGAGTGCGCGACCCAGTGCTCGGGCTCAGTCTCGACCCAGCCCGCGGAGCAGGACGGCGCTCAGGTCGCTCGGATCGAAGGGCTTGCGCAGGTAGTCCGTGACGCCAAGGGTCTCGGCACGGTCGCGGTCCTCGGCGGTCGCGCGAGCCGTCAGGAGATAGGCCGGAATGCTCTCTCCTCGCTCGCATCCGCGCACCGCCTCGAGGAGCTCGAACCCATCCAGGCCCGGCATCATCAGGTCGAGCACGACGCAGTCGAACCGGCCGGCCTGGAAGGCCTTCAGTCCAGCCAACCCGTCGCTGGCCACCTCCACCTCGAAGCCGTCAGCCTCGAGGTTGAACTGCGCCAGGCGCAAGATGGAGGGGTCGTCGTCCACGACTAGGACCCGCGGGGGGCTCGTCATGTCTACAGACTAGCACCTAGGGGAAGTCCCCAATTTTCTGTGACCAGGTTTCTTCGATCGCCGCCCGATCTGCCGCGGCGGATCACCACCCCGCGAGCCGGCGCACCGCCAGGCCGAGCAGCCCCTCCTGACCGGGCGTCGCCTCCAAGTGCGGAGAGAGGAGCGCCACACGGCCCGCGCCGCAGCGGCCCTGGACCCAGGCCCCCTGCCCGGCCAAGGGAGCGGCCTCTGGCGCTCTCCCCTGCAGACTTCCGGCGAAGCGCATCAGGACCTCGACGCCGGGCGCCGAACCCAGCAGCGGGCCGTTGGCGTAGCGGACTCGGTACCCCTTGGGATCGAGCCCCAGCCGGCGGCGCGCCGCGTCCGTGGGGATCACGGTGATCTCTCCCGTCCCGCGCCGCCAGTGCTGGAGGTCGTGGGCCTCGATGGGGAGCAAGCCAAGGCCCCAGGGCGGGGAGGAGGTGCCCAGGTACGCGCCCGCGCAGATGCCCAGGAACGCTCCCCCGCGCCGGACCCAGCCGGTCAGAGCAGCACCCCCGACCGTGCCCAGGGTTCGCGCCTGGACCCCGGCATGGCCCCCGGGGACGAGGAGCACCTCCACGCGGGCCAGCTCACCCGCAGCGAGGTCGACCTCGTCGAGGTGACGGAGCTGGAGCCACTGCGTGGCGGGTGCGTCGAGCAGCGCGCGGCGCACGGCACGCACGGCCGCGTCCCCACACCCACGGGTGTCCAGGAGGCCGATGCGGAGGCGGCGCGGAGCCTGCAGGAGGCCGTGGGACCCAGCCTCCGGCGGGAGGGGAAGGGTCTCGAGCGCGGCGCGGACCAGGCCCGCCAGCTCGCGCGCGCGCTGCGGCCGCGACCTGCCGCAGGTGGGCACGCCCAGGGCGAGCCGCCGCGGATGTCCGGGCGACCCAAAGCCGCCCGGCGGCTCCCCGGGCACGAGCTCCCAGGGCGTCGGGGCACGGGCGAGGAGCTCCTCGGCCAGCGAGGCACGACCCCAGACCGATGCCGGTCGCGAGTCCCCGTCCACCTCCACATCGAAGAGCTCGAGAGACCCCACGGCTCCGCCGAGGCCTGCCTCGTCGTCCGCCCGAAGGCAGCGCGGATCCTCGCGCAGGTCGTGCAGCGCCAGCGCGGCCGCCGAGAGCCCTGACCCGCTCCGGGCCGTCGTCAGGAAGCCCGCGCGGCGCGGACGAGGCTCGGAAGCGGCGGGTGCCGCGGCGAAGGTCGCCGCGAGCAGCAGCTCCCTGCGGGTCAGACCCTGTGCAACCCTCTCCATGACGCGATCTGGACCAGGCTCATCGGCCCCGAGCGCTACGATAGGCCGTCTCGCATGCTCGTTCCCCCTGATCCCACTCCGCCCCCCGGCTCCGCCCTACGCGCCTGGCTCGATCGACACGCCGAGGCCGTCGCCACGGCGCGCGCCGCGATCGGTCGCGAGGACCGCCCGGAGGAAGCCGAGATCCTGGCCCTCCACGCACACCTGGACGAGCTGCCCAACCCTGTCCTCGAGGCCCTCGCGGAGCGTCTACGGAGCACCTGCCGCGCCGGAGGACTCGGCGAGTCCTCCGCCCACTTCGTCTCGGGCGAAGGCCTCGGACGGGTGGCCTCCCGACTTCGGTCGGGCTACAGGCTGCGGGACGCCGTCCTCGGCGCCGTGTACGACGGGACCGACCACGCCGACGCGATGCTGCTCTCCAAGGAGCTGAGCAACGAGTTCTGGGCAATGATCAGCGGGCTGCTCATCCGCATGGCAGGGTCTCGGCCGCAGACCGGTACGGACGAGGTGCAGTCCGCGATCGCGTCCGTCCTTGGCCAGGACCGGGAGGTCGAGTTCCGCACGCTGGGAGAGTTCATCAGCTACCTGCGCACCCGCATGAGCTGGAAGGGCCGCAACGGGGACCGACGCCAGCGACCCTTCCAGCACATCGAGACGCAGGCTGTGGACCAGATGGCGAAGACTGGGCCTGGACCGGCGACCATGGCCGCGGAGGCCTCCGTGGTGGACCGCATCAAGTCGTACATTGCACGGCTCAACGAACGGGACCAGTACCTCATCACGGCCCGCCTCGAGCGCGTGCCCATGGAGGAGCAGGCCGAGTCCCAGGGCCTGGGCCTCGAGGCCTGCCGCAAGGCCTCGCAGCGGGCGTGGACGCGCCTGCGCGAGATCGTCAAGTTCGGGCCTGACGGCGGTAGCACGGGAGGCGCAGCGTGAGCCCGACCCAGCCCAGGACCGTCGCCGAGTACGTCGACCTCTGGATCGAGCGCCTCGCCCTGACGGACGCCGACGCGCGCGGAGAGGCCGAGCGCATCGTCACCGAGGCGCCGCTCAACTTCCAAGCTCGCCTACGCAGTGAGTTCCAGGACCTGCTCGGCATGGCCGAGGCGACGGTCACGGGGCCACTGACCCGCGGCCAGCGCCTGGGCGACTTCCGCCTGGTGCGCCAGCTGGGCCAGGGCTCGACCGGATCGGTCTGGTCGGCCGAGGCGCCAGGGGGCGGCCTCTCCGCCCTCAAGATCCTGCACGGACACGCGACCTCGCACGAGGAGGGGCAGTCCCGTGTGCGCACCGAGGTCGCAGCGGCCTCCAGGGTCCTGCACCCGCACCTCGTCCCGGTGCTCGACCTCGAGGAGCACGACGGGCGCTTCGTGCTGGTGATGCCCCTGATCGGCGACGGTGAGACCTTCGCGGACCTCCTCGCGGACGAGCGCACGCGCGGCGGCGATCGCGAGGTGCGGCTGCTGCTCTCCAAGCTGCTGGGAGCGATCGAGGGCGTTGCGGCCCTGCACGAAGCCGGCGTGCTGCACCTCGACCTGAAGCCGTCGAACCTGCTGGTGGATCCGCTCGGCAAGCTGCAGGTCACGGATCTCGGTCTGGCGCGGGTGGTGGACGACCCCGCCCTCACGCGCACCTTCCACCTGCTCGGAACCCCGGCATACATGAGCCCGGAGCAGGCCCGTGGAGACCGGCGCAGTGCCACGGCAACCAGCGATGTGTGGTCCCTGGGAGTGATCCTCTACGAGCTTGCGACCGGTGAGCGCCCGTTCGATGCGCCCTCGAGCGCACAGCTCCTTCAGGAGATCACTGCGGGCGATGCTCCCGGGCTGCCGGCGTCCATACCGACGCTCAGCCGGCAGGCCGCTCTCGCCCTCCGCAGCGTCGTGGCGCGCTGCTTGGAGCCCTCGGCGGCGCACCGCTACCCGGACGCAGGCGCCTTGGCGGGCGAACTGCGCGCTCTCCTCTCCGGCAAGCCGGTGCAGGGTCAGCCGCTCCACAGGACGGCCATCGCCGCGGTCCGGCGGCACCGACGCCCTCTCACGGCGGCCATGATCGCCACAACGCTCTCCGCGGGCGGCCTGATGCTCGCCCTGAGGGACCAGGGCCTGCTTGCCCGTGCACAGACCGCCCTCAGCCTGACGCGACAGCTCGTCCAGGCGGCTGAGGATCCCGCCCGCATGCCCGTGGGCATGGACCTCGAGGGCCTCGTCCAGGAGCTGATCGGCCTGTGCCGCGACGATGAGCTGGGCACCAGCGGCGAGCGAGCGCAGACCCTCTCGACGGTGGGCGAGCGCTTCACGCGCCACGCCGGCCTCCGCAGCCTGGGTGTCGACCTCCTGCACGAAGCCCTGCAGCTCTCCGACCCCGCCGACCTCGCCACCCAGGCCCGCGTGTTCGAGGCCCTGGCCGAGGCGGAGGAGCGCTCGGGCTCGAGCATGGCGCAGCTGGGGCACCTGGACTCCCTGGCCCAGCTGCTCGCTGGGTGCGAGGACCTGGCCCTCCAGAAGACGCGCTCCCGGGCCGTGATGGAGCGCTGGCTGACGCGCAACAGCCTGAACCTGCCCATGGATCCGGGCTTCGCTGAGGAGGAGAAGCAGGCCCACGCGCTCCTCGTCGCCCAGCTTCCCTTCGACCCCAAGACCGACAGCCCGCGCGAGGCCCGCGACCGCATCCTATGCGCGCGCATGCAGCCCAGCAGCCTGGGCGAGGTGGAGCGCGTCTTCGCCGTGCTGGACCAGGCCGTCGTCAGCCTCGAGCGAGGCGCCGGTCACGACCACCCCTGGACCGTGGAGGCCCTCTCCTTCCGGGCACAGCTCCACTACCGCGAGAAGCAGCACGCGGAGGCTCTTGCAGACTTCGAGGAGGCCCATGAGCGAGCGGATCGCTCTCTGGGACCCGATCATCCGACCACGACGATGATGCTCCTGGGCATCGGCCAAGAGCACAACCACCTGGGTGACCGGGCCACCGCGGCCGAGTTCTACACGCGCGGGATCGAGGGCCTCAAGCGCTTCCACGGGGGTCACAACGACCTCACGCTGCGCATCTCGATTGGGCTTGGCGTCGCCCTGAACGGACTTGGACGCTACGACGAGGCGCTCGCTCTCATGGACGAGATCCAGGGGCCCATGGACGAGAGCTTCGGCTCTCAGTCGGGCTCTTCCCTCCTGGCCCTGCGTCTGCGCATGGATGTCGCCGGCGCGTGCGGAAGACGCGAGGTGTTCCTGGACGCTGCACGGGAGCAGGCCAGGCGCTACCGTGAGGCCCTGCTCGAGCTGCGGCGCTACATCGAGTACGACTTCGTCCACCAGATCTCGAACGCCTTCCGGGTCTGGGCGCGGCCCGAGGACCTTGAGGGCATTGGCGAGCTGATCGAGGAGGTCCTGCTCACCTTGGAGGAGGTCCCCGAGCGGGAGCAGGAGACGGACCTGCGCGAGCACATC
>JADHNZ010000012.1 GCA_016779225.1 Planctomycetota bacterium
TTCACGCCCACGAGGACGCGACGGTGCTGCTGGACCTCTTCAGCAGCAACTCGGTCGGCATCGTGGTCGAGGGCGACAACCGCCTGGTCGGCATCCTGACCAAGATGGACCTGGTGGATCACCTGACCCACCACATCACGGCCAGCTGAGCTCGACCTCAGCCAAGGTGCTCAAGCAGGTGGCCCACCGTGGCCGCCAGCACGCGCTCCAGGTCCGGCCCCACTTCGACGAGGGGGTGCGCCGCTCCGAAGGTGTGGCCGGCTCCCTCGAGGAGCAGGGTGCTCGCATTCGGCAGGGCCTCCCCCAGCCGCTCCAGGCTCGAGGGCGTCACGGCCTCGTCATGGGTCCCATGGATCAGGAGCGTGGGCGCCGTGACGCGCCGCGCCGCGGCGACGATGTCGAGCGCCTCGCGGTTCGCCTCCACATCCTCGAGCATGGCTCGCCCCATGCGCATGATCTGACCCGTTCGCAGGTTCGGGATGTCGAGGTGGCCCTCCCGCCTCCAGCGCTCGACGGCGTCATCACCGAAGCGCTCGACCGTGTCGATGGCGGCCCAGGTGACGAGGGCCTGCAGCGGGTGCGCTGCGGCGTGCAGCAGCGCCACGCCACCGCCGCGACTGTGCCCCACCATGCCCACCGCATCCTCCTGGACGGGCCCCAGGCGCCCCTCGAGCACGAACTGGCGCACGCGCTCGACCTCCTCCAGCTGGCGGCTGAAGGTGTCACGCTCGAAGGAGGCCAGGTCGCTGAAGTCGACGAGGTCCTCCCCCACGCCGCTCCCGGCGGTGTTGAAGACCACCGCGAGGAGACCCGTCTCGGCAAGACCCCGCGCGAACAGGGGGAAGAAGCCCCAGTCCATGAAGCCCTTGAAGCCGTGGAGGACGAGGACCGCGGGCAGCGGGCGCTTCTGGGGGCCCCCAGGGCGCAGCGCGCGCCCACGCACGACGCGCGTCGGCTCTTCGGGCCAGGTGAGCTCGAAGGTCTGCTCGTGGATGCTCATGCGCGGGGGCTCCGGGGCAAGAGGGCGCGCTCGTCCGCGCCCTGGCCCAGGTAGGGCAAGAAGCGCAGGACGGTGCCGGGGCCCCAGGCGCCGCCAGGCTCCAGATCCACCAGGCCATCCCCATGGGCCGCGGCGTAGAGGTCGCCACTTCCGTTCCACGCGATCGGATGGAGGCCGCTCGCATCCAGGCGCGCGGGCAGGAAGAGCCTGCGCTTGCCGCGATGGGCGTGGGCCACCGCCAGGGGTCGCTCGAGCCAGGCCGGCTCCCACCCGCCCAGGAAGCGGCCCACGAGAGGCGCGAGGAAGAGGTGCGCCGTGGCGAGGACGCTCACGGGATTCCCCGGCAGCCCCATGAGCGCGCGACCGTCGTCGCGCTGGGCGAGGAGCAGAGGCTTGCCGGGCTGAATGGCCACGCGGTGCAGGAGCTGGCGATAGCCCGCCATGGCCGCCGCGGCGGGGACCAGGTCCTTCTCTCCCATCGAGACGCCGCCCACGGTCACGACGATCTCGTTGCGCTCGGCAAGGCCGCGCAGGACGGCCTGCATGCGCTCGGCGTCATCAGGAGCGTGGGCCCGCTCGAAGGGCAGGCCCAGCGCCGTGGCGAAGGCCGCCAGCAGCGGGCCGTTGGAGTCCTGGATGCCGGCGGGCCCGGCCGCTCCCACCTCGTCCCCGGTCGTGAGGATGCCAAGGCGAGGAGGCTGCCAGGCCTCGACCGTGCGCGCGCCCGCCATGGCCGCCGCGGCCACGCAGGCGACCGAGAGGCGCGCCCCGGCGAGCAGCACGGCGGCCCCCTCCTGGGCGTCCTCGCCCCTCCGGGCCACATTGCGGCCGGGCCGGAGCTCCCAGGACGGGTCCACCCGGGCCAGCTCCCCGTCCCGCTCCACGACCTCCACCGGCACCACGCCGCAGCCCTCCGGCACGGGGGCGCCGGTCATGATGGCCACGGCCTCGTCCTCGGCCAGCGCGCCCTCGAAGCGCTCGCCGGCCATCACCGAGCCCACGACGCAGAAGACCCGCCGCTCACAGGAGCGCACCGCAATGCCGTCCATCGTCGCCCGATCGAAGGGCGGCTGGTCACAGCCAGCCCGCACCTCGCGAGCGAGCACGGCGCCGAGGGCGTGCTCGATGGGCAGCTCCTCGGTCTGCGCGGGGACCTGCAGACCGCGCAGGAGCGCGAGAGCCTCGTCGTAGGTCAGCATGACCAGGTGAGGGTACCGCGCCCGCACGCCCCGGCTGGCTCTCCGCCGGCCCCGTGGCGGCCCCACGATCCACCCGCAACCGCCCCGCAACCCGCTCGTCCCAGGGAGGGCGGGGGAGGCGGCGGCCCCCCAGGGCGAGCGCGGCGGTAGGTTATTCGGCCCCGCGCTCCCCGACCGCATCCCCCGAGCGCCCCACGACGCCATGTCCGAGCCGACCATCCTCTACACGCACACGGACGAGGCCCCCGCCCTCGCCACCTACTCGTTCCTCCCGATCCTGCGCTCCTTCGCCTCCGCGGCCGGGATCGGCGTCGAGACCCGGGACATCTCCCTCTCCGGGCGCATCCTCAGCCAGTTCCCCGAGCGGCTGCGCGAGGACCAGCGCGTGGCAGACCACCTCGCGGAGCTGGGCAAGCTCGCCCAGACCCCTGAGGCGAACATCATCAAGCTGCCCAACATCAGCGCCTCCATCCCCCAGCTCAAGGCCGCGATCGCCGAGCTGCAGGGCCAGGGCTACGACCTGCCTGACTATCCCGACGACCCCCAGGACGAGGCCTCCGCGGCCGTCAAGGCCCGCTACGACGCCGTGAAGGGCAGCGCGGTGAACCCCGTCCTGCGCGAGGGCAACTCGGACCGCCGCGCCCCGCGCGCCGTGAAGGACTACGCCCGCGCCAACCCGCACCGCATGGGCGCCTGGAGCGCCGACTCGGCCAGCCATGTGTCCAGCATGGAGAGCGGCGACTTCTTCGCGAACGAGCAGGCCGTCTGCGTGGCCGAGGCCACCCAGGTGCGCATCGAGCATGTGGCCGCCGATGGTGCCGTCACCAAGCTGCGTGCCCCGGTCGCCCTCGAGGCGGGCGAGGTCATCGACGCGACCTTCATGTCCAGCAGCGCCCTGCGCACCTTCCTCTCCGAGCAGGTCTGTGACGCCAAGGAGCGCGGCGTGCTGTTCTCGCTGCACATGAAGGCGACGATGATGAAGGTCTCGGACCCGATCATCTTCGGCTACGGCGTGCAGGCCTTCTTCGCCCCGGTCTTCACCAGGCACGCGGCCACCTTCGAGCGCCTGGGCGTCGACCCCCGCAACGGCTTTGGCGATGTGGTCGCCAAGCTCGCAGCCCTCGAGCCCGCAGAGCGCGAGGCCATTGAGGCCGACATCAAGGCCTGCCTCGCGGAGGGGCCCGCGATCGCCATGGTCGACTCCGACCGCGGCATCACGAACCTGCATGTGCCCAGCGATGTGATCATCGACGCCTCGATGCCGGCGATGCTGCGGGACTCAGGCCGCATGTGGAACGCCGCGGGCCAGACCCAGGACGCCAAGGCCGTCATTCCCGACCGCAGCTACGCGGGCATCTATCAGGCGGTCATCGACGACTGCAAGGCCAACGGAGCCCTCGATCCGACCACGATGGGCAGCGTGCCCAATGTGGGCCTGATGGCGAAGAAGGCCGAGGAGTACGGCTCCCACGACAAGACCTTCGAGGTGCCGGCGGCGGGCTCCGTGCGCGTGGTGGATGCGGCTGGTGTCACCCTCATGGAGCACCAGGTCGAGGCGGGCGACATCTGGCGCATGTGCCAGACCAAGGACGGTCCGATCCGCGACTGGGTCAAGCTGGCAGTGAGCCGCGCGCGCGCAACCGGGGCGCCGGCCGTCTTCTGGCTCAACGCCGACCGCGCCCACGACGCCTGCCTCATCGAGAAGGTCCGGGCCTATCTCCCCAACCACGACACGGAGGGCCTCACCTTCGAGATCCTGGCCCCTGCGGACGCATGCCGCTTCAGCCTCGAGCGCATCCGCCGCAGCGAGGACACGATCAGCGTCACGGGCAATGTGCTGCGCGACTACCTCACGGACCTCTTCCCGATCCTCGAGGTCGGCACCAGCGCCAAGATGCTCTCGATCGTGCCGCTGATGAATGGCGGCGGCCTCTTCGAGACCGGCGCGGGCGGCTCCGCCCCGAAGCATGTCCAGCAGTTCGAGAAGGAGAACCACCTGCGCTGGGACTCCCTGGGTGAGTTCATGGCCCTCGCCGCCTCCTTCGAGCACCTCGCGGACCAAACGAACAACGCCCGAGCACGGGTGCTTGGCGAGACCCTTGACGCAGCCACCTCGCGCTACCTGATGGAGAACAAGGCGCCGTCGCGGAAGTGCGGGGAGCTGGACAACCGCGGGACGCACTACTACCTGGCGTCCTTCTGGGCTCGCGCGCTGGCAACCCAAGCGGCCGACGCGGACATGGCCGCGCACTTCGCCCCCATGGCCGACGCTCTCGAGTCCGGCGAGGAGGCCATCGTGAGCGAGCTCAATGGCGCCCAGGGTCAGGCCATGGACATCGGGGGCTACTACCACCCCGATCCGGCTCGCGCCTCGCAGGCCATGCGACCGAGCGCGACGCTGAACGCGATCGTGGGCGGCTGATCGGGTCGCGGCCCAGCCCGCTGGCGCTGGGCCGCGCAGGCCCGAGCTCTCTCGGTCGGACTCCCCGGAGGGCTCTCGCGAACTCGAGCGAGGCGCCCCTCGGGGTGGGGAGGCTGAGGTCAGGGCAGGAGAGCAGCCACGAGCCCGCAACCGGGGAGAGGTCTGTTCGTCCCGGGTGGGTGGGGGTGGCGGTGGTCTACCTCGGCTCCTCTTCGCCGAACATCCCCTGCTGACCCTGCACGCGCGTCAGCGGCTCGAGGTGTGGGAACGCCTCGACCAGGGTGGCCGGGGCGGCCACGGGCTTGCGCCCGCCCAGGAGCCACTTCAGCTCGAGGGCGTTGGCGACGGCCTGCCCCTCGAAGTGATTGTTCGTGACCACCCAGGTCTGGTCGACCTCGCGCGCGAGAGCGTCCGCCCTCTCGGCCAGCTCCCCGACCTCTGGGGGTGAGTACAGGTAGTCGTAGCGCGCATCGCGCCCGACGCCGGGCTGGAACCAGGTGGAGTGGTTGCGCCCGTGGAGGCGCAGGTAGCCGATGGGACCCGTCGGCCGGAAGCGCACGGGCGGGTGGGCCCAGGAGCTGGGAAGGTCCACATGGGCCACCGAGTAGCCGAGCCCGCCGACGCTCTTCAGCTGGGGCGGCTCGAACCACGAGCGATGGCGCACCTCGAGCACCAGCGGCAGGGGATCGAGGAGGCTCTGGATGTGGCCGAGGCGGCGGACCTCGTCAGGGCCCGCATGGAAGGTGGCTGGAAACTGCACCAACACGCCGCAGAGCAGCCGCCGGCGCACGAGCGGGACGAGGGCCTCGTGGAGCGCGCGGGCCTCGTCCTCCCAAGCCGGGAGATCGACGGGCCCGTGGGTGAAGCGCTGGCTCGCCTTGACGGTGAAGCGGAAGTCAGGAACGCCCTGCACGGCCTCGACCCAGCGAGCCACCACCTGGGAGCGCGTGCGCGCATAGAAGGTCGCGTTGACCTCCACGCCGTCGAGGATCTGGGCCAGGAGGGCCAGCGGATGCACCCCACGGGGCAGCGGCTGCGGATGCACGCGTCCCGCCCAGTCGGGATAGGACCAGCCTGCCGTGGCGACTCGGATCACACCTCGGGCTCCGCTCCCGCGCGCCGCGCGGCCTCGCGCTCGGCCGCAAGCAGGGCCTCGCGGATCCCCGCCGTCCGGGACCGCACCTCCTCCTCCGAGATCCGGCGCGGCACCAAGATCGGGGCCCCCATGTGTGCGTGAACGCGGGCAAAGGGCTTGGGCACGGTGAAGCGATCCCAGGAGGGCATGCGCCAAGCCCGCTCCACATGGATCCCTACGGGAACGACGGGGTGGCCAGTCATGTGGGCCAGGAACGCCACGCCGTCGGTGATCGAGTGGATCGGCCCGCGCGGGCCGTCGGGAGTGATCGCAATGGTCATTCCGCCGCGGAGCGTGCGGATCATCTCCTTCATGGCACGGGATCCCCCCCGGCTGGAGGAGCCCACGATGATCGGGTAGCCCAGCTTGCGCAGGACCGCCATCGAGAGCTCTCCGTCCTTGGACGGTGAGACGAGGACGGCCGAGGGCAGGCCCTTCATGGCGCGCAGCACGGGGAAGGCCCGGCCATGCCAGAACACCAGGAGGCCGGGGTTCCCCGAGTTGAAGTCCAGGGTGCTCGGATCGTCCGCGGAGAGGACCCGCCGCCAGGTGAACGACAGGAAGCGGAAGATCGCGCCCCCGGCAAGGGCCACGATCGGCTTCAGCAGGCGCCGCCGCGCCCGACGCACTCGGGCGGTCGTGCGGTGCTTGCGCTCCCTGGGAGGCTCACCCCCGATCCTGGCCATGCGGGATCAGTAGTCCCCTGCCTCGGCGTTCGGGAGCGAGGACCCCTCCTCGAGCTCGAACTCCCCCGGCGCGGGCCCGGAGGGCTTCATCACCCCCACCGCCAGCATCGGGATCACCGCGAGGAACTCGGGCCCGAAGGAGGACTCGGAGTGGTAGCGAACGAGGTCTCCCTCGATCCGGCGCCAGCGGCTCGCAGGGCGGAAGTGCTTGCGCAGCAGGTCCGACGAGGGGAGCGCGTCCAGGGGGTTATCGAGGGCTGCCCCCTCCATCCCGGAGTCCTCGAGGGCGCTGTTCATGGGCGCCATGAACCCGCCCACGAGCGCGAGCACGCCGTCATAGGCCGCGGCCAGCACGCCCATCCAGTCCTCTTCGGTGGCGAGGCCCGAGCCGTCCTGCACGGCGATCACGCCCTCGCCCTCCTCGCCCTGCGAGCGGATGGCCCGCTTCAGCTGGGACGCGTTGGTGCTCACAAGCAGGGCGCCGCCGGCGACCGAGAACGACGGCTTGAGCAGACCCACCAGGTCGATGGGCAGGGGCAGGTCGAGGTCCAGCTCGATGCCCTCGGCGGCTTCGAGGGTGTAGAGCGGGCTCTTGCGGTAGGGCTTGTTGGTCACGGTGGCCGCTCCTGCGAGCTGAGCCTCCAGCACCCCCATCAGAGCCTCCAGGCCTGTACGAGCCGCCTCCTCGTCCTGGACCGGGATCGTCATCAGGAGCGGGGGGGCGGACAGCACCGAGATCTTGTTCGACATCGAAAGGGTTGCACGGTCCCCAAGGCTCCCCAGCAGGCTGCGCACGGCCGCGGCGTCCTGCTCGGAGGCACCCTCCAGGCCAAGACTGCGCTCGAGCTCGGCCGCTTGAAGGCTGTAGGTCACCTGGACCGAGGTCTCCTCCAGGCGCGCGATGGGAGCCTCCCCAAGGGGCCGCCCCCCAAGGGCTCGCGCACCAGGGGTCACCGGAAACCAGCCGTCCGTCATGAAGCGGTCACCCTCGAGCACGACGCGCCAGTCCCCACCCCGGGAGGCCATGGTGAACCAAGGCCCCATGAAGCCCTCGCCGAGGGTCTGGAGCAGGTCCCCCACGCCGGCCGCGGCCTCCCACTGAGGCTCGAGGCGGGCCTCCATCACGACCACCCCGGCCGTCGCACCGAACCTGGAGGCCGACGAGCGCGCGCCCTCAGCCACCGAGCGAGCCTCGCCCAGTGCGAGCTCGAGCCGGGACCCCGAGCGCTCGCACCGCATGGCAGGTGCGCCCGGCATCGCCAGGGTCCAGGACGCCGAGGCGGCTCCGAGCGCATCGAGTTGAGAGGCCTCGACACCGAGCTGCTGACCCATGGCTCGCTGGAGGGATACGGCAGCCTCGTCGGAGGTGGCGTCCATGAGCATCAGGACATCCGCCTTCGGAGGCGCCCCCTCCTGCATGGCGCTAAAGAGCTCGAAGGCCGCGCCAAGGGAGGGCCCCGACATCGAGACCGCCTGGACCTGGCCCATCAGCTCCATCCAGGGCAGGTCGAGCAGACCCAGGTTCCCCGTCAGGTCGCCAGTGAGGCCGTCGAGCATCTCCAGCAGCGGCTGAAGCTCGGGCTCCGCCAGGAGCGCGCCCCAGGCCGTCCCGCCGTAGGCCTCGACGAGCGCGGGCACATCAGGGACGCTGAGCGTGAAGGCTGCATCCTCGGGGTGAAGCGCGAGGTGATCCCCCGCGGGCCGGGAGCCTCCTAGGAGGGCGGGAGCGAGGGCGGCTAGAAGGAGGGCAGAGGAGGTCATGGCGGCGAAGATCGTGCGTGAGGTCGAGGGTCGCGTCCACCCAGAATCGGGCCAGCAGGCGCAGGGTTCGCCGTGAATCGGTCGATTCTTGTAGGACGCCACCCGGCCCGGCGCGGGGCTATCATCCTCGATCGCCGGGCCCGAGCCGCCCGCTGCGGGCAGCGCCCGCCGGCGCGAGCCTCCCTAGACCGACCCCGATCCGTTCCTCCCCATGGCCAAGCACAAGGCACCCACCCAGGTCACGATCCTCCGCGAGGAGAAGTCGCTGATGCAGGCGTGGGTCGATCGCTACTGGAAGACCTTCGCCGCCCTCGCGGTCGCCCTCACCGCAGTCCTGCTCTACCGGACCTGGTCCGCCGAGCAGGCCCGTGCGCAGGTAGGCGCCGAGTGGGCCCCTCTGGACGCGGCCGTCCGCGAAGGGGACCGCGAGCAGCTCAGCGCCCTGCGGGTCGCCAACGCCGGCACCTCCTTGGGCGACTGGGCCGCCTTCGCAGAGGGTCAGGCCGCCCTGGCGGCTGGCGACTCGGCCAAGGCTGCTGCCGCCTTCTCTGCGCTGGAGGGCTCCCAGGACCCCGTTCTCGGCAAGCTGGCCCTTCCCCTTGGACCGGATGGCGCCGAGCAGACCATTGCTCAGCACCTTGCCGGCTCCTCTGCGGCCCAGGCCGCGTGGGAGGCCGCAAACCCGATCCTCGACAACCCCGCGACCGCGCCCGACGCACCCAAGGTGATCCTCGAGACGGACAAGGGGGAGATCGAGCTGACCCTCTACACCGACAAGGCGCCCATCCACGCCCAGAACTACATCAAGCTGGCCAAGGAGGGCTTCTTCGACGGCACCCTGTTCCACCGCGTGGTGCGCACGCCCGGCATGTGGATCGTCCAGGGGGGCGACCCCAACTCGAAGGAGGGCGAGCCCAGCACCTGGGGCCAGGGAGGCCCGGGCTACGACCAGACCCCCGAGCAGAATGGCCTGATCCACGCGCGCGGCTACCTGTCCGCCGCCGCGCCGGGCGCGGGAGCCCGCAGCTCCGGCAGCCAGTTCTTCCTGACCCTCGGCTCCTGCCACTTCCTGGACACCAAGCACACGGTCTTCGGGAAGATCACCGGAGGCATGGACATCGCTGAGGCCATCGGAAATGGCGAGATCCGCCCCGCGGAGGGTGCTCTCCGGGACATCCCGGTCGAGCCCATCAAGATCCTTCGGACCCGGGTCGAGGGAGCCTAGGTCCCCCCTCTCGGAACCCAATCCGCGCGGCCGCGCCCCTGAGTCGGGGGCGCGGCCGCGCTGCGTTACCCACAAGGCGGAAGGCCGACTGGGGAGAGCCCCCTAGGATCAAGGGCTCTTGAAGCGTCAAGGGCCCGGGCACTGGGCCGCGGGCCAAGTGAGCGTGAAGCCCCACAAGCCCTTATGCCCAAGCCACTTACGCTGGCCAAGAAACTCATGGAGTGGCTTGAAACCAGCACCCGCCTCCGGGATCGCCACGAAGGCAGGGGCAGCCACACCCCCTTCAAGTGAGTTGTCCACATCCGCTCCACAGAGCGGCGTGATCAGAGCTGAGCGGTCGGCGCGATCCGCGCGATGAGGACGTCCAGCTGCTCGCGACCGTGGAACTTCACGACCAGCCTTCCCTCGAGGTCCTCGGTGCAGTGCACCTCCACCGGCAGGCCGAGCGACCTCTCCATCTTCTTGCGCAGGTCGACCAGCCAGGACGGATCCTGACGGGTCGGCGCGCTGCCGCCCTTCTTGGAGGAGCCCTTGCTCGGAGCACCCTGGGAGTCCTTCGCAAGCTGCTCCGTGGCACGGACGCTGAGCTCCGAGCGCACAACCGTCTCGAGGCCCTTGAGCTGCGCCTTCTCACCCTTGAGGGCCGCAAGTGCCTTCGCGTGGCCGAAGGTGATGAGGTCGGAGGCGACGGCCTCTTGGATGGGCTCCGGAAGGTCGAGGAGCCGAAGGTGGTTCGCCACCGCGGCGCGGCTGACCCCCACGCGCTTCGCCACCTGCTCCTGGGTGTACCCCAGCGCCTCCATCATGTCGTGGAAGGCTCGGGCCTTCTCGATGGCATCGAGATCCTCACGCTGCAGGTTCTCGATGAGGGCCACCTCCATGGTGCGAGCCTCGTCGGAGTCCTGCACCACGACCGGGATCTCCGTCAGGCCCGAGAGGCGCGCAGCGCGCCAGCGACGCTCCCCCGCGACGATCTGATACCCCCCTTCGACCGGCCTGACATTGATGGGCTGAAGGACCCCGTGCTGTTCGATGCTGGCCTTGAGGCTGTCCAGGGCCTCGCTGTCGAAGACCTTGCGCGGCTGGTTCGGGTTCGGCCGGATGCGTGCAATCGGCAGCACCCGCGGAGTCTCCTGGGGGGTCTTCGAGTCGGAGATGAGGGAACCGAGGCCGCGGCCGAGTGCTGTCATGGTGGGAAGGGTCTGGGGTTGGCCGGGCAGTATGCCTCCGCAACCCCCGCCCAGGCGAGTGTTCCACGTGGAACACTCCCCTCTCATCCCGAACGGCGGAACGCCGCCTTCACCGCGGAACCCCTTGTTGCTGAGGTGCGTCCAGAGGATCGATGTTCCACGTGGAACACTCCGCCCCTTCGCGTCACCATGGCGCCATGCGCATGAGCCCCCTTCTAGCCTGGTCCCTCCGCTCCCCCTGGAGGTCGCCGGTGTGCTGGGGCCTCCTGGGGCTGGGGGTCCTCGCACCCCCCATGCTCAACCGCGCCCTGCACCTGTCCATCCTGGACGGAGGGACCCAGGGGGCTCCGCTCCAGTGGGGCCTGCTGGCGGGCCTCGCTGGAAGCCTCCTGGGCCTCAGGCAGCTCGATCGGGGAAGCTGGATCCTCGCGCGCAGGAGAGCCCTTGCCTTGCCCCGGGAGGCGACGCTCCTGCTGGCTCCCGCTCTTGCCGCCATGGGGCTGGCCCTCCTGCTGGGCTGGCCCTGGTGGGGCCTCCCGGGGCTCGAGCCCCTTGCGGGTGCCGTCGCGCAGGTGGTGCAGTGGTCACTCCTTGGAACCCTGCTCTGGACCCTTGGCCTGAGGGACCTGCCGCTGATGGTTGCTCTGCCGCTCGCCGGGTGGGTGGTTCCGGCGGCCCTGGCTGGCTGGGGCAGCCCCGGACCCTACCTCGCGGCCAGCCTCAGTGGTGGGGCCTGGCCGGCCTCAACCCACCCCGGGGTGCACCAAGCTCCGGCCCTCGCGAGCATCCTGGGCCTTGCCCTCGTCACCATGGCAGCCCGCAGGCTTCCGCTCCCCGCCCTAGCACCCCCCCATGCGGTACGCGATCCTCGGTGACATCCACGCCAACCTGACCGCCCTGGAGACGGTCCTGCGCGCGCTGGAACCCATGGGAGTGGACCAGATCCTCTCCGTGGGTGACCTGGTTGGCTACGGGCCCTCGCCCAAGGAGACCATCGAGCGGGTCCGTGAGGCAGGAATCCTCTCCGTCCGCGGCAACCACGACGAGGCCTGCTCGGGGAGGATGGAGCCGCTCTTCTTCAGTGACTCCGCCCGGAGGGTTGCCGAGTGGACCCGAGGCGAGCTCAGCGACGCGGAGAAGTGCTGGCTGGCCGACCTCCCCCTGACCCTGGACCTCGAGGGCTGCTCCCTGGCGCACGCCACCTATGACTATCCCCGGGAGTTCCGACGGGTGACCACCCTCCGTGACGCCCGCGCAACCCTTGAACGGATCCCGAGTCGCGTGTGCTTCGTTGGCCATACCCATGTCCCCGTGGCCATCCTCCAGCGAGAGGCCGGCTCGCACGAGCTGACCTACTCGGTGTCCTCTGACCTGGACCTCTCCGCAACCCACAGGGCCCTGATCAATCCCGGCAGCGTGGGACAGCCGCGTGACGAGGATCCGCGGGCCGCCTTCGGAATCTTCGATGTCGAACGATCCCGATACCAGCTCCACCGAGTGCCCTACGACATCGCGCAGGAGGCCGAGCGGGTACGCCGAGCAGGAATTCCCAGCTTCCTTGCAGAGCGCCTAGAGCTGGGCGTTTGAGGCGCAAGAAGGGGCTCAGCCGCGCAGGTAGTCGAGCTCTTCGGGCAGGCGCTCGAGGCCCCACTCCCCAATGCCGGCCTCGAAGAGCCGACGCAGGTCCTCCAGGGGCCGGGTGTCTCCGCGGAACACGAGCTCGCGGTGCTCGGGGTTGGAGCCCGCAAGGATCATGACCTCCAGGATCGAGCCGGCGTTGGCGACCTTGCCCGCCAGCTCGAGCTCGACCGGGGTGCCGTGGTGGTGGACCACCGCGACCAGGAGTGCGATCGGCCGCGCGTGCAGGGTCACCTCGGCCGGGATCGCGAGCGTGATCACCTGGACATCGGTGTAGCTCGGGAGGAGGTCCTCGGCGAGAGCGCGACCCGCCTCGAGCACCTCGAGGGCCGCCTGGCCAAGGTCGTTCAGGACGAGGGTGTGGACCCGGTCCCGGGGAACGAGGGCGGACAGCCGCTCCTGGGCCTCCGCGGCGCGCTCACCATTCTCGTGGCGCTCCACGAAGTGGACCAGCTGGGTCACCGCCTCGAGCAGGTGCAGGGTCGCGGACACATGGCCGCGCAGCCGCGGGAGACGCCCGTCCTCGGCCTCCCGACGCGTGTTCTTGATGTGCGTGTCGTAGGCCGACTGAAGGTTGTGGACGGTGGCCTCGAACACGCGCGCGTGCTCCTCTCGGCAGCGCGCCAGGAGCAGCCTCTCGCGCTCAACGGGATCCTCGGACCGCTCGAGGCCCGCGGCCGCCAGCATGTCCGCGGCCTGGAGGTACTTGCTCGCCACCTCGGCGATGCGCTGCTCCTCGTCGGTGAGGTCCTGGATGCCGAGGGTGCGCGGCAGGCGGAAGTGAATGGCCGGCTGCGGGGGCCCCTCCGGCTCCTCGGACCCCACCGCGACCTCGACCCCCACCTGGGCCGCCTCCTCGCGGAGGGCCCCTAGGAGCGCGTCCAGGCTGGTGCGCACAAAGGACCGTCCGCGGTCCACGGCGGCTTGGACCGCAGCCACCCGATCCTCGCCGAGGGCGCCCTCGAGGCCATAGCCCCCCAGGCGTCGGTGGAGGTGCTCGAGGGACAGCCCGGCCAGGGAGAAGCCGCGGATCGAGGCGGTCAGCTCAGTGAAGAGGTGATATTGCGCATTCCAACGGGCGCCGTAGTCATCGAGGCATGCCTCGAGCTCATCGGCCTCGCTGTGCAGCTCGAAGAGCTCGCGCTTCCCCCACGGCCGGTCCCCTCTGTTCGCCGCCCGGGCGGCCCGCAGGAACAGACCCGTGGCCTCCCGACTGAGCAGGCGCGCAAAGTCCGCCTCGGGGACGAGGCGCTCGAGGGAGGTCTCAGACATGGGTGCGAGGGTTCTTCATCGTACCGCAGGGGGCTGGGACTCCACCTGAAGGGTCCAGACCAGGGCCGCTGCATGTCCTCCTCAAGGGATCCAACCCTCGGCGCCGACAAGGCTTCAGGCAGAAGGTGTCTCCCAACCCCTTGTGCCGCACCTCCCCCTCCCACGAACCCCGAACCACCCCCAAGGCCCTGCCGTGAGCGCCGAACGCTGCCTCGAGACCTACCTCGTCGAGATCAACGAGGTCTCTCTGCTGAACGCGGATCAGGAGAAGGAGCTGGGACGCCGGATCCAGGCCGGCGACGAGGAGGCGCGGGAGCACATGATCCGCGCCAACCTGCGGCTGGTGGTGTCGATCGCCAAGCTGTACTCGGACCGCGGCATGACGCTGCAGGACCTGATCGCCGAGGGGAACATCGGCCTGATGAGGGCCGTGGAGAAGTTCGATCCGGACGCGGGCTGCCGGTTCTCCACCTATGGCACCTGGTGGATCAAGCAGTCGATCCGCAGGGCGCTGACGAACACGGTGCGCTCCGTGCGCATCCCGGGCTACATGTCGGAGAACCTCTCCAAGTGGCGCTCGGTGTCCCAGGAGCTCTCCTATGTGCTGGGGCGCAACCCCACAATCGAGGAGGTCGCCCAGGAGCTCGGGATCCCCAAGGAGTCCTGGCCTCTCCTCAGGCAGACGATCGAGAACACCCGCGGTGGCGAGGTCTCCCTCGATGTCCTGCGTCAGAACCATGACACGGTCGAGGACGAGCGCCTCGACACCCCCGACGAGCGGACCAGCCAGAAGGACCTGCTCAACCGCCTGCGCGACCTGCTGGGTGAGCTCGACGACCGCGACTCCGCGGTCCTGCGGCTGCGCTACGGCCTCGACCCTGGCTCCGAGCCCATGACCCTGAAGGCCATTGGCCAGGTGGTTGGAGTGACCCGCGAGCGCGTCCGCCAGATCGAGCAGGACGCCCTGCGCAGGCTCTACGAGCGCATGGGCGTGCAGTAGACCGCCACCCGCTCGCACTGCTGCCCGATCCACGCGGATCAGGCCCAAAGAGCCAAGAGCCCCCTCGGCGCTGCCGTGGGGGCTTTTTCCTGTTCCTTGCGCCCCGGGACGCGCCAGGGGAGGCGGGATTCGGCCGTTCCCCCTAGGCTCCTTGGCGGTCCCAGAGTCGCACTCGCGGCCGGGCACCTTCTCTCCCCCTTCCTTTCACGACCCCATGCGAATCCCCTCGAACCCCCGGGCCGCGGCCCTCTCCCTTGCCTCGCTAGGCGCCCTCGCCGGCTCCGCTGGCGCGCAGTCCACTGTGATCATCAGTGACACCTTCGAGACCGACACCTCCGCCGACTACACCATCGTCGACGACGGCACGCCGAACGGCACCCAGGCCTTCAACTGGGACTATGTGGCCGCAGGCATCCCCCTCGCACCTCGCTCCCAGGCTGGCGACACCGGCGGCCTGCGCCTCACGGCCAACGACACCGACGGCTCGGTGGACGCGTGGACCCTGTTCCACAACACGGCCGTGCAGGCCGACTTCTACAAGCTCACCGTCGATGTGTTCATGAACTGGGGCAGCGGCAGCGGAACCACCGAGCACGCCCATGTGGGCGTGGGTGGCGACGGCTCCACCTTCAACCAGCTCTTCTCGCCCATCAGCGGCTCGGGCGCCTTCATCGCCTTCAGCGGCGACGGCGGCTCGTCCTCCGACTACCGCTGGTTCCGCGACCCCAACAACACGCCGACCGGCGAGACCGACAACACCACCCTGCCGAACGACCACCCCAGCTACCTGGGCCACGGCAGCAACAACACCGGCGCCTTCTTCCAGAGCCTCTTCCCGTCGCCGCCGGCCACGGTCGCCGGCTCCCCGGGCAACATCTGGACGACCCTCAAGATCGAGGTCGACAACCTGAACGGGATCATCTCGTTCTACTTCGACGACCAGCTGACCTTCGAGGGCCTGTTCTCGAACGAGTTCAACGGCTTCGTCAGCCTCGGGATGGCCGATGTGTTCACCTCGGTCGCGACCGGCGGCAACTTCACCCTGTACGACAACCTGCAGGTGGAGGTTCCCTCGGGCTCCATCGGCACGAACTACTGCGCCGCCGCCAACAACAGCACCGGCGCGCCCGCCGTCATCTCGGCGGTCGGCAGCAACTCGGCCTCGAACAACTCGCTGGTCCTCACCTGCGACTCGATGCCGAACAGCCAGTTCTCGTACTTCATCTGCGGCCAGGCCTCAGGCTTCATCGCCGGTCCGGGCGGCTCGCAGGGCAACCTCTGCATCCTCGGCCAGCTCGGTCGCTTCCGCAGCCAGATCCAGAACACCGGGACCACGGGCTCGGTCTCGATCACGGTCGACCTGACCTCGATCCCGGTGACGCCGGTGGTCGCGGTGCAGCCGGGTGACACCTGGTTCTTCCAGGCCTGGTACCGCGACAACAACCCGACCCCGACCTCCAACTTCTCGGACGGCATCCAGATCGACTTCCAGTGATCTGCCCGTGGCGGCGGGGCCCACGCCCTGCCGCACTCGGAGCTCCAAGGGCCCACCGTGCTGTCGCATGGCGGGCCCTGTCCGTTGGAGAAGCCCCAAGCCCACACGCGAACGGGAGTTGGCCGCCTCCATCTGTGATCGCAGGGCCCATGATGGGGGACATGGACGGGTCCACGAACCTGGGGCCGAGGCCCCCCGAGGCGCCCTTGCCCCGCGCGCTCGAGGGCACGCCCCTCTATGTGCACCTGCCCTTCTGCGCAGCGAAGTGCCACTACTGCGACTTCTTCTCGGTCCCTGACGAGGGCCAGGACCTCGGAGGCATGGTCGCGGCCATCCTGCGGGAGGCGGAGCAGCGCGCCCCGCAGAGGCCGCGGACCCTGTTCCTGGGAGGCGGCACCCCAAGCCTGCTGCCAGCGAGCCTCCTCGCTCGCCTCCTCGATGGTCTGCACGAGCTCACGGGATGGCGAGACTCGGTGGTCGAGGCGACGGCGGAGTGCAACCCCGAGAGCCTCGACCGCGACAAGGCGCGGGCCTTCCTGGACCTGGGGGTGCCACGCCTCTCGGTGGGGGTCCAGGCCCTCGATGACGAGGCCCTGCGCCTGTTCGGGAGGGTCCACAGCGCCGCCGACTCCCTGCGCGCAGTGGAGGCTGCCCAAGAGGCGGGCGTCGAGGAGCTCAGCGTGGACCTGATCTACGCCTGGCCGGGGCAGACCCTCGAGTCTTGGATCGCAGATCTAGGGACCATCTTGGGTCTAGGTACACATCATCTATCCGCCTACAACCTCACCTACGAGGAGGACACCCGGTTCAAGAGGTGGCTCGACCGCGGGGAGCTCTCCCAGGCCCCCGAGGAGCTCGAGTTGGAGCTCTTCCAGGCGGTCCGCAAGGCGACGCACGACGCGGGGCTGGAGGCCTATGAGGTTTCCAATTACTCATCTAGTGGGTATGAATGTGCCCACAACATCAACTACTGGCACGCGGGTGACTATGTGGGCCTGGGCCCCGGCGCGGTGAGCAAGGTGGGGCCCGTGCGGGCCGGCGCTCCTCGTGGGATCGCGCCCTACCTGCGCTGGATCGAGGCCTCTGGGCACGCAACCGCCTGGCGGGACGCGCCCACCGCCCCCACGCGCCTGGCCGAGGCCTGGTGGCTGGGCCTGCGCCTCCGCGAAGGTCTGAGCGCGCAGGAGGCCCTGATCCGCGCTGGGTGGCACCACTCGGAGGACCCCTCCGCCCCGGTCGTGGAGGAGCTGCTAGGCCTCGGGATGCTCGAGCGGGTGGGCGAGCGGGTGCGCCTCAGCGAGGCGGGGATCCCCGTGGCCGACGCGGTCGCCGGCCGCTTCCTGCGCGAGCTCTCCGAGGACACGCCGACCGCAACCGGGCCCGGGTCCGCGGCGTCCTAGAATCGGCCGCTGGCGCGCGCCTCCGCAAAGACCCGCCAAGCGGCCCCTTCGATCGCACGCCTGATCACCCAGGACCCACGACCCGATGAGCTACGCCGACCGCCTCCAGGACGCCATCCAGGCCAAGGGCACCCCCGCCCTGGTCGGCCTCGATCCGTTCCTCGACCGCATCCCCGAGGACTTCGCGGGGGTGCATGATCCCAACGCGACGGTGGCGGAGCGAGCCAGCGCCATGGGGGACTTCCTCTGCGCGGTCGTGGATGTGGTCGCGGACCGCGTCCCCGCGGTGAAGCCCCAGTCCGCCTTCTTCGAGGTCCTCGGCGCCGCGGGCGTCGCCCAGTGGGAGCGCGTGGTGCGCCACGCGCGGCGGGCCGGCCTGATCGTGGTGGGGGATGTGAAGCGCGGAGACATCGGCAGCACGGCGGCAGCCTATGCCGAGGCCTTCCTGACCGGAGCGCGGGGCGTTGACCCCGAGACCCTGTGCGACGCGGTGACGGTCAACCCCCTCCTTGGAGACGACTCGATCACACCCTTCCTCGAGGCCTGCACGCAGGCCTCGGCGGGCATCTACATCCTGGTGCGCACCTCCAACCCAGGTGGCGCCCAGTTCCAGCTCCAGGGACAGCCCACGCTGACCGAGCACATCGCCGACGCAGTGGTCGCCTGGGGGGAGGGGCTCATCGGCGCGTCCGGGCTGTCTTCGGTGGGCGCGGTGGTGGGGGCCACGCACCCCGCGGAGCTCGCCTCCCTGCGCGCGCGGATGCCGCGCACGCCGCTGCTCTTGCCGGGCTACGGCGCCCAGGGTGCGGGCGCGGCCGAGGTGGCCTCGGGCTTCCTCGAGGGCGGACGCGGAGCGCTCGTGAACAGCTCGCGCGGCATCCTCTACCCGGCCCGGGACGAGGGCGAGGATTGGCGCACGGCGACGAGCCGCGCCGTCGATCGCATGCGCGCGGATCTCGGCGCCGTCTGGGGAGGAGCCTAGGCGCTTGAGGATTCGCCTGGAGGCCTTGCCGGCGGACATCCTCGGGCTTGGACCCGAGGCCCGCAGCGCGTGGTCCAGGGGCCGCGTGGGGGGCCTCCCCGTGGCCCGCTCCCTCGACGACATCCCGATCCCCGAAGAGCGCCTCACGGTCCTGGAGCGCAGCGAGCTCGTGGCCGGCCTGCGAGCAGGCCTGGCGCCCCACGACCCGCCGTCGCGCGTGGAAACCTCCCTGCGGCTGCTGGAAGAGGAGGGCACCGCCTGCGTGGTCACGGGACAGCAGGCCGGGTTCCTGGGGGGCCCGCTCTACACCCTCCTCAAGGCCCTGCAGACCTGCCGCCTGGCCGCCGAGCTGGGCGAGCGCTGGGGCAGGCCGGTGGTGCCGATCTTCTGGAACCACGGGGACGATCACGACTGGGGCGAGGTTGCTCACGCCTGGCTCCTGAATCGCAACCAGGACCTGCAGAAGCTCGCGCTGCAGCCGGGCGAGGGCGCCGGCAGGCAGCCCGTCGGCCGGCTTCCGCTGAGTGACCGCGAGCACGGCCTCGAGGCCCTGCGCGCCGCAGTCTCCCAGGCCTTCGAGGAGCACGGACCGGCGGCCGAGGCGGTGCAGCTGCTGTTCCCGCGCGAAGGCGAGGCGCTCACGCAGGCCCTGACCCGCGCGCTGACGACCCTGCTCGGCACCCGCGGCCTGGTGGTTCTGGAGCCGGACTGGATCCGCCCCGCCCTGGCGCGCGGTCTGGCCCACGCGGTGGGCGCCGACCCGGTCGCTCACCTCGAGCCCGGACCCATCGACCCCGCTCGCGCGGCCCTCGCCTTCCGCGTGGACAGCCGCGGCCGCACGGCGGTCCGGCCCGCCTCCGGAGGCTTCCAGGTGGACGGCGAGCCAGGGGACATGACGGGGGCGGAGCTGGCCGCCCTGGCCCTCGACGATCCTGGCGGCTGGTCCGCTGGCGCACTCCTGCGGCCCCTCGTTCAGGACCAGGTGCTCCCGGTCGCAGCCACGGTGGGGGGCTGGGGCGAGCTGGCCTACCACGCGCAGCTCCCGTCCCTCAGGGACCGCCTGGGCCTGCCGCGAACCCCCTTCGCTCCGCGCATCAGCGTCACCCTGGTGGAGCCCGAGCTGGCCCACGCCCTGGAACGCATGGGCACCACCGTGCGCAGCGTGCTCGAGGAGGGCAAGGACTGGTCTCCCCCCCAAGCCGAGGAGCCCGAGGTGCTCAACGCCCTCGCCGCACAGCAGGAGCGCGCGCGTACGGAGCTCCTGAGCCTGCGCGGGAGCCTGCGCGAGCTCGAGCCCGCACTCGAGGCGAGCCTAAAGCGCACGGCGGACATCCTCAGCAAGGAGCTCGGCAAGCTGCTCGCCAAGGTGCAGCGCGTGCACCGCAACCGCGCCGGGACCGGCGAGAAGCAGGTGAAGCGAATCGTCAACGGCCTGCTGCCCCGCGGCCTCCCCCAGGAGCGCGTGTGGACCCTCATCCAGGCGCTGGCACCCCACGGGAGCGCGTTGGTGGAGGCCCTATGGGAGGAGCTGCCGGGCCTGTCCGCCGAGCACCTGGTGGTCCTGCTGCCCCAGGAGACGGCGCCCGCTGAGCCCACCGGAAGAGAGGCCCCCCATGAGTGAAGAGCGCATCCCCCTCGATGTCCTGGCCATTGCGGCCCATCCCGACGACGCCGAGATCTCCGCCGGGGGCACGATCGCGCGCCTCGTGGAGGGTGGATACCGAGTCGGCGTCCTGGACCTCACGCGGGGCGAGATGGGGACCCGGGGCACCCAGGAGGACCGCGAAGAGGAGGCACAGCGGGCGAGCGAGCTCCTCGGCCTGCGCCTGCGGCTGAACCTCGGCCTCCCCGACGGCCGGCTCGAGGCCACGGTGGAGGCCCGCGAGCGCGTGGCCGCCCTCCTGCGCGCCCACACGCCGCGCGTGGTGCTCGCCCACCACTCCGTGGACCCGCACCCCGACCACTGCGCGGCAGCGCGCATCGCGCAGGAGGCCTGGTACCTGTCCGGGCTCCGGCGCCTGGCAGAGCTGGCCGGAGGCCCCCCGGCCCGGCGCCCTGCACGCCTCTACCGCTTCCTGTCGCACACCGCCTTCGAGCCCAGCCTCGTGGTCGATGTCAGCGCGGTCTTCTCGCGCAAGCTGCGCGCCATCCAGGCCTATGCGACCCAGCTCTCCCCGCAGGACGCCAGCGACACCGGACGGCACTTCCTGTTCGGTGCGGACCTCGAGCAGCGCGTGATCACGAAGAACCGCTACCACGGCGAGTCGATTGGTGCGGAGTACGGTGAGCCGTTCCTGTCCGAGGGGCCCGTGTCCGCCGACTGCCCCCTGCTGGCCATGCTCGCCGCCGCCCCCCCGACCGGCGCGGGGACCGAGTAGACTGGCCCCATGCGGCGGATCGCGATCATCAACCAGAAGGGCGGAGTGGGGAAGACCACCACGGCCGCCAACCTCGGAGCCGCCCTGGCGCGCGCGGGGCAGCGGGTGCTGGTGGTGGACCTCGATCCCCAGGCGAACCTCTCCATGTATCTCGGCGTCGAGACGGCGCCGGAGGAGCCCTCGAGCTACGGAGTCCTGTGCTCCGGCACGCGGGTGGCGATGGCCGTGAGACAGACCGCCACCCCGGGCCTGCTGCTGCTTCCGAGCCACATCGACCTCTCCGGAGCGGAGCTCGAGCTGGCGAGCACCTTCGGGCGCGAGACCCTGATGCGCGACGCGCTGGAGCGCTGGGTCCGCGAGGAGGCCAGCGAGGGCCGCGGCGTGGACTTCCTGCTGTTCGACTGCCCGCCCAGCCTGGGCCTGCTCTCCATCAACGGCCTCTGTGCCGCGAGCGAGGTCCTCGTGGTGGCCCAGACGGAGTTCTTCGCGCTGCAGGGGCTCTCGAAGCTCCTTGGGGTGATCGAGCTGGTCAAGCAGCGCCTGAACCCCGAGCTCGAGCTCACGGGCGTGCTCGCGGCCCTCTATGACTCGCGGCTGCGCCTGGCCCGTGAGGTCCTTGGCGAGCTGCGGCGCTTCTTCCCAGAGCAGACCTTCCAGACGACGATCGCGGCGAATGTGCGGCTCGCCGAGTCACCCAGCCACGGCAAGACGATCTTCGACTACGCGCCCGAGTCTCGCGGCGCCCAGGACTACGCCGCCCTCGCCGAGGAGGTCCTTGCCAAGGGTGCGCCAGCTGGCCCAAAGGACGAGGATCTGCGCGACAAGGCCGACGACCTAGCCCATGCCGACGCCACCCTGCGAAAGCAGGGGCGCAGCGCCTTCGAGGCTGCTGACCCCGAGCCCGCGCTCCCGAGACAGGCTGCGCGAGAGGCTCGAGGTGAGGGGCACGAGGCGCCCGACCGCCCCCTGGAGGGCCAGACGCCGGTCGCGCAAGAGCATGACGCCCGAGGGTGCGCAGACTCGCCCACCCAAGGGTCAGTCGAGGCTGCCCCTGCGGACTCGAAGACCCTGGAGCCCCGGGTCGCCGCCGAGGCACTCGCCGAGACGGCCACGGCCGTGCTGCAGGAGCCCGCGGCCAAGCCCGACCCAGCGCCTGCGAAGGACGAGTGGCTGATCCTCCACGAGGCCCTGATCTCCCCCGCGCCGCGGAAGGAGAGCGGTCCGGAGGAGGAGGTCGAGGCGGTCGAGGCTGAAGCCCCCCCCTCTCTCGCCACGCCGCCGCACACTGAGGAGTCGGCAGCGCATGCGCCGCGCAGCTCCGGCGCCGAAGCGTCTCGCCTCTCCAACGAATTCGGGGCAGGCATCCTGGAGGACGAGCCCAAGGCCTCGGGCCCCGCGCAGGCCGCCGCGCTGGCCTCCGATCAGGACTCAACCTCGCACGAGCACGCCGAGGAAGCTCCTCAGGCCGCAGCGAGCCCGGAGGCCGAGGAGACCGCGGGGTCGCCGGAGAGTGCGCCCAAGGAGCTCGAGTCCAAGCAGGCTGAGCCCGAGCAGGCCAGCCCACAGGGCAATGGGAGCACGGAATCCGAGCCCGAGCATCAGGCCGACGAGCGGCGTGCGCTCCCGGGTCTCGGGTGGGGGGACTACCTCGGAGAGGAGCGCTCGCGGCCGGTGTGGCCCGCGCGCCGCCACGCATGACCGAGGGCGCTGCCGCCGCGGACGGACGCCTGTGCATCGGCGTCCTCTGCCACCCCACCTACGGCGGGTCGGGAGTGGTTGCCACGGAGTTGGCCCTCTCCATGGCGCGCAAGGGCCATGAGGTCCATGTGTTCAGCCACGAGGTGCCTCCGCGCCTGGCGCGCTCGAGCGGCCCGGTGGAGATGCATGTGGCGCGGGGCTTTCCGTATCCGCTGTTCACCTCAACGCCCCACGACCTGGCGGTGACCTCCAAGGTGCTGGAGATCCACCGCCTACGCGGCCTGGACCTGCTGCACGCGCACTACGCCCTGCCTCACGCGGTGAGCGCATTCCTCGCCCGCGAGGCCTCTCGCCACTACCACGAGCATGCGCCTCCGCGCGTGATCACGACCCTGCACGGCACCGACATCACCCTCGTCGGCAACGACCCGGCGTATGCGCCGCTGACGGAGCACGCCCTGCGAGCGAGCGATGCGGTGACCGCCGTGAGTGAGGACCTCGCACGGCGCACGCGCGAGTCGTTCTGCGTGGAGGAGGCTGCCTGCCCCATCGAGGTGATCCCCAACTTCGTGGACTGCGACCTGTTCGCACCCTCGAAGAGCGCGCGCCCAGGTTCGCCGACCCTGGTCCATGTCTCCAACTTCAGGCCGGTCAAGCGCGTGCCCTGGCTGGTGCGGGCCTTCGCCCTGGCCGCCCACGACCGGGATGCCCAGCTCGTGCTGGTGGGGGACGGCCCCGACCAGGCCGAGTGCCGACGCGTGGCCGCCGAGGGCGGCGTCGCGGACCGCGTCGTGTTCCTGGGCGAGCGCGATGCACTGCCTGGACTCCTCTCACCCGCCTCCGCGTTCTGCCTGACGAGCCGCGAGGAGAGCTTCGGCCTCTCCGCTCTGGAGGCCATGGCCTGCGGCACGCCCGTGATCGCCACGCGCGTGGGTGGGGTCTCCGAGGTGGTCGAGGACGGCGTGTCCGGGATGCTCTGCGCGGCAGAGGACCTGGAGGGCTATGCCTCTCTGCTGCGGCGCGCCCTGGTGGACCCAGAGCTCGTGGCCCGCATGGGTGCCGCCGCGCGGGCCCGGGCCGTGGATCACTTCTCCTTCGAGCGGGTGCTGCCGCGCTACGAGGCCCTCTACCGTCGCGTCCTCGCCAAGCCCTGATGGACGCCATCTACCTCGACCACAACGCGACCAGCCCCCTGCGCGCCGAGGCGCGGGAGGCCCTGCTCGCGGCGCTCGAGCTGGGGCCCCTGAATGCCTCCAGCGCGCACGCGGCCGGGCGGGCGGCGCGCGCGCTGCTGGATGAGGCCCGAGAGCGCGTCGCTGGCGCGCTGGGCGTGGCCGAGGAGGAGGTGGTGTTCACCTCAGGAGGCACGGAGGCCCTGAACCTGGCCATCGCGGGCGCGGTGGGGCCCGGAGGGCGCGTGGCGGCCTCAGCCGTGGAGCACCCCGCGGTGCTGGCTGCCTGTGAGCGCCACGCCGGAGCTCTGCAGCGCCTCCCCGTGGACTCCGAGGGCGCCCTGCTGCCCCTCGAGGCGCCCCTGGAGGTGGAGCTGGTCGCGGTTCAGGCGGCCAACAGCGAGACCGGCACGGTCCAGGACCTGCCTGACCTGAGCTCCAGGCTGCGGAGCGGCTGCCCGCTCCTGGTGGACGCCGTTCAGGCTCTCGGGAAGATCCCGGTGGACCTCAGCGCCTGGGGCGCAGACCTGGCGGCCTTCAGTGCCCACAAGGTCGGGGGCCCCGCTGGCGTGGGGGTGCTCGTGAGACGCGGCCCCCAGAGGCTGAGTCCCCTGCTCGTCGGGGGCGGCCAAGAGGACGGGCTCAGGGCAGGCACCGAGGGCGTTGCGGCCATCCACGCCGCGTCGGTCGCCATCGCCCTCGCCGTGGACGAGCTCGCGGCGACTCGAGATCGCGTCGAGGGGCTCACAGCGGCGCTCTGGGATGGGCTGCGTGAGGCGATCCCTGGCATCGAGTGCAACGGACGCCCGCCAGGCGTGCAGGGACGCCTACCGAACACCCTCAATGTGGCCCTGCCAGAGTGTGACGGGCGCGTGCTCGTCACGCGGCTGGACCTCGCCGGTCTGCAGGCCTCTGCAGGGAGTGCCTGCAGCAGCGGCTCCCTGGAGCCCTCTCCCGTGCTGCTGGCCATGGGTCAAGACCGTAAGCGCGCGCGGCGCGGCCTCCGCCTCTCGTGCGGGCGCACAACTACCCACAACGATATCCACAGGGCTGTGGAGATCCTGCGGGAAAGCAGGTAGGCCCCGTTCGGTCCTGTGCACAACTCTGCCCATGTGGGCGGAATGTTGACCGCGTCAACGGCGCGTGACATCATGCGCCTCGCGTCGGACGAGGTCCCCGCGGCTCCCTGCTCGGCGCGACGCGCCGCGCTCCCCCCAAGGGCCGCTCTCGCCACGACGGATCCCCCCGCATCGACCGACCGTGACGGACGTCGCCAGGAACACCGACCCCCCCGTGACGCCCAGGGAGCAGGAAGGGGATCAGGGTGAGTCCCAGGGCGAGGCCATGGAAAGCCCGCGTGCCGGCGAGGACCTCCAGGACGACGGACGCGGCGTAGCCATGATGGAGCCCTCCGAGCATCTCAACGCCATCTGGATCGAGATCGCTGCTGGGCTGCATGCCGAGCTGGGGCCGACCCGCTACCGCACCTGGTTCAGCGCGGCCACGGCGGTTGCCCTGGACGATGAGGCCCTGACCCTCGCCCTCCCCAACGAATTCACGCGCACCTGGATCCACGACCACTTCAAGGAGCTCGTCCAGCGCAAGGCCAAGGATGTCCTGGGCTCGCCGCGGCGCCTGGAGCTCATCGTGGACGCCGAGGCCTGCTCCGCAGCGGCGCTGCCTCCGGGCGCGTTCGGGGCCGAGGACGCGGCCCCCTCGCAGGGAGAGGGCTCCCCCGAGCCGAAGACCGAGGAGGCCACTCCCGAGCGACGCGCCAGCGGACTGCTCTGGAACTCGGATGTGGTCCTGAACCCGAGGTACACCTTCGACACCTATGTCATCGGGCCGTGCAACCGCTTCGGAGCGGCCCTGGCCACGGGTGCGGCGGACCAGCCAGGCACCACCTACAACCCGCTGTTCCTGCATGGCTCGGTGGGGGTTGGCAAGACGCACCTGCTGCAGGCCCTGTGCTACCGGATCCTCGAGCGGAACCCCGACAGCCGCATCCTGTACCTGTCCTGCGAGACCTTCGTGAACCACTTCATCAGTGCCCTCGAGCACGGCGATCTGGACTCGTTCAGGAACAAGTACCGCAATGTGGATGTGCTGGTCGTGGATGACATCCACCTGCTCGCCAACAAGGAGCGCACGCAGGAGGAGTTCTTCCACACCTTCAACCAGCTCTACAACGGCCAGAAGCAGATCGTCCTGTCGTCGGACTCGCCCCCCAAGGACATCCCGACCCTCCAGGATCGTCTGGTGTCCCGCTTCAAGTGGGGCGTGGTCGCGGAGATCGAGGCCCCCTGCTTCGAGACGCGGATGGCTATCGTCCGCCGCAAGAGCCGCGAGCGGGGTGAGCCCTTCCCGGACGAGGTCAGCCAGCTCATCGCCGAGCATGTGGTGGACAATGTTCGCGAGCTGGAGGGTGCCGTCACGCGCCTGCTCGCCTTTGCCACCATGTCGCAGCGGCCGGTGACCCCAACGCTGGCGCGGGAGGCCCTCGGCGACCTGCTCGCCACGCGCACCGGGCCCCTGAGCCTCGAGACCATCGTCTCCGAGGTCTGCACCACCTACTCCGTGAAGCTGAGTGACCTCCAGGGCAAGCGCCGGACGGCCTCGGTGGTCTGGCCTCGCCAGGTTGCGATGTTCCTGTTCCGGAAGCTGACGCCCAAGTCCCTCGAAGAGGTCGGCGCGTACTTCGGAGGTCGCGACCACAGCACGGTGCTGCACGCCGTGGACAAGGTTCGCCGCAAGGTCAGTGAGGAGGAGAGCGCGCGTGCTGAGCTCGTGGGCCTCCTGGAGCACCTGGGCGGCGGTCAGGATCCCCAGAAGCTGTTCGACTGAGGGGCCTGGACGCCATGCGCAGGCAGGCCGCGCCTGGACTCCCTGGGCGGCTTCAGGAGTCTCCACAGGCCCTGTGCCCTCCCCCCGGCAGCTCCCCGCTCCAGCCTTGCCGCTCGGAGTCCTCCGCTCAGCGCACGCAGCGCGGCTCTCGCAGAGCGGAGGCGCCCTGGCTAGGGCTCAGTGGAGGCGCTTCACACCGCCCGCGCCTCGCTCCGCTCTCGCAGCTCGCGGTCCAAGCTGGGCGCCATGCCGGCCGGCGCAAGAAGGCCCGGAGGTCGCCAGCACGGGCTGTGGATGGGCCCACTGACGAGCCCGCTCCCCGTCCAAGCGAGCCCCGAATCGATGTGGGTGACCGGTGGATTTCCCGTGCCCAATCCTGCGCATCGAGCGTGGACCTCTCGTGGGCATCCTCGACGGTTGCCGCGGGCCCTCGCGAGGCTCTGGAGACCTGTGGGGAACCACGCCACAACCCACCGCTTCTCCACACGGAAAAGGGCGTCTTCCCCAGACCCTGGACTGCCCATAAACCCCCGAGATCGCTAGAATTGCGGCTCCTCGAGGGCCCCTCCATCCACCTCCAGAGCCCCCCCTTATGAAGGTGAAGAATCTTCTTACTGGAGGACTCAGGTGGAGAACCCGCGACGCCCGGCCAGGCGCTGCCACGCCTCAGCCCACGGCACCCGCTCACGACCACGCCACCCCCAGGACGCTCCCATGAAGGTCACCTGCCAGCGCGAGAAGCTCCGCGAGGCTCTCGCCGTCATCAACACCGTCGTTCCCGCCCGTGGAACCAAGCCGATCCTCGAGAACCTCAAGCTCGTGGCCACCGAGGATGCGCTGGAGCTGGCGGGTACGGACCTCGAGGTCAGCGCTCGCATCTCCGTCGAGGAGGTGACCATCGAGGAGACGGGCGTCGCGGTGATCCCCTGCAAGGTGACCCTCGACTTCGTACGCGACCTCAGCAGCGACGAGGTGACCCTGGTCTGTGAGGGCGACAAGTGCACGATCCGCGGCGGGACCGACCAGTGCGAGCTCGTCACCCTAGACCCCGACGAGTTCCCGGTGGTGTCGCGCTTCGATGACGACGGCTCGTTCACGCTGCAGGGCGGCAACTTCTCGCGCCTCGTGCAGCAGACGAGCTTCGCCGCCGCGCGCGATGCCGGCCGCTATGCCATGCACGGCGTGCTGGTCGAGATTGCAGAGGACCAGGTGAAGATGGTCGCGACTGACGGACGACGGCTCGCGCTGGCCTCGCAGCCGATCGACGCGGGTGGCCGCAGCCAGTCGGCGATCGTGCCGACCAAGGGACTCTCCCTGTTCGCCCGCGTCATCGACGACCCCCTGGATCCGATCAAGCTCAGCTTCGATGCCAACCAGGTGGGCATCCGCACCCCCAACGCTCAGATCTTCGCGCGCCTCATCGACGGTGAGTTCCCGCGTTACTCGGCCGTGCTCCCCACGGAGACCGAGCACCGCATGGAGGCCGATCGTGATGCCCTGGCCCAGAAGCTGCGCCTGGTTGCGAATGTGACCGGTGACGATGCGCGGGCCGTGCGATTCAAGCTCGGGAAGGGCAAGCTCAGCCTCAGTGGGCAGAGCGCCGGACGCGGCAGCGCGGCCGCCCAGCTCGAGGTGGAGTACTCGGGTGAGGGCACCGAGATCGCGTTCAACCCCGACTATGTCGCGGACGGGCTCAAGCAGTGCCAGTCCGAGGTTGTAGCCCTGGAGTTCCAGCAGCGTTCGAGCCCTGGCAAGTTCACGCTGGGCGAGAACTATGTCTACATCGTGATGCCCATCACCATCGACGCCTGAGCTGGCGCCCTTGTCGATCGACCGCAGACTCACCGCGCGCCAGCGTGATCCGATTGCGATGGGGGACGCCATGAAGGTGTTCCTCTCGGAGTCGGGTCTCGGTGCGAAGCTCCGTGACTGGGATGTCCACCAGGCCTGGCGGGACACCCTTGGTCCGGTGCTCTGCAAGCGCGCACGCAGCGTCCTCTACCGGAACGGCGAGCTTGTCGTGGAGGTGGAGTCCGCCGCTCACAAGCAGGAGCTCGAGTCCTTCACGGCCGAGGGGTACCGCCGCAAGGCGAACCAGCGCCTGGGCAACGAACGCATCCGCCGGGTCACCATCAAGCTGAAGAAATAGCCATGTCAAACGAGCAGCCCTCAGCCCAATACGAAGCCAACCAGATCTCGGTCCTCGAGGGCCTCGAGGCCGTGCGTCACCGTCCCGCCATGTACATCGGCGACACCGATGTGCGTGGTGTGCACCACCTCATCTGGGAGGTCGTCGACAACGCCGTCGACGAGGCCCTGGCGGGTCACGCAAGCCGATGCCTCGTCACGCTCCAGGCTGACGGCTCGGTCACCGTGGAGGACGATGGGCGCGGCATCCCCGTGGACATCCACCCGAAGGAGAAGATCCCTGCGGTCGAGCTCGTTCTCACCAAGCTGCACGCGGGGGGAAAGTTCGGCGACGGCGCGTACAAGGTCTCGGGCGGCCTCCACGGCGTCGGCGTGAGCTGCGTGAACGCCCTCTCGGACTGGCTCAAGGTCACGGTCCACAAGCACGGGAAGATCCACACGATGGAGTTCGCCCGTGGCGTCAAGAGCAAGGAGCTCGAGGTGATTGGCGACACCGATCACACCGGCACCATCGTGCAGTGGAAGCCGGACGGTTCGATCTTCACGACCGTCGACCACCAGTACGAGATCGTCCAGAAGCGCCTGCGCGAGACGGCGTACCTGATGGGCTCCCGCGGCCTCCGTCTGGAGCTCGTGAACGAGGCGAAGGGAACCCACGAGGTCTTCGAGTATCCCGAGGGCATTCAGGCCTTCGTGCAGAACGCGAACCAGGGCAAGACGCCGCTGCACGAGGAGATCCTCTTCCTGGCTGGCAGCGCAGAGAGCCCCGACAACCCCGGAGAGGTCTACGAGGTCGAGCTGGCGATGCAGTGGACCGACGGCTATGCCGAGTCGGTCGCGACCTTCGTCAACAACATCAACACCCACGGAGGCGGCACGCACCTCACGGGGATGAAGACTGCCCTGGCGCGCGTCCTCGGCAAGTACGCCAAGGACTCCAAGGCCCTCAAGGAGGGGGACACCGGGCCCTCCGGTGACGACTACCGAGAGGGCCTTACGGCAGTGCTGTCCCTCAAGGTGCCCCAGCCCCAGTTCGAGGGTCAGACCAAGGACAAGCTCGGCAACCGCGAGGCGCAGGGCATCGTTGACTCGGTGATCGGACAACAGGTGGCCACCTTCCTCGAGGAGAACCCCGCCACCGCCAAGTCGATCATCCAGAAGGCGATTCAGGCCAAGCAGGCCCGGGACGCCGCGCGGAAGGCGCGGGACCTGGTGCGCCGCAAGAGCGCGCTCGCCAGCGGGAGCCTCCCGGGCAAGCTGGCCGACTGCCAGTCGAAGAACCGCGAGGAGACCGAGCTCTTCATCGTCGAGGGTGATTCGGCAGGCGGGCCCGCCAAGATGGGCCGTGACCGTCACATCCAGGCGATCCTCCCCATCAAGGGCAAGATCCTGAATGTGGAGAAGGCCGCGCTCGACAAGATGCTCGGCCACCAGGAGATCCAGCTGATCGTCCAGGCGATGGGCTGCGGCATCTCCTCCGAGCTCGACCCCGAGAAGATCCGCTACGGCAAGACGATCATCATGACGGACGCCGATGTGGACGGCTCCCACATCCGCACCCTCCTGCTGACCTTCTTCTTCCGCCACATGCGCCCGCTGGTGGAGCAGGGCCGGCTCTACATCGCGCAGCCGCCGCTCTACAAGGTGACCAAGGGCAAGCGCTCGGCCTACCTCATCAACGACGCCAGCCTGCGCACCCACCTCATCGACATTGGCACGCAGTCCATGCGCATCGTGGACCGCAACGCCGACCGCACCTTCGAGGGCGCTGAGCTGCAGGCCGTGGTCACGACCCTGGCCGAGCTCGACGGACTGGGCGAGGCCGCCATTCCGGTCTGGGCCCCGATTCGCTGGCGTGATGTCCTGGACCGCTACAACGGCGAGCGGCTCCCCACCTGGTGGGCCCGGGCCGACAAGATCGACCACTACTTTGACACGCACCAGCAGTACGAGGACTTCCTCGAGCTGCGTCGCGGGATGGTCGAGGGTGAGCTCGTCGTCTACACCGGACCGGAGGGCGGCACGCTCATGGCCAATGCCCATGTGCTGGGGTCGCGGCTGAACAAGGTCGCCGAGGCCGCGGCCGTCCTGGCGCGGCTCGAGAGCATGGGCCTGGTGCTGCGCGGTGGCGGGGACTGGATCCTCGAGGGCGGCAAGGAGCCGAAGCCCGCGTCCGACATCGCCGGACTGGCGGCCCTCACCAAGCAGGGCACCCAGAGTGGCGTGGACATCCAGCGCTACAAGGGTCTGGGCGAGATGAACGCGGACCAGCTCTGGGAGTCGACGATGGACCCCGAGACGCGCAACCTCTATCAGGTCTCCATCGAGGATGCCCTGGAGGCCGATCAGATCTTCACGATCCTGATGAGCGACGGCGTCGAGGCGCGACGGGACTACATCGAGAAGCACGCCCTCGAGGTCACCAACCTCGACGTGTAGGCCCCTGGAGGCTTCTCCAGGGCCGGTCGTCTCGCTTCGAGGCGGTCAAGGGGTATGGCGCTGCTGGAAGCGCCTCAGGTGGGCGGGGGGCTCGTGTCGATAGGACCGATGGTCCTCCTCGAGCCCCCCTTGAAGCACACCCAGCGTCTCGACATCGCCCGCCTGGCCGGGATCCTCGGCGAACGGAACCTCGTCGAAGAGGAGGTCCTGACAGGCCTGCTCGAGGCCTCGCAGACCGGTGCGCAGCCCTTCTGTGAGGCGCTCGTGCAGGGCGGCTTCCTGAGCGACTGGGACCTGGGGCGAGTCGTCAGCGAGGTCTTCCAGCTCGCCTTCATCCCCACCGAGCAGCTGAAGCCCGACCCGGAGCTCCTCGAGGTCTTCGACGCCGACTTCCTGATGCAGCAGGGTCTCGTCCCCGTGCACCGGTTCGGAGAGGTGGTCACGGTCGCCATGCCGGGGCTCGTTCCCGCGGATGCGCTCGCTATGCTCGGGGCTGCGACGGACCTGGTGGTGCTGCCCGTCGTGGGCACCGTCCAAGGAAACCGCGCCTGGCTGGACAAGCACCTCCGCCCTGACATGAGCAGCGACTCACGCTGGGGCAACCTCTTTGACGAGGGCGAGGCCAATGTCCAGCGCGCCATCGACGGCGTCGCGGCCGCACTCCCCGCCGAGGGGCAGGCCGGTCACGCACGCTCCAACGCCGGCTCCCTGATGGGTGAGGGGGATGAGGTCGCCTGTGACCTCCCGCCGGCGCCCACCTTCGAGCCGGAGACCCGCGAGGCCTGATCCCCTAGCGGGGCGGAACCGACCAGCCGCCTCCAAGGCGCCGGACGAGCAGGCGGTCGGCTAGGCGCGGCGCGAAGGGGGTCAGCGCGCCAAGCAGGCGCCACTTCCAGCGCAGCGTGCGCTCGGGGTGCGGCTCGTAGGCGAGCTTCAGCACCTCCTCGGCCACGGTCTCCGCGGGGTCCGCTCCGGACAGGTCGGGATGCGCAAGCCCCGAGGGGTTGGGCTGGGCGTCGAAGAACCCGGTGGCGGTGAGGGCCGGGCAGAGGGTGCAGACCGCGATCCCCTCCTCCGCCCACTCGATGCGCAGGGCCTCGCCCATGGAGCACATGGCGGCCTTGGAGGCTGCATAGGCCGACTGGCCCGGGATCCCGCGGCGACCCACCACGGAGGCCACATTGACCACCACGGGCTCTGAGCCGCGGCGCAGCAGGGGGAGCGCGTGCTTTGCGAGCATCAGCGGTGCGAGGACATTGGTCTCGAACACCCTCCGGAGGGTCTCCTCCTCCAGCTCCTCGACCCGCGCGCGGTAGCCCATCCCCGCGTTGTTGACCAAGAGCTCGAGCCCGCCGCCAAAGGCGCGCTCGAGGCGCTCGAGAGCCTCCAGCACCTCCGCGCTCTGGGTGAGGTCGGCCGCCAGCGCGAGGTGGCCCGTCCCGGTGAGCGTGCCCCGCACGGCCTCGAGCTCCTCCTCTCGACGGGCCAGCAGCGCCACCTGGAAGCCCGCAGTCGCGAGCCTGCGCGCCGTGGCCGCGCCGATCCCCGAGGAGGCGCCCGTGACCAGGGCGCGGCGATGGGCGGGGGCGGGCGTCACTCTTCGGAGCCGCCGCTCAGCTTGCGGTACTTGCGGATGGCCTTGGCCCAGCGCGTGATCTCCCGGACGATGACGCGGACCTTCACATCTCCGTCGCCGTACTCGTTGCGGATGTCGAGCTCCCAGTCCACCACCAGGCCGGCGGCCTCCTCGTAGCGCGTGCGCGCGGCGACGGCCTTCTCGAGGAACAGCGCGTTGTTGCCCGCGGCCTCGGCGGCCGCGGCCTCCTCCATCAGCGCGTCCGCCTGTGCCGCAAGCTCCTTGGCCCGCACCCAGTCTGGCTCGCTGAGCAGGTCCGCGGGGGAGGCGTCGTAGCCCTTGGAGCTCTGCGCTCCACCACCCGGCCCGGTCGCGGCCGGCTTGGGCACCGAGCGGGCGGAGTCGTCGAAGGGGTCGGGCTTGGTGCGCGCCTCGTCTAGGCGCTGGACCGCCTCCGGGGGAAGCCCCCTCTCCTTGGAGCCCGACGCCAGGATTCCGGCGCCGAGGATCGCCACGGCGGCCACGGCGAAGGCTGCGAGCAGGGGGCTGGCGCTGCTGGCGCCCGTCCGGGAGTGGAACCGCATCCGCGGAGTCTAGCGCCGTGCGCCCGAGGCGGGCGGATGACGGGGGCTCAGGCCCTGCGGACGAGGCGGGTGGCGTGGCCGCCGTCCACCGGGCCACCGGGACCGGGGAGGGCCGTGAAGCTCTCCTCGACCTCGAACTCGGGATGGTCGCGGAGGAACGCACGCACGCGCTGGTCTCCCTCTTCGGGCTCGAGGCTGCACACGCTCCACACGAGCGCCCCGCCGGGCAGGACGCGGGCCGCGGCGGACTCCAGGAGGCTCGCCTGCAGCTCGGTCAGCTCGCGCAGGCTTGCAGGCCCCAGCCGCCAGCGGGCGCCAGGTCGAGCTCCGAGCACGCCGGTGTTCGAGCAGGGGGCGTCCACCAGGACCGCGTCGAAGCGGGCGTCCAGCGCGAGGCCCTTTCCGGCATGGCACGCGACTGGCAGAACGCGACCGGTCAGCCCGCGGCGCTCGAGCTCTGCGGGCATGCGGGAGAGGCGGCGGCTCGAGCGGTCCGCGGCCACCACCCAGGCCCCGCCCGCCGCGAGGCCAAGAGCCTTCGTGCCAGGAGCTGCGCACAGATCGAGGGCGCGCGTCCCGGGGCCGGTGCTCGCGAGGGCCGTGGCGCGTGCTGCGGTCTCTCCCTGCACGAAGAGCCGCCCGGCGCGGAAGCCCTCGAGCTCGAACAGCTCGCGCGCGCGGTCCGAGGGGAGCCTCCACGAGCCGCCCTCCTGCGCGCAGGCTCCCGCAGCAGCCAAGGCCTCAGCATCCTCACCGTCTGCGCCGTGCACCGCGAGCGGCGGCTCGTCAATGAACCAGTGCGCGAGGGACTGCGCGGCCTCCTCCCCATGACGCTTCGCCCAGCGCTTGTACAGGTGAGAGGGGATGTTGAGCGCGTCCTCGGCCCACAGCGCGGGGTGCTCTCCGGGGTCACGGAAGAGCGGGTCGCGGAAGTGGAGCTCGCGGCCAGGGAGGTCACAGCGCGGATCGCCGGAGACGCCGGGCTCGAGCTGGCGCTGCACCTCGCGCAGCACGCCGTTGACGATGCGGCCCTTGGAGAGGCCAAGGGTGTCGCGGGCCGCTGAGACGGTCTCGCTGATGGCCGCGTGCGGCGGCACCTTGTCGAGGAAGAGCAGCTGCGCCAGGCCGATGCGCAGGTGCGCGGCCAGGTCGGCCTTCGGGGTGCCGTGGGTGAAGCGCTGCACGACGGCGCGCAGGGTGCCGCGGCGGCGCACCTCGGTGCCAATGATGCGGCGGAGCAGGCCTCGGTCGCGGGGCTCGAGCTCCCATGCGTCGGCGGCGTGGTCGACCTCACGCAGGGGCTGCTCGGAGCCCGAGCGCAGGATCTCCCAGGCAAGGTGGCGAAGGGTGGTCATGCGGGGTCTCCTCCAAGGCGGGTGCCGGGGCTGAGTGGAGTGCCGCGGAGGAAGGCGGCGTCCTCCATGGCGCCCTTTCCGGCGGGCTTCACCTCGGCGAGCCGCACCGCCCCGTCGCGGCAGGCCACGCAGAGGCCGGGTCCCTCGAGCACCGCTCCGGGCTCGCCCCGGCCGGCGCACGGCTCGAGCCGCAGCACCTGCAGGCGCCGCCCGTCGGGAAGCGTCGTGGACGCGCCCGGCCAGGGGCTCATGGCGCGGACGAGGCGCCCGAGCTCTTGCACGGTCGCGGCGAAGTCCATGAGGCCCGCCTCCTTGGGGACCTTGCGGCAGTGGGTGATGTGGGCCTCGTCCTGAGGCGTCGGCTGGACCGTTCCCGCCTCCACGGCATCGAGGGCCGCCACGAGGGCCTCACCTCCGAGGACGGCTAGGCGCGCCGCAAGCTCACCCGCGGTCTCCTCGGCTCCGATGGGGGTGGAGCGCTCAAGGAGCACATCCCCCGCATCGAGCTCCAGCACCATCTGCTGGATGCTGATGCCCGTCTCGGTGTCTCCCGCCAGGAGCGCCGCCTGGACCGGGGAGGCGCCGCGCCAGCGCGGCAGGAGGGAGCCGTGCACATTGAGGGCGCCGAACGGGGCCAGCTCGAGCACCTCCGTGCGCAGCAGCTCGCCGTAGCTGGCGACGGCGAGGACCTCGGGGTCTTGCTCGCGCAGCCACGCCACGCTCTCGGGCGCGCGCATGCTCTCGGGCTGCAAGACGGGGCATCCCCGAGCGTGCGCAGCGGCGGCCACAGGATTGCGCTGGAGCGCGCGACCGCGCCCCGAGCGGCGATCCGGGGGCGTCACCACCCCCACGACCTCATGGCTCGACGCGAGCAGCCGCTCGAGGACCGGGGTCGCGAAGGGAGGGGACCCCAGGAAGAGCGTGCGCAAGGCAGGCGCCGCGCTCAGATGTGGGGCTCGACGGCGGCCTTGAAGGCCGCGTAGGGCATGGCGCCGACCATCTGGTGGGCGACGGCGCCGCTCTTCAGCACCACGAAGTTCGGGATCGACATGACGCCGTAGCGCGCGGCGACCTCGGGGTGCTCCTGGGTGTTGAGCTTGACCACCTTGAGCTTGCCCTCCATCTCGCCGGCGAGCTGGTCGATGGTCGGACCCATCATCTTGCAGGGGCCGCACCAGGGGGCCCAGAAGTCGACCAGCACCGGGATGGGGCTGTCGAGGACTTCGGATTGCCAGGTGGCGTCGGTGACGTCGAGGGCGCTGCTCATGGTCGAGGTGGGTTCGGGAGGTGCTGCGGTTGGGGGGCCCAGAAATCTCTGGGCGAGGATTCTAGTCCCCCTGCCCGGGGCCCTCCACCCCGGACTTGGAGGCTGAGGTCTCTGCGGACAAGGACTCCTGGCCTGCGCCCTGGGCGCCCTCGGCCGGGGGGTCCTCCTCGTCGGGGTCGTCCTCGTCCATGAAGCGCGATGAGCGGATCAGCGACTCGAAGTCGTCCCCCGCGTCCTCGCGGAGGACCAGCTCGATGGGGGCGCCCTGACCGTCCTGCTGGGCCCCCACGAGGCCGATCTTGACCAGCTCGAGGAGGGCGCAGAAGGCGCCGATCATTCCGGCGCGCGTCGGCTCCTCCCCATCCAGGGTCAGGGCCTCCTCGAGCCTCAGCCGGCCCCTGCGGCGGACGGCCTGGGCGAGCTGGGACACATACCAGCGCAGCGGCCGCGGGTCGCCAGCCACCGTGTGGGTGCGGTTCGCGAGGGTCTCGCGCATCAGGCGCGAGAAGGTCGCCAGCAGGTCCCAGGCCGTGAGCTCACCCATGTCCAGCTCGCGCTCGGGGACATGCATGCGCGCCTCGCCCCGGAACCCGCGCAGGTGCTCCTGCTTGCGCCGCTCGAAGCGGTCCCCGAGGTCATCCGCCGCCCCGCGGAAGCGGCGATACTCGATCAGGCGCTGGATCAGCTCGTCCTGCGGGTCGAGCTCGTCCTCGAGCTCCACCTCCTCGCGCGGCAGCAGCGAGCGACTCTTGATCGACATGAGCGTCGCGGCCATCACGAGGAACTCACCCGCGACCTCGATATCGAGCTGCTCGAGGTGCTGCAGGTACTCGAAGTAGCCGTCGATCACGCGGGCGATCTCGACATCCTGGATCTCGACCTCCTGCTCGCGCACGAGGTGCAGCAGCAGGTCCATCGGGCCCTCGAAGACCCGCTCCAGGAAGACGGTGTACTCCTCGGTCATGCCCAGTTCCCTCCCGTCAGCGCCCACGCGAAGTCGATCAGCCCGTTGACCATGGAGGTCAGCAGCCCGTTGGTGCCGGGCAGCACGAAGAACACCAGCACCACCAGCAGCATGCCGTAGCGCTCGAGGCTGGCGTAGGGCACGCGCAGGCCCGGCGGCAGCAGCCAGGTCATCACCCGCGAGCCGTCGAGCGGCGGGATCGGCACCATGTTGAACGCGGCGAGGAGCATGTTGACGGCGACGCCCTGCTTGAGCACCTCGGGGAGGAGGTCCTTGGGGTGGTAGCCGAGCGAGAACACGCAGAGCTTGTAGATCGCGAGCAGCAGGACGGCGATCAGCACATTCGAGACCGGTCCTGCCAGCGCGACCAGGGACATGTCGCGCAGGGGGTTCCGCAGCCGCCGCATGTCCACCGGGACCGGGCGTGCCCCCCCGAAGGCGAACCCCGCCGTCAGGAACATCAGCACCGGGATCACCACCGTCCACATGGGGTCGATGTGAGCGATGGGGTTGAGGGTCAGGCGCCCGAGCTCGCGCGCGGTGCGGTCCCCGCGCAGGTCGGCGACCCAGGCGTGGGCGGCCTCGTGCACGGACAGGGAGAGCACCAGGACCGCGATGACCGCGCCTGCCTTGATGATCTGGAGGTCGTCCATGCGTCCTCGCGAGGATAGGGGTCCTCCGCAGCCCCATCGAGCCCGCGACCGCCGATCTTCCCGCGCGGTTGCCGCGCTGTTGGCGGGCTCCCTAGAATTCCCCGTCTCGGCCCCGCTGGCCCAGGTGCGCTCGACCTGGGGCGACGGCCGCTCCCGCCCATGACCGAAGGTGACTCCAGCGCCTCCCGCCTGGCCCAGGCCCTGGAGGTGATCCGCATCGAGGCGACCGCTCTCGACCTGCTCAGCAAGCGCCTGCGGGGCGGCGGTATGGAGGGCTTCGACGCGGTCGTGGACGCGGCGCTCGCCTGCACCGGCCAGCTGGTCATCACGGGCATGGGGAAGGCGGGCCTCGTGGGCTCCAAGATCTCGGCAACCCTGGCCTCGACGGGGACCCCGAGCTTCTACCTCCACCCCGGGGAGGCCCTCCACGGCGACCTGGGGCGGCTGCGCGAGGGCGACCTCCTGCTCGCCCTCTCCAACTCGGGCGAGACCGAGGAGGTCAATGCCGCGGTCCCGGCAGCGCGCAGGCTCGGCGTGCAGGTCTTCGCGATGACCGGCCGCCCCGAGTCCACCCTCGGCAGGCTGGCCGATGCGGTCCTCGACATCGGGCGCGTCGAGGAGGCCTGCCCCATGCGGCTCGCGCCCACCGCCTCGACCACGGCCATGCTCGTCCTCGGGGATGCCCTGGCCATGGTGATCCTGTCCGAGCGCGGCTTCGAGCGCAGCGACTACGCGCGCTTCCACCCCGCTGGCGCCCTGGGGCGCCGTCTGATGACCGTGGCCGAGGTCATGCGCAAGGGAGACGAGCTGCCGGTGGTTGCCGCGGGCGGGTCCGTCCTGGATGTGCTCCGTGCGACCAGCGAGACCCCTGGCCGGCCAGGTGCCGCCCTTGTGGTGGGGGCGGATGGGCGCCTGCAGGGGATCTTCACCGACGGCGACCTGCGCCGCCTCATCGACCAGACCGGGGGAGCCGCCCTGAGCGAGCCGGTTGACCAGCACATGGCTCGCGACCCCAAGGCCCTCCAGCCGGGCCAGCTGGCCGAGGAGGCCATGCGCCTCCTCGGGGAGCACCGCATCGACCAGGCTCCCGTCCTCGACGCCGACGGCCGCCCGGTGGGCCTCGTGGATGTGCAGGACCTGCTCGACCTGGGGCTCTGAGCCTCTCCCACCTCGATGCTGTCCCCCCAGGAGCTCCGTGAACGCCTCGGCCTCGTGCGCCTCGTTGCGCTCGATGTGGACGGGACCCTCACCGACGGCGGCGTGCGCTACGCAGGGGACGAGGAGCTCGTCCGCTTCTGCGTGCGTGACGGGCAGGGGCTCGTGTGGCTGCGGCGCGAGCTGGGGATCCACCTGGCCTGGATCACCGGGCGCGGCTGCCCGGCGGTCGAGCGCCGGGCGCGAGAGCTTGGGGTGGAGCACCTTGTGATGAGGCCCGCATGCAAGCGCACCGCTCTGGCTGAGGTGCAGGCGGCTCTCGGGGTCACGCCCGAACAGACCCTCGCGATGGGGGACGACCTCCCGGACCTCGGCCTCGCGGCGCGGGCTTCGCTCCTCTGTGCCCCCGCGGATGCCCGCCGGGAGGTGCGTGAGCGCGCTGATCTGGTGACCCGCGCTCACGCTGGAGACGGCGCGGTCCGCGAGGTCGCTGAGGTCCTCCTGGAGGCCCAGGGGGCCTGGACTCGCCTGCTCGAGCAGTGGTCCGAATGAAGCGCCTCGCCGCCTTCCTCCTCCTCTTCAGCTGCGGCGTTGCCCTGCTCGTCCTGCTCGACGGGTCGAGTGGTCCGCCGCAGCGCAGGCCCGTTGCGTCGACGCCGGAGGCCGAGCCCGTCGAGGTCGAGGACCCGGCTCCGGTGACACAGCGCGTGGAGGTGCGCGGCCGGACCCTCCTCGAGTTCTTCGACCTCGAGTCCGGACACCTGCGCCGCCGGCTGGAGGCCGAGGACCTGCAGCCCGTGGGGGACGACACACGCACGCCGTATCGCGCGCGGACGGTGGTCCTGGAGGAGTTCGAGCAGGGCGAGGAGGTCGCGCTGCGCACCGTTCGCGCGGGCGGCGCCGACTTCACCCTGGACCTCTCGGGAGGTCTTGCCGCGCCGGAGCTGGCAGAGCGGGGGCGCGTGGCCTTCGAGACGGTCGAGCTCGTTCAGTCGCGCGGGCTGCCCCAGGCGCCGGTCACGATCCGCTCGCCAGAGGTCCTCGCGGAGCTCGAGCGGGGCGTCTACTCGGCGCCACCCGAGGTCCAGGTGCAGGTCGAGGGCGAGGGGCTCAGCGCCGAGGGCAGGGGCCTGCTCTTCGAGGCGGCGCGCTCCACGATCGAGTTCCCCGCGGGCGGGACGGTGGACCTTGTTCAGGGTGGGACCCGCCGAGGGGTGCTCTCCACCGCCGAGGGGGCTGCCCTGGTCCTCGCTCGACAGGACGACCAGGGTGGGGAGGCCTTTGGCATCCGCACCCTCGGGCCGTCGGTCCTCGCGGTCGAGGGCGAGCTCCCGCTGCAGGTGGATGCCGAGCGGTTCACCGTCGAGACGCGCGCCGTGGAGGGTGAGGTCGAGATCGAGCGCGTGCGCGCCTTCGGGGCGCTGACCGTCTCGCGCGGAGAGGACCGCTTCAGCGGTCGTGACGCGACCATCACCTTCGATGCGGAGGGGGGCTCGCGCCTCGTGATCGAGGCCGATGCGGTGGCCACGGTCAGCGTGCAGGGCCCGGGAGGACAGCGACGCCCGCTCACCTTCCGCGGGGCAGAGGGCATGGTCCTCCGCGATGGTCCCCAGGGGCTGTTCCTGCGCATGGCTGGACCGTTCTCGGTGACGGACGCCACGGGCGCGCAGCTCGATGTGGACGGGGTGGGCGAAGGCCGGATTGATTCGGCGCGCACGGAGCTCGTGATGCGCCTCGATGGAGGCACTCGATTCCGCAGCGGCGAGACCGAGCTCGCCATGGGCAGTGCCGTGCTGCGCCACGAGGCGGGGGATCTCCAGCTGCTCCAGCTGGAGGGGTCCTCGGGCGTCGAGGCGCGCGCACGCGCTGCGGACGGAGACTTCGTTGAGCTGACTGCCGAGGCGTGGAGCCTCGAGCTTCGGGGTGACCAGCCCCGCATTCTCTGGGCAGACGCCGTCAGCGTCCGCTCGCTCGAGGGGACCGGCCGCACGCTCTCCGCTGGCCGGATCGAGGACTTCCGCTGGGATGTCCGCTCCTTCCTGGCGCTCAGGGGCGTCCAGTGGGTGCTGCCCGAGGGGTCGGGCCGCGGCGAGCGCCTCGTGGCGCGCGGTGACGGCCTCGAGGTGGTCGGACGCGCGGACGAGCGCGCGAGCCTGCGCTACGCCGTCATCGACTCGAGCGCCACGGACTCGGGCGCCTCGATCGAGCTCGAGGCCGTGCGCATTGATGTCACGCGCACCACCGTCGAGGCCTGGGGCGAAGTGCGCGTGGACGCCTCGGGTCCTCAGGGGGTCTCGGGCATGCTGGCCGAGCATGTGCGCATCGACCGTCGGCCTGCCGACGAGGAGGGCGGCTCGATCCAGGTCCTCGCGGAGCGCGTCCGTGAGGGCGTGCTCCAGCGGGAGGGGCGCTCCCTCGCGCTCGAGGCCGAGCTGCTCGAGGCCACCCTCGAGGGCGCGGATCTTGCAGCGGGCCCGTTCCGCGCCTCGGGCGCCGTGCGCGCCCTCGCCTCCGAGCGGACGGCCCTGCGGCTCGAGGCGGACGCGCTCGAGCGGGACGCGGCGGGGGTTGCGCGGGCGGTCGCTCTCCCCGGCCGCCGCATCCGCGCCGAGGGCCTCCTGCCCGGGGGCAGCCAGGAGCCCTTTCGGCTGGAGGCGGACTCCCTCGAGCTTGGACCTGAGAGGCTCGTGGCGACGAGGGTTCGGGTCGAGCTGGGCGTTGCGCTGGTCCCCATGGGGGCAGCCGCTCGACCCGCAGCGGCGCCTCGCCCCTCGGTCCTCATGGCCGAGAGCCTCACCATTGCTCCCAGTGAGACGGTGTTCGCGGGGGCCGTCCTGGCGGAGACCTTCGACCTCGACGGCGTCCCCGTGCGGCTCGAGGCCGACAGGCTTCGGCTCGCCCATGACGACCTGCGTGCCGTCGAGAGTCCGAGTGCCGAGGCCGTGTCCGCGCTCGAGGCCGAGGGGGCGGTGCGCGTGCGGTACGGCGAGGGCGCCACGATCCAGGCCTCCGCCCTGCGGATGGACCGCGAGCGCGCTCAGCTGACGGGGACGCCGCTCGTGCTGACCTCTCTTGGGTACGAGCTGCAGACCGAGCTGCTCGAGCTGGACCTGACCGACTATCTGCTCGAGATCGGGCCGAGCCGCGTGACGCGCGGACCTGGCTGGGAGCTGCGCTTTGCGGGCGTCCTGCCCCACCGCATGGGCGGGGACCTGATGCAGTCCATGCATGGCATCACCCTCGAGGCTGGGGACCAGACCGCGCGCGCCAACCACGGGTCCTTCTGGCTGCACCCGGGGCGCTGGCGTCGGAGTGCTCACGAGGCGCTCTGGGGGCGGACCCTGGACCTCGAGCTGCCACTCGAGCCGGGCCCCGGACCCGCGCCGGACCTGTTCGAGTCGGGCCTCGTGAACAACTCCTTCCAGCGCCTCGCGCGGGGGGAGCTGGCCCAGTACCTGCGCGCCGCGCACTTCCAGGGCGCGATCGAGGTGGACCGCCAGGGCGAGCGGAGCGCGCGCGCCGAGGAGGTCTATCTGGATGTGGAGCACCGTCGTGGCTGGCTGAGCGGCGCCGAGCTCGCCTTCCAGATCCCGGTGCGCGGAAAGGAGGAGCGCATCCGCGCCTTCGCAGAGCGACTGGACTCTCTTCCAAACGGCGGGCTCGTTGCCGCAGAGGCCGCCCTCACGACCTGCTCGTTCGAGGAGCCGCACTTCGTCGTGCAGAGCAAGGACCTCCGGCTCGAGCCCCGCGAGGACGGGCGCTGGCGCTTCGGCGTGCGGGGCAACCGGCTGGTGTTTCCTCTCGGCGTCTCCCTCCCGCTCCCCGGAATCGGGGATGTCGTGCTCGACCAGAAGGGGGGCTTCGAGGGCATCGAGGATGACGAGGGGCAGGTCCGCACGATCCAGAACATCTTCCTCTCGAGCACGGCCCGCTTCGGCACGGCCCTTGGGACCGAGGGAACCACCGATGTGGGGTCCGTGGGGCTGGGCCTCGCGGAGGCGCTTGGGTTCGATGAAGAGCAGGTGCGTGGACGCTGGCGGTACGAGGGGGCTTGGCTCGGCTCGCGAGGGCCGCTCCTCGGCCTTGGGCTCCAGCTGCGCGAGCGGCGGCCGGAAGCGGACACCGAGGATGCGTGGCTCGACCTCTGGCTGCGCGGGATCCCGGACCAGGGGGAGGACCGTGGCCTGATCCGAGTCCCACCGAACGAGCGGGACGGCCTGCGCAGCTGGATCAATGTGCGCGGGCGCTATCCCTTCGACGACGAACAGTGGATCGACCTCGCCTGGACTCGGCAGAGCGACCCCGGCGTCCAGTCGGAGTTCTTCGAGTCCGAGTACCTGGCCTACGAGCAGCGCGACTCGTACCTGCACTGGCGCAAGGCGCGCGGCGACGAGTACTTCCAGGCGAACCTCTCCATCCAGAGCGACCCGTGGCGGACGACCCTCCTGGAGCAGCCCTCGCTCGGGTACTCGAATGGCTCCAGCGCGCTCACCGAGTTCCTGGGCGTCCCCCTCCTCTATGCGGCCTCTACGGACGCCGCGCGGCTGCGACGGGCGGGAAGCGGAGACCCGAGCCTGTTCGAGCAGCCGTGGCTGGACTTCGATGGCCTCGCGGATGCGTTCGGCGAGGCGGAGGTCACGCGCCTGGACACCTGGCAGGAGCTCGCGGCGCCGGTTCAGCTTGGTGAGACGGGGGCGACCCTGGTGCCCAGCGTGGAGCTTCGGGCCTCGGCCTGGGACCGCTCACGCGGGAACGCCGGGGCCATCCAGCGCGCGGGCGCGGAGGCCGGGGTCGAGCTGGGCGGGTCGTGGTCGCGCCTCGGCAGCGGGACCGTCACCCTGCTATCCCCTTATGCGCGCGTCTCGCGGTCGCTCTGGACCGAGGAGGATGCTGGCGAGGTGGTGCGGTTCGACCAGGTGGAGGATCCCCTCGGCGGGGATCGGGTGGATGCCGGGCTGCGCATGCGCTGGCGGCGTCCCTCGAGGCAGGACCAATTCGACCTCGAGCTCGGCGTGGGCCAGCACACCGACCGCGCCCTCGAGGCCCCCGATCAGGAGTCCTGGCGCGCGCTGGCCCGGCTCCAGACCACGGTCTCGGGGATCCCCACGGGCCTGCTCCTGGATGGTCGCTACGCCCTCGACGGCGGACCTACTGCCTACAGCTCCACGACCTACGCGGTTCGCCCCACGAGGGCGCTCGAGCTGCAGGTGGGCCACAGCCGCGCGGACGACGCGCTCGGAACCGCGGCCCTCTACGAGGCCATCACCTACCGCGGGCGGATCACCCTCAACTCCAAGTGGGAGGTCGATCTGCTGAGCCAGGAGAACCTCCTCGGAGAGGGCGCCCTGCGCTCCGAGGCCGTCCTCCGGCGCCTGGGTCATGACTTCGTCTTCGAGCTGTCGGTGAACCACCGCGCGGGCGAGGGCAGCGGCATCAGCGTCAACTTCGCGCCCCTCATCGGCTGGCGCCGACCGCGCGTCTCGATCCTGCCGGTGCTGCAGCCTTGAGATTCGGGGGGGGAGCAGCCCCGACCTCAAGAGGGCAGACCGCCCCGAACTCCCTCAGGGTGCGGTGATCGTCCAGGTCGTGCCCTTCGGTCCAGCGAGGCGCACGAGGCCCTCGTCCGCCGCCTCGGTGGCCGGGCCCTCGAGGGTCCAGCTCGGGTCCACCTGGAGCAGGGCCTCCGCAGCTCCCAGTGCGGTCAGGCGGGCGCGCTGCACGCGGCCCTTGCGCCACTCCACATCCACCGCGAAGCCGCCTCGCGCGCGCAAGCCCTTAACCGAGCCCTCGGGCCAGCCCGTGGGCAGGGCTGGCAGGAGGCGGATCCGGCCGTTGCCAGACTGCAGCAGCATCTCTGCGACCCCGGCCGTCGCGCCGAAGTTGCCATCGATCTGGAAGGGCGGATGCAGGTCGAAGAGGTTCGGGGCCATCGAGCGCTGCATCAGGTACTGCAGGTGCCTGCGCGCGGCGTCCCCGTCCTCGAGGCGCGCCAGCATGTTGATCAGCCAGGCCCGGCTCCAGCCGGTGCCCCCGCCGCCGTGGGCGAGGCGCTTCTCGATCGTCATGCGCGCCGCGTGCGCAAGCTGACGGTCGCGCGCCACATCGAGGGCGTGGCCGGGATGCAGCGCGTAGAGGTGGCTCATGTGGCGATGCCCCGGCTCGGGCTCCAGGTGCGGTCGGTCCCACTCCTGGATGCGGCCGTCCTCCATCAGGACCAGGCCCGGAGCCAGCTGGGCGCGCTTCTCCCGCACCTCGGCGAGGAAGGCGTCCTCCTCGCGACCCAGGACCCGAGCAGCCTCGAGCACATGGTCGAGCAGCTCGGCCACGAGCTGCTGGTCCATCGCGGGCCCCATGGCGGTCGCCGCCTGGGTGCCGTCGGGCAGCCGGTAGGAGTTCTCGGGGCTGGTGGAGGGACCGCTGACCAGTCCGCGCCCCTCGACCTCGACCAGGAAGTCGAGCTGGAAGCGCGCGCAGCCCGCCAGCAGGGGCCAGGCCACCTCGGCGAGGAAGCGCTCGTCCCGCGTGAAGCGCCAGTGCTCCATCAGGTGCGCCGTGAGCCAGGTGCCGCCCTGGTGCCAGAAGCCCCAGAACGGCTGTACCGAGCGCGTCCACGCCGCCGCCCACAGGTCGGTCGCATGGGGCGCGACCCAGCCGCGCATGCCGAAGGACTCGCGGGCGCGGACGGCCCCGCGCTCCGCGAGGCGCCCGAGGAAGTCGAACAGCGGCAGGTGGCACTCGGGCAGGCCGGTCACCTCGGCCGGCCAGTAGTTCATCTGCAGGTTGATGTTGAGGTGGTAGTCCGCGTTCCACGGCGCCGCGAGGTGGTGGTTCCACAGGCCCTGGAGGTTCGCGGGATGCGTGCCGGCCCGCGAGCTCCCCATGAGCAGGTAGCGTCCGAACTGGAAGACCAGGGCCTCCAGGGCGGGATCGCTCTCCCCCCCCCGGATGCGCGCAAGGCGCTCGTCAGTGGGGAGTGCCGGGCTCTCGCCCAGGTCGAGCACCACGCGGTCGAACAGGGCGCGGTGATCGTCCGCATGGCGCTGCCGCAGCATGGCACCCGCGTGCTGGCGCGCGCCTGCAAGGTCCTCGACCGCGCGCTCGGGGTCCGCTCCCCCGAAGCCTGTGCGCGCCGTGAGCACGAGGACGAGCTCGCGCTCACCCGTGGCGTGCAGGCCGTCCTGGTCGGCACGCGCCCGCACGCCCTCGCCCTGCGCCTCGAGGAGCGCGAGATAGGGCGTCCCCAGCTCGCCGTTCCCCAGCGGGGCGTTCTTCTGGGTGGCCACCCCCTCCATGCGCAGCAGCCCGGTAGCAAGGGGCGTGACGCTCGGACCGGGCATGCCCTCCTCGACCGGACGCGAGAGTTGCGCGTGAACCTCGAGCAGGCCGGGCTCGGAGGCCGTCAGGCGCACCACCAGCGCCTGGTCCGGCGCACTCATGAAGACCTCGCGGGTGAACTCCACCGACCCCACGCGCCAGCGCACGAGGCTGATCCCGGTCTCGAGGTCGAGGGTGCGCGCGTAGTCCTCGAGGTTTCCGTCGGGGAGCACCTGGCGCAGCTTCAGGTCGCCCAGGGTCTGGTGGCTGCGCGTGACGGAGCCCGCGGAGAAGGCTGGCATGGCCATCGCGTCCGCCTCAGCGGGCTTGCCTGCGAGCAGCAGCTCGCGCATGCGGTCGAGCTCCTCGCGCGAGCCCTTGTTGAGGCGCGGCTCGGGGCCGCCGGGCCAGAGCGAGTCCTCGTTCAGCTGGATGTGCTCCCACTCCGGGTCCCCGTGCACCATCCCGCCGAGGCGGCCATTGCCCAGGGGCAGCGCCTCGAGCCATTGACTCGCGGGCTGGCGGTACCAGAGCGTGTTCCGTCCGCCGGGGGCCTGCTCGCTCGAGGCCAGCCTCCGGAAGGGTCCCTCCATCCCGACCTCCAGGCCGTCCCCTCCGCCGGAGTCGTGGTACTCGAGCCGGAAGGAGTGCTTGCCGGGATCGAGGTCGATCGCTCCGTCCTTGCGGACCATGCCGTGCGGCCCACCGTTCTCCACCACGAGGGCCCCGTCGACGAAGAGCCGCGAGCCGTCATCGCTGATGGTGTGGAAGCGATACTCGCCCGGCCTCTCGATGGCGAGGTCCCCCTCGAACACGAGGGCGAAGTCGTCGACCTGCGTGCGGAACGAGATGACGATGTGGTCCGTCTCGCCGCTTGCCTTGGGCTCGAGGGTCGAGAAGTCCGGGATGTCCGGCCAGTCGCCTGCATAGGCCTCCCAGCGGATCGGCCCTGCGAAGGGGAGGTCCCCTGCGATGGCGAGACCCGGGGCGGCGAGGGCGGTCAGGAGGAGCGGGAGGAGGCGCATCACGGGTCGAGCCTAGCGCGGTCTGCGACGGCCGTCTCGGACCCGCGGGCGCTCAGGCCCCCGCTACAATGCCCGCCGTGCTGGGTCTGATCGGCAACCTGTCCCTCCCGGAGCTGCTCGTGGTGGCTGCGGGGGCCGTCCTGATCTTCGGGAGGCGCCTCCCCGAGGTCGCGATGCGGGGGGCCGCGCAGTTCATGCGGCTGCGCAGGAACCTCACCCAGGCCTGGCGCGACGCGGGCATCGAGGACGAGCTGCGGCGCGTGCGCTGGGACCTGGACCGCGAGGCGCGCGAGGTCGCGCGGTTCGACCAGCTGTCCAGCCCGGCGCCCGTGCCCTCGGTTCCGGACTACACCCTCGCCCCGGTCGACCCCGTGGAGCCGCTCGAGCGCGAGGCCCTCGACCACGAGCCGGGCATCGAGGGCGGCCTCGATCACGAGTCGTCGGAGGCGGACGAGGCCGAGGTTGGCTGGGCCGACGACCTGTCAGTGGGACCGAGTGAGGAGGAGCTGCGTGCCGAGCGCGGCAAGGACGAGCCCGGGCACTTCGAGCCACCGGCCGACCCGGACCCAGAGGGTGGCGCCCCGATCGAAGACTCCCCGGCCGATCCGGAGCACCCATGACCCCTCCGTTCCGACTCGCCTACAACTCCAATGGCCTCGCGCACCACCGCCTCCTGGACGCGCTGCCCATGCTCGCGGAGATCGGCTACGGAGGGATGGCGATCACGCCCGACGCGGGCCACCTCGACCCCTACGCGCTGGATGCCGGGGAGGTTGCTGCGGTGCGCAGACGGGCGGACCAGCTCGGGCTCACGCTGACGGTCGAGACTGGAGCCCGCTTCGTGCTCGATCCGTGGATCAAGCACGGCCCGAACCTCATGGACACCCTCCAGTCTGGGCGGAGTCGTCGGGTTGACTTCTACCGGCGCTGCATCGACCTGGCTGTCGCCCTCGAGGCGCCTGTGGTCTCGCTCTGGGCAGGCGCGGAGCCCGAGGGGCATGAGTGGAGCCAGGCCCCGGCCGCGCTGCGCGAGCGCCTGGCCGAGGGGCTCGAGCGCGTCCTCGAGCATGCCCGCGCAGGGGGCGTTCGGATCGGCTTCGAGCCCGAGCCGGGAATGTTCATCGAGCGCCCCAGCGGCTTCGCCGAGCTGCGCGAGCTGATGGGGGAGCGGGGCGCCGATCTGGGCCTGACCCTGGATGTCGGCCACCTCGTGGTGACGGGGGATCGACCGGAGGCCGCCGTGATCCGCGCCTTTGCTGACGACCTCGTGCAGGTGCACCTGGACGACTGCCCCGTCGGAGTGCACGAGCACCGCCCCTTCGGCGAGGGCGACCTGGACCTGCTCGCGGTCCTGGAGGCCCTCATTGAGGTGGACTTCTCTGGCCAGGCGGCCGTGGAGCTCTCGCGCGACTCGCACCGCGCGCCGCAGGCGGCCGAGGATGCCATGCGCGCCCTGCGCACCGCCCTCGACCGCCTCGAGGATCGCAAGCGCACGAGCCGCTCCTAGGCCGGCGCCCCTCTCGGCCTTGACGCCCGCTCGCGGACGGTGAATCGTCGAGGACCACGCCCATGGACCCTCTCCGATCCCTGCTCGCCCTCACGCTTGCCGCGACTGCCGTTGCGCAGACCCCCGACGCCCCCGCGCTCGAGACCCTCGACAACGGCGTGCTGCGGGTGGGTCTCTCCACGGACCACGGCGGCGCATTGGCCTACCTCAGCCTCGCGGACAGGGACGACAACCTGATCAACATCCACGATCTCGGGCGCTTCGTTCAGCAGTCCTACTACTCGGGGCCCAAGCCCTTTCTGCCCGAGGGCGCCCGCGCCCATGAGGCCTGGGCGGGCTGGGGCTGGAACCCAATCCAGGCCGGCGATGTGTACCTGAACCGTCCGCGCCTCCTGGAGGTTCAGCGCGAGTGGGACTCGCTCTCCATTCGAAGCGTGCCGATGCAGTGGGCCCTCGACGGCGTCCCTGGCGAGTGCGTGTTCGAGACGCGCGTGCGCCTCGACGCGAACCGCGTGCACCTGCGGGTCCGTCTCGAGAACGGACGCGAGGACCGGACGCGCTATCCGGCGCAGCACCAGGAGCTCCCCGCCGTCTACACCATTGGCCGGCTCCATCGCCTGTTCACCTATACGGGTGACCGGCCCTTCGAGGGTGAGCCCCTCACGGAGATCGAGAACGCGGGCCCGCCCTGGGAGTACTGGACGAGCACCGAGCGCTGGTCGGCCCTCGTGGATGACGAGGGTTTTGGACTGGGCGTCTTCAGCCCGAGCGCTCTCCTCACGGTCGGCGGGTTCCACGGGCCGAAGGGCCAGGGGGGGCCGAGGGACGGCTCGACGGGGTACCTCGCCCCGCTCCACACCGAGGTGCTCGATCACGACATCGTCTACGAGGCGAGCGCGACCCTCATCGTTGGCGATCTGGAGCGCGACATCCGAGCCTTCGCCAAGAAGCACCGGCCTGATCCGCTGCCGGACCTGGACTTCTCCCGCGACCGCGCCCACTGCGTGCCCTTCCGGATGGAGGATGAAGCCCCTCCCTACGAGGGGAGCTGGCGGCTCACCCTCGACCAGGACGACCCACACCTCGTGTGTGCGCCCATGCACTTCGAGGCCCGCCGGGCGCGCAAGCTCTACCTGCGGGCGGCGTACAGCACCAAGGGCCGCGAGGGTGAGCTGTACTTCGCACCCCCCGGAGGCGAGTTCAGCCCCGAGCGGCGTGTCACCTTTCGCGTGAAGCCCGACGGCCGCATGCGCACCTACGAGATCGACCTCTCGAAGCACCCCCTCTACACGGGAACGATCGGTCACCTCCGCCTCGACCCGGTCCTGGAGCAGGCGGGGGGGGATACGGTCGCGCTGGAGTTCCTGCGCGCCAAGAAGTGACCGCGCGCTGGAGTTCCTGCGCGCCAAGAAGTGACCGCGCGCTGGAGTTCCTGCGCGCCAAGAAGTGACCGCGCGCTGGGGCCCGGCGCGGCAGCGCCCGCCCCGCGGGGCGCTCTCTGCCCGGCTCGCCACCCCTCCAGGCCTCTCCAGGGGGCCCTTGGGGTCAAAAACCGCCCCCGGAGGACAGGAGCGAAGGCCCCCCGCCGAACTATCTTCATAAGGGCGTCCCTAAGGGGGCGCTCTGGGACCGCCGTGGAAGACTCCAGCCGTATCTGCCCGACCCGCACCGATGGTCGCGCGTCCCTCTTCGCGCACAAGGTGAGCCTGCCCCAGTGCCAGGAGCGCCAGCGGAAGAGCTTCCACAAGTGCTTCACCTGCGCTCACAACAACAACCTCCAGCAGCCGGTGAAGGGTCCGACGATCCTCTCGCGGTCCAAGCTGGAGCTGAAGCCGTAGGGCGCGTCGCGCCGCCCGCCCGAGGCGCCCCCAGGGGGCCTGTGCATGGCCCCTGACCTCACCTTCTCTGGGGATGGTCTAACCTGTGCACGCGGAGCTCCGTGCGAAGTCGCTTCCTGGCGACCAGCTGCCCCGGTCGGGTCTTCGCGTGGATCGTCCGATACCTCTTCCGAGGCCCCCCATGAAGCTGCACTCCCTGCTCCATCTCCTGCTTGCGTCGTCTGCCCTGGCTGCCTCCTCGGGGGACCGGGACGCCCTCCAGCCGCGCTCCATCGGGCCGGCGGGGATGAGCGGCCGAGTGGCTGCCGTCACCGGCGTCCCCGGAGACCCGCGCGTGCTGTGGGTCGGCGCGGCGACGGGGGGGCTCTGGCACTCCGAGGACGGCGGCCTCTCCTGGACGCCGCGCTATGAGGACGGCACCTCCAGCTCCATCGGCGCGATCGCCCTCTGGCCCACGGATCCGGATGTGGTGTGGATCGGGACCGGTGAGGGCAACCCCCGCAACTCCTCGTCCGTTGGGACGGGCATGGCGCGCAGCGTCGACGGTGGGCGCACCTGGAAGGACCTCGGGCTGGCGGACTCCGAGAAGATCCATCGCATCCTGCTCGACCCTCGGGATCAGAACATCGCTTGGGTCGGCGTGCTGGGTCCCACCTGGTCGGATGGGGTCGAGCGAGGCGTCTACCGCACGAAGGACGCAGGAGAGACCTGGGAGCGCACCCTCTTCGTGGATGAGCGCACCGGCTGCTCGGACCTCGCCGCGGACCCACGCAACCCCGAGCACATGCTCGCCGGCATGTGGTCCCACCGCCGCAGCCCCGACTTCTTCACCAGCGGTGGAGAGGGCTCTGGCCTGTGGGTGACTCACGACGGCGGCGACTCCTGGAGCCAGCTCACCGAGGAGCACGGCCTGCCCAAGGGGGAGCTCGGGCGCATTGGCCTCGCCTGGAGCGAGAGCCACCCGCACATCGTCTACGCCCTCGTCGAGGCCGAGCAGCCCGTGCTGCTGCGCTCGGACGACGGCGGAAGCTCCTGGCGCACCGTGAACCGCGAGGACTCGGTCGCGCCGCGGCCCTTCTACTTCTGCGATATCCGGGTCGACCCGGCGGACCCCGACCGGGTCTACAGCCTGCACACCATCGTCACGGTCTCCGAGGACGGCGGCGCGAGCTTCGAGGAGTTCATCCCCTACAACCTCATTCACCCCGACCACCACGCCATGTGGATCGACCCCACCGATCCCAACCGCATCGTGAACGGGAACGATGGGGGCATCGCCCTCTCGATCGACCGCGGCAAGAGCTGGCGCTTCGTCCGGAACCTGCCCCTCGCGCAGTACTACCACGTCTCCGTCGACATGGATGTCCCGTACAACGTTTACGGCGGCATGCAGGACAACGGCTCCTGGCGGGGTCCGTCCTCCGTCTGGGAGAACGGCGGCATTCGCAACCACCACTGGAGCGAGGTGGGCTTCGGGGATGGGTTCGGGTGCGTCACCCTTCCGGGCTCCACGAACCGCGGCTACGGGATGAGCCAGGGCGGCTCGCTCTACCGCTGGAACGATGTCACCGGCGAGCGCGCGGCCATCCGTCCCGACGCCCCGGAGGGGACCAAGCTGCGCTTCGCCTGGAACGCCGGCCTCGCCCTGGATCCGTTCGATCCCAACGCCCTGTTCTACGGGAGCCAGTTCGTCCATCTGTCCCGGGACATGGGGCACACCTGGACGACCATCAGCCCTGACCTGACGACGAACGAGCCGCGCTGGCAGCGTCAGGCCGAGTCGGGCGGCCTGAGCCGCGATGTGACCGCGGCCGAGAACCACTGCACGATCCTCACCATCGCACCGAGCGAGCTCGAGGAGGGCCTGCTGTGGATCGGGACCGATGACGGCCAGCTGTGGCGCGGGCACTCCAGCTCCTCGGGCGCCGAGGGGGACTGGGAGCCGCTCCACACGCGCCTCGAGGGCGTGCCCCTCAACACCTGGATCTCCCATGTGGAGGCGAGCCGCCACGACGCGGCGCGCGCCTTCGTGGTGCTCGACGGCCATCGGCGCGGGGATCGGACCCCCTACCTGTTCCGCACGGACGATGGTGGGGCCACCTTCCAGCGGGTGCTCCTGGCGGGGGTCACGGGCCACGCCCACACCCTCGAGGAGGACCCGGTGGATCCGCACCTCCTGTTCCTTGGGACCGAGGCGGGGCTCTGGCTCAGCCAGGACGGCGGCGCATCCTGGTCGAAGTGGGGTGAGGGCTTCCCGACCGTGCCAGTGCGCTCGCTCGTGGTCCATCCTCGGGATCACGACCTCGTCATCGGGACCCATGGCCGGGCGGCCTGGGTGGTGGATGACATCAGGCCCCTGCGCGCCCGCAGCGCTGAGGACCGTGCGCGGGTCGTGGACCTTGTCGCGCCGCCCCCGGTCGTGGCGCACCTCGTCAAGCAGACCCGCGAGTCACGCTTCGCGGGAACCGAGGAGTTCCGCGGGCAGAATCGCAGCCGCGGCGCCCTGCTCTCCTTCCATCTGCGCGAGCCGGAGGGAGGATTCGATGGGAGGGGGCACCTCGACATCCTGAGCGGCGAGGGCCAGGTGCTGCGTCGCCTCACCTTCGAGCCCAGCGCGGGCCTGCATCGCCTGGTCTGGGACCTGCGGCGTCACGGAGAGCGTGGTGCCCGCACCAGCGGCAGGCTGATCGAGCTCACCGGCGGACCTGAGGTGGTTGCCGGGCGCTATCGCGTTCGCGTCACGGTGGGCGAGTTCGAGGACGAGGCACCTCTCGATGTGCTGCCCGACCCCCGTCTCGAGGCCAGTGAGGACGAGCTCCGCGCGCGCCACGACCTGCTTGCACGGCACGCGGCCCTGAGTGCGCGCCTCGACGCAGACCTGGCCCACCTCGAGCGCGTCACGGAGGATCTCTCCTGGCTCGAGGCCCGCGCTCGGTCCGGCAAGGACCCGGAGGCCGAGGAGGGTGCGCCCCATCCCCAGCAGGCCCTCCTCGATGCCCTCGAGGCCCATCGCAAGCAGATCGATGCCCTCCTCGATCGCGCGCGCGAGCCACGCGGCCTGCGCGGCATCCACGAGTCCGACCGCATCCAGGACCGGCTGGGCACCGTCCGCTGGCATGTGGGCTCCTCACACCGCGCGCCGCGTCCTGCTGAGCTTGCACTCCTGGCGCGCGTGGAGGCCGAGTGTGCTGCGTTCCGCGTGGAGCTGGAGGAGCTGACGGGAGCGCCCCTCGAGGCCCTCCGAAGGCAGGCCTCCGAGGCGGGCATCGGTCCGCTCAAGGGCCTCGATCACTGAGTCGTCAGGAGCCCCTCAGCGGGTTGCACAGCCCGCGGGCCAGGCGGCCTCCCCGCTCAGGCTCTCGCTCTCCAGGGCGCCGCGACGCCCTCTCGCGCGGCGCCTCGAGGGGCAACGCGCTTCGCGTCACGCGGAGCGCCGGTGCACGGCAAGGACGAGGACATCCTCGCCCTTGTAGTGCTCGAGGGCCCGGATCCGGGCCTCACATGAGGTCCTCGCCAGAATCGGGAAGGACAGCGTGCATCCGCTCGAGTTGGCGCGGACCTGGACGCGGTACCACCGGGGATTCCTGTTGTGCAGCAGCTGGATCATGCGGCCTTGGCTCTCCTCTCTTCGGACCCTTGAGCGCTCTTCTGGCTGAGAACGCACGAACTCTCCCGCAAGGATAGAGAGCGCGGTCACAGATCGGCAATTCGACCTCACACGCTTCTCACGATTGGAATGGAACCTGGCAGGGCAGGCCCCCGTCAGCCGCGACCCAGGGCCGCGTCCTCGATGGCGATCCGGTGGCGCAGGACGAGCAGCTTGGGCAGGAGGACTCCGGCCGCGGTCCAGGGCAGGTCGAGCGCCAGGGGCACGGTGACCAGCTGCAGCACGACCGCGGTGTAGTTGGGGTGCCGCATCCATCCGTGCAGGCCGGTCGCGATGGGGGGCGATCCCGGGAGGATCACGACGCCCACATTCCAGCGCACGCCAAGGTTCCGAATGCATGCGATCCGTAGGCCCTCGGAGGCCACGGCCAGGACCGCGGCGGTCCAGAGGACGCCGGAGGGAAGCCCCGCCCGTCCCAGGAGCGCTTCCTCGAGGACCATCCCCGCGAACCAGGCGGTGTGGACGATCACCAGTCCCAAGGTCCCGTCCGGGCGCACTCGATGACCCCCGCGACGCTCGATCTCGCGCTGGTTGCGGGCGGACAGCCACAGCTCGAAGACCCGTGAGGCGCCTGCGAGGGCAAGGACGAGGAGGGTGAGGGGGTGCAGGGTCATGCGGGCTCTTGCTCCTCGAGCCAGAGGGCAGGCAGGACGAGGAGGTCTCCGATCCAAGCTGCTGCGATCCCAAGGGCACACAGCAGTCCGAAGCGCGAGGTGGGCAGGAACTCCGTGGGCGCGAGGGAGCCGAAGCCGAGCAGGAGCGCGAAGGCGCCCACCGTCAGCGCTCCGCCGACCTCATCGAAGGCCGCGAGCTTGCCTCCGGGGCCCTCTCCGCCCGCCGCCGCCCGGTGGACCAGGTGCAGGGTTCCGTCGACGGCCAGGCCCAAGACGATTGCGGCGACCATCACGGTGGCGGGGTCCACGGGGATGGCCAAGAGCCCCATGGAGGCAACGACGGCCGCGACCGGGAACAGGTTGGCGACCATCGCCGCGAGGAGGGCTCGGGGTGAGCGAGTCACGAGTAGGAAGAGGGCGCCCGTGAGGGCAGCGGTCCAGGCGAGCGAGCTGGCGAGCGTGCGCGCGAGGTGCTGCTGGAGCTCGACGAGGAAGGGCACGGAGCCTGTGATCGTCATGCGCTCTTCGTCTGTGACCTCTAGAGCACTGCTGCGCAGGGACGCGACGGCGGCCGCAGGGTCTGCCCCCGCATCGAGGCCCACTGTCCAGCGCCAGAGTGTCTGCTCGCGGTCGAGCCGGCCAGCCCGCTGCTGGGCCGCTCTCACCACCGGCGTCAGGGCGGCCAGCGGGTTGGACGCGGTCAGCGCTCGCTCCACGAGCTCGGGCCCGAACACCCGCCGGATGCCCGCGCCCTGGGCAAGCGCCTCCCCCAGTCCCGGAGGGGCAACCTCCGCGCGCACCAGGAGCTCCACGGTCGAGAGGGTGGCGCCCTGGTCCTCCAGGGCGTCGTAGGCCTGGCGGACCGGGGCGCTGGGGGGGAAGAGGGCGATCCCATTCGCAGCGTAGGCCTGGTGCGATGCCGCCCAGAGCGCGCCTGCCGCCAGGGCCAGCGTGGCGCCAAGGATGGGCACCCGACGGGTGCGGGACCAGCCGGCCAGGGCGCCCCAGCGCCAGGCACGCCTCACTCTCGAGGGTGATGCTCCCTTGGGGCGCTCGCCGGCCAGGCCAGCGGCGACAAGGGGGAGCAGCGCGGGAGTCACCAGGCTCGAGCCGGCGAGGAGTGCTCCGGGGCGCGCGACCGACGCAACCTCACTCAGGCCGAAGACCCCGAAGCCGGCAGCGGTCGTCAGGCCGGCCAGGATGCAGGCGGGGAGCTTCTCGGTGAGGGCGCGGCGTGCGGCCTGGGCCGGCTCGTCTCCTGCCTTCACGCGCTGGGCGTGGCGCAGCACGAGGTGCAGGCCGCTCGCAAGCGCAAGCACGAAGGCCACGGGACCGGCTGTGACGAGCAGCAGGTCCGAGGGTCCGATCCAGGTGCGCCCCACTGCCCGGACCAGCAGGCTCGCGGTCGCACCCAGCAGCAGGCAGCACAGGGCCCTCCGACCGGAGCGCAGCCCGATGAGCAACGCGACGGCTGCCACGCCAAGGAGGGTGGGGGTCGCGCGCTGCTCGACCTTCGCGGACTCTTGCTCGATTGCGGCTGCCACGAGGGGGTGCCCCGCAGCCATGCAGCTTGCGCCGGTGTCGGCCTCGAGTGCACCCAGCGCCTCGGCGAGGGCCAGCCGGTCCTCGGGCGTTGCCCCCGGGGCGACCGTTACGAGGAAGTCCAGCCGCGTCCCGTCAGGATCGGCGAGGTCGAGCTCCCGGATGACCGGGTCCTGCTCCAGCGCGTCCCAGCGGATCACGCCCGAGGCGTGGGTCCCCGGAACCACCAGGGCGCTCACCACCTCGCTCACGCCGCGCAGCTCCTCGAGGCGCGCCTGCACCGCGAACAGCTCCGCGTCGGCTCCGCGTGCCCGCACCAGCGCGAACTCGTCGCCGCCGAAGCGCTCCTCGAGCAGGGCCAGCCCCGGGTCGCGACCGAGCTGGCCGCTCCAGCGAGCGATCCGGTTGTCGCTCGGCCACTCGCGCGTCCAGCCCGCCAGGGCCAGGACGGCGAGACCCCACAGGGCAAGGAGGATGGTGCTGCGCGTGGGGGCCGCCATGGGGGACCCCAGAGGATCGCCCGGCGGGCCCGCGGGGGTCCACCACAAGGCTGTCATCCCGGGCGAAGGACCGCTGAGCCCCGGCGGTGGGTCGCCTTGGGTCCCGGGCCCGGGCCGTCGTGCCGGGGTCCAGGCTTAGATCAGGCCGTGGATGGCCTCGGCACCTTCGACTCCAACGAGGCGCTGGTCGAGGCCGCCGTGGCGGAAGCTCAGGCGGTTGGGGTCGAAGCCCAGCTGCGTGAGGATCGTCGCGTGCAGGTTCTTCACATGCATGCGGTCCACAACGGCCGCGGAGCCCAGCTCGTCCGTGGCGCCCACGGCCTCGCCGCCGCGGATGCCGCCACCGGCCATCCAGAGCGTGAACCCATAGGAGTTGTGGTCCCGGCCCGTGCCCTGGGCGTACTCGGCGGTGGGCTGGCGTCCGAACTCACCGGTCCACACGACCAGCGTCTCGTCGAGCAGGCCGCGGCGGTCGAGGTCCTGGAGGAGGCCTGCGATGGGCTTGTCCGTGTTTCCCGCGTGCTTCTCGTGGTTGAACTTGAGGTCGCCGTGGGCGTCCCAGTTGGCGTCGTTGTGGTTGCCGCCCGAGTAGACCTGCACGAACCGCACGCCGCGCTCGACCATGCGCCGCGCGAGGAGGCACTTGCGACCGAAGTCGAAGGTCCTCTCCTTGTCCATGCCGTAGAGGGCGCGGGTCCCCTCCGACTCGCTGTCGGTGTCGAAGGCCTCCGGGGCGCTGTCCTGCATCTGGAAGCCGAGCTCGTAGCTGGCGATGCGCGCCGCCAGCTCCGAGTCGTCACGCCCGGCGCGCAGGTGCGCCTCATTCAGCCCGCGCAGGCGATCGAGGAGCCGGCGCTGCACTGCGCGCGTGGTCTCACCCCGCGGATCTAGGTCCAGGATGGGGTTCCCCGTGCTGCGTACGACCACGCCCTGGTACGCCGCGGGCATGTACCCGCTGGTCCAGTTTTTGGCCCCAGAGATCGGCCCGCCCGTTGGGTCGAGGAAGACCATGTGTCCGGGGAGGTTGGGGTTGGGGCTGCCCAGCGCATAGTTCACCCACGAGCCCAGGCACGGCTTGCCCGAGAGGAGCGAGCCTGAGTTCATCATCAGCATCGCCGAGCCGTGGATCGGCGAGTCCGCGTACATGGAGTGCACGAAGCCCAGGTGGTCCACCTGCGTGGCGACATGCGGGAAGAGGCTCGACACCCACTTGCCGCTCTTGCCGTAGCGCCGGAAGTCCCACTTCGGTCCGACCACGCGACCCTCGTTCTTGGCCCCGCCGCGTCCGCGGGTCTTCACCTCGATGGTCTTGCCGTCCAGGGGATAGAGCTTCGGCTTGTAGTCGAAGGTGTCCACCTGGCTGACCCCGCCGTACATGAACAGGAAGATCACCGACTTCGCACGCGGCCGGAAGTGGGGCTGCTTCGGTGCGAGGGGGTTCACGAAGTCATCGAGGCGCGCGCCGAAGGCGGGTGCGCCGAGGGCCGCGGCCGTGCCGCCGAGGAGGGCGCGTCGGTTGAGGTCGAAGGTCGTCATGGGGCTTCGGGGAGGTCAGGGTCCTCAGTCGATGAACATGAACTCGTTGAGGTTGAGGGCGAGCAGGGCGAGCTGTCGGAAGGCTGAGTCTGGACTCAGGCCGAGCTCACTCTCGAGCTCGCTCTGGAGCTCGACCAGGGTCTCGATCTCAGCGGGCGTTGCGCTGCGCTGCAGGGTGTGCTCGAAGAGGGCGCTGATGCGCTCCTCCGCGGTGCTCCCCGCCGTTCCCTGGACGAGCCCAGCCAGCGCGGCCGCGGCCTCGTGGGCCGACTCGCTGTTCATGAGGTGCAGCGCCTGCTGGGGCTGGATGGTCGTGAAGCGCGTGGGGCAGGGCGCGTCGGTGTCGGCGAAGTCGAAGGCCGCGAGCTCCGGCGGCACCAGCGAGCGCTTGACCTTGATGTAGAGGCTGCGGCGACGCTGCTGGTCCTCGGGACTCTTGCCCCACACATTGCCCGGCTGGCTGGAGGTCTGCAGCACCTCCTGCGGGACCCTGGTGAAGATGGGCGGTCCACCCATCTGCGGGTTCAGGCGGTCGGTCACGGCGAGCAGGGAGTCGCGGACCTCCTCGGCGCCCATGCGCCGCATGCGGAAGGCCCACAGCAGCGTGTTCGTGGGGTCCGCCTCGTCGGCAAGAGCGGCGACCTCGGGCCGCGGGCGGCTGTCCTGGCGGTAGGCGCTCGAGGTCACGAGCAGGCGGTGCAGGGCCTTCATCGAGGAGCCCGTCTCCACGAACCAGCCCGCAAGCCAGTCCAGCAGCTCGGGGTGGCTCGGGCGCTCGCCCAGCTCGCCGAAGTCGCTCACGGAGGGCACTAGCCCCACGCCGAAGTGGTGCGCCCAGGTCCGGTTGACCGCTGTGCGGGCGGCGAGGCCGTTCTCGGGGGAGGTGATCCACTGGGCCAGAACCGTGCGCCGGCCGCTGGTGGGTCCCTTCGCCTCCGGAATCACGGCGCGCTCCTCGTCCATGCAGGCAGGCCAGTCGGGCTCCACCGGCTCGCCCGTCGCCAAGGCGTTGCCGCGCACATGCACGAACATCTGCGGGGGCTTGGGGCCGCGCTCGGTCACCACATAGGCCATGCGCTCCGGCTGCGGGCGGTCGCGGTTCAGCCGCTCGCGCTCCTCGAGTAGGGCCTGGAAGCGCTCGGCGCCCTCCTTGCCCAGGAGGCGCTCGCCATGCGTGCGGACCAGGCCGCGGACATCGCCCGATTGGACCGGGCCCCTTCCGCCCGTCAGGGAGGACCAGCCCTGGGCGACGGCGCCGAGCCTGCCGAGGCGCGTCTCGTGCCGGTGCACGGCGCGAGCGTGGATGTACTGGCCCCCTCCCGTCTGGCGGCAGTGGACGGCCAGGGTGTTGAGCCCCTTGCGGACCGTCGCGCGGGCGGCCTCGCTGATCTCGAACACGGCGTAGTCCCCGCGGAAGTGCGGCACCCGCAGGGCCTCGACCCCATTGATGTAGACCTCCGCGTGCTCGTCGTGGTGCAGTAGCACCACGAGGTCGTCGGCGGACTCGGTGTCCCACTCGAACTCCCGTCGCAGCCAGATCTCCGGCTCGCTCCACTCCGTGGCCACCAGAGCGCCAGGAGTGCCCGAGGTGCCGAAGCCTCCCTGACCCTGGGACCAGGTGGAGGCGTCGAAGCCCGGGGACTCCCATCCCGCGTCAGGCCGCTTCGTCGTGTGGCTCCAGACATCATCGCCGACCGCGCGCCAGGCCAGCTGGAGGATCGCTGGGCCACCGCGCTGCATGTACTCAAGCCGGATCTCGGCGCTCCCCTCCTCCAGGGCAGCCTTGCCCCACAGCCCCCCGGAGCCTGCGAGGGCGACCTCACCGTTGAGCAGGAGGCGAGCTCCGTCGTCCACCGTCGCGCGGAACTCATACTCGCCCGTGCGCGGCACGGCGAGCCGGCCTTCGAAGACCAGACCGAAGGCGTTGGGCCGCGTGGCCGGGGAGAGGTCGAAGAGGCCCATGTGCGGCCCCTCCTCCTCGTGCCGCAGGCCCTCGAACTCCGGCAGCTCGTCCCAGGTGTCGCGGTAGAACCGGTAGCGCAGGTCCGTCAGGGAGGTCGCGCCGTAGTCCTCGCCGTCGAGCAGGGCGAGGAGCTCGCGCTGGGCCTCGTCGATGCGCCGGTCGTGGTCGCGGATGGCCGCCTCGTGGGCCTCGCGCCGGCGCTCGAAGGCGGCCTGCTCCTCGGGCGTCAGGATCGACACCTGGCTGCCACCGCTCGACTGGTCCGTCAGGCCTTCGAAGAAGGCCATGAAGGAGTAGTAGTCGGTCTGGTCGACGGGATCGCCCTTGTGGTCGTGACAGCGCGCGCAGCCGAGGGTCGTCGCGAGGAACGCCTCGCTGCTGGCGCGCACGATGTCGTCGAGCCCGTCGTACCGGGCCTGGATGCGCCCCTGGGCCGGCTCGTCGTCCCACTGGCCGAGGCGCAGGAACCCGGTGGCCACGAGCGCGTCGGGGTCGTCCGGCCTGAGCTCGTCGCCAGCAAGCTGCATCCTCACGAACTCGTCGTACGGCAGGTCCTCGTTCAGCGCCCGGACGACCCAGTCCCGATAGCGCCAGATGTTGGGCTTGTTGCCGTCGCGCTCGAAGCCGTTGGTCTCCGCATAGCGCACGAGGTCCAGCCAGTGCCGCCCCCACCGCTCGCCGTACTGCGGCCGCGCGAGGAGGGCGTCCACGAGGCGCTCATAGGCGTCGGGGGCGTCGTCGGCGACGAAGGCCTCGACCTCGCCGGGGGTCGGGGGCAGACCGGTCAGGTCGTAGGTCACCCGGCGGATCAGGGTCCGCCGGTCGGCCTCGGGTGCCGGACCCAGGCCGGCGGTCTCAAGCCGCGCCAGGACGAAGCGGTCCACGGGGGTCCGGGCCCATGAGCCCTGAACGGCGGGCGGCTCGGGTCGGGCGAGGGGCGCGTAGGCCCAGCCCTCCATGCCGTCCCCCTTGGTGATGCGCTTGGGCGCCTCGCGCGCCGTCTCCTCGATCGCGACTCGCTCCGACCACGGGATGCCCCGCTGGACCCAGCGCCGCAGGACCTCGCGCTCCGCCTCGGGGAGCGGCCCGGTGGGCGGCATCTGGTTGTACTCGTCCTGGTAGCTGATCTTGCGCAGAAGGAGCGAGGCGAGCGGGTCCACCAGGTCCACAGCCGGGCCGGAGTCGCCTCCCGCCAGGAGTCCCTCGCGCCGCGTGAGCCAGAGCCCGGCGCGCAGCTCCTCTCCGCTGCCGTGGCACTCGAGGCAGCGCGCCTCCAGGACCGGCAGGACCTCCTGCTCGAAGAAGGTGGAGTCGTCGGCGGGGCTCGCGGGGCTCTCGCTGAAGAGCACGAGGGGGAGCAGGGCCAGTGCAGTCATCACGGCCTCATCCTAAGGGCCGAGCCGCTTGTGGGCAGGGGTGAACGGCGCCCACTTGCGGGTACCCGTCCTGCAAGTGAGGGTTGCGGCGTGCGGGCGGGCCAGGGGAGGGGCCTCGAGGTTCCGCGGAGGCGCGGCAGGGGTCCGCTGCGGGGGGAGCGAGCAGGGCCCCTCGCTGCAGGGATAGGCCACCGCCTCCCCCGCCCTCCCTGGGACGCACGGGGCGGGGCCTGGTTGCGGGGCGCGTCGCGAACTGCGCGCTCCGCACGGAGCCCACCACTCGCCTGCGCGCCAGCCTCAGCTGGCGGCGGCCGCGGCGACCACTTCCTCGTCCGTCAGCTGGCGGTTGGAGGTCTTGGCCGCCTGGAGGACCTTCTCGATCCGGTCGTCGCTGGGCTCCACGCCGTGGCGCTCCAGGACCCAGACGATGTTCGACTTGCCGGACATGGGCCCCACCGCGATCTTCTGCTCCAGTCCGAACAGGTCGGCCGGGACCCCCGAGTACACGCGGTTCGCGAGCCAGTGGTCACCCTTCTTGAAGGCCTTGATCACGGCGGCGGCGTGCACCCCCGTGGAGGTCTCGAAGGCGTCCTTCCCGAAGACGGCGTAGTTCGGGGGCAGCGGGACGCCCACGGAGCGCGCGGCGAGCTGCACATAGTCGGTGAGGGCCGTCAGGTCCCCGTCGAACCACCCCAGCAGCTTCAGGTTCACCAGGAGCAGGTCCATCTCCACATTGCCCGTGCGCTCGCCCACGCCCATGGCCGAGCCGTGGATGCGGGTGGCACCAGCCTCGATGGCGGCGAGGGCGTTGGCGAGGCCGAGGCCGCGGTCCCGGTGGCCGTGCCAGTCGATGCCGACCTCCTGACCGCTCTCCTCGACGATCTTTCGGACGAAGGTGATCAGGGAGCGCACGCCCGAGGGCGTCACATGCCCGCAGGTGTCGCAGACGCAGATGCGCTTGGCGCCGGCCTCGATGGCCGTCTCGTACAGCGCTCGCACATGGTCGGGGTGGGCGCGCGTCGTGTCCTCGGTCACGAACATGCAGGGGAGGCCCTCGCCGGTCGCGAAGGAGACGGCCTCTTTCGAGAGGGCCACCATCTTCTCGATCTCCCAGCCCTCGGCGTACATCCGGATGGGGGAGGAGCCGATGAACGCGCACACCTCGACCGGCGAGCCGACCTGCTGGGCGACCTCGGCCGCGGGTGCGATGTCGGACACCAGGGTCCGACAGGCCACATTGGGGGTGATCGTCAGGTCGGCCATCTCCCGGCACAGGGCCAGGATGTGCTCACGCGCCTTCGCGCTGGCGCCGGGGAGGCCCACATTGGCTGTGTCGATGCCGAGGCTGTCCATGATGTGGACGAGTGCGAGCTTGTCGTCCAGGCTCGGGTCCAGGGCGGAGGGGCTCTGCAGGCCGTCCCGGAGGGTCTCGTCATCCAGCTGCACGCGGAAGCCGGGGGAGGGGTCCTGGTTCCAGTCGTGGATCAGCTCGCGGTCTTCGGCGGTCATGGCTTCGCTTGGGGTTCGGCGCGGCGGGGCGCGCCACGCATGGTACGGGGGAGCCGCACCTGGTGGGGCGGGCGGCCCGGGAGGGGGCTAGGATGCGCCCATGGTGCCGGCCGGTAAGGAGGAGAAGGACGCAGGGGGCTTCCGTACCCTCCTCGAGACCTCGCCCGGCCAGGCTGCCCGCTACCTCGATGGGGTCCACGCGGCGGACCGCGCCCAGTGGCTGCGGGATGTGGGCGCTGAGGATGCCTGGCGCGTGTTCGGCGAGCTGACCACGGAGAGCCAGGCCGAGCTGATCGAGTACGCCGACGACGACCTGCGGGCGGTCCTCATCGCGCGCATGAGCGCGGGTGACCTGCGCGGAGTGCTCGACGAGCTGCCTTCGGACGAGGCCGCGGACCTGCTCGGAGAGGCGGACACGCGCGTCGCCGAGGATGTCCTCGCGGCGATCGACTCCGAGACCGCCCAGGAGCTGCGCGAGCTGGCGGCCCACGAGCCCGATACGGCCGGCGGCATCATGGCCACCGAGTTCGTCACGGTCGGGCCGGAGGAGCGCGTCGGCGATGCCGTCAAGGCGATCCGCAAGCAGGGGGACGACGCCGAGGAGGAGCTGGCGGTCTTCGTCGTGGACGAGGAGGGCAAGCCCCTCGGCTTCCTCCCCGACCGCGTGCTGCTCAGCCAGCCCATCCACACGCCCGTGCTCGAGGCGATGGTGGAGCCGATCACGGTCGGCGTCGCCCAGGATCAGGAGGAGGCGGCGCGCCTCGTCGAGAAGTACGGCCTCCTGAGCCTTGGCGTGGTCGACGAGGGGGGCTCCCTCATCGGGGTGATCTCGGCCGACGACGCGGCCGAGGTGCTCGCAGAGGAGGCCGAGGAGGACCTGCTGCGCATGGCCGGCGCCAGCGTCGAGAGCCTCCACGGGCGGGCGACCGTCCTGCGCCGCGTGCGCAATCGGCTGCCCCTCATGGGCATCACGGTTCTCTCCGGCCTGCTCAGCGCCAAGATCCTGCGCTGGTTCCTGGAGACCCCGGGAGAGGGCGCGGGGACGAGCGACATCCTGCGCTACCTGCCGCTCATCATCGGGCTCGCAGGCAATGTGGGCGTCCAGTCCAGCACGATCCTCGTGCGGGCGATCGCCATGGGCGAGCTTGAGGGTCCGCGCCAGCGCGCGATGCTGCGCAGCGAGACGCTCGTGGGCGTTGTGATCGGCTTCATCTGCGGCCTCCTGCTCGCGGGCGTCGTCAGCCTGCTCGAGCCCGGCCAGCTGGGCCTGGCCGTTGGGATCGCGACCGCCGCGGCCATCCTCTGCGCTGCGCTCATGGGGACCTCGGTCCCGGTCCTGTGCACGCGCATGGGGATCGACCCGGCCATCGTTGCGGGGCCCTTCCTCATCTGCCTCTCGGATGTGTCGGGTTCGGTGCTGTTCGTGGCCGTTGCCAAGGCTCTCATTCAGGCCTAGCGCGCGATGCTGCGCCTGAAGTCCCTCGCCTGGGGTCTTGCCCTGCTGCTGACGGCGTTCGTCGCCCTACGCGCCTTCGTAGGCGATCTCTTCACGGTGGGCTCCTCCTCGATGGTGCCGACCCTCCTCCCGGGGCAGCGCGTCGTGGTGCTGTTCGACACCTCCCTGCCCGAGCGCGGAGAGGTGGTGGTTGTCCGCGCGGCCGAGGCGGATCCACTCGTGAAGCGCGTCCTCGGGCTGCCTGGCGAGGAGCTCTCGATCACCTCCGCGGGGGACCTAATGGTGGACCGAGAGCGCCTCGACCGCAGCGCGACCAGGCTCCCTCTCGTGCCGGTCTTCGACCTCGCACGGTGGGGTTGGTCGCCGCTATGGACCACGGCGCTGCCCGAGGCCGACGCGGGAGGGTGGGTCCTTCCGGAAGACCTGACTCTCGAGACGGCGGTCGAGCTCACCGACGGTCACCTGGATCCGTCGGGGGCCTGGATCCCGGGTGAGGAGATCGTGGGTGACCTCGAGCTCGCCGTGGAGGGTCTCAAGCTCGAAGGGGGGGCGACCCTCGGGCTCACGCTACGCGAGGGCACGGAGCACGCTCGCCTCGAGGTGTCGGCCGAGGGGCTGGTGCTCCTGAGGCTCGCGCGCCTGCCGGGCTCTGGGGAGGCTGGGCCGGTGCTGCGGACCGAGCTGGGGCGCCTGGAGCAGCCCTGCGCCCCCGGCGCGCGCGTGAGCCTGGCCAACCTCGACGATGTGCTCCTCGTGCGCGTCGACGGCGTGCTCGCTCTGCAGGCCGAGTTCGGGGCGGCCTCGCCAGGGGGCTCTGGGCCTCGGGCCACCCTCGACTGCAGGGGGGGAGACGCGCGCCTCTCCGGGCTGCTCCTTGCGCGAGACCTGCACTACACGCGCCGCGGCAGCTTCGCCGTGGACTCGCCCGTTCGCCTGGGGCCTGACGAGGTCTTCCTGCTGGGGGATGCCTCCAGGCGCTCTGCGGACAGCCGCGAGTTCGGGCCGGTCCCCCTCTCCGAGCTGGTGGGGCGGGTGCTGGGGCCGCTGGGGTCACCGCGTCCCTGAGCAGCCTCCAGCCCTTGCGCCGGCCTCGTGCGGCGGCATCCTGGGCCCGGCGCGGTGGCGCGCCGGAACCTGCGGGACCCGAGGGGGTTGGGGTGCCGCCGGAGCCTGCCCTGCCTCCCGAGCCCATCTCCATGACCGAGCCCTTCCAAGAACCCGAACCCCTCGTCGAGCTCGACGAGGGCGCCGAGTTGATGGTGGCTTGGCAGGCCGGGGACGAGGCGGCCTTCGAGCGCCTGGTGCAGACCCACCTGGGTCGGGTCCACGGGCTGCTCATCCGCTTCCTCGGGCCGCGGGCCCCGCTGGACGACTTGGTGCAGGAGGTCTTCCTGCGCGTCGTGCGCGCTCGCGACCGCTACGAGCCCACGGCGCGCTTCACGACCTGGCTCTTCCGCATCGTCTACAACCTCTCCATCAACCACACCGAGCGGAGGCGCCCGACCGCGCGCTCCCTCAGCGCTCCCGACGACGAGGGCGCCGATCTCGAGGTGGAGGACGAGCTGGCACCGAGCCCCTCCGAGAGCCTCGAGCGCGCCGACCTGGTGCAGGCCGTCCAGGTCGCGATCGCCGAGCTCCCCGAGCGCCAGCGCATGGCCCTCGTGCTGGCCAAGTTCGAGCACCAGCCCTACACCGAGATCGGCGAGGTGCTCGGCCTGAAGGAGCAGGCCGTGAAGTCTCTGATCCACCGCGCGCGCGAGAACCTGCGCACGCGGCTTGCCCCGCTGCTTGCGGAGGACCTCGTATGAAGCCCACTTGCGATGCCGTTCGTGCGGCGCTCCTCGATGCCCTCGAGGGCGGCCGTCCGCCGCTCCTCGAGCCCCACCACCGTGCTCACCTCGCGACCTGTGAGGGCTGCCGGAACCTGTGTGAGGAGGAGGAGGCCCTCGATGCGCTGCTCGACCTGGCCGCCGGCGGCGCAGCTCGTGGGCTCGATCTCGACCGGCTGCTCACGCGCCTGAGGGAGTCCCTGGATGGGGCCCTGTGGGCCGCCCTGGACCGGATCCCGGAGCCGGAACCGCCGTCCCCGGATCTGCTGGCCCGCGTCCTCGAGGCCGCGCGCGCCGAGGACCAGGACGCCCTCCGCGATGTGCAGCTCGAGCCCGTGCCCGCGCGCCCTCGCTGGGTGCGTCCCCTGCTCGCTGCGGCCGCTGCTGCGGTCCTTGCCTGGGTAGGCCTGCGCGACGCGGTCGAGGTCACTCCGGTGCCTCTGGCCGAGCTCGAGGACCCCGAGCTGCTCGCGTGGCTCGATGTCCTGGAGAGCTGGGACGAGCTCGAGGCGCTGGAGCCCGTGGAGCTCGAGGCGCTCGCGGTCCTCGACCCTGGCGACGCCCTCCTGATGGAGTGGGGAGGCGGCCAGTGAGGCGCTGGAGCGCAGCGCTGGCGGCGGCGGTGATCCTGCTGCTCGTGGCGCCGGGCACCTGGGCTCAGGGGGGCCGTGAGCGGATCGGCTCTCCCGCCTCGGCCGAGCGGGCCGTTGGGGCCTCCGAGGGCAGGAGGCGCCCAGGTCGCGACGCCGCGGATTCACGCCCCCAGGCGGGGCGCATGACCCCGGCCGAGCGCTGGGCGGCGCTCTCTCCCGAGCGCAAGGCGGAGCTGCGCGCGCGCTGGAGCCAGGTGAAGGAGCTGGGGCCCGAGGAGCGTGCCCGTCTGCGTCGGGTGGCGTCGCGTCTGCGCGAGCTCGAGCGCGGCCTCCCCTCGGAGCTCGATCCCGCGACGCGCGAGCGCCTCCAGGCCCTGCCGTCTCCGGAGCGCCGCGAGGTCGTGCGCGACCTGGTCCTCTCTCGCGCGGCCTCGGAGGCGCGCAGCGCCCTGCGGCGGCTGCCCGCGGAGGTTGCGGGCCAGCTCGACGACCTCTCTCCGGAGGAACGTCGCCGCGCGCTCGAGGGCGCGCGTGAGACCCGTCTCGAGCGTCTGCTTGGGGCGATGGTCGGGCAGCCTGAGCGGTTCGGGCTCGATGCGGAGCTCGTGGCACCCCTGCGCGACCTGACGCTCGAGGCGCGCAAGCAGAGCCTGCTGCTGCTGCTGCGGGAGCGCGTGCTAGAGCGCCTCGAGCAGCTCGAGCAGCGCCCTCCGGGGCTCGACCGCGATCGCCTCGAGCGCCTCGAGCCCGAGGCCTTCGCCCGCGGGTTGCTGCGGTACCTCGAAGAGAATCCGGAGGCCAAGAGCCTGCTCGTCGAGGTCCGCGGTGGACCGCCGGCAGGGCAGGAGGCGGGGCGCCGTCAGGGTGTGCGTCGGCTCCACACTGCCCTCGAGATGCAGCCCGAGGACCTCCTGCCCGAGGGTGAGGCGTCCCCGCGCGACCGCCGCCGCCACGCGCTTCACCGCCAGCGCGGCCGCGTGCTGCGGGTCCTGGAGGAGGAGAGCCTCGTCCCGCCCGCGGAGCTCGAGCAGCTGCGAGCTGCTGCCGACCAGGAGGTCGTGCGCTTCGCCGGGCGCTTTGCAGCCGGACGAAGCCGCGGGCGCGGCGGTCCGCGGGGTCGGTGAGGGAGGCTAGGCTCTCGGGGTGAGCGCCCCCGACCCCTCCACCCTGCCGAGCCTTGCCACCGTTCCCGTGGTGGATGTGCGCGAGGTGCTGGCGCGGCCGGCGGAGGCCCTCGTGGTGGACCTGCGCACGCCAGCGGAGTTCGCGGACGACCATGTGCCCGGGGCGGTCAATGTGCCCCTGCTCGATGACGCCGGCCGTGCGCTGGTGGGACTGGCCTACACCCAGGAGTCGCCGGAGACGGGCTTTCGGCATGGGCAGGCACTGATCGAGGGGCGCATCGAGCAGCTGGTCCACCAGGTGGGCGACCTCGTGGGCTGGACGCCGCCCTCCCTCGACCCGGTCGCGCTGGTGCGCGCTGCGACCGCCGACGGGATCGAGGCGCTCGATGCGCGCGTCGCGCCCGAGGCGGGTGGCAGCCTCGCAGGGGGCGCAGTCGTCCTCCACTGCTGGCGCGGCGGCCTGCGCTCGCGCTCGGTCGTCGGGCTCCTGCGGGCCATGGGCCTGGAGCGCGCCGTCGGCCTGGCGGGCGGCTACAAGCAGTACCGCGCCGCGGTCCTCGAGGAGCTGCAGGCGTGGCCCGGCGCGCCGACCTTCGTGTTGCGCGGGCTGACGGGGGTGGGCAAGACGCTCGTGCTCCGCGAGATGGCGCGCCTGCGGCCGGGCTGGGTGCTCGATCTCGAGGGCTGTGCGGGGCACCGCTCGAGCCTCCTTGGGATGGTGGGGCTCGATCCGACCACGCAGAAGACCTTCGAGAGCCTGCTCGCCGCGCGACTGCGTCACCGTGAGCCTGGGCCCCTGGTCCTCGAGGGCGAGAGCCGCAAGGTGGGCGATGTGATCATTCCGGCGTCCCTCTGGGGGGCCCTCGACGGCGGCGTGAACCTCCTCCTGGAGACCACCGTCGAGCGCAGGATCCAGGTGCTGGCGGAGGACTACCTGGCCCGGCCCGCGGGGCTTCCGAAGCTGCGCGAGCAGCTCGCGGCCGTGCAGGAGAGGATGGGTGGCGAGCGTGATCTCCCCGGGCTCCTGGACGCAGGCGCCATCGACCCCCTGGTGGAGGACCTGCTGGTGAACTACTACGACCCTCTCTACCTGCACTCGGAGAAGGGCCGCGCCTACGCGGCCACCTTCGACTCGACCGACCCCCCGGCGGCCGCCCGCGCCCTGGTGGATTGGATCGAGGCCCACCCGACCTCCGCCCCTGCGTCGTGAGCTCCTCTTCCCCGACCGACTCGGCCTCCCTCCCTGGCTGGCTCTGGGTCCCGCGCCTGACGGCCGCAGGGGTCCTGATCCATGGGCTCGCCCAGCGCGGGCCCTCCGGGGGGAGCGCGGAGGCCTTGGGCTCTCTGGTGATCGAGGGGGTCGCGCTGGTCCTGCTCCTCCTGCGTCCCGGCATGGGCGGCCTGCTGACCGCCCTGCTGATGGGGGGAGCCGTCCTGCGCCAGCTCGAGTCCCGCGGCGGCTTCGAGCTTGCCCTTGCGTCGGTTGGGCTTGCGTGCGCGGCGGTCGTCTGGTGGAGGGACCGCCAGCGCTGCACCTTGTGAAGCCTCGTGGGCTGAGTCCCGGTCGGGGCTCGAGACGGCTCGCCAGGAGCTGGCCCTCGTGCGCGAACTTGGGCGCTTGGAGGGTGGCGCGCTAGGGAGTCCCCCAATGGGGAGAACCCCCACGCCAACGGTAGGGTGCCGGGATGCGCTCGAACGACGCGACCCCCACCGCCACTCCCAAGCTCCGCGCGGACTACTGCCCTCCCCCGTTCGTCGCCAGGACTCTGGACCTCGTGTTCGAGCTGGCCGAGGACGAGGCGCTGGTGACCGCCACCACGCGCTTCGAGCGCCAGGGCGCGGGGAGCGAGCTGGTCCTGAACGGCGAGCAGCTCGAGACCCTCTCGATCCTGGTGGACGGTGAGCCCTGGCCCGCGGACCAGTTCGAGGAGTCGGCCGAGATCCTGACCCTGCGCGGCCTCCCGGACGCGTTCACGCTGGAGACCCGGGTCCGGATCCATCCCGAGACCAACACGAGCCTCTCTGGGCTCTATCGCTCCAGCGGCAACTTCTGCACGCAGTGCGAGGCGGAGGGGTTTCGACGCATCACCTGGTCGCAGGATCGCCCGGATGTGATGGCGGTGTGGTCCACCACCATCCTGGCACGGCCCGACCTCGCGCCCGTCCTGCTGTCGAACGGCAACAAGGTCGCGGACGAGGTCCTCGAGGACGGGCGCCGCCGTGTGCGCTGGGAGGATCCCTGGCCCAAGCCGAGCTATCTGTTCGCCCTCGTCGCGGGCGACCTCGTCTGCCACGCGGGGACCTTCACCACCGGCTCGGGCCGTGAGGTGGCGCTCGAGGTGTGGGTCGAGCCCCAGAACGCTGACGCGTGTGAGCACGCGCTCCAGAGCCTGAAGGACTCGATGCGCTGGGACGAGGAGGTCTTTGGCCTCGAGTACGACCTCGATGTCTACATGATCGTCGCGGTCAACGACTTCAACATGGGGGCCATGGAGAACAAGGGCCTCAATGTCTTCAACTCGAAGTATGTCCTCGCGCGCCCTGAGACCGCGACCGACGATGACTACGAGGGCGTGCAGAGCGTCATTGCCCACGAGTACTTCCACAACTGGACGGGCAACCGCGTCACCTGTCAGGACTGGTTCCAGCTGACCCTCAAGGAGGGCCTCACCGTCTATCGCGACCAGCGCTTCAGCGCCGACATGAACTCCGCTGCCGTGGAGCGCATTGGCAGCGTGCGCGGGCTTCGCAACCGGCAGTATCCGGAGGACGCCGGGCCGCTCGCTCACCCCATTCGCCCTGAGTCCTATGTGGCGATGGACAACTTCTACACCGCGACCGTCTACCAGAAGGGCGCCGAGGTCATTCGCATGTACGAGGCCCTGCTGGGGACCGACGGGTTCCGGCGCGGGATGGACCTCTACTTCCAGCGGCATGACGGTCAGGCCGTGACCTGCGATGACTTCCGCAGCGCGATGGCCGACGCAAACGGGCGTGACCTCGCCCAGTTCGAGCAGTGGTACCTCCAGCCGGGGACCCCGCGCATCGCCGTGGCCGAGGAGTGGGACGCGGGGGCCGGCACCTTCACCCTGCGGTTCACCCAGGCTCCCGGCGCGCGCGCCGCGGCCGGCAGCCCGCCGCTGCACATCCCCGTTCGGATGGGCCTCCTGGGCGCCAGCGGTGCACCGGAGGCGCTGCGCCTCGAGGGGGCCACCAGCGAGGCTGGCCAGGAGTGCGTGCTCGAGCTCACCGCCCGGGAGCAGGCCTTCACCTTCGAGGGGCTCACCGAGCGCCCGGTCGCCAGCCTCTTCCGCGGCGCGAGCGCGCCCGTGCTGGTCGAGCACGCCCGCCCGGAGGGAGACCTGGCCTTCCTGATGGCCCATGACGCCGACCCCGTGAACCGCTGGGAGGCGGGCCAGACCCTGGCCAGGGCTCTCCTGCTCGACCTCGCGGCCGCGGCCGCCCGCGGCGAGGGGTTGGAGCTGCCGACCTCGTTCGTGGAGGCCTTCCGCGCTGTGGTCACGGACGAGGCCCTCGATGGCTCGATGCGCCAACTCATGCTCGCTCTCCCCACGGAGCACGAGCTCGCCGAGCGCATGGACACCGTGGATCCCGATGCGCTCTTGAGCGCTCGCACCTTCGTGCGCGAGGGGCTGGGGCGCGCCCTGGAGGGCGAGCTGCGGCAGCTCTTCGAGCGCAGCCGGGCCCAGGGGGCGTACCGCCCGGAGGCAAGTGAGGTGGACCGCCGCCGCGAGCACCACGCCGCGCTGGCCTACCTGTGCGCCGCAGGGTCGGGGACCGGCCTTGCCAAGGAGCTCTTCGACGCCGCGGACAACATGAGCGACGCAGAGGCTGCCCTTGGGTGCCTCGTGCAGGCCGAGAGCCCCGAGCGGGCCGAGGCCCTGGCAGCCTTCCACTCGAAGTGGCGCCACAACCCCCTGGTGCTCGACAAGTGGTTCGCTCTGCAGGCCTCCTGCCGCATGGAGGGGGCGGTCGACCGGGTCGAGGGCCTGCTGGCCCACGAGGACTTCCAGCTCAGCAACCCCAACCGGGCTCGCTCGGTCCTGCACACCTTCGCGGCCTCCGACCCCACCGGGTTCCACGCCGCGGACGGGTCGGGCTATCGGCTGATCGGCGCGCAGGTCAGCGCCCTGGACGCCCTCAACCCCCAGGTGGCGGCCCGACTCGCCGGGACGTTCTCCAGCTGGCGCCGCTTCGACCCGGCCCGGCAGGCCGCGGCGCGCGAGGCCCTGGAGGGCATCCTGGCCCGGGACCCCTCGCGCAATGTCCGCGAGGTCGTGGAGCGCACCCTGGCCTGAGGTCTCGGGGCTCGCGGCGTCCCGTTCAGGGACACCGCGGGTTGTCGGTCCGCGGGGGCGCGCATAGAGTCTGGCCTCTGGGGATCATCTCCCCGGCTCCGAGCACCCCCCCGGCTCCGCCCCCACCCCACCAGCTCCGCATGTGCGGCTTCATCGGCATCTTCGGGCCCGACGGCGTGGACGTCGCGCCCGAGATCTACGAGGGACTCCTCGCTGTCCAGCACCGTGGCCAAGATGCCGCGGGCATGATCACCTACACGGACCGCTTCAACCTGCGCAAGTCGCACGGCCTGGTCAGTGAGGTGTTCACCGAGGAGCACATGGTCCAGCTCCGTGGCCATGTCGGCGTGGGTCATGTGCGCTACCCAACCGTCGGGGAGAACCGCAGTGAGGACGCGCAGCCGTTCCACCACACCTTCCCCATCGGGACGGCGATGGTGCACAACGGCAATGTGACCAACTTTGCCGAGCTGCACGACAGCATGTTCGCGAAGGGGACGCGCCTCAACTCGACCTGCGACCTCGAGGTGCTGCTGTATGTGTTCCAACAGGCCCTAGCCGAGCGCTATCAGGCCAAGGGCGGCAGCCTCGACGAGGAGGATGTCTTCCACGCGGTGGGCTGCGTCTACGAGAAGGTCAAGGGCGCCTACTCGGTCTGCGCGTTCATCGCCGACCTCGGGATGGTTGCCTTCCGCGACCCCTACGGCATCAAGCCTATCTGCTTCGGCGAGAAGACCGACGAGCGCGGGCGCTGGTTCGCCTGCGCCTCCGAGAGCGTCGTCCTGGATGTGAACGGCTACCGCCGGACCCTCGACATCGGCCCCGGCGAGGCGGTCTTCATCTCTCACGATCGCACCCTGACTCACCGCAAGGTCGGGCCCCAGCGCCACACGCCCTGCATCTTCGAGTACGTCTACTTCTCGCGCCCCGACTCGTTCCTTGACGATGTGTCGGTCTACAAGACCCGCCGCCGCTTCGGAAAGGCCCTGGGCAAGCAGTGGAAGGCGGGCGGAGCGCCCACTCCGGATGTGGTCATCCCCATCCCGGACTCCTCGCGCGACGCGGCCATGGCCATGGCCAGCGAGCTGAAGATCCGCTATCGCGAGGGCCTCGTGAAGAACCGCTACATCGGGCGGACCTTCATCATGCCCAACCACCAGAGCCGCAGCACCTCGATCCGCCGCAAGCTCAACGCCCTGCCGCTCGAGTTCAAGGGCAAGGATGTGCTCCTGGTGGATGACTCGATCGTGCGCGGGAACACCTCGCGGCGCATCGTGCAGATGGCCCGTGACGCGGGCGCGCGGCGGGTGTACTTCGCGGTGACCTCGCCGCCGCTCGTCGCGCCCTGCCCCTATGGCGTCGACATGGCCAGCAAGACCGAGTTCGTCGCTGATGGGCGGACGGTGGACGAGATCGCGAGCTTCCTCGGGGTCGACCACCTCGTCTACCTGGACCGCGAGGCCATGAACATCGCGGCCGCGAAGGGCAACCCGCGCCTCGAGAGCTTCTGCAACGCGTGCTTCACTGGGGAGTACCCCACCCCCGATGTGACCCTCGAGCGCCTCAAGGCGATCGAGGACGAGCGCGGCGCGCGGCGCTCGAACCCCGCGGTCTGCTGAGGCCTCGCACTGCCCCGGTTGCGCGCGGGCGTGGTGCGGCCCCTCTGGCCCCGTCCGCTCAGGGCGTGGGCCTGAGCACCGCCGTGACGGCGTCGTGATCCGAGGGGAAGAGGCCGTCCACGCTCCCACCGAGGATCGCGGCCTCGACCACCTCGAGCGGCCCCCGCACGAGCACATGGTCGATGCGCGCCGCGCCTCCGTCCTCGTGCCGGAAGGCGTTCATGGTGCCTCGCGTGACGGAGGGGTCGTGCTCGAGGACCGCCGAGCGGAAGCCGCGGCTGAGGTAGCCCGCCACGGGGTCGTCTCCCTCGGCGGCGTTCAGGTCACCCATCACCACCACGGGATCAGCCGTGGCGCTGTCTGCGAGGATCATGCGTGTAGACATGGCGCGGGCCGTCGCTCCGCGGTGGTCGTAGTGGGTGCCGTAGATCCGGACGGGGAGGCGCGCGGACCCCACGGGGACCACCACCCAGGCGCACATGCGCGGGAGGCTGCTGTCCCAGGACTGGCTGCCGGCCAGCTGGGGCTGCTCCGAGAACCAGAACTCGCCCTGGTCGAGCACCTCCAGCTGCTCGTGGACGAAGAGCCCTGAGAACTCGCCCTCGAGGCCACCCTCGCGGTGTTGGCCGATCTTGCGGTACCCGGCGAGCACCGGAGCCAGCTCCTTCAGCTGGAACACGAGGCCCTCTTGCAGGGCGAGCACATCCGGGGCGGCCTCGCGGATCCGCGCTGCAACGCGCTCCCGGCGCTCCTCCCAGCGGTGCGCGCCATCGCGGGCCGTGCCGTAGCGGATGTTGAAGGTCATCAGCCGCAGCTCCGCGCGGGCGGCTTCCCCCTTGGCGGAGCGGTCGGGGTCGACGGCGGAGTCCGCGGCCGAGCGGCACGCGCAGAGGGCAAGGAGCAGGGCCAGGGCACGCAACATCTCCCGAGGGTAGCGCGCGCGTTGCGGTCCGCCGTGGACCCTCGGGCAGCTCCGCTGCCGGGGACCGAAAGGACCACGGTGGCCGCGATCAGGGGGCGCTAGACTCCCCTCGTGCGCGTCCTGGTCACCTCGCCCGTCTTTCCTCCCGATCTCGGGGGGCCGGCGGTGTATGTGCCGAGCGTCGCGCGCTTCCTCCAGGAGCGCGGGCATGAGGTCCGCGTGGTGGCCTTCTGCTCCGACCCGGAGCCGAAGGGACACCCGTTCCTGGTGACGGCCGTCACGCGTGGACCCCTTCCGCTGCGCTACCTCAAGGCCTTCTGGGAGGTGCTCAAGGCCGCGGGCTGGGCGGATGTGGTCTATGTCAACGAGCACCTGGCCCTGCTGCATGTGCTGGCTGCGCGCCTGCGCGGACGGCCCGCCGTGATCCGCATCATGGTCGACGGCTCCTGGGAGATCGCCCACCGCAAGGGCTGGTGCGGCGGCGACGACATCGTGACCTTCCAGGGAAAGCGCTACGGCTGGAGGGTCGGTCTGACGCGGCTGCTGCAGCGTCGCTGGTGGTCCTGGTGCACGGCGATCATCTCCTGCTCCGAGTTCCTGCGGCAGATCCTGATCCAGCACCACGGCGTCGCCCCCGACAAGGTGCGTCGCATCTTCAACGCCTACCACGGCCCGCGCGCGGAGGAGGTCAGGCTCACCCAGGCCGAGGCGCGCGCGCAGCTGGGCGTGCCCAGCGGCCAGCGCGTGGTGCTCACCATCTGCCGCCTCATGGGCTGGAAGCGCGTGGACCAGCTCATCCGCGCCCTGCCCGAGCTGCCTTCGGACGCCCACCTGTTCGTGGCTGGGGACGGCGACATGAAGGAGGCGTGGACGCGCCTGGGCGAGGAGCTCGGCGTCGCGGACCGGGTGCACTTTCTGGGCAATGTCCCGCACGCCGCGATCCCCACCTGGATCCGGGCGGCGGATGTCTTCGCCCTCGTCTCCGAGTACGAGGGGCTCTCGCACACCCTGCTCGAGGTCCAGGCGCTTGGGACACCCATGGTCGCCAGCGGCGTCTGCGGCAACCCCGAGGTGGTGGAGCACGGGGTCAACGGCCTCCTGGTGGACCCCTACGACTCGGCCAGCGTCGCGGACGGCCTGTCCAGGCTGCTGGCGGACCCTGAGGAGGGGCGCCGGTTCGCGGCAGTGGGCCTCGAACGGTCGGTTCAGTTCCTTCGGGAGACCACCTTCGCCGAGGTGGAGGCGGTCCTGGGGTCGGCCGCGGGCCGCAGGTCCCGGCCCTGAGTTGTGTCCACCGGCCGGGGCCAATCAGGAACCCTCATCCTCCCTTCTCAGCCAGGGCGAGAATCTGCCGATAGGATGAGGGGTCGCTGGGACGCGGCCGTAGGCCCGGCCCCGAACCGCCCCATGAAGGTCCTCTTCATCAACGACTACCTGCCCCAGGAGATGCTGGGGCTGATGTGGCTGTCCCGCGCCATCAAGGACGCAGGGCACGAGACGAAGGCTCTCTTCCTGCCCGACAAGGACTGGCTGGAGAAGATCAAGGAGTACGACCCGGATGTCGTCGCCTACTCGACGACGACGGGGATGCACCAGTACTTCGTGGACATCAACAAGAAGGTGAAGAGCGTCCTCCCGAACGTGTTCGCCATCATGGGCGGCGCGCACCCGACCTATGTCCCCGACATCCTCAAGGAGTCGCCGGGCCTTGACGCCATCTGCCGCGGCGAGGGAGAGGAGGCCGTGCCCGAGCTGCTGAACCGCATGGCAGCGGGTGAGGACTACTACGATGTCGAGAACCTCTGGTTCCGTCATCGCGAGACGGGCGAGATCCTGGTCAACGGGCAGCGCCCGCCGATCGCAGACCTGGACGCGCTCGGATACCCCGACCGCGATGTGATCTATGACGCCGGTCACATCTACCGGGACAGCGACCGCAAGGTCTTCGTGACCCAGCGCGGCTGCCCGATGAACTGCTCCTTCTGCTTCCACCACGCGCTGAAGAAGAAGGTCTACTCGTCCACCAACGCCAAGTATGTGCGCAAGCGCTCCGTCGACCATGTGATCGGCGAGATCAAGGCGGTCAAGGAGAAGTACAACCTCAAGTTCGTCCACTTCCTGGATGACATCTTCAACCTCTCCGGCAAGTGGCTGGACGAGTTCTGCGAGAAGTACCCGAAGGAGGTCGGTCTGCCGTTCGACTGCATCCTGATGGCGAACATGACCAAGGAGCGGCACATCCAGCAGCTGAAGAAGGCTGGCTGCGTGTACGCCCGGATCGCCTTCGAGGCCGCGAACGACTATGTGCGCAACGCCGTGTTCCGGAAGAACACGACGCTCCAGCAGCTCGAGGACTCCTCCGCCTGGATCAAGAAGTACGGCATCCGCCTCGGCTCCCTCAACATGCTCGGCGGGCCGGGCGCGACGCTCGAGGACGAGTTCGACACGATCAAGCTGAACATCCGCTGCAAGGTCGACCACCCGCTGGTCTCGATCATGCAGCCCTATCCGATGTTCGACATCGAGGACATGACCAAGGAGATGGGCTACGCCGTGGCGGCGTACGACGACTTCCCGGTCAAGTTCAACCGCACGAGCGCGATCGAGTTCGACAACAAGCGCGAGATCGAGAACCTGCACAAGCTCTTCCCGATC
>JADHNZ010000055.1 GCA_016779225.1 Planctomycetota bacterium
GATGGTGCGCTACCCCAATGTCAACGCGGTGCGTGAGTACACCGACCTGATCACCGCCATGCGCGCCTACGAGGCGAACATCGGCGTCATGGAGTCCATGGAGCAGATGGCCTCGCAGGCCCTGCGCCTGGCCGAGTGACCCCCCCACTGCCTGAAGGACTGAGCCATGGTCAACGGAATCGGTAGCGGCGCCAGCGGGCGCGACTCGCTCTCCTCCGCGCTGCAGCGGATGCAGCAGAAGATCGCCCAGCTGCAGGATCAGCAGACGGGTGCAGCCAGCGCCACGGCGGCCGAGACCGCCAGCGCGTTCGAGTCCTCCATGTCCAAGGCCGTCTCCGGACTCGACACCCAGATGCGCGCCACCGAGGACCTGCCCGTACAAGCCCTCAAGGGTGACCTCGACCTCCACGAGGTCACCACGCAGATCAAGCAGACCGAGCTGGCCTTCGAGTTCAGCATGCAGGTCCGCAACAAGTTCATCGATGCCTACCGCGAAGTGATGCGGATGAGCGTTTGACGCCAGGTGACCCATGAAGACCTCCCTCCAGAACGTCCTGACCAGCCTCCGCGAGGCCAACGGCCCGACCCGCTTCGTGGTGGGAATGGCCATGGTCCTGATCCTCGGCGTGGCCGGCGTGAGCTGGTACCGCTCCGCCAACCCGCACATGGTGTTCTTCCGCGGCGACCTGGAGTCCTCCGAGTTCAGCCGCGTGACGAGCGCCCTGGGCGCCAAGGGCATCCGCTTCGAGACCAGCTCGGCGCGTGCGCCCTACAGCGTCTGGGTCGAGAGCGGGCGCAAGCACGAGGCCTGGAACGCGGTCGCCATCGAGGGCGCCCTGGATCCCGGCACCCGCGGCATCGACACCGCGGGCGGGACCTCGGCCTTCGACGCGGCGGTCGAGCGCAACCAGCGCGCCGACGCCCGCCACTGGCAGGAGGTCGAGAAGCAGCTCGAGGTCCTCTCATGGGTCTCGCGCGCCTCGGTCAAGGCCTCGATCCCGCGCACGCCGGTCCTGGGCCGCACCCAGCTGCCGACCGTGTCGGTCGTGGTCTCGACCCGCGGCCTGACCCGTCCGACCATCACGCAGGCCCGCGCGGCCACCCGCATCGTCGCCAACGCCTTCTGCGTCCCCGACGAGCGCGTCCTGATCACCGACCAGGAGGGCACGCCCCTCAGCCCCAGCGAGGACGAGCACGGCCTGGCCGGCATCCTCGAGTTCCAGAGCTCCTACGACGACCGCGAGACGGCGCGCGCCCAGCAGTGGCTCGACCGCACCTACGGTCCCGGCGTCGCCGTGGTCAGCGTGAAGGGGGACTGGACCTACGAGCGCATCGAGAGCGTGGACGAGTCCCTGGACCCCAAGACCAAGGCGGTCCTCTCCGACCGCACCGACGAGTCCGTCGAGCCCGTCCCCGCCCCCGTCGGCGGCCCGGCCGGCGTGGCCGCCAATGTGCAGGCGGCCACCACTCCGCCTGCGAACGGCCGCGATGCGACCCGCACCGACAGCCAGAAGACCTACGCCTACGGCTCCACCACCACCCACCGCGTCCTGAGCGAGCCCCGCCTGCAGCGCATCTCGGTGTCGCTGCTGCTCGACGAGTCCCTGCGTGAGGAGCTCGCGACGGCCGAGGCCACCGTGAAGGGCCTCGTGGGCTTCGACGCCACCCGCAGCGACTCGTTCAGCGCGGCCGTGCGCCCCATGTACGGCCTTGAGCGCGATGAGGCGGGGATGCCCATCGCCCCCGCGGCGCAGCCCCTGCCCGAGGCGCCCAGCGCGACCACCGGAATGCTGGTCGAGTGGGGCCTCGAGCTTCTGGCCGGCGCCGCCTTCGTGTTCGTCCTGCTGCGCTCCCTGAAGAAGGGCAGCGCGAAGGCCACCTCCGGCGGCGCGGCGGGCGCGAGCCCCAACACGGAGCTCACCCAGGCGATCCTGGCCCTGCAGAACGCCACCGAGGGCGACTCCTCGGCCGAGGAGCTGGCCCGCCGGCATGTGGAGGAGCTGCTCCAGGCCGATCCCGACCGCGTGGGCGCCCTGCTGTCCCGCTGGGCGCTGGGCGAGGACTACTACAAGCAGAAGGTGAACGCATGAGCACGCAGCCCGCTGCCGCCAAGAAAGTGGACGGCGTCCAGAAGGTCGCCGCGTTCCTGCTCTCCCTCGACAAGGAGATCTCCGCCAAGGTGATGCGCTCCCTCGACCCCAAGGTCGTGTCGCGGGTCGCCGAGGCCATGACGGACCTCGACGGCGGCCTCTGCACGCCCGAGGCCGTGGACGGCCTCTATGTCGACATCGCCAACACCGTCAACAAGCGCACCGGCGTGCGCTCCCAGGACGACTTCGAGCTGCACGAGATCCTTGCAGGCACCTACGGGGACGAGGAGGCCGCGCGGGTCGTGGGCGAGATCCACGAGCGTCGCCGCCGTGAGCAGCCCTTCGGGTTCCTGGACGGCTGCTCCACGGACCTGGTCACGCGCCTGCTCGCCGACGAGCCGGTCTCGGTGGTGGCCCTGATCCTGTCCCATGTCTCGCCCAATGTCTCGGCGGCGGTCCTGGGGACCTTCGACGAGGAGCGCGCCCTGGCGACGGTCAAGCGCATGACCCAGGTCAGCCCTCCCAATGTGGACTGCCTGCTCTCCATGGCGGACGACCTGCGCGACCGGGTCCGCACCCTGGCGGCCATGCCCGCCCCGCCGGACCCCGGCGAGAGCCTGCGGACCATCGCGGACCTCCTCAACCACTCCGTGGGCGACCTCGAGAAGAGCGTCATGGGGTGCCTGGGGGAGCTGGACGACGAGCTCGTCGACCAGGTCCGGGGCTTCATGTTCACCTGGGACGACCTCGCCACGATCGACCGCCGTGCCATGCAGAAGATCCTGGCCTCGGTCGAGACCCAGACCCTGTCGCTGGCCCTCAAGGGATCCTCGAAAGAGGTCGAAGCGAACATCATGGAAAACCTTTCCAGTCGAGTCCGGGAGATGGTGGCCGACGAGCGCGAGCTCGCCGGGGCCGTCCCGCTGGCCGATGTCCAGGCCGCTCGCAGCGAGGTGATGACCACCGTGCGGGCCCTGATGGACGCCGGCGACTTCACCCCCGCCCGCGCCGGGCAGGAGATGGTGAGCTGACCCATGGGTGCCTCCGTCCACAAGGTGACCCTGCGGGCCCTGGGCTCCGGCGCGGCCGTCCGCACGGCGCGCGTGAGCTCGCGCAGCCCCCAGGAGCTCCTCGAGGAGGCCTCCGCCCAGGAGGTCGCCCGGGCGCACGCCGCGGGCGTGGCCGAGGGCCGGGGTGAGAGCCTCGCCGCGGGACGCGCGGCGCTCGACGCCGCGGTCGACCGCCTGGACACCGCCCGCGAGGCGGCCGCGGAGTCCCTGGCCTCCCAGGCCATCGAGCTCGCGGTTGGCATCGCCAGCACCCTGCTGCGCACCGAGCTGGACGCGGGCCGCTACGACCTGGAGCGCATCGTGCGCGAGGCCCTTGCGGCCTCGGACGCCGGCCGCGCCGGGGTGCGGGTCCATGTGGCCCCCTCCGACGCCGAGCGCCTCGGCGAGACCCCCTTCCGCCAGGGCACCGAGGTCGTCGCCGACCCCGAGCTGCGCCCGGGCGATGTGCACATTGAGACCTCCCGCGGACTCCTCGTCCGCGAGATGGACGAGACCCTGGAGGCCATCCGCCTGCGCCTCGTGGAGGAGCTGGCCTGATGACGGCCCTCGACCTCGCCCACGCCGCGCGCCTCGTGGAGGACGCTGCCAAGCCGCACTACCGCGGCCGGGTGGAGGTCGTCTCCGGCGTCATGGTCGAGGCCGAGGGCGTCCCCGCGGCCCTGGGCGAGCTGTGCAGCATCGACCGCGGCGTGCTCGGACCGATCGACGCGGAGGTCGTGGGCTTCCGCGGCACGCGCACGCTGCTCATGCCCCACGGCGAGCTGCAGGGCATCGCGCCCCAGCAGCGCGTCACCGCCCTCGGGCGGCCCTTCGAGGTCCAGGTCGGCCAGCCCCTGCTCGGCCGCGTGCTGGACGGCTTCGGACAGCCCGCCGATGGCCGCGCCCTGCCTCACGGCCTCGAGCGCCGGCCCCTGCACCGTGAGGCCCCCGCCCCGGCGGAGCGCGTGCCGATCCGCGAGGTCCTCCCCACGGGCGTCCGCGCCCTCGACGGCCTGTGCACCCTGGGTAAGGGTCAGCGCATGGGCATCTTCGCCGGCTCCGGCGTGGGCAAGTCCACCCTGCTGGGCCAGGTCACGCGCGGAACGACCGCGGATGTGATCGTCGTGTGCCTGGTGGGCGAGCGGGGGCGCGAGGTGCGCGAGTTCCTAGAGGAGGTCCTCGGCGACGAGGGCCGCGCGCGCAGCGTCTGCGTCGTCGCCACCTCCGACCGCCCCCCGATCGAGCGCTGGATGGCGCCCTTCGTCGCCACCAGCATCGCCGAGGAGTTCCGCGATCAGGGCCTCGATGTGCTCCTGCTCATGGACTCGGTCACGCGCTTCGCCGCGGCCTCGCGCGAGATCGGCCTGGCGGCCGGTGAGCCGCCGACCGTGCGAGGCTATCCGCCCAGCTTCTTCGCCACCGTGCCGCGCCTCGTGGAGCGGATGGGGCAGACCAGCGCCGGCAGCATCACCGCGCTGCTCACCGTCCTGGTGGATGGCGACGACCTGGACGAGCCCGTCAGCGACACCCTGCGCGGCCTCCTCGACGGCCACCTGGTGCTGTCCCGCGAGCTGGCACACAAGGGCCACTTCCCGGCCATCGACCCGCTCAAGAGCCTCTCGCGCCTGATGCCCAAGCTGGCGGACCCGGAGCACGCCGCCGCCGCGCGCGCCCTGCGCAAGGACCTGGCGACGCACGCCGAGGGCAAGGATCTGATCGAGGTCGGCGCCTACAAGCCCGGCACGAACCCCGCCCTGGACCTCGCCGTGGCGCGCGTTCCCGTCATCGAGGTGTTCCTTCAGCAGGCCGAGGCGGACCTCACGCCCATGGCCGAGACCCTCGAGATGATGCGCCTGGTCACCCAGGCCGGTGAGGAGGCGATGGCATGAGCCTGTCCGAGGAGCGCATGGGACGCCTGATCCGGGTGCGTCGCGCCCAGGAGAGCGTGGCGCGGTCGGTGTGGGCCGAGGCCCGCCGCGAGGCCGAGGCCGAGCAGACCCGCGCGGAGGCCCTCGAGGCCCGCGTGGAGGAGGCTCGCGTCGAGCTGGCCGGGACGCTCGCGTCCGGCAGCCTCGACGGAGGCCGCATCGAGCGCGACGCCGTGCTGATCGACCGCCTGGACGCGGCCGGACGCCAGCAGCAGCGCGTGGCGGCGACCGCCTGGACCCGCGAGGACCTTGCTCGCCGACCGTGGAACACCCGCCGCCAGGAGGTGCGCGGGCTGGAGCGACTCGCCGAGCGCCTCGCTGAGCGCAGCCGCAAGGAGCGCATGGCCGCGGAGTCCGCGGTCATGGATGAGAACGCCGTGCAACGACACCAAGCGCGCCAGTCGGCGCAGGAGTCCCGATGACCCCCATCACCAAGATCGCCGCCATGACGCTCGGCGGCGTCGCCATCACCGTCGGTTCCTATGTCACCATCGCGGCCCTCACGGGCACGCCGATGAACGCCCTGGCGGGCATGAGCGCCTTCGTGCCGCCCATCGAGGAGCCCTCGCCCGTCGAGAACCGCGAGCTCCCCTCGGTGGAGGAGGCTGTCGCCCAGGACCGCCGCGGCTCGGTGCAGGTCTACGAGGCCGCCTCGACGCCCCTGCGCGCGTTCGTGATGGAGAGTCCCTTCAGCGGGACCGAGATCCAGGCCCTTGAGGACCGCCTGCAGGCGCGCATCGAGCAGCTGGACCGCCGCGAGGAGGCCCTCGCCACCCGCGAGGCGGAGCTGGCGCGCTCGTTCGAGCATGTGGAGGGCATGTACGCCGAGCTCGAGCAGCTGCGCACCTCGATCCTTCAGGAGCGTGACGGCCTCGAGAGCCGTGCAGAGGAGGTCGCCGCCGACGCGGCCGCCCAGGCCGAGCGCGAGCGCGCCTGGGTCGAGAGCGCGTCGGCGATCTATGCCGAGGGCAAGGCCACGACCTCGGCCGCGATGCTGCTCGAGGGCAAGGACGCGCGCCAGGTGGCGCTGATCCTGGCTGAGCTCGACGGCGAGCGCCGGCGGGACCTGATGGAGGCCATCCACGCCCTGGACCGCACGCGCTTCACCGAGGTGGAGACGGCCCTGCGGGGCCTCTGATCCCCCTGGGGGAGCCCTGAGCGGCCCCCTGGGCCCCCTCCCCCGGCGACGCCGCCAGGCGTCCCGCCGGATTCCCTCAAGACGCCCCAAGTCTCTGCTCCACAGAGACTTAGGACTTCCCACGCCCCCGGTACGCCCTCAAGGTAGCGGGCGATCTGGTCGAAATCAGGACACGCGGGGACCGCCCGCCAGCACCCATGGATCTCAACACCATCATCGGAGGCACCCTCGCGCTCCTGATCGTCCTCGTGGCCATGGCCTTCGGGCCCGGCGGCGTGATGATCTTCGTGCATGTGCCGTCCATGGCCATCGTCCTTGGCGGGACGATCGCGGTGACCATGCTCGCCTTCCCCCTGGCCGAGCTGAAGCCGGTGATGAAGGTGATGATGGTCGCGGCCGTGCGCAAGCAGGCCACCCCCACCGACGAGATCGAGCGCGTCGTGCAGTACGCAAACCTCGCGCGCCGCGAGGGTCTGCTCGCCCTCGAGAACCAGCTGAAGGAGGTCGACGACCCCTTCTTCGCCAAGGGCATCCAGCTCGTGATCGACGGCTTCAGCGCGGACACCGTCCGCGACATCATGGAGCTGGAGACCGAGTGGGAGGGTCAGCGCCACGAGACCGGGCGCAAGATCATGGACCAGATGGGCGCCTTCGCGCCCGCCTTCGGGATGATCGGCACCCTGGTCGGCCTGGTGCAGATGCTCCAGGACATGTCGGACCCGGCGATGATCGGGCAGGGCATGGCCACCGCGCTGCTCACCACCCTCTACGGCGCGATGGCGGCGAACATGCTGTTCATCCCCCTCGCGGGCAAGCTCGAGCGCGTCGCGGCCCACAACAGCCTGGTGCGCAGCCTGATGGTGGAGGGCGTGGTCGCCATCCAGTCCGGCGAGAAGCCCCAGCTCATCAAGGAGAAGCTCAAGGGCTTCCTGTCGCCGCGCCTGCGCGCGGTGGTGGAGGCCTGAGGAGGAGGTCGTGGCTCAGCGCGAGATCCGGATCAAGACGGTGGAGGACGGGATCGACGGCGCACCGCCGTGGATCACGACCTTCGTCGACATGACCTCGCTGCTGGTGACCTTCTTCATCCTGCTCTTCACCTTCTCGAGCATCACCGAGTTCGACGCGTTCTCGATGCCAGGCCGCCTCCTGGGCATGTCCGGCATCATGCACGAGGACCCCGCCGACTCCGTGGCCGCACCCGAGTCGGACATCATGACCGCGTACGACATCGCGCGCGGCGCCAAGGTCCCCCACAGCCGCCCCCTGGACCAGCTGCTCGAGAACCTCGAGGAGATGGGTCAGAAGGACGACGAAGAGCACCAGCCCCTCGACCTGCACCGCATCGGCGCGGGCCTGCGCCTGGACTTCCCGAGCGAGGCCTCGTTCTCGCCGGGCTCGGATGTGGTCAACGCCGAGCTGGGCCGCTCCCTGCGCGAGCTCGCCGCCACCCTCGCCTCCTACCCCTATGTGGTCCTCGTGGAGGGCTTCGTGGACAACGCCTTCCGGCCGACCCCGAGCCACCCCGACGGCCAGAGCCTCTCGGTCGCCCGCGCGCGCGCCGCAGCGCAGGTCCTCGCCGACGCCGGCATGCCCTCCCTACGCATCCAGCTCGCGGGGCGCGGATACCGGCCCCAGCCCGGCAACACCGGCGAGAGCGTCGCCCAGCGTCGCGAGCAGCGCCGCGTCGAGGTGCGCATCCTTCCCGGCAGCGGCCCGCAGGGGATCGAGGAGGAGTCGCGATGAGCGCGAAGGCCGCCGCCCCCAAGCCCAAGACCGTCATCGTCAAGGTCAAGAAGAAGGGCGCGCCCAGCTACATGGTGTCCTTCGGGGACATGATGACCCTGATCCTGTGCTTCTTCATCCTGCTCGTGTCCATGGCGAAGGACCAGGACTACGGGCTCATGGCGAAGGGCATCGGCTCGTTCGTGATGAGCGTGCGGACCATGGGCCTCACGGGCATCCTGAGCGCCTCCGAGAAGCAGCGCGTCTTCGACGAGATGCGCCGCCGGTTCAACCTGCCCCCGGAGCCGGACCCCGCGCGCCGCGCCAGCCACGACGAGGCCTCCGCACAGGAGCTCACCCGCGCCGAGCTGGTCGAGGCCATGCAGCCGCGCCCCGAGCGCACCATCGCCCAGGTCGCGGTCTTCGAGCCCGGCTCGGCCGCACCCCTCAACGCCAGCCGCGCCTACCTGCGCGAGCTCGAGGAGGTCCTGCGCCCCCACCAGGGCGAGATCCTGGTGCTCGAGGGCCACGCCCTCGAGGACGGCCTGCCCAACCCCCTGCTCGCCCAGGAGCGCGCCGAGACCGTGCGCGAGCTCCTGGTTCGCGACCACGGCTTCGCGCCGGAGCGCATCGAGGTGCGCACCTGGTTCGACGAGCCCGACCTCCAGGGCAAGGAGGTGCGCTCCGTGGACGCGCGCCTCGTGCTCCAGCCCCCGCGCTGACGCCGCTCCGCCCGACCCTGCCCCAGCCCAGACGCGCCTGCCCGGCGCAGCACCCCAGAGAGAAGCACCATGTCCGACGCCAACGCCCCCGCAGAGACCCCCGCCGAAGCGACCGAGAGCAAGCCCAAGGGCGGCCTGAAGCTGCTGGGAGGCGTCGTAGGCCTGATCGGCGCTGGCGCGGCCCTGGCCCTCATGGCCGTGCCTGGCCAGGAGAAGGAGCACCACTTCGTGGGCCCCTACCACCTGCCTCTCTTCGAGGAGGAGTTCGTCTCCAATGTGGCGGACAACCACTTCACGCGCTTCCTGAAGACCTCGCCCGAGGTGGAGTGCTTCGCATACGACGAGAGCTACACGAGCACTCGGGCCGGGGATCTGCTCTACCGCTCGTGGCTGCAGAACGACCTAGGGATGCTGCTGCGCAGCATGTCCCTGGACGAGGTCTACGGCGGCACCGAGGGTGACCTGTTCGCCCAGCGCGTGCGCCGCACCTGCGAGCCGATCCTCTTCCCCGTCCACATCGGAGCCACCAGCAACCCCCTCGACCGCGACGAGGAGAGCGGGCTGCGCCCGGGGGACTCCTACCGCGAGGCCACCTTCCGCGGCCGCTTCCACGACCACACCCTCAAGGTCGACGCGCCCTCGCACACCCTGCAGCTGGACGACGGCGAGCCCGTTCCCTTCAGCGGCGCCGAGGTGGACCTGTTCGTGCCCGACCAGACCGGCGAGGGGATCTTCGTCGATGTCTCGACGGTCGAGCGCGACTTCGTGGGCGAGGTGAAGGTCGGCGTGCACGGCCGCATCCGCCAGGTCTTCCTGACCCAGAACATCGCCCAGTGACGGGCGGGTCCCGCACCCCGAGCACCCCATGAGCAGCCTCGAAGAGCCCGAGCTCGACGCCCTCCAGGAGGCGTTCGTCGAAGCCCGCGCGGCCCGTGCCCCGCAGGTGGAGCCGCGAAACTTCTCCCAGCCTCGCCAGCTGTCCTCCGCGACCCTGGAGGGCCTGGGCCGCCGCCTGCGCACCGCCCTCGACGCGGTCGTACCCGAGCTCGCCCGCACCCTGCGCGGCCATCACAAGCTGAGCCTGCTGGGCCTGCGCGAGGTGGACGCCTGTGGCCTGGGGCGCGACCTGCCCGTGCCCTTCGTGGTCCACGGCTTCCCGTGCAGCGGGGAGACCGGCTGGATCGTGTGGGACAGCTGCGCCGCGCATCGCACCGCGGAGGCCGTGATCACCGGCTCCGTCGACGGCGAGCCCGACGCCGGCGCGCGCCTCTCGCGCACCGAGGGCCGCATCGTGAGCGACCTGCTGGACCGCATCGCTGGCTGCTGCGCCCTCGCCATGGGCCTCGAGCCAGGCCCCGGGATCGTGGGGCAGGACCCCGACGAGCTCATCACCCAGGGGATCGCCGCTCCGGATCAGGACGGTCGCCGCCTGGCCCTGGACCTCGCCTTCGAGGGCCCCGGCGGCCCGAGCCAGCTGCGCGTGCTGCTGCCCGGAGTGCGCGAGGAGCGCCCCGCGGAGGAGCCTGCTACGCGCGACCTGCCGAACCACCTGGACCGCGTGGAGGTCTCGGTCAGCGCCTGCCTGGGCTCCATCGATGTGCCCCTCTCCCAGCTCCTCGACCTCGAGGTCGGGGATGTGATCCCCCTCGGCGTACCGGAGGGCTCGACGGTCGAGCTCTTCGCCGAGGACCGCCCCTATGCCAGCGCCAGCTGGGGTCGCCACGGCGACCACCTGGCCGTCCAGGTGGAGCGCCTGGACGACGAGTTCCGCGAGCTCCACCCCGACACCGAGTGAACGCCATGCCCGAGACCAACCAGAACCACGACCTCGAGACCGCCATCGACCAGGCCACCGAGGCCGTTGCCGCCGAGGCGGCGCGGCTGGGTGAGGGAACCTCCATGGGCATCGAGAGCCTGATGGATGTCCCCGTGCGCGTGACGGTTCAGATCGGCCGGACGCGCATGAACCTGGGCGAGCTGGTGCGCATGAAGCCCGGCACGCTGCTCCCCCTGGACCGTGAGGCCCACGAGCCGGCGGATGTGCTGGTGAACGGCAAGATCGTCGCCCGCGGCGAGGTCGTCACCATCGACCACAGCTACGGGGTCCGCATCACGGACCTCGCCTGAGGCTCGGCGCCGCGCGGACCTCAGCCCTCGCCGCTGAAGCGGTCGGGGGCGAAGAAGCTCGGATCGAAGGCCGACACGGGCTTACCCAGGATCATCTGGACTAGGCCCTCGCCGATGCTCGGGGCGAGGGTGTAGTCCAGGCCGGAGAAGCCCGTCACGACCCAGAGGCCCTTGACCTCGGGCACCTCACCCACGATGCCGCGCCCGTCGGGGGTCACGGTGATGTGGGATGCGTTCGAGCCGCGGTCCTCCATGTCGGCGTAGAAGGGCAGGCGCTTCGCGACCGAGCCTCGCGCCCAGTCCGAGAACTCGGCGCTGGCCTGCTCCGTGGGTCCCAGGGGACCGTCGAGCTCCGGCAGGCGCTTGAAGCCCAACCGGCCCACGCGGCTGCGCTCCTCCTGGGGATCGCAGCGGATGTGGAAGCAGTTCTCCCGGTCAATGACCACCGGGTGCGCGACGGGCAGCGTCTCCAGCGGATCCGGCACGAAGCGCGCCTCGTGGCCGCCTCCGCCGTGGTCCTGGAAGCCCTCGTCCTCGTCGCTGATGTCCACCGGCGGCATCGTGACGAAGTGCTCCTCGGTGCGCAGGACGCGCAGGGGCCACTTCACGCCGAGCTGCTCGAGCAGCACCGGGGTCCAGGCGCCAATGGCGAGGACCACATGCTCGGCCTCGAAGCGGCCCTGGTCCGTCTCAACGCCAACGACCCGGCCGTCCTCGACGAGCACGCGCGGGCCGGTGATGCCCGTGCGGGTCGTGGCCCCGCGCTCCCGCGCCAGGCGCGCGAAGGTCTCGATGGTGCGCGAGGGCTCGAGGTAGCCCCCGTCCGCCTGCCAGATCCCGATCGCGTCGTCGTCGACCTCGATGCCCGGCACCCGCGCGCGGATGGCCTCGGCGTCGAGCTCCTCGGCATTGATGCCGAGACTGCGCTGCATCTCGAAGTCGGCGTGGTGGTGCTCACGCTCCTCCTTCGAGTCCCCCGAGAGGATCAGCACCCCCGTCTTGCGGTGCCCCACCGAGCGACCGGTGTGGGTGGTGAGGTGCATGTACTGCTTCAGCGAGTCCCTCGCCATGCCGCACAGGGCGCGGTCGGAGTAGGCCGCGTGGACGATTGCGCCCGAGCGGCCGGAGGAGCCGGCGCCGAGGCGGTCCCGTTCGATGAGGACGACCGGCTCGTCGAGCGGGTCGCAGCGGGTCGCGGCGTGCAGGGCGATGGAGGTGCCCATGCCACCGCCACCGATGATGAGGATCTTGGCCTTCAAGCGGGTGCGCCTCCGGGCGCGGAGGCCCGCATGATAGCCACGGGGGGCGCGGACCCCAGCGGAGCTCCCCCGGGGCTCTCGCCGATCGAGACACGCCCCAACGGAAGAGGCACCCGAAGCCCGCCGCTGGTCGCGAGAGAGGGGATTCCCGCGGTGCCGAGTGACGGACCCCGGGGGCCCGGTCGGTTCCCCGGCGCGTGTCCGGGGTGTCTGTCTGCCCGGCCGCTCGGGGCGCCGGACTCCTTCCGACCCCTCATCCGGGGGTGCGCCCCGCAGGGGGGCGAATCCCTCCAAGAAATCCGCGCCCGGGCAGAAAGCCCGGCCCAGCGCGCCCGAAGGGTCTCGCCCTGCGAAGGGTCCCCCGGAGGCGCTTGCGGGATTCGCAAGCCCCCTCGATCCTCGTTGAACGGCACCGCTCGATGCTCCGCTCCCTGCTCCTGCTCCTGACCTGCGCCCTGGGTGCGGTCGCCCCCTCCGCAGCCCAGCTCCCTGAGGACCCCGGCCCGCACGCGGTCGGGTTCCGGTCCGTGACCTTCTCGCACCCCCTCGCCGGCAACAGCACGGTCACGGCGGACATCCACTACCCGGCCCTGTCCGCGGGCACCAACGCGGCCGCAGACCCGGCGAGCGGCCCCTACCCCCTGGTGCTGTTCTCCCACGGCTTCTTCGCGCCGCCGTCCTTCTACAGCGGCCTCACCAGCCACCTGGCGAGCCATGGCTTCGTGGTGCTCTCGGTCTCGACCGAGACGGGCTTCGTCCAGGACCTGCAGGACCAGGCCCAGGACGGGCAGGCGCTGCTGCACTGGGCGGACGAGCGCAGCGCGGACCCGAGCCACTTCCTGTTTGGGATGGCCGCACCGGGTGCATGGGGCGCAATGGGCCACTCGAACGGCTGTGCAGCCATCGGCTACTCGATGCCGTGGGAGCCCCGGATCGAGGTCGCGGTGCTGATGGAGGGGAACTGGTTCAACGACCTGCCCATCGCGAGCTTCGAGGGCGCGCTCATCTCGGTGGGCGCCACCGAGGATGGAGTGACGCCGATGAACGCCAACGCCCGCAACTACTTCGAGCAGGCGGACGGCGCGCGGCGGGCCCTCTTCCCGCGCGTGGTCGGAGGCGGCCACAACGGATCGCTCAACTTCCCCGTCGGAGCCAACTCCCTCTCGCACGCCGAGCAGAACCGCCTGCACCGAAGGCTGGCCGTGGTCCTGTTCCAGGCCGAGCTGCGTGGGGACGAGGACCAGCACCTGTTCGTGCTGGGCTCGGGTGCCGCGGGCGAGCCCCTGGAGGCCGACGCGCGCTGCAAGCAGCCCCTCTTGTGGACCTCGGCCTCGCCCTCGGGGGAGCTGACCCTGGGCCTAGCGGGCCTGCCCGCGGACGAGGCCCTGCTGGCCTGGACCCTGGCCCCAGCAGCCCAGGCCACGAGCCTCTCGGGCTTCGGCCTGAGCGGGACGGCGCAGTTCCAGGGCCCGCTGCCCGCCAGCGGCCTGATCGAGGTCACGACCGCAGGCCCGATCGGGGCGGCGGGGACGCGCGTCACCGCCCGCGGGCTGCGGACCCAGGGGGGCGACCGGGCGCCGACGCGGGTGGCGCGGCTGCGCCTGCCCTGACGGCCCACAGCCGGAGCCGATTCCCCGGGCACGCGGGCTGGTGAGCCCCCGCCGCACGGCCCACTATCCTGTCCGCCATGAGCAGCCCCCGCAGCACGCGCTCGATCCGTATCGGCTCCCTGACCATCGGAGGCGACGCGCCGATCATGGTGCAGTCCATGGCCGCCACGCGGACCCAGGATGTGCCGGCCACGCGCCGACAGCTCGAGCTGCTCACGGCCGCCGGCGCCGACCTGGTGCGGATCGCGGTGGACAGCCCCGCGGATGTGGAGGCCCTGGCCAAGGTGGTGGATGGCGCGACGGTGCCCCTCTCCATCGACCTGCAGGAGAACTACCGCCTGGCCTCGGAGGTGGCGCCCTTCGTGCAGAAGCTGCGCTACAACCCCGGCCACCTGCACCACCACGAGAAGAGCCGCTCGATCCGCGACAAGGTCGCGTGGATCGCGGACACCGCCAAGGCGCACGACTGCGCCCTGCGGGTGGGCTGCAACGCGGGCTCGCTCGCGCCCGACTACAAGGAGCGCTTCGGGAAGGACCATGTCGCGGCGCTCGTCGCCCAGGCCGTGGACCACTGTGCGATCCTGGACGAGCTTGAGTTCCACGACTTCTGCGTGTCGATCAAGGACTCCGACCCGCGCCTCGTGATCGAGGCCAACGAGCGCTTCGCGGCCCAACGGCCCGATGTCCCCCTGCACCTCGGGGTCACCGAGGCGGGCATGCCGCCGGACGGCGTCATCAAGACGCGCATCGCCTTCGAGCAGCTCATCCCGCGCGGGATCGGCGACACCCTGAGGGTGTCTCTGACGGTGCCCTTCGAGAACAAGGGCATGGAGATCGAGGTCGGCCGCCAGATCCTCGCCGACATCGAGGCAGGCCGCTTCCGCTCGGTTCCCAAGGGCTTCTTCGACGGCCTGAACATCATCGCCTGCCCCTCCTGCTCGCGGGTCGAGAACGAGCGCTTCATCGACCTGGCCCAGGAGGTCAAGGAGGCCACCGCGCGCGCCGCCGAGCACGATGTGACCATCGCGGTGATGGGCTGCCGGGTGAACGGCCCGGGCGAGACCGACGACGCCGACCTGGGCCTCTGGTGTGGCCCCAAGACGGTCAATCTGAAGAGGGGTCCCGAGACCGTCGGGACCTACTCCTACGACGATGTGCTCGAGGCGCTGCTGCGTGAGCTGGACGCGATCCTGGCGGCTCGCTAGGTGTGAGCTGGACGCGATCCTGGCGGCTCGCTAGGTGTGAGCTGGACGCGATCCTGGCGGCTCGCTAGGTGTGAGCTGGACGCGATCCTGGCGGCTCGCTAGGTGTGAGCTCAACGCGATCCTCGCGGCTCGCGAGGTGTGATCTAAACGCGCTCCTCGTTGCGCGCTGAGCGCGCGGTGCGCTCACCCGTCGGTGGGCGGATCGAGGAGGTCGGCCCTGCGAAGCTGGCGACGGCCCAGCCAGAAGAGCAGCAGGGCCCCCGCCAGGTAGGGCGCGGCGTCCGGCACCGCGTCGTGCACGCTGGTCTTGACCATGTTGTAGGACCGCCGCTCGCCAAAGGTCCGGTTGGGGTCGGGGTTGGTGCCGTAGCCCGCGTTCGCGACCGTGAGTACGAAGGCGATCACGAGCACGATCCCTGAGCCGATGAAGCTCCGGCCCCGCACCCGCAGGCGGCTGGCCAGCGCGGGGGCCGGGTTGTCGGGGGGCGGAGTCTCGGTGGACATGGAGGCGGTGGGTCAGGGGAGCGGCAGGAGGCCGCCGTCCCCCTCTTCGGGGCTGGGGGCGGGGAGCTCGACGGGTCGAACCTCACCGTCGATCGCAGTGATGTCGGGCAGCTCGGCGGGAAGGGCCTGCAGCTCGGCCACCCGTCGGCCCGAGGGCAGGATGCGGCGCTCGTAGGAGCCGACCGCGTTGTTGTACGCCCCGAGCGCCTGGCTGAGCCCCTTGCCGACCTTGGAGAAGTGCTCGATGAACTTGCCCAGACGCCCCATGAGCTCCTTCGCCTCGGTGGCGATCTCCTGGGCGTTCTCGGCGAGCTGGTGCTGGCGCCAGTAGAGGCCGACGGTGCGCAGGAGGGCCACGAAGGTGACCGGCGTCGTGATCAGGACGCGCTTCTCGAAGGCCATGTTCTGCAGCTCGGCGTCCGCATCGAACGCGGCCGCCAGCAGGTGGTCGCCGGGGAGGAAGAGGACCGTGAAGTCCACCTCGCCCTTGGCGTACTTGCTGTAGTCGCGGCGGGCCAGCTCGTTCACATGGGTCTTGAGGTCCCGGGCGTGCTGGGCAAGCTGGCGCGCGCGCTCCTCCGGGTCCTTGGCCTCGTTGGCTCGGTCGTAGGCGGCGAGGGGGAACTTCGCGTCGACCGGGATCTCGCCCCCGTCGGGAACGCGCACCACCATGTCCGGCCGCTGGCCGCTGGAGTCCGCACCCTGCTCGTAGAAGTCGCAGTGCCGCGTCATGCCGGCGAACTCGGCGATGTTCCGCAGGACGACCTCGCCGATCCGACCGCGGGCCTGGGACGAGCCGGTGAGGGCGGTGGAGAGGCGCTCGGACTGGACGCGGTAGCTCTCGGTGGCCTCGTGCAGGACCCCCAGCTGGGTCCGCAGGGAGCCGTACGCCTCCTGCCGGTTCTTCTCCATCTCCTGTGTGGCCTTCTCGAGCCGCGTCAGCTGGTCGCTGACCGGCTTCATGCGCTCGGTCGCCCGCTCCAGGAAGGACTGATTGGAGGACTCGAGCGCCTTGGAGGAGAGCGCCGTGAAGGTCTTCTCCATCTCCTTCTTCTGGGCCTCCAGCCAGTCCGCGCGCTCCTTGGCAGCCTCCTCCGCGCGAGCTGCCACGGCATGGGCGGTCTCCAGCTCGCCCTGGATGCGGAGCTGAGCCTCGCGCGCGTCGGTCACGGCCGAGCGCAGCTGCTCGAGACCCCGCTCGCCCTCAGCGCGGACGGAGTCGAGCTCCGCGCGGTGAGTCTGGGCCTGGTCAGCAAGGGCGCGCGAGCGGAGCACGAGCGCCGCGACGGAGGCGAGCCCAAGGCCCGCAAGGAAGGCGAAGAGGAGCTCCATGGGGACCCCCGAGCGTAGTCCGCCAAGCCCCACCCACCAAGGGTGACGGGGAGCTCGCCTGGGTCCCGATGCCGAGTTCTCGCCACACACCCTCCAGCGGCCGGTGAGGGGCCACCCCGCAAGCGCGTCAGGGCCCCTAGGAGAGGCTCTCGGCTGTCGTGGGCAATGGCCGTGGCCGAGGGTGCGTTGCGAGGTCTCGCCTCACGCTCATCGGCCGTTGGCCAGGGCTGCGGATGCGATCTGCGCGCCCAGCTCGCCCTCGACCGCGAGTCCGGCTTCGTCGAACGGCGCCACCGGCAGCTGCAGCCGCAGCACGTCTTCCGCACCCGACTCCGTCTTGCGAAACCGCGGCCCGATTCCCGCGAAGCGAAGACCATCGCCGAGCAGCTCGGACGCCAGATGCCCGACTCCAGCCTGCTCGATCGGAAGGTCCACGAACATCGCCTCGGCGCCGGCGGCATCACGAAGGGCTTCGAGAGCCGCACGGATGCCGCCCAGCGTGTCGTGCCCAATGCCCTGGGTCGCCACCCACCCCACGCTACGGACCCGGTCGAAGCGAGTCCGGATCGGCTCCGAACGACGGCTCGGCCGCCCCGGGGATCGGAGCGTGCAGGTCCGCCCGCGAGCCGCGTAGAGCGCCGCCAGAAGTGGAGCGAGCGCCTCGGGAGCTTCAATCTCCAGGGGCGCCTCCTCCGCGAGCGGATGCCAGTAGAGGAAGCACGAGTGGCGCAGGACCTCACCGGACTCCGTCGACCCGTCGACTCCGCCCCGCAGAGTGGTTCCGCCGGGCGTCGTGCCGAGGCACAGCGCCTGTGCAACCGAACCAAACCCGAGGTTCATGCGCTGGCTGAACGGGTGGCGCGCGGTCGGCTGGCTCCAGATGCCGAGGAGGCCGAGCTCGCGGCCGGCCTCCTCGACCGCCTCACGCATCGGGCGCATCAGACCATGGCCACGGTGGCGATGGTCGACGACTGCTTGCCCCGCCTCGCCGATCGGCCCGAGATCGGGCCGCTCCAGGGCATAGTGTCCGACGAGCTCGCCGCCGTCCGTCTCGCAGAGGATCGAGACGAGCCTGCCGCTGCGGTTGAGGGCCTCGACGCGGTCCGGGTAGTAGAGATCTGGGTTCGGGTAGGAATGCCCGTAGGCCTCGTAGATCCGCTCTGCAACGCCGAGCCCATCACCCGGTCGAAACGCGCGGGTGCGGTAGGCCGAGGTCGCCGACGACTCGGCGAGCTGGGCGTGGTCCGCGGCTGACTCGATGGCGTCAACACGGTGCTCCAGCTCGGACAGCACGTCGATCCGCGCATGAGGACGCGCGATGCGCATGTGCAGCTCGGAGCCTTCAGGGCCACGCTGCACCCAGTGGACATCGTCGAACACGCGCGCGGGTCGAATCCGCTGGGGAATGTCAGCGCCGCTTGCGTCAAGAGCGCCCTCGCCGAGCGGACGCCCGTGCTCGAGAATCGTCAGTTCGAGCGTGGTGGGATCGATGCGTGCGCTGACCTCGATCGGGACGGCGACTTCACCTCCCCTCTCGAGCTCGGACTCGACCAGTAGAACCGCGCTGCGCACGGCTGCAATCAAGTCCTCCCCCTGCGTTGGGGCAATGCCCGCGAGGCCCACGACGCGGCGCAGGAAGTCATCCACCAGCGGCTCGATCTCGAGCATCCCCGGCACGCGGAGCGACAGGTCGAGCTGGTCTGGCTGTGAGTTCATCAGGTCACCTAGGGCTCTTGGCGGCACTCCGAGACTGTGGCCGAAGCAGCCTACACGCTCCGAGATGCTCGCGCGGCCGCCGCTCCGCGACCAGGGGGAGAGCCCCTTGAGGGCCGATGGGTTCCACTCCTCCAAGGGGGGTGGAGGCGACTCGAGGCGCGGCCCTGACCGCCCGAGACCCCGCGGCGATCCGTGCTGGGCGCCCGCCCGGCAGAGGCCTCTTCGCCGACCGGAGGTTCTGCCCGACCGCGGTCCGCCGAGCCCCACGCACCAAGGGTGACGGGGAGCTCACCTGCGTCCCTGGGAATCGACCGGTTCAGGCACCCGAGCGCCCCAGCCGGGAGCGGGTCCTCCGGTATTCTGTGAAGCGGTCGCAACCGCCCTAGTGACCGTGCGTCCCTCTCCTGCAAGGCGCCCGTGCCTCCCTGCGGGGTCTCCCTGGGATCCGGCGCTGAACCCGGCAGCCCTCCGTCCTATCCACCCCCATGAACTCCCGTGAGCGCTTCCTGGCGGCCGCACGCCGCCAGCCCGTGGACCGCACGCCGGCGTGGATGATGCGTCAGGCCGGGCGCTCGCTCCCCGAGTACCGCGAGCTGCGGTCGGGCCACACCTTCATGGAGATGTGCCACCGGCCGGAGCTCGCCGCGGAGGCCACCCTGCAGCCCATCCGCCGCTTCGGGATGGACGCGGCCGTGATCTTCTGTGACATCCTCGTGCCCGCGGAGGCCATGGGGCTCGCGGTGAGCATCGAGGAGGGTGTCGGCCCCCTGCTCGACCCGCCGGTGCGCACGGCCGAGGCCGTGGAGGCCCTGCGAGACTTCGACGCCCGCGAGGCCACGGGCTTCTTGGCCGAGGCCCTGCGCCTGGTTCGTGCCGAGCTCGGCGAGGAGCGCGCCATGCTGGGCTTCTGCGGAGCGCCCTTCACCTTGGCGAGCTACATGGTCGAGGGGCGCAGCTCGCGTAACTACGAGACGACCAAGGCGATGATGCTCGGCCAGCCCGAGCTCTTCGACCGCCTCGTGGAGCGCATCGTGGACAACTCTCTCGGCTACCTCGCCATGCAGGTCGAGGCCGGTGCGGACGCCATCCAGATCTTCGACTC
>JADHNZ010000056.1 GCA_016779225.1 Planctomycetota bacterium
CTCTCGGGTCTCGGGGGCCGGGTCCTGGCCTTCGGCGCCGGAGCGGCGCCTCCTCCGCCTGCGGCGAGGCCTCTCGGACTCTTCGCCTCCGGCCTCGGGGGCCGGGTCCTTCCGCACGGGCTGCTCTTCGGGCTCCTCCGGCAGGTACCCGAAGGGCACCGATTCGTCGGTGGAGGAGGGGCGCGAGGAGGGATCGTGGGGTGCAGGCATGGAGGGGGCGGGAGCGGGAGCCCCGCGCCCGGGGCAGAAGCGCTTCTTGAGCCCGCCTCTGCGACTCGCTATCTAACGGTCTAGGCCCGCGCAGAGCCAGGGGCGTCCCCAGTTGGTGCCCTACTGCGCTTGCCACCCTCCGGCGAGGCGCGCTGCCAGCCCGTCGCCGCCGCACCCTGCCCACCGTCCACCACGACCGCACCGCCATGTCCGCCGAGTCCCGCGCCCTCCAGCCCCTCGTTCGTCAGCTCGCTCACCTGAAGGTGCTCTCGCGCCTGCTCGGCCACGAGCTCCACGCCCAGGCCTCGAGCCGCACCCTGACCCTCTCCCGCGAGGAGGTCGTCGAGATGCAGACGACCCTCGACCTGTTCATCGAGGAGGCCGGTCGTCGGCTCGGCAGCGGCTCCAGCGCCAACCTGCAGGGCACCGTGGACGCCTCCCGCGCCGAGCCGACCCTCGTCGCGGCGCGCAACTGAGCGCCGAGGACCCTTGAGCGCCGGACGCACACAGCGCGTCAGCGCCCGAGGCACACTGCGTACGGCCCGTCCCGCGCTGCGGGGGGGCGTACCGCTGGCGGTGCCCGTGGTCGCCATGGTGCTGGTCCTCGGGGTCGGCATCGCCTTCCTCCTGCGTAGCGCCGAGGCTGCGGGCGTCGGGCGCGTCGACGCCACGCGCATCCGGCTGCACAGCGGAGACGGATGGGTCCCGAGCGATTGGCGCCAGCGTCTCCAGGACCTGCTGCTCGAGGTGGACGCCCTCGAGCTCCAGGATCGCGACGCCCTGGAGGCCTTCGAGGAGCAGCTGCGTGCGCTGCCCTTCGTCGCGGAGGTGGCCTCCGTCGAGGTGCGGCACCCTGCGAGCCTGCGGGTCGAGCTGCGCTTCCACGAGCCGGTTGCCTGCCTCCGCTTGGGCAGGGAGTTCCTCCCCGTCGCGCGCGATGGAACCCTGCTGCCTGCGTGGAGCGAGGTGCCGCACGAGGTTGACGGTGCGCCGCTGCCCGTCATCCGGCCGGTGCCTGGGGCCTGGGACGAGGAGCCGCCCTTCTACGGCTGCCCGGTGCAGGTGGCCTGTCCCGCCGAGTGCCCGCACCACCACGAGCACCTGGACCCGGTCGCTGCGGGGCTGGAGGCCGATGGGAATCCGAGCCCGGAATGCACGGCCGAGAACTGCGCGGTGCGGCGGCTGGAGGAGCGCGGTGGCAGGGCCGCGCGGGGCGTGCCTCCCTCGGGTGCCTTCTTGAGTGCCGACCCCGTGCTCCAACGCCTGGAGGCGGCCCTCTCCCTGGCCTCCTCGCTGCGCGAGGCGCCCCTGCGCACGCGCCGCGCCCTCGGGCGTGTCGTCCTTGACGCGAGCGAGACCGCGGCTCCCGACGGCCTCCCCGGCGGGACCGTCCTGCTCCTCGATCAGCGCCGGGTGATCCTCTGGGGCCGGACGCCGCTCGAGGCCTTGGCTCCGGGGGCGCGCGCTTCAGAGCTGAGCGAGGCCGCCAAGTGGAGCGCGATCTCCAGTGCCCTCGAGGACCTCGAGGTGGGCAAGGACTGGGACGGCCTCGATGTGCGCTTCGACGCGCCCGTGCGGGAGCGGGAAGAGCGGTGATCCTCGCGCTGCTCCTGTCTGCTGCCGTCCTCCTTGCGCCGGGCGGGCTGGCTGAGGCCTGGCCTGCCGCTCCCCGCCTTACCGTGCTGGCTCTGGCCTGGGGCCTCGTCCTCGGTCTCCCGCGTGCAGCTCCGCCTCCTGGTCCCCAGCGCACCGCGCCCTGGACCTGGGGGCTCGCCCTCGCCCTGCCTGCCCTGGCGGCGGCCTGGGCCCTGGATGGGGGGGCGGCTCTTGGCCGCCTGGCCGAAGCGGCGGCGCTGTGCGTCGTGCTGGCCTGGGCCGGCGCGCCGCGGTCCTGCGCAGTCGCGCGGCGCGTCACTTGCTCCTGGGCGCTCCTCCTGGCGGGCCCCTGGGCCCTGGCGCAGCTGGCTGCGTGGGGCGGCGTGGACGCGCCGGCCATGCTGGAGGTCCTCGCCGGCGCGAGCCCCTTTGCCCGTCTCGCGGGACACGGCGAAGGAGCAGCAGCAGGCGCGCTCTCAGGGCTGCCCTGGCTCCTGGGCGTCCACCTCGCGGCCTGCGGCCGCCTGCCTCGACCCGAGCTCCAGACCGAGGGCTTCGCATGAGCCGGGCCCTGCTCGCACTCTTGGCACTCTGCGCCTCGCACTCGAGTGCGCGAGCGCTCCACGCCCCGTCGCTCGAGGCGGTGGTCCCGTCGCTTGAGGCGATGGTCCCGTCGCTCAAGGCGATGGTCCCGGACCGAGCGGCCTCCAGTGCGCCGGCGCCTGAGGCTGCGGACCGGCTGCACCTCGCCCGCCTGCGGCTCGAGGGGCCCGCCGAGCAGGTCACCGTCGAGTGCGGTGAGCTGGGGCGGACCGTGTGGACGGGGAACCTGCGCGCGGGGGAGGTGCGCACCCTGCTGCTGCCCCTGGTCGCGCCGGTGGACGCGGCCCGCGCCGCGCGGGGCGAGCTGGAGGCCGTCCCGGACGAGGAGCGCGCCGTTCCGCCCTGGCTCGCACGCCGCGCGGCCCCGGCCCCGCCCGGGTCCTCGCGCCGCCTGCCTCGAACGCCGGCGCTTGCCCTCTTCGGGGCCTGGGTCGCGGCGCTCCTGCTGCGCCGCAGCGCGAGCTGGGTCCTGCTGGCGGTCGGCCTGGCGGGCGCCACTCTTGTGGCCCTTGCCCCGACGGGCGTCAGTCAGGGACGCCTCGTCCGGGTCCTGGACCTCGAAGGGGCGGGCCCCACGGCCCGGTGGGGGGTGACCGAGGCCGCGTTCGGGAGCCTGACCGTGCCCCGGCGCGATGGGGAGGTGCACTGCGCCGCGGCCGGAGGGCTGGTCTATTGGGTGACGGAGGGCGAGCCCTCTTGGCGCCTCGAGGCGGGGGCCGGGGAGCTCCTGGTGCGTCGCGAGGCCCTCGAGGGACGGCCCCCGGTCCTCGAGCCCGAGCTGCAGGCCCTGGGGGCCCTCGAGCGCACCTGGCTCCGGGGAGCCGCGGGGTGGGTGCCCTGCGGGGCCTGGGAGCTGGGGGCCGCACAGCCGCGCCGGGATCAGGGAGCCCCGGGCGGGGGCGCACCTCCGGGCTGGCTCGTGGCTGGCCTGCCCCAGGGCTATTGGGTTGCCGTGGGCGAGCTCCGGGGCCAGGTCCCGGGGCCGAGCACGCCCCCCGCGGCCGCCTCGTGGCTGCGGGCCGTGGGGCGGCCCCTGGACCCCGGCTCGAGGTGAGGGAGGCTCGGGGTGAGGGAAACCCGCCCCCGAGCTTGCCCAAGGGGGGGGTCCTGCGTACCCTCTTCCGCTCGATCCGGGCGGCCTGCCTCCCGGGCGGGGCGCCTGTCTGCGCTCCGTGCCCCCAAGAGACCGACCCGCCCCTTCGCCTCGACTCCGATGAAGAGCACCCACGTCCGCGCCGCTGACACCGAAGAGCGCTGGCTCCTGTTCGATGCCTCCGAGCATGTCCTCGGTCGCATGGCGACCCGCATCGCGACGGCCCTCATGGGCAAGGACCGCCCCACCTGGACTCCCAGCGAGGCGTCCAACACCCATGTGGTGGTCATCAACGGCACCAAGCCGGTGCTGACGGGCAACAAGCGCGACCAGAAGGAGTACGCCCACCACACGGGCTATCCCGGCGGCCGCCGCGTCCTCTCCGTGGACGAGATGATCGAGCGTCGTCCCCACGACATCGTCACCCTCGCGGTGCGCCGGATGCTTCCGAAGGGCCGCCTCGGCCACAAGATGCTCTCGCGCCTGAAGGTGTACTCCGGCGAGGAGCACCCGCACATCGCCCAGAACCCGACCAAGGTCGAGTCGCTCTGAGCCCTCGACACGCCCCCCGAACAACTCCCACCTGATCATGGCAGTCATCAACCCTTGGACCTGGGGCCTCGGCCGTCGGAAGACCGCGGTCGCTCGCGTCCGCCTCAAGCCCGGCTCGGGCGCCTTCATCGTCAACGGCAAGCCGCTCGACGACTACTTCACCACCCACCAGACCCGCGGCTCGGCCACCCTGGCCCTCGAGCGCACGGAGTCCGGCTCCCAGTACGACATCTTCTGCAATGTCCGCGGGGGCGGCCCCACGGGCCAGGCCGACGCGGTCTCCCTGGGCCTCGCCCGGGCCCTGAAGAAGATCAACCCGGCCACCTTCGACACGCTGCGCGAGAACAGCCTGCTGACCCGCGACCAGCGCATGAAGGAGCGCAAGAAGTACGGCCGTCGTGGCGCCCGCCGCGGCTTCCAGTTCTCGAAGCGCTGATCCGGAGCCGCACCCGCGGCCTCCACGCCCTCGTCCCCCGGTTCCCTCTCGGATCCGGGGGATCGTTTTTGTTATCCCTGCTCCCCAGCCTCGGTCGCCGCCGAGCACCCCGGGGCCCCGGACCCCGCCCACCGCCCATGGCCGGTCACAGTCACGCAGCCAACATCAAGCACCGCAAGAACGCGGTGGACGCCAAGCGCGCCAAGATCTTCAACAAGATCGCGCGCAACATCCTCTCCGCGGTGCGGCAGGCCGGTCCCGATCCCGAGACGAACCTGAAGCTCAAGTACGCCCTCGAGAAAGCTCGGGCGGCGAACATGCCGAAGGACAACATCGAGCGCGTGATCAAGAAGGGCTCCGGTGAGAAGGATGCCGACGCCTTCGAGGAGCTCAACTACGAGGGCTACGCGCCCGGCGGTGTGGCCCTGATGATCTGCTGCCTGACTGACAACCGCAGCCGAACGGCCCCCGACGTGAAGTACATCCTCGAGCGCAACGGAGGCAACCTCGGTGCCACGGGGTCGGTGGCCTTCATGTTCGACTTCAAGGCTCTGTTCGTCGTCGACATGGAGGGCCAGGACGAGGACGCCATCATGGAGGCCGCCATCGAGGCGGGCGCGGAGGATGTGCGCTTCGACGAGGGCGCGGCCACGATCCTGGCCGCCGCCACGGACTTCATCTCCGTCAAGGAGGGGCTCGAGGGGGGAGGCATCACGCTGCTCTCCGCCGAGACGGGGTTCATGCCCCAGAACACGGTCGAGGTCACCTCCAAGGACGACGCGAAGAAGATCCTGAAGATGATCGACGCGCTCGAGGACAACGACGATGTCCAGAGCGTCTACACCAACCACGACATGCCCGCGGAGTGGCTCGAGGAGCTCAGCAGCTGAGCCCCCGGACCGCTCCCTTGCACATCGAGCGCGGCCCCTCGGGGCGGCGTCCGCCAACTGAACGCGCCGCCGCGGCGGCCCCCAACCCAACAGAAGCGAAGAGGAGCCCCCGATGGGAGACGGTCTGAGAACGGTCCGCGTGGTGAGCACGGACGAGTCCCTGGTCGCCAACGCCCGCGCCGCGTGCGCCAACCTCGAGGGCTGGAGCGTGGACTCCATCGACACGGTCGAGGCGCTCCAGCAGCGCCCGCCCGTGCCCGGTGATGTGATCCTCCTGGATGCCTGGCTGCGGGGGGAGAATGTCTACGAGACCTGCCGCCGGCTGACGGGGACCCTGCGCTGCCGCATGTTCGTCGTGACTGGCGTGGGCAACAAGCTAGCCGAGCCCATCGCGCGCTTCGCCGGCGCGACCGGCGTGCTGGCCCGCCCCATCACCCGCTCGGCCCTGGGCGACGCCCTCGGCGCGTCCGCAGGACCGCGACCCGCCCTCCCGACGCAGCAGCGCTCGGAGGCCCCCGCCGCCGGCCGGGAGCTGCCCGAGGCGCTCCTCGTGGACATCCGCAGCGGAGAGCGCGACCAGCGCCTCGCCAGCGCGGTGTGTGACCCGGAGACCGGGCTGTTCAACTACGGCTTCCTCAACTTCAAGCTCGACGAGGAGTTCAAGCGCGCCAAGCGCTTCGGTCACCCGCTCTCCTGCGTGATGCTCGGCTTCGAGGGGCAGGCCGACGCCGCCACCCTGCGCGAGCTGGCAGGCATCTTCCTCTCGGCCTCGCGAGACACGGATGTGCTCGGGCGGTTCGACGAGAGCTCGTTCCTGTTCCTGCTGCCCAACACCGGACCGGACGGAGCGCGGGTCATGGCCGAGCGCGTGCGCGAGCAGGCCGAGCGCCAGGGGCTGCGTGACCTGGTGGGGGATCCGATGGACCTCTCCGTGGGCATCCACAGCTGCCCGAACCCGTCGGTCCGCCGCAAGGAGGACCTCTTCGCCGCGACCCGCGACGCGTACAACACGGCCGTGGCCACGGGCGCGGGCGTCGTGACGGCGGGCTGAGGTTCGGGGTCCTCATGGGCCTGTGGTCCCTCTGGCGACGGAGCCTCGGGCGGCGGAGCCTCTGGCGCCGGCGGGCCAGTCGCAGCGGCACCCGGGGCGTGCCGCAAAGCAGCTCCCTGCGCGCCGCTCTCGAGGCCGCGCGCGAGGGGGCCTCGGCGCCCCCGGCGCAGCTGCCCGACGCGAGTTCCGGCCCGGATCTGGGCGGCGGGTCCGCGTCGCAGGCCCCGCTGCGGCTGCGCCTCGCCATCGATGATGTGGGCGACTGGTCGGTGCACATTGGCGGCACGATCCTCCTGGGGCAGGCGGGAGCGGGTCGGGCCCATGTGGGCCTCCATGCCCCAGTCGCCGCGGTGCACGCCTCGCTCCGCGCGGCGTCCTCGTTCCACGGCGGAGAGGGCTGGGACCTCGTCCCTGCTCCGGGTGAGGAGGTGCTGCTGGACGGCGTCCCCCTGGACGGGCCGGCGGCCCTGGGCGACGGGGCGCGCGTCGCGCTCGGGCCCGACCTGTGCCTGACCGTGAGGAGGCCGGACCCGGCCTCGGCCTCGCTCCTCCTCTGCGCCGAGCGCGACGAGGTCCTGGGCGGGGCCGGTGGGGTGCTGGCCTGGTTCCCCGGCCCCGGCGGCCGGATCCGCCTGGGGCCCGACCGACAGGCGCTGCTGGGCCTCGCGGGTGCGGAGGAGGACCTCCTGCTCGAGGCCAGTGACGGCGGGATCCTGCTCGTGCGCGGCGCCGCGCCGGCAGCGGGGGAGCCTGCGGGCGGCGCGGGGGCCGACGAGCCGACCGAGGCCTGGATCCCCCTGCCCCTCGAGGAGGTTCGGGAGGTCCGCCTGCGCCTGCGAGGGGACGCGGCCGCGACCTCCCTATGCTTCCTGCCGCCAGCCGGGCCGGGGAGCGGCGGGGGCTAGACTCTCCTGCGATGGCCGACTGGGAGCAGTTCTATCGCGACCTGCGCACCCCGGACTTCGTGCCCGGGTGCGAGGTGCTCCAGCGCCTCGGGGGCGGCGCGTTCGGCGAGGTCTACAAGGCCCGGCGCCGCTCCACGGGGCGTCCACTGGCGATCAAGTTCCTCAAGCTGGGCGAGGGCGACGCGTCGCGCCTCGTCGAGCGCGAGCTCGAGCATGTCCGCCACCTCGCGGACCTGGATCACCCCAACCTCGTCTCCATCGAGGACCTCGGCCTCGCCGGCGGCGTGCCCTACCTGGTCATGGGGTTCGGCGGCGAGCGCACCCTGGCCCACGAGCTTGCAGCTGGACCCCTGCAGCCGCGCGACGCCCTGACGGTGTTCGTGCAGGTCTGCCGCGGAGTCGCTGCCCTCCACGCCCGCCGCGTCGTCCACTTCGACCTCAAGCCGGCCAATGTCTTCCTGCGCGGCAGCGGCGCGAAGGTGGGGGACTACGGCCTGGCGAAGCTCATTGCCGACGGACGCCAGACCCTGAGCATGGGCCGGGGAACGCCGCACTACATGGCCCCCGAGGTCCTGCGCTCGCGCGCGGACCACCGCGCGGATGTCTACAGCCTCGGGGTGCTGCTCTTCGAGTCGCTCACCGGCCAGCCGCCCTACCCCGTCGGCGACGGCGGCCTCGTCACCCGCGAGGATGACCGCGCACCCCGCTTCCCCGAGGGCTATCCCGCGCCGCTCGCGGACCTGACGGCCGCCTGCCTGCGGCTCGATCCCGCGGACCGACCGGCCTCCGTGGCGGAGGTCCTCGACCGCCTGGGGCAGGGCGCGAGCGAAGGGGACCAGATCGTCTTGGACGCCCTTGGCGTCTCGGAGCTCGAGGCCACCTCCAGCCGCCTGGAGCCTGGGACCGCTCTGACCGGGACCACCCTGGCCGAGCGCATCGCCGAGCTGCGCCGCAGGCTGCGCGAGCCGGACCCTGAGGCGCCCCTCGCCCGGCGTCTCGCCGGGCGCGCGGCGTGGGTCGCGCTCTTCGCCGTGCTGGGCTTCACGGTCACCCTCATTGCGCTGGTCCTCCTGCAGGAGCTGGGGCGCTGACCATGGACCCCGAGCTGGACCTGGCCAGGCTGCAGGCCTTCGACGACAGCGAGTGGGCTGCCCTCGAGGCGCGCTACGCCGAGCGTCTGCGGGCCTTCGTGCGGCGGCGCGTTGCGGACCCCGAGGCCTGTGAGGATGTGCTGCAGGAGACGCTCCTCGGCGCGGTGCGTGGCATCCCTCGCTTCGACCCTCGCTACACCCTCGAGCAGTACCTGTTCGGGATCTGCCGCAACCGCACCATCGACCACCTGCGACGCGGCGGGTCCGGCCGTGGCGTGGGGCTGGCGGAGGAGGAGGAGGGGGACCTCTTCGAGCGCCTGCCCGTGAGCGCACCCTCGCCGAGCAGCCTGGTCCATCGCGACGAGGCGGCAGAGCACGGCGCCGCCGTGCTGCGCGAGGTCCTCCGCGAGTGGGTCGCGGAGACCTGGAGCGCGGGCGAGTTCGAGCGGCTGCTCGTGGTCGAGGCCCTGCTCCTCGCCGGCCGTCGCAACCGGGATGTGGTCGCGAGCCTCGGGATCGAGGACGAGAGCGCCGTGGCGGGCATCAAGTTCCGCGCGCTCAAGCGCATGGCGGCTCTGGCGGCCATGCGCACCGATGGGGGGCGTGCGAGCGGGGCCGCTGCCGAGGAGTCCGGCTGGGCCGAGGCCCTGCGCGAGCTCGCCAGCGGGGCGCGGGCCCCGCTCGAGCTCGCCGAGATCTGGCGTGCGAGCCGAGCCTCGTGCCCCGCGCGCCACTGGCTGGCGCGCTGGAGGACGGGCGAGCTGGACGCGGGGCCCGCGCGGTTCCTGCAGGCGCATGTGGACGAGCACGGCTGCCCCGCGTGCGGGGCCCGGGTGGCTGAGCTCCAGGCCCAGCCCGCCCAGCTGACGGACCTGCTGGCGCACCTCCGGGAGAGCCAGGTGCGCCACCTGGGCTCGCGTCTCGAGCCTCCCGTGGGTGGCGCTGGGGGCGCGCCTCCGCCGGCGTGACTCGAAATGGGACGCTCTCGGGGGAACAACCGTGTCCCCTGGGCGTCCGTGGTCCTCGAGGTCGATCCCTCCCTGTCCCCCCTCCGACCCCATGAAGCGCCTGATCCCCCTGCTCGCGGCCCTTGCGATCGTGGTCGCGGCCCTGTTCGTGACCCAGGACTCAGGGTCCGTGGACCCCCTCTCCGGCGCGGGCGCCGGCGGCGGCCGCTCCCCCCAGGCGGAGGCTCCTCCCGCGGTCCTCCAGCGGGATGCGGGCGTACAGGCCGGGGCGAACGGCAGCGACGGCGCGCTCGGCGCGGCGGACCAGGCCCGCGGCGGCTCGCGCGCTGCGGCCACGGAGCTGCTGCTGGGCGCAGTGGCTGACGGGGAGTTCCAGGTGGTCGTGCGCGACCCGAAGACCAAGGCCGCGTTCCGGTCGGCCGAGGTCCTGATGATCGACCGCAGCACCATGGACCTCGCCTGGACGCGCGCCCTTGCTGAGGCCGGGGGCATCCGTCAGCTGATGCGGGGAAGCGGGACGCGCTTCCCCTGCGACGAGCAGGGCGTCGCCGTCGTGCCGCAGATCCTGAACGGCGTCGTGTATGCCAACGAGGACGGCTACGAGGGCTGGTACGAGTGGATCGGCCCCATCCAGGGTCCCCTGACCCTCGACCTCAAGCCCGCGATCGATCTCCAGGTGCGCGTAGTCGACCCCACCGGCCAGCCCGTGCCCAATGTCCCCGTGGTCGTCTGCGTGCGCGACTGGGACAACCCGCGCGCGCTGATGGAGACCGCCTCCGTCAGCCCCTCGGGCATCGCGAGCTTCCGCCGCATGGAGGCGAGCCTCGGCTCACGGTCCAGCAACCAGTCCTACGCCGTCCGGCTCGGGATCCCCCTCGCGCGCGCCGAGATGATCCCCATCGACCTCGCGAACCTGCCGACCACGCCCCTCGTCCTCACGCGCCCCCCCGCGGGCCGCCTGATGGTGAGGATCGTTGGCGGCGACGGGCAGCCGATCCCGCGCGCGGATGTGTGCCTGGGCGCCTACCGCGCCAACCCGCTCAACTCCGCCGAGCAGATCTTCGTAGCCGAGGAGGTTCGGATGGGCGCGGCGGGCTTCGCTCGCTTCGAGTCCGTGCCGGTCGACTCTCGGCCCCTGATCCGGATCTCTGGCGACAGCGAGAAGGAGGACCTCATCGCCGAGGTCGAGGCCCCGCCGGGAGAGGCGCAGGCCGTGGAGGTCACGCTCGTCTGGGACACCCTGGCTGCGGCTCTTGTCGCCCGCGCCCTCGACAGCGGCGCGCGTCCGATCCCCAACCGCCGGGGGCGCCTTCAGCTGGTGCAGGATGGCGTCGCCCAGGGCGGAGGCGCGATCCTCACCGATGGCGAGGGGCGCTTCCGCGTGCCCCTGCGCTCGCCGTGGAAGCCGGGTGCGACCCGCAAGGCCAAGCTCGAGTTCTTCCCGGAGCCGGAGGTCGCCCCGCTCACGGCGGAGATCGACCTGAGCTTCGAGCTGGAGGCGGGCGACAACGCCTACGGCGACATCGTCTTCCATGGGCTTCCCCTCTTGGCGAGCGGCATCTGCCTCGGACCCGACGGGCCGCTCGAGGGCGTCCAGGTGCGCCTCGTCCGCAAGCGCATGACCAAGGTCGGCGCCGAGTGGAGCCCGGTGGGCTCCCTGATGGCGACCTCTGGGCTCGAGGGGCGCTTCGAGCTTTGGGGCGAGCCGGAGGGGGAGGGCCCCTTCGGTGTGAGCGGCCGTCGCCGCGGCTTCAGCATGGCGGTCGCGCAGGATGTGGTGCCTCCGGTCACCGGTCTCACCCTCCAGTTCGAGGTGGGCGAGGACGACGCTGGCGCCCTGCGCGGAGGGAAGAGCAGCAGGCCTCCCGAGACTCCCGGCCCCGTGATCCTCACCCCCGAGGAGAAGGCCCGCGTGCGCGGCGCTGAGGGGGCGGGCGGCCGCGGCGGGCGTCGCCGCTGACGGCCTGAGGCCGCGCAAGGTGCCGCGACTCGGGCAGTGGATGCCCCGCGGGGCGTCCACACCGGGTCCGTACACCGGCCGCGGCGTCGGTGGCGCTAGCATGCGAAGCCCCTCGGAAGGCCTCCGGGGGCTCTACGCCATGACCGCCCATCGCCCTCTCCGCGTCCTCGCCCTCCTCGGCTGCGCCGCAGCCGCCCACGCCCTTGCTCCTCAGCAGGAGAGCGAGGCCCTCAGCCGGGGCCTGGAGGCCATCCAGCCCGCGCGGCTGGAGGCCGACCTGATGTACCTGGCGTGCGATGAGATGCGCGGCCGGGACACGCCCTCGAACGAGCAGCGCCTCGCCGCGCGCTTCCTGGTCAACCGCGTGACCCGCCTCGGCCTGCAGCCCGGCGGCCGGTACGGGTACCTCAGCGAGTACCCCCTCGACTGGAAGCAGATCGACGAGGAGGCCTCGTTCCTCCAGGTGGGGGAGACGCGCCTCGCCTTCGGCCGCCACTATGTCTTCCCCCAGCTCGGCGACCTCGCCGACGGCGAGGCCTCCGGCGGCCTCGTGTCCATCGGAGACGGCGGGGCCAACGACCTGCGCAAGGCCGACCTGATCGCCAAGTGGGCCGTGGCCCAGGACGACGGCGGGTCCCAGCGCCGCCTGGTGGAGCGCGTCAAGGAGGCCGGCGCCGCCGGGCTGATCCTGCTCCCGAAGCCCGGTGACGATGTGCTCGGGCGCTACGGTCGCGCCCTGGGCTGGATGACCGAGGGCCGTCTGCAGTCCGTCCGCGACCTCGACCTCGCCACGGTCGTCCTCACGCCGACCGGCGCCGACGCCTTCATGGCGGCCTGCGGAGCGACCGAGCTGCCCGACCCGGGCAAGGCCCTGCGGGGCGAGGCCCGCGAGGTGCGGCGCCTGACCCACCCGCGCGGCTACCGCCACTTCGAGAACGTGGCCGCATGGTGGCCCGGAAGCGACCCCGAGCTCTCGAAGGAGGTCCTGATCGTCAGCGCCCACTACGACCATGTGGGCGTCGGCGGCGGCCGCATCTACAACGGCGCCGACGACAACGGCTCGGGGACCACGGGCCTGCTGGGCATCGCCGAGGCCCTGTCCGCCTACGGCCCGATGAAGCGCTCGGTGCTGCTCCTGTGGGTGTCGGGCGAGGAGAAGGGACTGCTGGGCTCGCGTGCCTGGACCCAGCGCCCGTGGCTGCCCGAGGGCTGCCGCCCCGTGGCCAACATCAACATCGACATGATCGGCCGCAACGCTCCCGACGAGCTGCTGATCACGCCGACCAAGTCGGGCAGCGTCGCCAAGGAGTACAACGCCCTCGTTCGCATGGCGGAGGCCGCGGGGCCGAAGGAGGGCTTCCGGTCCTTCAAGAGCGCCGACGAGTACTGGCGCCGCAGCGACCACATGAACTTCGCGGACAACCTGGGCCTGCCCGTGACCTTCCTCTTTGCTGATGTGCACGAGGACTACCACAAGCCCACCGACGACCCGTTCAAGATCGACTACGACAAGATGAGCCGCATCGCGCGCCTCGTTGTGCGCGTGCTCGACGGCCTGCAGGAGCCCGAGCTCGAGCTCTCGCCGCGCCCGATCCCGGGCCCGGCCGACTTCGAGGCCCAGATGCGCCGGGGCATGGTGCTCGACGATCTGGAGCGCCTGCGTCTGGGGGCGGACCTGTTCGCCCGCGCGGAGGGGCGCGCGCCGCGCAGCCTCGACGAGCTGCGCCGGTCGGAGCCCTGGACCCAGAGCGGGCTCGAGCGCCCGGGCCTGGGCGAGGACCCTTGGGGCCGCGAGTACCGCATGGACACGGAGGACGGCACCGTGGTCCTCTCGTCCTACGGAGCCGATGGCCGCAAGGGCGGCGAGGGTGAGGACGCCGACACCGAGGTCCGGTAGCGGTCGCCGCGTTGACCGGGGTGTCCCGGTCTCGAGAGGCCGGCCCGGCGGGCCCGGTGCCTTGTCCTGCGAGCGGTCCTTGGGGGGCCATCGTCCTCCTCGGGGCACCGTGGTAGAACCGTAGTGTGCGCCCGTCGAGGCGTGACCCCGATGAGGCTCCTCCAGCACGTCCTCCTGACCACAGCGGTCCTCCAGTCCCTCGCGTCGGCCCAGTGGTCGACGGACCCCGTCGCCAACCGAGCGGTCGTTGAGAACCCCTCGGACCAGAACCAGCCCAAGCTGGCCGCGACCGCGGGCGGAGGAGCCTGGCTGGCCTGGATGGACGGCATCGGCAGCGGGTGGGACATCCGCGTGCAGCGCCTGGACGCCCTGGGCGTCGAGGCGTTCGCGCACGACGGGCTGCTGGTCGAGGACCGCGCCCTGAGCTCGACCCAGGACTATGGCCTGTCGGTCGCGCCGAACGGCGACGCGCTGCTCGCCTACCGCGACGCCGCGGGCGTCGGCGTGGTTGCCCAGCGGGTGACGCCCACGGGCGGACTCGCCTGGGGAACTGGCGTCGTGTTGAGCACCGGCTCCTCCGTTGCGCCGGCCATCGCCGGGACCACGGACGGCGGGGCGGTCGTTGCGTGGGGGGAGGGCAGCGGCGTTCGCGTGCAGAAGCTCGACGCCAGCGGCGCGGCCCAGTGGGGGGCAGGCATCACGCTCAGCCCCACGGCCGGCGCCTACTTCCCCGCGGATGTGCAGCCCTCTGGCACCGGGGCGATCGTGTCCCTGGTGCACCAGACCGGCGGCTTCACCTCGCCCAAGCACCTGCGCGCGCAGCGCTTCGACGGCGCCGGCGTCCCGCAGTGGGGTGCAACCCCACTCGCGGTCTTCGACCAGGGGTCGCTGCAGTTCGGCAACTTCCCTGACTTCCTCCCCGACGGCGCGGGGGGCGCCGTCTTCGCCTGGTACTCCTCGACCCCGAGCCTGCAGTGCTATGCCCAGCGGATCAGCGTGGGCGGCGCGGAGCTGTGGCCGCACAACGGAGTGAGCCTGGCCTCGAACGGCTCCCAGATCCGCGTCGCGCCGCACGCGGCCTTCGACGCGGCCACGGGCGAGACCTTCGTGTTCTGGACCGAGCTCAACAGCACGCAGAGCCAGAGGGGGATCGGAGGGCAGCGCCTCGACGCCGCCGGGAACCGCCTGTGGGGCCCGACCGGCGCCACCGTCGTCCCTCTCGGGTCGGGCGATGCGGGGATGGCGCGGGCCCTCGCGGGCGGTCCGACCGGCGGCGCCTGGGCGGTCTGGGCCGAGATCCCGGCGTTCGGCCAGGACCGGCTCCAGAAGGCGCATGTCAACGACACCGGCGTGGTGGACCTCGGCCCCGAGCCGCTCGCGGCTCTCCCGAGCGGCAAGAGCCGGCTCGCGGTTGCGCGCCCCCTGGCCGGCGGCAGCCTCGCCCTCTGCGTCTGGAGCGACGACCGCACCGACGGCGGCGACCTGTACGGACAGAACCTCACTCCCGACGGAGGCCTCGGCAACCCCGTGGGCGCCAAGCTGTGCGGCCCGGGCGTGCCGAACTCGACCGGCCTCTCCGGGGAGCTCGCCGGCACGGGCAGCGCTGCGGTCGCCGCGAACGACCTCGTCCTACGCGCCACGCACCTCCCCATGGGCGAGTTCGCCTATGCCCTCGCCAGCCAGGCTCCAGGGTTCGTGATGGCTCCTCCCGGGTCCCAGGGCAACCTGTGCCTGGGCGGCCCGATCGCGCGGCTCGTCGCCCAGGTCGGGGCGGTCTCCGGCGGGACCTTCCAGGTCGCTGTGGACCTGACCGCGATTCCGATGACGCCTGCACAGGCCGTCGCGCCTGGGGAGACCTGGACCTTCCAGGTCTGGCACCGCGACCACAACCCGGGCCCGACCTCGAACTTCACGGACGCGCTGGCCGTGACCTTCCAGTAGGGAGGTCCGCCGGACCTAGGGCAGGCGCGTGACGACGATGTCGTCGATGCGCCACTCGCTGGCCAGGGTCAGGGCCTCGACCTCCGTGGGGTCGAGGTCCGCCGTGACCGGGACCCAGCCGAACAGCAGGCCCTGCTGGGGGTCGAGGCTGAGCTGTTGCGAGATCGTGTCCAGCGGCTCGGAGACCACGCGCCGCCCGTCGGACCGCACCTCCATGTAGGCCTCGCGGCGCATGCGGAAGCCCACCCGCAGGTCGCTCCAGGTGGCCCAGACCACGGCCTCAGAGGGCCCTGAGGCCGGATCCAGGCGCGCCTCGGCCCGGGAGAGCACCCAGCGGAGCAGGGGCTCCTCGTCCAGCAGGGCGTCCCTGAACTCGCGGTAGCCCACCTGGCTGACCCCATTTCGGGCCTTCCAGTCGGCCCCGAAGCAGCGGTACTCGGCCTCCAACAGGTTGCCCCGCAGGGCCGTACGGAAGGCCTCGAAGGTGGCGAGGGGGCTCTGGAGGCCGTCACGCCACGCCTCCCAGACCTCTTCGGGTTCGGGTGCAGTCACGATGCAACCGGAGCCGACAAGAGAAAGTCCTAGTAGAGCCGGAGCCACCAAGAGTCCTCGGACCCCGGCCCACGGCCCCCTGCCCAGCACCGAATCCAGACGCGTCCTCATGGCGACTCCAGGCTGCGAGCCCTCCCAGGGCACGCCGCCGCACCCTAACGACTCCCACGCTCCCAGACCCCTCCCAGGACCCGATTAGGCTCCCGCCGCAGGACTCCCGATGGAGGGGGCCCGCCCCGGCCGGCGCCTCGATCCCGGACCCCGGGCCCGGCCCCAACCTCCTGGGGGCCTCGAGACACCCCACCGACCCCAACCATGACCCTTCGCAGCCTCGCGCTCGGGCTCCTCGCCCCGGCCCTGTTCCTGACGATCTCCCCCGAGCCCGCCGCCGCTTCCAGCCCGGCCGCGGCAGTCCAGGACGCTCCGCCCAAGCCGCGGACGGTGCCGAAGGGACGCCAGACCCCCGTCGAGGTGGGCAAGCGTCCGGCCCCGGGCCCCAAGGTCAAGCCCCTCGAGAAGCCCGCCCAGAAGGGTGACCAGAAGCCCGCGGACGCGACCGGCGACGAGAGCCGCGGCGCTCGCCGTGCCAAGCCGCTCGATCCCACGGACCCCAACTTCGAGAAGCTCAAGGAGAAGTACCGCAACGCCGGCCTCGACGAGCAGGGGTACCCGCTCGGCACGGACAAGACCGAGCAGAAGCTGCGTGAGATCCCTGGCAAGCAGGGCGTGCCGGATGTCCCCACGGATCCGAACGCCAAGCTGGCCATCGAGTTCGGCACCGACAAGCACGACTTCGGTCGCGCGCGCCAGGGCGACATCCTCGAGCACATCTTCGAGATGGAGGCCGGTGGCAGCGCGCCGCTGATCATCCGCCAGGCGAACCCCACCTGCGGCTGCACGGTCAGCGAGGTGCTGGTCGAGGGGCCCGCCGGCAGCATGGTGCCCTATGTCTTCGGCGAGCCGATCGAGCCGGGGCGCAAGATCACCATCGCGGGCCGCATGAACACGGCCAACAAGAAGAACCAGACCCAGGTCCGGATCAACGTCTATCACAACGACCCCGTGGGCACGACGGGCCTCGCCCTGATGGCGAACATCGAGCCCTACATGACCGCCACGCCGACCTTCGTGCAGCTCGGGGACATCCCCCAGGGCAGCACCCGCACCCAGGTCGTCGATGTGCGCACTACCCGCGGCGAGCTCGTGGCGCTCGTCCTCGACGAGCGCCCTGGCGTGAAGCTGCCCCAGGGCATGGATGTCCAGCTGGCGGCGGTGAACGCCGACGCCGAGGGCCGCTCCGCTCACTGGCAGGTGACGGTCGAGATCGGGCCCGGCGCGGTCGAGGGCAACCTCGGCTACCAGATCGCCCTCAAGTCGGACACGGCCCGCCCGGACGCCCACGAGATCGAGGCCAAGAACGCCGAGCGCGCTGAGAACGCGGTCAAGGGCGGCGTCGATGAGCACGGCCACCCCGTGGGCACCCACGAGGTCTCCTCCGACTACAAGATCAATGTGGCGGTGAGCGGGCGCGTGCTTGGCGTCATGAGCTACACCCCGCAGTTCGTGTCCATGGGCCTCGTGCGCCCCGGCCAGGTGGTGCCCCGCACCGTCAAGGTCATCAGTCACGACCCCGAGTTCACCCTGGACCCCGCCAAGATGAGCGTTGAGCTCGCCGCGGACGCGGGCGTGCCCCTCAAGTGGGCCGAGCACTTCGTCACCGAGATCAAGCCCGCCCAGGGCGTGAACGGTGTCGATGTGGAGCTGCGGCTCTCCGGCCTTCCCGAGGGAGCGGACGGCTCCTTCCGCGGCAAGATGATCATCCGCACCGGTCACCCGGCGAAGCCCACCATGGAGGTGCGCTTCAGCGGCGTGTGCCGCGCGGGCGTCGGCGGCGGCCGCTGAGCCCGCCCCAGGACCATCGGCCCTTGTGCCCAGGCGCGTCCCTCCCGAGGGTGCGGCCTGAGTGCGGCTGAGCCCGCTGCGACGCGCCCCGCGCTCCGAGCCCCGGAGCGCGGGGCGCTCGCTTGGGGTCGATGCTCGGTCGCAGTCCGCCCGCCCACGGGCCGCGGCCCTGCCTCCCTGCCGCCCTGCCCGAGCAGGTCCCCGCCGCCCCAGCCGCTGGCTCCTGCTCACCCGGGCGCAGCGGAAGGGGGAGCCGCGTAGGACCTGCGCGGATCCGCGAGCGGCCGGCGCTCCGGAGGTGTAGGGCCGGCGGAGTCTCGCGAGTGAAGGGCGGGGTCTCGCTGAAACACCTCACGCCTCAGCAGAAACACCTCGGGGCCCGGCGGGGTAGGCTGCTGTGCCGCGGCGCGCCCCCTGCGCCGGCTTCCGCCCCCCCGTGACAGATCTCGGCTCCGCACTCGTCGATGCAGGCGTCCTGAGCGACGCTCAGCTCCGCCAGGCCCAGGGCCACCAGCGCGGCAAGGACCTCTCCATCGTCCAGGCCGTCCTGGAGCTCGGGCTTGCGCCCCCCGAGGGGGTCTACAGGGTCGTGGCCAAGGCCTCGGGCCTGCCGTTCGTGGACCTGGGCAAGGGCCGCATCCAGCGCGAGGTGCTGGACCTGGTCCCTGCGGAGGTCGCGATCGACCAGGGAATCGTGCCCCTGATGGTGAAGGGCGAGAAGCTGATCGTCGCGATCGACGACCCGCTCAAGAAGATCGTCGCGGAGCAGCTCGAGTTCCTGCTGGGGCGCTCCATTGCCTGCGCCCTGGCCACTCCGGGCTCCCTCCGGGACGCCCTGACGCGCGAGTACGGCGCGCCCGAGGACACCGCGGCCGAGGAGGCCGTGGCCGCGGGGATGGGCGTAGGGGATGACGACGAGGACAGCGACGCGCCGATCGTTCGCCTGGTCACGCGGACCTTCCAGGAGGCCCTGTCCGAGCGGGCCAGCGACATTCATGTGGAGCCGGGCCACGGCCGCGTGCGGATCAGGTTCCGGGTGGATGGGATGCTGCGCGATGTGGCCGAGCATCCCGCGCACCTGGCCGCGCCGCTGATGTCGCGCCTCAAGATCATGGCGCGCATGGACATCGCCGAGAAGCGCAAGCCGCAGGACGGGCGCATCAGCCTGAACCTCGGCGGTCGCGATGTGGATGTGCGCGCCAGCATCCTGCCGTCGAACCACGGCGAGACCATGGTCAT
>JADHNZ010000057.1 GCA_016779225.1 Planctomycetota bacterium
TCACCGTGTCGGGCAACGACCCGCAGCTCGCGGGCTTCCGGCAGCAGCTCGACCAGGCCATCCAGCAGGCCCAGAACCAATGATCACGCCCCTCCTGCTCTCCCTCGTCGCCGCTCCCCAGGACGCGCCCGGACCGTGGTTCACTGAGGTAGGCCGCGAGGCAGGCCTCGACTTCGTGCACCAGACCGGCCGCGAGGGTGAGTTCTGGTTCCCCGAGATCATGGGCGGCGGCGTCGCCCTGCTGGACTACGACGGCGACGGGCTGCTGGACATCTACCTGATCCAGTCGGGCAAGCTGCCGGCCGGTCCCGACCAGACCACCCCCGAGGGCAACCCTGGCAACCGCCTGTTCCGGAACCTGGGCGTCGTCGAGGGGCAGCTGCGCTTCAAGGATGTCACCGAGGAGGCCGGGGTCGGCGACACGGGCTATGGCATGGGTGCCGCGTGCGGTGACTACGACCGCGACGGGGACATGGACCTCTATGTCACCAATGTCGGCGTCAATGTGCTCTACCGCAACGAGGGTCCCGACGAGAGCGGCGTGGTGCGCTTCGTGGATGTGACCCCCGAGGGCGCCACCGGGGATGTCCGCTGGTCCACCAGCGCGGCCTTCGCGGATGTGGACGGAGACCGTGACCTCGACCTGTTCGTGGCCAACAACCTGCTCTGGAGCGCGACGACCGAGACGCCCTGCTTCAACTACTTCTCGGAGCGCGACTACTGCAGCCCGAACAACTACAACGCGCCGAGCCCGGATGCGCTGTACATGATGGGTCGGACCTCGCACCAGGACTCCACGCAGTTCAGCGGGATCAACATCAACTTCGGCAACGGGCTCGGCGTTGCGCCGGGGGACTACGACCAGGACGGCCAGGTCGACATCTATGTCGCCAACGACGCCACGCCCAACAACCTCTGGCGCAATGTGGGCCGGGGCAAGTTCGAGGACCTCGGCCTGCAGCTGGGCTGCGCGGTGAACGGCAACGGCACCCCCGAGGCCGGGATGGGCGTCCAGTGGGTGGATATCGACCAGGACGGTGACCTCGACCTGTTCATGACCCACCTGCGCCGCGAGACCAACACCTTCTACATGAACCGGCGCGGCCGGTTCGCGGACAAGTCGAACGCGACCGGGATGACCTCGACGAGCCTGAAGTTCACGGGCTTCGGGATGGGCTTCCACGACTACGACCTGGACGGGACCCTCGACCTGTATGTGGCCAACGGCGCGGTCCAGGCCTGGAAGCAGGGTGAGACCTTTAGCGACGACGCCTACGCCGAGCCCAACCACCTGTTCCGCGGCGCCGGAGGCACGCGCTTCCAGGAGGTCCCTGGGGGCGGTGTCACCTCCCAGGAGCTGGGGACGAGCCGCGGTGCGGCATTCGGAGACCTGGACAACGACGGCGACATCGATGTGGTCTACGCGGACCTGGATGCGCGCGTGAAGCTCCTGCGCAACGAGGCGAGTGGGGCGTGGATCGGCTTCACGCTCCACGACAAGCGCGGGAAGGAGATCCCGGGCGCCATGGTCGGCATCGGCCAGGGTGAGACCGTTCGCTGGCGACTGGCCGATCCGGCCTACTCGTACCTGGCCAGCAACGACCCCCGGGCCCACTTCGGGCTTGGGCAGGCGGGGCCCGTGACCAGCGTCACGGTGCGCTGGCCCAGCGGCGAGCTCGAGGAGTTCGGTCCCATGGAGGCCGGCGCGTATCATCTGCTGCGGCAGGGCAAGGGCCTTGAGACGGCGGCCACTGAGGACCGCTGACCCCAGGCAACCACCTCGCCAACCCGGTCCCCGCCCCACTCGGGGACCCCAGCAATGGCAGCACCCACTTCCGGCGGGCTCGAGAAGAAGCTCGGCCTGTTCGATGTCTACGCCCTGGCGACCGGGGCGACCCTGAGCGCGGGCCTCTTCCTGCTCCCCGGCCTCGCCGCGGGGCAGGCGGGGCCGGCCGTGGTGCTGAGCTACCTCCTGGCAGCGATCCCCCTCGTGCCAGCCATGCTCTGCACGGTCGAGCTGGCCACGGCCATGCCCAAGGCCGGGGGCTCCTACTACTTCCTGGAGCGGAGCCTCGGGCCCATGCTCGGGACCGTTGGGGGCTTCGGCACCTGGCTCGCGCTCACCCTGAAGACGAGCTTCGCGCTGGTGGGCCTCGGCGCCTATGTGGCGCTCTTCTTCAAGCCTGAGCCCTGGGCCATGAAGCTGCTGGCCGCGGGGTTCGCCGTGGCCTTTGGAGCCCTGAACGCCCTGGGCTCCGCGAAGACGGGACGCTTCCAGCAGCTGCTGGTCGTGGGCCTGCTGCTCGTCCTGGCTGTGTTCCTGGCGGGGGGCCTGCCCCAGGTCGAGCCGTCGCACTTCGAGGGCTTCCTCGGCAAGGGCACGGACGCGATCCTCGCCACTGCTGGCCTGGTCTACATCAGCTATGTGGGCGTCACGAAGGTGGCGAGCGTGGCCGAGGAGGTCGCGGACCCCGAGCGCAACCTGCCGCGCGGCGTGTTCCTGTCCCTGGGGACCGCGCTCACCGTCTATCTACTTGCCACGGTGGTCATGGTGGGCGTCCTCCCCATGGAGGCCCTCGCCGTCGACATGACGCCCATGGCCAGCGCGGCCGAGGTCCTTGGTGGCCGCGTCGGACGCCTGGTCGTGAGCATCGGCGCGATGCTCGCCTTCTTCTCCGTCGCCAACGCGGGCATCCTCGCGGCCTCGCGCTACCCCTTGGCCATGGGGCGCGACGAGCTGGTCCCCTCGGCCCTCTGCAAGCTGGACTCGCGCGGGACGCCCCTGCGCTCCATCGCGCTGACCGTGCTGGTCATCGTGGCCGTGGTCCTGCTGCTGGACCCGCTCAAGATCGCCAAGCTCGCCAGCGCCTTCCAGCTGCTGATGTTCGCGCTGCTGTGCTTCGCTGTCGTGGTCATGCGCGAGAGCGGCCTGGACAGCTACGACCCTGGCTTCCGGTCCCCGTTCTATCCATGGGTGCCGCTTGTCGGGATGGTCGCCCCGTTCCTGCTCATCTTCGAGATGGGGTGGCTGCCGACCCTGTTCAGCCTGGGTTTGATCACGGCCGGAGTTGCCTGGTACCGCAGCTACGGCGCGCGCAGGGTCGAGCGCCGGGGGGCGATCTACCATGTGTTCGCACGGCTCGGCGAGGCCCGCCACGAGGCCCTCGACACGGAGCTGCGCGGCATCCTGAAGGAGAAGGGACTGCGCAGCGAGGATCCCTTCGAGGAGGTCGTGCTCGAGTCCATGGTCTTGGATCTCGAGGAGGTCTCGGACTTCGACCGCCTCATCGGGCAGGTCTCCCTGCTGCTCGCCGGCAAGACCGGACGGGACGCGGCGACCTTCGAGCACGGCTTCACCGAGGGGACCAAGACCGGCGCAACGCCGGTCGCCAAGGGCATCGCCCTCCCCCATATGCACCTCGACGACCTGGACCAGCCCCTGCTGGTCCTCGTGCGCGTGCGCAGCGACTTCCAGTTCGTCGCGGGGGATGTGTTCGGGCGCGCCGAGCTCACGGAGCAGGTCCACGCCGCCTTCTTCCTGGTGTCCCCGCGCTCGGACCCGGCCCGGCACCTGCGCATGCTGGCGCAGCTCGCAAGCCGCATCGACCAGCAGGACTTCGAGGACATGTGGCGCTCGGCGCAGAACGAGATGCAGCTGCGCGAGGTGTTCCTGAGGGACGACCGCTACCTGTCCCTGCGCGTGGGCCCAGGCCAGCTCGCCGCGGGCTGGTCGGGCCTCCAGCTGCGAGACCTGCGCCTCCCGGACGGCTGCCTCATTGCAGCCATCCGCCGGCGCAGCGCCACCCTCGTCCCCCGCGGCGCAACCCGCATCGAGGAGGGCGACCGGCTGCTCCTCTTCGGCGAGCCGGCCGCACTGGCCGAGGTCCGCGCCACCCTGGAGACCGCATGACAACCTTCGACCCCCAGCTCTTCGCCGCAGCCCTTGGCGCGGCCGAGGCGGCCATCGACTGGGCCGCGCTCGAGCCCGTGTACTGCGAGGGCGACGCCGAGGGCTTCTTCTCAGAGAAGCGGCTGGACGCGATCCGCGACGCGGGCCTGCACTTCGCGGGCGACCTTGGCGAGCTGCTCGCCGCAAAGGGCCGCAGCCTGTATGTGGGCGCGGGGGTCGCGGAGCTCGCGCCGCTGCTCTTCGAGACGGTCGGGCTCGGACGCAAGGTCACGGTGCACGGCCTGCCTGGGGCCGAGCTGGACCAGCTCACCGCTGCGATGGCCGCCGCCCACGAGGCCAGCGGGCGGCCCGTCCCCCGCATCACGGACGCCCCCATGCGCCCCGGGGAGACCGGCCAGGTCGACCACCTCTGGCTGGTCTCGGTGCTCACCGACCCGGTGGCGTTCCCCGCCCTGCATGACCGCCTCTACCGCCGCCAGGGTGGTCCTGAGGCCGTGGGTGGCGGACACCCCAAGGCCGAGCGGGAGCGCGCCAGGCGCCTGCTCGTGACCGCTCTGGGAGCGCTCGTGCCCCCGGCCCTGGTGACCACCACGGACGAGGAGCTGCCCCTCTTCGAGGAGCCCCTGGAGGCCCTGGGGCTGGCCCTGGTGTCGCCCCAGGTGGCCCGCCTCTCGGGCCTCGTTGGCGATCCTGTTCGCCACCACCGTCTCAGGACGGTGCCCGGAGCGCGCCGATAGTCCTGTTCACCGACTCTTGATCCCCGGGAAACGCCCCAGGCGCGACCCTGGACAGGATGGACACCGAGCAGATGGACTCCGCAACGCAGCGCGTGACCGACGAGGGCAGCCCCCTCGAGAGCCGCTTCGTGAACCGGGACCTGTCGCTGCTCGAGTTCAACCACCGCGTCCTCCAGCAGGCCCTGGACACCCGGATCCCGCTGCTGGAGCGCCTGCGCTTCCTGACGATCTCATCCACGAACCTGGATGAGTTCTTCGAGGTGCGCGCAGCCTCCCACAAGGAGCAGGTGCTGCACGGCGTGAGGAAGCGCACCCTCGACGGTCGGACCTCCCAAGAGACCCTCGAGGAGGTCGCGGTGCGCGCCCGCTCCCTCGTCGCCGCCCAGTACCACGCCCTGAACGAGGTGCTGCTCCCCGAGCTCGCGACGCAGGGCATCCGCATCGTACGGCGCAGCGAGTGGAGCGACGGGCAGCAGGCCTGGGCAGAGCGCTACTTCCGCGAGCAGGTCCTGCCGGTCATGACCCCCATCGGGCTCGACCCTGCGCATCCGTTCCCCCGCATCCAGAACAAGGCCCTCAACTTCATCGTCGTGGTCTCGGGCCACGACGCCTACGAGCGCGACGCAGGGATCGCCGTGGTGCAGGTACCCCGTGCCCTGCCTCGGGTCCTGCCCATGCCGGTCGATCCGGAGGCGACACGCGTCGACCTGGTGCTGCTCTCCTCCCTCGTCCACGCACATGTCTCGGAGCTGTTCCCCGGGATGGAGGTGCACGAGTGCCACCAGTTCCGCGTGACGCGCAACGGGGACCTGTGGGTCGACGAGGAGGAGGTGGAGAACCTGCTCCAGGCTCTCCAGGGCGAGCTGCGCGAGCGCCAGTTCGCCGAGGCCGTCCGGCTGGAGGTCCCGGAGGACTGCCCCGATGACCTGGCCCAGTTCCTGCTCGAGAACTTCTCCCTCGAGCAGGCGGACCTCTATCGCGTCGACGGTCCCGTCAACCTGCACCGCCTCTCGTCGATCCTCGACCTCCTCGAGCGTCACGACCTGCGCTACACGCCCTTCACTCCGGCCCTCCCGCGCAGCCTCGCAAGCGCCGAGGATCCCATGGCCGTGATCCGCAGCGGCGACCTGCTGCTGCACCACCCCTACGAGTCGTTCCTCCCGGTGGTGGACCTGCTGCGCAAGGCCGCCGATGACCCGCAGGTGCTGGCGATCAAGATGACGCTCTACCGCGTCGGCGGCGACTCACCGATCATCGAGGCCCTGGTCCAGGCCGCGCGCTCGGGCAAGCAGGTCACCGCCGTCATCGAGCTGCGCGCGCGCTTCGACGAGGAGCGCAACATCGCGCTCGCCACGCGGCTGCAGGAGGTGGGGGCCAGCGTCGTCTACGGGATCGTGGGCTACAAGACCCACTCCAAGATGCTGATGATCGTCCGCCGTGAGGGCGAGCTGCTGCGGCGCTACTGCCACCTGGGCACCGGCAACTACCACGTGGGGACCGCGCGCGCCTACACGGACCTCTCACTGCTCACCGCGGATCCGGCGCTCGGTGAGGATGTCCACCAGATGTTCCTGCAGCTCACGGGCCTGGGCGAGGCGCGTCCCCTGCAGAAGATCCTGCAGAGCCCCTTCACGCTGCACGGCGCGCTCATCGACCTGATCGACGCCGAGGCCCAGGCGGCCCTCCGCGGAGAGGACGCCCGCATCGTGGCCAAGCTGAACGCGCTGACGGAGGTCGGCGTGATCGAGGCCCTCTACCGAGCCTCGCAGGCAGGCGTCAGGGTGGACCTAGTCGTGCGCGGGGCCTGCTGTCTGCGCCCCGGCGTGCCTGGCCTCTCCGAGACGATCACCGTGCGCTCGATCCTGGGACGCTTCCTCGAGCACAGTCGCATCTACTGGTTCCGGGCCGGTGGCGCCAACCGGGTGTACTGCTCGAGCGCGGACTGGATGAGCCGCAACCTGATCCGGAGGGTCGAGTCGTGCTTCCCGATCGAGGATCCGGTGCTGCGGGCGCGCATGATGCACGAGGACCTCATCAACTACCTGCGCGACGACATCCAGGCGTGGGTCATGCAGCCCGACGGGTCCTATGTCCACACCGACCCCAGCGGCGAGCTCGGACTGGACCACCCGCAGGAGCAGCTGCTGACCGCACTCTGCTCACCGGACGCGTAGGTCCAGCCCCACCTCGGCCCAGGCCTCGCGCTCTCGCTCCAGGTCCTCGTTGGTGAGGGGGTGCTCCTCGAGCCAGCCCTCCTGGAAGCGCAGCGTCAGCCGCTCGCGGTCCTTGCCGACCTGCACCTCGGGCACCGGCACCTCGTAGTGGCGATGCCCCCGGTGCAGGGCAACGGCGAGGCGCAGGACCACGAGCAGCCGCGTGAGGACCTCCTCCAGCTCCTCCGAGAAATCCTGCAGCAGCTCGAGCCTCAGCTTGCGGCGGTGCTGCCGGACGAGGGCCGCGACGCGGCGCTGCTCGTCACGCGAGAAGCCGGTGAGGTCCGCGTTCTCGAGCAGGTACGCGCCGTGGCGGTGGAAGCCGCTGAAGGAGACTGCGAGGCCGGCCTCGTGCAGCCAGGCCGACCATGAGAGGAGGTCGCGGTGGTCGGCCTCCAGACCCCAAGCCTCCGCCACCTGGTCGAAGAGGGCCGTCGCCGTCGCCAGCACGCGGGCCGCCTGCTTTTCATCCAAGCCGAGCCTCGCCCCGAAGGCGATCACTGACGAGCCGCGCACATCCTCCTGGTGGATCCTGCCCAACAGGTCGTAAAGGAGGCCCTCCCGGAGGGCGCCAGGGGACGGCTGGAGCGTCTGGATCCCGAGGGCGCGGAAGAGGCCCTCCAGGATGGCGACCCCGGCGGCGATGACCGGCTGCCGATCGGCCTTGAGGCCCTCGAGCTCGAGAGCAGCGGCGTCGCCGACCTCAAGCAGGACCTCCCTCAGCTCCTCGAGGCCCGAGCGCGTGATGGCTCCGTCCGACCAGCCCTGCTGCTGCAGGACGGAGGCCACGGCCTGGATCGTTCCCGAGGAGCCCACGGCCACCTCCCAGCCCGCTCGCTCGAGCGCCGCCTCCACCGGCTCCAGCTGCAGCTCCGCCTCGAGCCGGGCGCGCTTGAACGCCTTGGCCGTCAGGCGACCCTCGGGGAAGAAGCGCCGCGTGAAGGTCACGCAGCCCATGGCCAGGCTCTCCTCGAGCAGGGACTCGAAGCGCTTGCCCACGATGCACTCCGTACTCGCACCGCCGATGTCGATCACAAGGCGCTGCTCGTCTCCTCCGGGAAGGCTGTGCGACACGCCCAGGTAGACCAGGCGCGCCTCCTCGCGGCCGCCCAGGATCTCGATCTCGTGGCCGAGTGCAGCCTCGGCCCGCTCGTGGAAGTCCTCGGCAGCGCGCGCCTTGCGGAAGGTCGCGGTGCCCACGGCCCGGATGCGGTGGCGCGAGACGCCGCGCAGGCGCTGGCCGAAGCGCTCGAGGCAGGCCAGGGCGCGCTCCTGCACGCTCACCTCGAGCGTGCCGTTTGGGTTGAGGCCCTCGGCGAGGGCGACCCGCTCGCGCAGTCGGTCGATGATGACTGGCTGGCCCTCCACCTCACGGGCGATGACCATGTGGAAGCTGTTCGACCCCAGGTCGACCGCCGCCACGATGTCCTCGTCGATCGGCCCCATGCGCTCAGCCGTCGAGGAGCCCCTTCAGCTGCTCGACGCGCTCCCGCGCCGCGCCGCTGTCCAGGACGGCCGCAGCCTGGTCGACGCCCTCTGCCAGAGTCAGCGCCTGGCCCCCAGCCTTCAGGATCACGGCGGCCCCAAGCACCACGGCGTCATGGGCGACGCCACGGTCCCCGGCCAGCACGCTCTTGGCGATGGCCTGGGTGGCCTCGACAAGGGCGGGGTTGTCGCACGCCCCCTCGTCGTCCTCGGGCGGCCCATACATGGGCAGCTCCGGCTCGGTGTCATGCTCAAGGCCGAAGTCGGTGGGCTCCACGACCACCGGCACCAGGTGCCCGTCCTCGATCCCCACGCCGCGGGTCCTGCGCGCGACCCAGGGCACCACGCCCCCGTCGACCCCTTGGACGGCCACGCCGCGAGGGTGACCCAGGGCCTGGATGACCTCCACCGCGGTCCCCAGTACCGGTCCGCCCATGGCGCCCAGGACCACCGCCCCGTGGGCCGGTGCGAGCAGCTTCTCGAGGGTCGAGAGGGGGGTCCGCAGGACGAGGTCCTTGCGCACCCGTCGCGTGTGCAGCAGGCCAGGCAGCATCCCGGTCGCCGCCAGGCAGGCGAAGCCTCCCTTCACCACCCAGGCCTCGGCCTCGCTGGGATCCCAGGTCATCGAGAGGCCCAGCCCCTCGAGGACATTGGCGGCCGTGAGGCCTCGCAGGGGCGGGACGCCACGGTCGGTGACAAGGAGCACGCGCGCTCCGGCCGCCGAGGCCACGAGGGCCGCGACCGCGTCGAGCGGCGGGTGGTGCGCCTGGCCGTCGTGGGGCGGGCACACCGTCACGAGGCCGGGGACATCGCGGCAGGGGATGCGGGCCTGGGCCCGCGCCGCCTGGGCAAAGCCCGTGAGCTCCTCCACGGTGAACCCCTTCCAGCGCAGAGCCATGAGGAACGCGCCGACCGTGATCTCGGACTCCCCCCCCGACAGGATCGAGGTCATGGCCCGGAAGGCCTCCTCGCGGGTGAGATTGCGGGCGTCCTTGGGCTCGTCGCCGAGGACCCGGAGCAGGTGGCGGAGCGGCATGTCCGGAAGTGTAGCGGCCCGCGCAGGAAGTCCTGCACGGGCCGCTCGACCGTTCCCGAGTGGGGCTCCCGGGGTCGCCAGAGCTTGGTGGACTCAGCCGTCCGAGCCCTCACCCTCAGCCGGAGCTTCACCAGGCTCGCCGGCCTCCTCACCCTCAGGGGCGGGCGGCTCGACGACCTCCTCCTCGCCCGGATCCACGGGGCTCTCCGGGGCGAGCTCCGCCTCGGGCCGCGGCCGGATGTGGGCGAAGTAGAGCTCGGCCTCCTTGTCGTAGACCACGCGGCCGCCGACCAGGGCCCACTGCACGAAGGTGCGGTAGTGGAGCAGGTCTCCGTCCGTAATGATCAGGTCGGCATCCTTGCCCGGCTCGATCGTGCCCAGGCGATGACCCAGGCCCAGCAGCCGCGCGGGAATGGTGGTCATCGACGCCACCGCCGCGTCCTCGGGGAGGCCGCCGCGCACGGCGAAGGCCGCCTCGGTGGGCATGTGCATGATGTCGCGCCCCACGATGCCGCCCAGGCTGATGCCGGTCGAGCTCGGGAGGACGGCGACCTGCACGCCGTGCTGGTGGAGGATGGCGGCGTTCTCGATGGAGGAGCCGCCGGGCCGCACGAGGGCCTCGTTCTTGGAGCGGCGATCGCGGGCCTCGACGATGGCGAACGCGCCCGCGCGTCCAAGCTCGTCGGCCACGATCCAGCCCTCCCGGCAGCCGCGGATGACGGGCCGGAAGCCGTACTCCTGGGCCAGCTGTGCGATGGCGATGAGGTCCTGCTGGTCGTCGGCGCTGAACAGCGCGCGCGCCCGACCCTCGAGCACGGCGAGGACATTGGAGTCGACGCCGCTCTTCTTGGGCTCCTTGAGCTCCTTGTCCGAGCGCACCTGGACCTGCCACTTGCGGTACTCACGCAGGTAGGCCGCGGCGCCGTCAAGCTTCTCACGCAGGCTGACGCGACCCGAGGGGTTCGACACCGAGTAGCTCAGACCGACGAAGGTGCCCCGCTTCAGGAGGACACCCTCGAGGCGGCCGCGGTTGAGCTTGCCCACCTCGGCGCCGTTCACGGCCGTCGTGATGCCGCTGGCGATCGCGTAGGTCATGGACTCGTTGAAGGGGTCCACGGAGTCGTCGAGGGACCCGCTGCCGCCGAACAGGCCGCGCGACTCGAGCGCGACCAGCCCGGGGTAGACCCGGTAGCCCGAGATCTCGAGCAGCTCGGCGCCCTCGGGGGCGTGCAGGTCGTAGCCGACCTCGGTGATCTTGCCGTTCTTGCAGAGGACATCGGCATCCCGCAGAAGGGCGCCGGTGCCGGTGTAGACGTCGCCACCCTGGAGCAGGATCCAGCGGTCGCCGTCCTCCTCGGCCTCGGCCTCCTCCACATCTCCGCTGTCGTCGTCCTGAGGGACGGGAGCCAGAGCGAGGGCGGCCGGTGCCGCGGCGAAGAGCAGGGTCAGGGGCGCCAGGGCGCTGAGCTTGAGCTTGATCACAGTTCGTCCTCCCCGAAGACCACAGAGCCTCCGGCCATCACGGCGAGCACCTTGGTGCCGGCCTCGAAGGGATCGCCGGTCAGGATCACCATGTTGGCGTCCTTCCCAACCTCGAGCGTGCCGACGCGATCAGCGACGCCGAGCAGAGCGGCGGGGTGGTGGGTCATCCCCTGGATCGCGGCGTCGCGATCCAGGCCAGCGGCGACCATCACGCCCACATCCCGCAGCCAGGTCTCCATGCCGGCCGAGCTGTCGGCCCGCGGGATCAGCACGAGCTTGGCGCCCGCACGATGGAACTCCGCGGGCAGGTTGCGCTGCCGCATCGTCGCGGGGTGCAGGGTGACCTCCGGCTCCATGATGACCATGGCGCCCTTCTCGCCGATGCGCTCCTTCACATGGAACAGGTCGCACTCGGTGGAGAGGCTGAGGCGGAGGTGCCAATTCACCTCCTCCTTGCCCAGGGCATCGAGGAAGTGCAGGTAGTCAGCAGCCTTGGAGAGCGAGGCTAGGAGCTCGATCTTCTTGGCGCGCAGGTCGAGGAAGGCCTGCCCCTTCATGTCCGGCGGCAGGGGCCTGTACTCACCGAGCTCGGCGAGCTCCGCCTTCTTCTTGTCCGCGTCCTTCTCCTTCTCGGCCTTCTCCTTGGCCTTGTCGTACTTCTCGCGGTTCTTGGCCTCCTTGTCCAGCCACGCGTCGGCCTCCTTGAAGCCGTCGCGGAGGTTGCGCTTGGAGGTCGAGTCGTTCGAGAGCAGCGCCTTCAGGTAGGCACTGCGGCGCAGGACCATGTCGCCGTCGGGCGTCGGGCCGGTCGCCACGACCACGGACTGGCCGGGCACCCCGCGCCCCGCCGGGTAGAGCGCCGCGGTGGTCACGCCGTACTTGCTCATGCTCATGATCGAGCCGCGCGTTGCGGGGGTGACCTCGTCGGCGGCCTGGATGTAGGGCCGCAGGTCGGAGAAGCCCTGGCCCCCGAGGCCGTACCGCGTGTAGGCGTTGACGAGTCCGGGGAGCACCCAGGCATCCTCGTCCAGGTCGAGCACGGGGATGCCGCGCTCGATGGGGAGGTCCTCACCCACCGTGACGATCTTGCCGTCCTCCACGAGGACGACGGCGTGTTCGAGGGTCTCACCGGTTCCGGTCGCGAGGTGTCGCGCGCGGATCGCGAGGAGGTCCCCCGCGGGGGCGCTGACTGCCGGAGCGGCCGCCAGGATCAGGCTGGAGAGCATCATGGTTGCGCGGGTCCGCGCATCACGCGCGGGGTTCTTCTGGTGCAGCGGGCTGCGTTGGAGAGAGCCTTGGGGTCGAGGCATCACCAACGCCTCCTGTTCTTGCGGGTGTCGTAGACCACCTGCCCGTCCTGGAGGACGAGCTCGACGCTGGTGCGGGGGTCCACCGGGTCGCCGGAGACGACCAGCAGGTCGGCCTGGAGGCCGGGGGCGATGCTGCCCACCTGCTGCTCGAGGCCAGCGGTGACCGCGGGGATGCAGGTCAGGCCGCGGACGCCCTCGAGGTTGCGGTCGTCCATGCCGTAGCGCACACCCATGGCAGCCTGCACGGAGAGCTCCTCCTGCGGGACCACCGGGGCGTCGGTGTTGAAGCCGATGCGGTCGTGCCCGAGCTTCTGGAAGCCCCAGGCCGAGCCCTGCACCTGGCCGTCGGTGTCGAACCGGGGCGGGCTGGGAGGCATCACCTCACGGGGCCCAAGGATCGCGTTGACCTTGTTCTCGAGGGCCAGCGGCGTGGTCAGGTAGCTGTCGAAGGACCCGTGGTCGATGTAGGTCGCGAAGCCGAAGTCGCGGGCCAGCATCGTGATGGTGGTCAGCACCAGGTGGTAGTACTGCGTGTGGGTCGAGACTTCGATCTTGCGGGCCACGAGGTCGCGGAAGACATCGAAGCGGATGTCGCGGCGCGGGGCCGGCCCGCCGTCCGTCTCGTGCTTCAGCCAGGCGCGGGCGTACTCGACCCCGCGCAGGAGCTCTTGGCGCAGGTTCCACGCCATCATCGAGCGGCGCATGCCGAAGCCCCAGCGCGTGGGGTTGTCCCCCTGCGCGATCTTCACCGAGCCGGGGTTCCGGATCTCCATCTCCTCGTAGGAGTCGTGCCCCGTCTTCAGCAGCACGCCCTGTCCACCCAGGTTCGAGCCCGAACCGGGGATGAAGAGAATCGTCGAGACCCCGCCCGCAACGGCGAGCTGGAGGCTTGGGTTCTGCGGGATGACCGTGGCCGAGATCCGCAGGCCAGGGTTCGTCTGGTAGACGGTGTCGTTCAGCCCGCGCGTGCCGGCGATGTGGCTGTGCAGGTCCACGAACCCGGGGCACACCCACTGGTCGCCCACATCCAGGACCTCGTAGCCGCTCGGCACGACGAGGTCGCCCTCGTGGCCAACCGCCTCGATCAGGCCGTCGCGCACCAGGATCACCGCGTGGTCCTGGACCTGCTGGCCCTCCAGAGGCACCAGCAAGGCCTTCTGCGTGAGGATCGCCAGGCCAGCCCCTCCCGGCTCACCCGGCTCCTGACCCCACGCCGTGGCCGCCGCGCTGACCAGGGCCAGCGCGCCGGCAATGCGGCGGGGTGCGGAGCGGTGGAGCATGGAGACCTCTTGAGTGCTACGGCCTACCAGCGGCGGCCGTTCTGCGCGGGGTCGTAGACGACCTTGCCGAGCTGCAGGATCAGCTCGACGGAGTGGCGGGGGTCGGTCACATCGCCGGTGGCGATCAGGAGGTCGGCGTCCTTGCCGACCTCGATGCTGCCGACCCGGTCGCCGATGCCGCCAGCCATGGCGGGCACGATCGTGAGGCCGCGGAGGGTGGCCATCTTCGACTCATCGAAGCCGTAGCGAACGGCCATCGAGGCCTGGAGCTGAAGCTCCTCCTGGGGAATCACGGGCGAGTCGGTGTTGAAGCCGATGCGCGTGAAGCCCTCGCTCTGATAGCCGGCCGCGACGCCCTGGACGCGCTCAGGGTTCGAGCCGCTCCACTGAATGAAGCCGCGTGCGGGGACATCGATGTTGCGAGGCCCGAGGCAGGCGAAGATGCCGCGCTTCTCGGCCTCCTTGGCCACGCGCCACGAGTCGAAGGTGCCGTGGTCGATGAAGAAGGGCAGGCCCAGCTGATCGTGGACCATGGTGATGGTCTTCAGGACCACCTGATAGATCTGCGTGTGCGTCGAGATGTGCACATCCCGCTTGCGCAGGTGGCGGAAGATCTCCCACTGGGGGTCCTTGCGGGGCATGACTCCGCCGTCGCGCTCGTACGCCTCCCACTCCTGCGCATAGGCGATGCCGCGCTGGAAGGTGGTCCGCGTGTTCCAGTTCATGAAGGACCGGTTGGGCCGGGTGAGCCAGCGCTCCGGGTTGCCTGCCTGGGCCAGCTTGAGCGAGCCCGGGTTCTTGATCAGGCACTCCTCATAGGTGTTGAAGCCGGTGCGCAGCAGCACGCCCTGCCCGCCGACATTGGTGCCGGAGCCGGGGATGTAGAGGACGGTGGTCACGCCGCCGGCGAGGCCGAGGTCCAGCTGCGGGTTCCCGGGGAACACATCCGCCGAGGCGCGCAGGCCGGGGTTGGCCAGGTAGACCATGTCGTTCAGGCCGAACCGCCCGGCGACATGGTTGTGCATCTCGACCAGGCCCGGGATCACCCACTGATCGCCCACATCCATCTGGGCGTAGTCCGGGGGCGGCAGGACCTCGCCGCGCTTGCCCACGGCCTCGATCTTGCCGTCCTTGACCAGGACGACGCCGTTGTTGAGGACATCGCGCCCGTTCCACTCGCAGACGGCGATCTTCTTCGAGTAGATGGCCAGCCCGCGGCCGCCCACGGCGCCGGGGTGAACCTCACCCTGGCTCGCCACGGTGAAGGCCTGCCGGTCGGCGTCGCCTCCGCGGGGTCGGCCGCCCCAATCCCCGGCGAGGGCCGGCGCTGCGAGGGCCAGGAGAGCGAAGAGAGTGGTCTTCTTCATGTGCATGAGGGGTGTACCGGGCGCGCCGGTCAGTCGGTGATCTCCTCGCCGTCCACGAGCACGCCGACGACGCGGCTCGCGGGGTGCAGCGGGGGCCCGTCGAACAGGACCATGTCGGCGTCCTGCCCGGCGCGGAGGAAGCCCACGCGGCCGTGGACCTTCAGCATCGTGGCCGCGTCTCCGGTGAGGGCACGCACGGCCACGGTGGGCGACAGCCCGTCCGCAACGGCCAGCGCAACCTGATCCAGCAGATCAGCCGCAGCCTGCTCGGCGTCGGAGCGGAACATGACCGGGACGCCGCTGGGGACACCCGAGGTGACCGAGGTCATCAGGACCCCGGCAATGCGCGAGGCGTGACGGCTGGTGACCCTGGGGTTGCCCACGAGGATCGGCTTGATGCCGAACTGGTTGAAGGCCCCCAGGCAGGCGTCGAGCTCGCTGGAGCTGCCGACCTGCACGAAGACGGGACTGTTGCCCAGCAGGGCCTGGCGCAGGGGCTCGAGGTCAGGGTTGATCCCCGGAGAGCGGGGCTTGCCCTTGGGCTCCTTCTCCTCGTCCTGCTTGCGACGCTCGGGGCGGCGCACCACCGGGTAGTCCGTGCCCGTGCGCGGCAGGTCGAGGGCCTCGCCCTCGCCCTCGGCGCCAACGAGCTTCCAGGTCCCCTGGAGGCGCGGACGCTCCACATCGTTCTCGTCGAACTCCTCGGTCAGGGCGAGCTCGAGGGTCTCGAGGCCCACGGCACCGGACAGCTTGAGCTCGTGACCGTCGCGGGTGCCCATCAGGTGCACGAGGTCCTCGGACGCAGGCGCACGCAGGGTGCCCTCGAGGGAGCCGCCCGTCTCGAGGAGGCGCAGGCGCACGGCGCCCGCCTCCCAGGTCCCGGTGGCGGGGATCGCCTCGGGCTTGTCCTTGGGCTTCTTCTTCTTGTCGTCGTCCTCGTCCTCGGCCTTCTCCTCGTCAGAGGCGGCCTCCTCCTCGGCCTCGGGCGCCGGGGGCGTCCACTTGGCCATGGCCTCCTCGTACTCGCGCCACTTCTTGGCGTAGTCCGCGGCCTGGGCGAGGCTGCCCCGGACCTGGTTGCCCACCAGGCTCGGGATCGGGTTGTCCCACACGAGCAGGACGCCAGTGGGGTTGGACAGCACCATGGCCGCGGGGTTGTCGCCCACGGGCTTGTAGGTCATCGACGGGGTGCCGTAGCCCACGCTGTAAGGCGCGAGGTTCACGGTCGTCACGCCCGCCGCGGCGACCGCGTGGTCGTCGGCATCGCCGGGCTCGATGATGGTGGAGAGGTCGAAGCGCGTGCTGAAGCCCTTGCGGCTCCCACCCACGCCCAGGTGACCCCAGGCGTCGATGGCGCCCGGCATCCCGGAAGCGGCTCGCAGCAGGACGGCGCCCTTGGGACGCCCCACGCGCTCACCGACCTCGACGATCTTCCCACCGCGAATCAGGACCTCTCCGGGCGTCAGCACCGTGCCGTCGCCCAGGTGAAGCTCCTCCACCTGGACCACGCGCGGCGCGCGCTCGCTGGCCTCCCAGCACAGCTCACCCTCCACCCAGGTGGCGTTGACGCTCACACCAGGCTCGGTCGGCTCGCCGTTGAGCACCACGAAGTCCGCATCCTTGCCGGTGGCGAGGCTGCCCACGCGGTCGGCCACGCCGAGCAGCTCGGCGGGCGTGAGCGTGATCGCACGCAGGGCGTCCGCCGCAGAGAGGCCACCACGGCGAGCCATGGCCGCGGCCTGGAGCAGATCGCCAATCGACATGGTGTCGGGCGTCGCAATGGCCACCTTGACGCCGGCCTGGAGCAGGACGGAGGCCGTGGTCTGGTCCTCGGAGTCGCCGAGCGTGCGGCGGTCCCCGCCAGAGCCGGACGACGCGGCCGGCGGCGTGAAGCCGCCGCGACGGAACCCGCCGAAGTCGAAGCTCTGGGCAACCTGGGGCTTCTGCCCGCCAGGCTCGTAGATGACCGAGATGCCCGCGGCGGCCAGCTCGCTCGCAAGCTCGACCACGCCGGCGCTGGCCTCGAGGATGAGGGGCTGGCCGGCCTCGACGAACAGGTCGTGGAGAGCCTTCGCCTGGCGAGCGTCGTCGATGACCATGCGCCAGGGGCGCCCCGCCTGCATCAGGTCCGCCAAAGCAGGGCCCGTGAGGCTCCCCCACTCGCTGGCCTGGGCCGCATCGCCGCCGGCGAACGCCATGAGCTCGCGCAGACCCACGACGGCACCCATGGTCGTGCGCGGCAGCTGGGGCTGCTCCACGCCAAGGCCCACATCCACCGTGGCGGGCAGCGGAGGCTCCCAGAAGCCCGGCGTGCTCCGGGCGGCCGTCGCGATGCTGCCGTGGATCGCCGCGCTGTCGCTCAGGAAGCGGCTCATGTCGGCCTCCCCGGCGAGCTTGGCCACGCCACCCTGGCCCGCGATCAGGCGGTCGTCCGCCGGCGCGAGGTAGGCCGTGGTCACCCCCCCGGCCAGGGCCGAGGTGTAGCGCGAGTAGACATCGAAGTTGTCGGTCGCCCGCAGCATGGGCGCGGCGGCTCGCTCGGCCGCCGGGCCCTCGCCGTAGCGGCTGTCCGCCGCGACGAACCCCGGGACGATGGTGGCGTCCGGGCCGTAGTCGACCTCACGCACGCCGGGCGGGGTCTCGAGGTCACCGACCTCGACGAGCTTGCCGTCCTCGATCAGGAGGGCACCGTCCTTCAGGACCGTGCCATCCCCCACGAGGTGGATGGTCCCTGCGCGCACCAGCACGGCATCCCCGACGGGGGCCGCGGCGAGCAGGAGAGGGAGGATGGTCAGCATGCTTGCTCCTGGTTGGCGGGCTCCAGCGATCACTCGCCGCCGGCCTTGCGCTCTTCCTCGTGGATGTCGGTGACGACGGGCTCGTCGGCCGAGACGCCCTCAGGCTCCACGCCGTCGAGCAGGTGCTGCAGGCGGGTGTCCTGCGAGCGGTCGTAGACCATGCGGCCCTCGATGAGCACGAACTGCACGCTGCTCTGGAGGGAGAGCGGGTCGCCGTCGAGGAGGACGATGTTGGCGTGGTGCCCGGGCTCCAGGGAGCCCACATCGCCGCCCAGCCCGATCAGGTCAGCCGGCATGGTGGTGATGGCCTCGAGGGCCTGCTGGCGGTCGACGCCGAGGGCCACGCAGCGCGCGGCCTGGTACCAGAGAGCCTCGGTGGTGCTGTTGGCCGAGCGCAGGGCGAAGGGGATGCCCTTCTCCGCGAAGTGCTTGGGCAGCAGGGTCACGGTGTCCTCCTCGGCGAAGGGCTCACGCTCGGTGTGCTCCAGCTGGAGCGGCAGGACGACGCCGCGCACGCCGGCCTCCTTGATCTGGTCGGAGACCTTCCAGCAGGCGGGGCCGATCATCAGCACGGTCTGGGCGAGGAAGCCGTTCTCGCGCGCGATGGCGAGGCCGTGGAGGACATCCATCGGCGACTCGCAGTTGAGGTAGACGGGCAGCCGACCCTCGACGACCTCGAGCAGGGGGCTGAGCTTCTCGTCGATGGTCGCGCGGTCGACCCACTCCAGGCCCTCGACCTTCCAGCCGCTGCCCTCCATCGCGCGGCCGGGGGCCTTGGGCTCCTCGAAGTCGCGGCCCTGGGCGAGCGCCTCGCGGCGTGCCGTGGCGACCTCGTCCTGCTTCT
>JADHNZ010000058.1 GCA_016779225.1 Planctomycetota bacterium
GGGTCCGTCGGATTCCAAGTGAAGCCGGGCGTTTGGAGCCGAGCGTCCAAGATCTGGGTCAACGCCCCAGCTTCGGCTCCCCCGGGAGCCAGGCGGGAGAGGCCTCACCGTCGACGACGGCTCGCACGGCCACGAGGCAGGCGCGTGCGGCGGCCTCCATGTGAGCGTAGTCGAGGGTGCCCGCCTCGTCGGTCACCTGGTGGTAGTCACGGTGCATGTTGTAGGTGGACAGGGTCTGCCCAACGATGCCCTCCTGGACGAACACGATGTTGTCGGAGCGGGTGAAGAAGCTCTGGTCGGGTCGGGGGTCTGCCAGGACCCCGGTCCCTGCGGCCGCGATCATCGGGCCCAGGTTGCTGCGCTCGTAGCCGGTCAGCCAGAGCTTGCCGGCCCCCCCCACCTCGGGGTCGGGGCGCCCGAGCATCTCGAAGTTCAGGTTGCAGGCGACCTGCTCGAGCGGGAACTGCTCGACGAACCAGCGCGTCCCGAGGATGCCCTGCTCCTCCGCCGTGGCCAGGAGGATCACGACCGTCCGCACGGGGCGCTCGGCCACGAGCGCCTCGGCAAGCTCCAGCAGGACGGCGCAGCCCGAGGCGTCATCGTCCGCGCCGTTGCGGATGCGATCCTCGGCGTCGTCCGCCCCACCCAGGCCAATGTGGTCGAAGTGCGCGGAGAGCACCACGACCTCGCGCGCCAGCTCGGGGCGCTCGGGAGTGCCGGTCCCGCGAATGATGCCGACCACATTGCGATCAGGAGCCGGGAGGTCCCCTCCGCCGGGGTCCAGGGTGACCGTCACCCAGCGTGCGGCCTCATCGCTCGCCAGGCCCCGCAGGGTGATCCCGGGAGCGGAGCTCGGCGCGCTAGGGTCCGCCAGGCGCAGCCGGCCGCCGCGGGGAGGCGAGCCGGGGCGCCCAGGCCTGGAGCCGGCCGCACGCAGGACGAGCCCAAGGCCCTCTCCATCGGGGTGCCCCGCCTCCTCGAGGATGCGCCGCTGGTCGCTGCGCCCCGTGTGGAAGAGCAGGGCCGTGCTCTCGTCACGCTCCTCGGGGAGGTCCTGCGCGCCGTGCACCTGCACGATGCGAAGCGGGCCGCGCACGCGATCGGGCCCAGCGGGCGAGAGCAGGAACTCCACGCCGTACTCGACGGCCCGCTCCGCACCCTCCGCGTCCGCCAGCACAAGGGACGGGCTGCGGCTGAACTCCTGGCGCACGAGCGGCACGCTCTGGAACCAGGTCGAGGAGCCCTCCTCACCGGGAGTCTCCGCCCAGCCGCCAGGCTCGACCCCAGCCGCCTCCAGGACGCGAGCGAGGTAGTCCGAGGCCCTGCGCGTGGACTCCGTCCCGGCCAGGCGTCCCTCCATGGCATCCGACGCCAGGACCTCCACATGGCGCTGAATCGCCTCACGCTCGATCTTGGGCGAGGGGGGCCGGAGCGCAGGGGCAGCGCCTCCATCGCCGTCCTGCGGGACCGCGTCCCAGAGCCCGCCCCCCAGGGCCTCCGGCATGGGCAGGGGCCGGGACGGAGGACCCAGCTCCAGGGCGCAGATCGAGGGACTGCCCGAGAGGACAAGGAGCGCGGCGGCGGAGCGGACCTTCATGTCGCCATCGTAGCCGCCGGCGGAACGCGCGCGGGCCCCGGAGGAGCACTCCGGGGCCCGCGTGGGCTTGCCCGATCGAGGGAGGCGCGAGGGGTCAGACGCTCGCGAAGCCTCGGGGCCGGCGGTCAGGAGACGTAGCGCTTGCGCGGCGGCTTCGTCACATCCTTGAGGACCTCGAACACCTTCTCGTTGTCGATGGGCTCGCGGACCGGGATCCGAACAAGGCCCTTCATCTGACGAGGCACCGAGATGGTGCCCGGGGCGAGGCGCCGGTTGACCTTGCGGGCGAGCTCCGACGGATCGTCGGTCTCGACAAGGATCCAGTCCCCGATCGCGGGGATCGGCTTGAGCTTCGGCAGCGTCGCCAGACGCGAGACGAAGCGGCTCTTCTCTCCAGAGTGATCACCGTACATGGTTCCCTCCTCGGTACGGCCTGGCCTCGCCCCCGTGTGTGTGCGGTGAGGGGCGAGGGGTCGCGGGCAGCCAGGCTGGGAGGCCCTCTCCCTGCTCGATTCGTGACGCTGTGCGGGCGCGCACGCTTCAAGCACTTGGTTGGACCTGGATCGCTCCGCTGCGTTGAAGGTAGGAATCGCGAGGGGTCGAAACAAGCTCGAGCGCCGATTCCGCTGGCCGTCTTCCTCCATCCCAGGCCCGGGGACCGTGGCCGGCGCGGGAGGTCGTCGAGGACCAGGACGGGCGTGCGTGCTCGGAGCTGTCCCGCCCTCGCAGCGGCGCCGGCCCGCGAGCTGCTCCCAGACAGGAGACACGGGCGGAGCGCTGGCGGCGGCCGTGACCTCGCCAATCCGTGCGCCCAGCCGCTTCGGCTCCGCCTCCCGGTTCGGCCCAGAGCGCAGCTCACCGCGCTGCCGATCGCCGCGTCCCCGGCCGGGGCCGAGGCCTGAGTCGCACCGGGCACCTGGAGCCGAGCAGCCCCCCCCCAGAGGCCAGCGGGAGCGTGCGTGCCTCATCCCAGGCCGCAGGCGGGTCCCCTGTGGCCGAGTTGCATCCGGCACCGGGACACCCCCAGAGACGCGGGTCCCCGGATTCCAGGAAACCGGCCACAATGAAGGAACCACCCTGCATCTCCCCGGGTCCAACCTGCGGAATGCCTGAGGCTCGGCCCGCGCGGCCGCCCCCCCTATGAAGACCATGCGACTCCTCGCCTCCCTGACTGCAGCGGCCGCCTGCTCGGCCGCCTTCGCCCAGACGCCCACTCTCCCCCAGCAGACCAGCCCGCTCCTCGCGCGCCTTGGCCTCCAGCGCTGTGGAACCCAGGTCTTGGACCAGGGGCAGTGGAACTTCGCCCCCCCCGGTGACTGCGGGAACTCCACCAACCCGACTGCGGCCTATGAGCCGAACCAGGTCCTCGAGATCCCGGTCGTGTTCCACATCCTCCGCTCGAGCAGTGGCCAGGGCAATGTGACCGACGCGAATGTGAACGAGCAGATCGATGTCTTGAACGAGGACTTCCGCGCGATCGCAGGCACGAACGGCCAGCCGGGCTACGACACGATGATCCAGTTCAAGCTGGCCACCGTTGACCCGGGCGGCAACGCCACCAACGGCATCAACCGCTACAACAACACCACCTGGTACAACGACGGCGGGAACTACTTCAACTCGATCGCCTGGGACCCGAACAACTACCTCAACATCTACACCAACCAGGCCAGCGGAGCCCTCGGCTATGTGCCGTTCCTGCCCCACCAGGGCAGCGTGGGCTCGAACGCGGACCGGGTCGTGGCCCTGTGGTCGGCCGTCGGCAAGAACGCCCCCATCGGCCCCCCCTACAACCAGGGGCGCACGGTGACCCACGAGGTCGGGCACTACCTCGGGATGTACCACACCTTCCAGAGCGGCTGCGGCAGCTCCGCCTGCTACTCGACCGGTGACCGCATCTGTGACACGAACCCCGAGGCCAACCCGTTCTTCGGCTGTGGCAACAACTCGAGCTGCGGGAGCCCGGACCCGACGACGAACTACATGGACTACAGCGACGACCTGTGCATGAACCGCTTCACGCAGGAGCAGGCCCGTCGCATGCGCTGCACCCTGCAGTGGTGGCGCCCGCAGCTGGCCGAGGTGGCCGGCGGCGGCTTCTCCACCACCTACTGCACCTCGAACCTGAACAGCCTTGGCCAGATGGCCCAGCTGACGGTCACCGGTAGCCCGGTGGTGAGCGACAACGACCTCAACTTCAGCGTCGCGAACCTGCCCACGAGCGTCTTCGGCTATCTCCTGATGAGCCAGGCCCAGGGCAATGTGCCGTTCTTCGGCGGCAGCAGCGGTGTCCTCTGCCTGGGCGCGCCCTTCATCCGCTTCTCCGGCAATGTGCTGAACTCCGGCGCCAACGGTGAGATCGACTTCTCACCCGATGTGAACAGCCTCCCCCAGGGGGCCAGCTTCGCCACCGGCTCCACCTGGAACTTCCAGTACTGGTACCGGGATGTGGTCCTCTTCCCCACCTCCAACACCTCGGACGCCCTCGAGATCACCTTCCAGTGAGGTGAGCCGCTCCCCCCTTGCGGTGGAGTGCGCCCTCGAGCCAAGGGGCCCCGCAGCCCTCGCCACGGCGAGGCCTGCGGGGCCCCGTCCGCAGGGGAGAGGGTGAATGCCTCACAGCGCGCTGAAGGCATCACAGCGCCCAGGCTGGCTGAGGGAACCACAGCGGGGACGCTGCGGACTCCGCGCGACCCTTAGGGGCCGATCGCGCAGGCGCAGGTCCTTCCTGGAAGGCCGCCAGCGGCCAGGCGCCTCAGCGGGCGTCCGGGGGCGGCGGTGCCAGGTCCGGTGGCGTGCTCTGCAGCCGGAAGCGATCCGCAAGCACCTCGGCCTGAGCAAGGTCGAGGGCGCGCAGGGCGCGCACGGCCTGCTCGGTCCGTCCGGGTGGGAGGCAGAGGTCGCGCACGCCGCTCCCCACGACGCGCTGGAGGTTGTCAACCTGGTCCAGGGTCGCCCCCCACGCACGCACGGGGATCCCGTGCTCCTCGGCGGCCACGACGACCTGCCTGACGGCCCGCAGAGTGAACGGGTGGAGGCGCTCGAGGTGGGGCGCGAGCTCGGGGTTCTCCGGGTCGGCAGCCAGGACGCTGCGCTGGAGGGGGTCCAGCGCCAGCAGGAAGCTCGAGGCCTCACGCGCCAGATCGTGGGCGCCGAGGACGGCGGCAGGGGTCTCGAGGACGACGCCGACGGCGAGGTCATCGCGATGGGGTCGCGACCGCCTGCGGTGCTCATAGCGCTCCTCGAAGAGCGCCTCCTTGACGGCTCGCACCTCGCCGCAGTCGGTCACGAAGGGCACGAGCACCTCGACTGGAGCCGGGTGCGTCGCGGCCGCCTGCAGCAGCGCCGCCAGCTGGCGGCGCAGCAGCGAGCCCCTGCGCAGCAGGAGGCGCACGCCCGCAACGCCCAGGGCTGGATTGACCTCCGAGGGCAGCTCCAGCCAGCTGGGCGCCAGCCGCGAGGACAGGTCCAGCAGGCGGAAGGACACGGGCAGGGGCCCGGCCTCGGACAGCACGGAGCGGTAGTGCTCCACAAGGGAGTCGAGGCTCGGCGCCTCGCGCTCGAGCAGGAAGAGCACCTCGGTGCGGAAGAGTCCGACGCCCTCCACCCCGAGCACGCGCCCGCGCTGAACCTCGGGGAGGGAGCCGCCGGCGGACCACAGGCGCAGCGGCGTGCCATCCAGCGTGCGCAGAGGCGCCTCGGCCCACTCCGGGCAGACGCCCGGGGGCGCACCGACCTCGGCCTGTTCGAACTGCGCGACCACCTCAGGAGCGGGTCTCACATGCAGGACGCCCTCCGTGGCGTCCAGCAGCACGGCGTCGCCCTCCTCCACGGCCTCGAGGAGTCCCTCCACCGCAACCAGGGTCGGCACGCCGAGCGAGCGCGCCAGCAGCGCCGCATGGCCCGCGAGCGAGCCCGCGGCCGTGACGATCCCCGCGGGCCGCTGGCCGTCGGAGCCGAGGAGATCCACCAGCGTCAGCTCCGGCGCGATGAGGACCACGCCGTCGAGGGAGCCCGGTTCACCTCCCGCATCCCCTCCCTGGCGCTCGACCGCGCGCAGGACGCGCAGGCCCACATCGCGTAGGTCCACGGCCCGCTCGCGCAGCTTCGGGTTCTGGACCAGCTGGAAGATGCGGTCGAAGTCGGCCACGGCACGCGCGATGGCGGACTCGAGGGCGAGCTGCTCCTCGACGATGAGCTTCTCCACATCCGCGAGGAAGACGGCGTCCCCCAGCAGGGTGGCGTGGGTCTGAAGCACGCGCGCGTGGTCCTCCGGGACCGCCGCCGGCAGCTCGGCCCGCAGCTGGTCGAGCTCGGCCCGAGCCGCCTCGAGCGCAGCCTGAAGGCGAGTCAGCTCGCGCGGCACCTGGTCCTTGGGGACCCGCGTCGAGGGCTTCGCGCCCAGGTTCTGGCCGGACCGTCGCGCCCGGCCGAGCGCGAAGCCGCCGGCAACGCTCGTCCCACGCAGGAGGACGGGGGCCAGCTCCGCCGGTTCAGAGGCGGCCTCAGTGACGCTCGTGGAGGGAGTCTCCATGGGGAGCCATCCTAGGATCCGCTCCCGCCAAAGCCATCGACCGACCGCCCCTCGCGGGGAGGACGGCGCACCGCCAGCAGCCCGTGCTCAGGGTCGGCGGGTCCGGGCCTGGGCGCAGAGATGCCCAAGCTCGGGAACGAGGAGCTCGCGCACGGCCAGCTCCAAGGCGCGCGGCGAGCCGGGGAGCAGCGCCACCACCCGCCCGGCGACCACGCCGGCGCAGGCGCGGCTCAGCATGGCCGCGGGGCCGATCTCGCGGAACGAGAGGGCCCGGAACAGCTCGCCGAACCCGGGGATCGCTGGATCGAACAGGGGTTTCAGCGCCTCGGGCGTGCGGTCGCGGGCGGCGAGGCCCGTGCCTCCGGTCACCAGGACCGCGTCCACCTCCGGCTCTCCGCAGGCGTCCACGACCCGGGATCGGATCGCCTCGGGCTCGTCCGCGACCCAGTCGCGGCCGGCAAGGCGATGCCCCGCTGCCGTGAGGCCCTCCACGAGGACGGGCCCCCCACGGTCGGTCGCCTCCCCACGCGTGTCCGAGACGGTCAGCACGAACACGCCGAGGCTCCCCTCCCCCTCCCTGCGGTGCTGCTCGAGCCCCATGGTCAGGCCCTCGACCACGCGCCGCGGAGCGCGCGCACGCGGCCCGCATCCACCGGCGCGTCCACGCGTCCCTCCTGCTTGAGGGTCGTGCCCACGATGGCGCCGTCGCAGCGCGAGCCCAGGACGGGCAGGGACTCCAGCGTCAGCCCGGAGCCGATCCACACGGGTGCCTCCGGAACCGCCGCCCGAACGATGTCCAGATCCCCGGGGTCCACCCCCTTCCCGGTCCCGGTCCCCGAGACGATCAGCGCCGCCGCCAGGCCGCGGTGCCAGGTGTCCCTCGCGGCGACGGCCAGGTCCCCGCCCCCCAGCGGCACGGCGTGCTTCACATGCACATCGCACAGGAGCGGCAGGCCCGGACAGAGGCGCTCGCGCAGGCGCACCGTCTCGGCAGCGCGCCCCTCGATGATCCCCTGGTCGGTGACCATGGCTCCGGTGTGGACATTGATGCGCACGAAGGCCGCACCCGTGGCCGCCGCGATCCCCAGGGCCGCGGCCGCGTCGTTGCGCAGCACATTGACCCCCACGGGCAGGCCGGGCGCGGCCTGCTGCACCGCGTGGACCGCTAGGGTCATGGCGGCGATCGTCTCAGGAGGGACCGCGGTGGCGAAGAACGGCGCATCCCCGAAGTTCTCCACGATCAGGGCATCGGCCCCTCCCTCCGCCAGGGCACGCGCGTCGACCTCCGCAGCCTGCAGCACGGCGGCGAGGTCGCCGCCGAAGCGAGGTGCCCCAGGAAGAGCGCCGAGGTGCACGACCCCCACCAGGGTCGCACCGCCGCGGCGGAGAAGCGGCGAGAGGGAGGTCACTGTCCGCCCTCCGGCACCGTCTTGCCCGTGGGCTCGCCCTCGCGATCGCTCCACCCCGGATGCGGCGCGCTCCCGGGGGCCACGAGCGCCTGCAGCGCCATGGCCGTGCCGTAGGAGCGCGTGCGCGGGAAGACGCGATCGTTCCAGCCGCCCCCCTCCTCACGCGTGCGGACGAGCCGCTCGAGGAGCTGCTCGCGAAGAGGCGCGCGCTCGGCCTCCGGCAGGGCCTCGATCGCGAGAGCGGCATAGCCGTGGCCGAAGAAGAAGTAGTACGGCGCGATCCCGTAGGGCCCCTCGTGGGTGCCCTGCTGGCTCTTGCGAACGAGGAGGTCCTCCCAGCCCAGGAAGAAGCCGTCCACGGCCACGCGCAGGCGCTCGGCGGAGGCGCGGCCCCCGAGGAACAGCGCCAGCTCCGCAACGGAGGCCCGCGCGGAGGAGCCGTTCATCGCCTCGCGATGTCCCCGCTGTCCGGGGCGCACGCTGTAGGAGTAGGACCCCGAGTCCTCGCGGCGCCCGCGCTCGAGCGCGTCGAGCGCGCGCTGGACCAGCGCCTCGTCGACGGGGAACCCCTGGGCATGCGCGCGGAACAGGACCAGTAGGGTGGCTCCCGTCTGGAAGGGGCTGGCGGTCGTGCCGCTCGCATAGTTCCAGCCACCGCCCAGCCCCTCGCCCGCGACCAGGGCCTGGAGCAGCCCGGGGACTGCTGCCCGCGCCTCCTCTCCAAGCGCGGCCTCCACGCCGCCCTCCTCGAGTAGCCGCAGGATCAGGGAGAGCGCGTAGGTGTGCCCCCAACCGCGCACATCGTAGGAGCGGTGGTCGAGGGAGGGATCCTCTGCCCCGGTGCGGTCCTGGAACGGCGCCAGTCCGGGATCCTCCCGCAGCATGCGCAGCACGAAGCGCACGGAGCGGGCCACCTGCTCGCGCCGCGCCTCGTCCGCACCCGGCGCGAGCAGGAGCGCCTCCGCCGCGATCGAGGTCCCGCCCACGCGGTACCCCGCGGGTATGCGCCCGTCCGGGGCCACCCGGTAGACCCCCTCGTAGGGCCACTCCTCGCCGGAGGCGGCGGCCCGCGAGCGCAGTGCATCGAGGCGCTCGCGCTCCCGATCCTGCCACGCCTCGAGCCGCTCCGGGCGCAGCCGGCCGACGGGAGGATCCGGCTCGTAGCGCTCCGAGGTCTGGAGCAGGACGCCGAGGGCCTCCGCGGTCAGGTCGGCGCGACTGGGCTCCTCGGAACCCACCGCCGGGTCGACGCGGCTGGGCTCCTGCGCCGCTCCGAACGCAGGCGTGAGGAGGGCAAGAGCCAGGGTCGTGGCGAGGATCGGCATGGCCGCAGGGTAGGTCCTCGAGCCCCAGCGGGCGAGGTCCGAGGCACTCTGGAAACGCGGCGCGCCCCCCCGGAGCGGGGCGCGCCGAAGGAGGTGGAGCCAGAGATCGGATTCGAACCGACGACCCTCGCTTTACGAAAGCGATGCTCTACCACTGAGCTACTCTGGCCAGCGACCGGGACGCGCGAACCACGCCCCGGCCGTTCGAGGTGGACCCGCCGTCACTCGGCGGAGCCGCCGGTGAGCAGGGCGCCCATGACGCCCGTGCGGGCGGCGCGGTCGGCCCCGCACATCCCGATGGCGCGCGCAGCGGCCCCGCGGACCTCAGCGCTGTTGCCACCGTCGCCCGCGGCGGCCGCGAGGGCCCCCATGGCGGCGTCCACGGCGCCCGAGCGGGCGGCGATCCCGCCGATGGCGTGAGCAGCGGCCACGCGGGCCTCGTCGGAGCGGCTCGAGTCGGCCAGGACCGACATCAGCGCCTCCCCGTTCTCCCAGTTGCCGCAGCGCTGCAGGGCCGCCATGGCGGGGACGGTGACCGCGTCCGCGCGGAAGGCCAGGGTCGAGGCCAGAGCGCCAGCGGCACCCGAGCAGTCGGTGTTCCCGGCGCCGGCAAGAGCCGCCAGGGCGGCAGCGGCGCGGGCGCCAAGGGCGTCGGCCTGGGCACGGTCCCCGTCGAGATCAGCGCTCATGGCCTCCTCCAGGGCGGAGAGGTCCGCGGCATCGCTGATGACGCCGGCCACGCGGTCGCTCATGGCGTCCGCGAACTCCTCGTCGCTGCTCATCAGGAACACGGGCACCTCGGCGAGGTGGTCCTGGCGGGCGATGTCCGCAAGCACCTGGTCGGTGGTGAGGCCGCCGACGCGGTCGCCGACGAGGATCATGTCCACGATCGGCATGCGGCGGACGAGGACGATGCCCTCGACGCCAGAGGAGCGGTGATCGACCATCACGCCCTGGGCGCTCAGGCCGGAGAGCACCGCGCCCGCACGCTCGGCGTTGCCGTCGACGATGGCGGCGACGCGCAGGACATCACGACCCGCGGCCTCGGCGAGGCCCGCGACGGTGGCGCCGCCAGCATCGCTGCCGGTCGAGCCCGCGATCGCGGCCAGGGCGAGGGCGGCCTCACCGCGAAGGGTGGAGTCGGCGCTCGACAGGGCCTGGCCGAGGCCAGCGGTCGGAGCGGAGGCGCAGATGGCGAGGGCCTTGCAGAGCTCGGCGCCGGCCATGGCGTCGTCGGTGGCCACGGCCATGGCAAGAGCCAGGTCGGTGGCGTCGGTGCCGGCGCTGGCCAGAACCAGCGAGGCGGTCGCCGCGGTCTCGCTGACGGCGTCGTCGTCCATCATCCCCGCCTTGGCGACGATGGAGGCGCAGGAGCGCGTCACGCCGGCCTGGGCGTTCAGGTCCGCGGCCGCCACGCCGAGCGCGGTGGTGTAGGCCCAGAGGGCCATGTGGTCGTTGTAGATGGCGGTGGGCACGGAGGTGCTGGTCACCCCGCCGTCCCAGCTCCAGATCGCATCCTGGTCCTCGAAGGGACGGATGGCCTGGGTGCTGCGCTGGTGGAACCCGTCCCCGATCGCGAGCAGGCTCGCGACGGCGTTCCCGTTGGAGCCGCAGGCGGCAGCGGCGTCCTTGGCCGCCTTGATCACCATGGCGTCGGCGTCCTGGGCGGCGCAGGCCTCGAGGGCTCCGGCGGTCCGCGCGTCGCCGATGCGGCCAAGGCAGATGGCCGCGTTGCGGCGCAGGTAGGCGCTGTCGCTGCCGAGGGCGGCGACCAGCGGCCAGATCACATCCCCGCCAAGCTCGATGAGAGCGGCCATGGCGACCACGCGGCGGTCCTCGTTGCCCTCGTCACCGAGGTACGGAACCAGCGCAGTGGCGCTGTAGGGACCGTGCTCGGCGGCGAGCTGGGTCACGATCTGGCGGCGGCGCAGGGCGTCCGCGGAGCCGATCAGCTCGTCGGTGAGCTCGCGCACGGCGTCCGCATCGTCGCGGTGGGCCGTCCGGCCAAGGCGCGCGCGGGAGAGCATGCGCTCGGCGACCAGGCGCCACTCACCCCCCTCGACGATGAGGTCGAGGAAGACCTGGTGGTCGGCCTCCTTCCACAGCTCGTAGGCGGCCTCGTCGCTCGGATCGGCGGCGAGGATCGCCTGGAACTTGGCGAGAGCCTCCTCCTTGCGGCCGCGAGAGAGCAGGTCGACGCCCTCGCGGTAGAGCTCACCCAGGTCCTGGGCAAAGGTGGGAGCGGCAAGGGCTGCCAGGGCGAGGCACAGGCCCATGGTCCGGCGCGACTGGGTCATGATCGATCGGGTCCTCGGGTGAGGAGGGTCGTTGGGGGGGACACGCCTGCAGCGGCGCGGGGGAGTGACCGGCGGATCCGCACGGGGGACGCGTGGACCCTGACGGCCTCAGGGGGATGGCGAATGATAGCGGGGGTCGAACGGGGGTCAAGGCGCGGGGCGAGACCCCACTCCCCACGCGACCCCTACCTGGCCGCGACCGCCCGGCTACCGAAGCACCGGCCCCGGCACCAGGATCCCGAGGATGCGCCCTCCACGAGCCCCCGTGACCGCGGGGTGCGTGACCGCTTCGCCCGCCACCAGGCGCGCCCCGAGGACGGCGAACACCAGCGCCTCGCGCGCGTCGGGATTCACCCCGACCTGCTGGGAGGCCCGGGCAGGAAGCCCCCCGAGGCGCTCGAGAGCCGCCATGACCCCAGGGTGATGGACCCCCCCACCGGCCACCAGGAGCTCCCGCGGCGGCTCGGGGAGCCAGCGGAGCCCCCCGACCGCGTGCCGGGCGACGGCCTCGGCCGCAGAGGCGAGCAGATCCGGGGTCGGCACGGCCTCCAGGTCCGCCAGCAGCGCTCCCAGCCATGTGCTGCCGAAGGCGTCACGGCCCGTACTGCAAGGCGGTTCAGCCCCAACGAACGGGTGGTCGAGGATCCGCGCCACGACCTCCTCACGGACCGCCCCCGCGGCGGCGGCGGCCCCTTCACGGTCCATGGGTTCACCCAGCCTCGCCCGCGCGAGGCCGTCGAGCAGCGCCCCCGCCGGGCCCGTGTCGAAGGCCAGGGCTCCATCCTCCCCCAGCCAGGTCAGGTTGGCGATGCCCCCCAGGTTCAGGATGCACAGGGGCCGCGGGACCCCGGCAAAGACCACATCGTCCGCATACGCGGAGACCGGCGCGCCCTCCCCACCGGCCGCCAGGTCGGCGGCGCGGAAGTCGGCAGCGACCGGGCACCCGGCGGTCTCCGCGATGCGGGAAGGATCGCCAAGCTGGAGGGAGGCTGGCCCTGTCGGCTCGGCGCCGTCGTGGTGCCACACGGTCTGGCCGTGGCTCGCGACCAGGTCGGGGGTCCAGCCCGCGGCCCCGGCGACCTCCCGCACGGCGGAGCCGAACGCAAGGCCCAGGTCCCTGTGCAGCAGAGCCAGCTCGCGGACCCCTGCCCCGCCTCCCTCGAGCAGACCCCGCACACGCTGCCCAAGCCCCTCCTCGAAGGGCACGGTCCGGAAGGCGTCGAGCTCAGGGGGCTCCCAGCCGCCGGTCGAACGCCGCAGGCGGACGAGGCCCACATCCACGCCGTCCGCGCTCGTCCCGGAGAGGACGCCGGCGACGCGCAGGCCCTCGGGGCCGTGCAGGCGCTTGCGCAGGGACTCCCAGGGCATGGCGCTGGTCTAGCACCTGGGCCCCGTGAACGCGAACGGAGAGCGGCTCCAGCAGCCAGCCCGAGCGGCAGGGGGAGTGCCGGCGCCGCGGGGCCAACCCCAACGGACCCGCTCGCCGCCGCTCGCGGCATCCCGGCGCCCCTACCATGGGGCCATGGCCTCCACAGAACCCACCAAGCGCGTGCAGGGCGCGCGTCGCGCCATCCTCGTGGCCGACGACGACGCTGATGTGCGGCTGGCCCTTGAGATGCTCCTCGGGTACGAGGGCTTCGAGGTCTGGACCGCTCGCGACGGCGCCGAGGCCTGGGCCCGGCTGCAGCGGGCCGAGAGCGAGGGCGCGCCCCCGGCGCTGCTGCTGACGGACCTCAAGATGCCCGGCCTCGACGGCATGGAGCTTCTGGAGCGGGTCGCCACGCTGCAGTCGCCACCGCCGGTCGTCGTGATCAGCGGCCACGGCGATGTGGAGACCGCGGTGGCCGCCATGCAGCGCGGGGCCGCGAACTTCCTCGAGAAGCCGCTCGACGACAACCGCCTGCGCGCAACCATCCGCGCGACCCTGCGCGAGGGCGAGCTCTCCGAGGAGAACCAGAAGCTGCGCGCACGGCTCGTGGCCGGGCACGAGCTCGCGGGCTCGGGGGCCGCGATGCAGGAGCTGCGTAGCCAGGTCGAGGCGATCGCGCGCAGCGAGGCCTCCGTGCTGATCACCGGGGAGAACGGCGCGGGCAAGGAGGTCGTGGCCCGCAACCTGCACGCGCGCAGCCCGCGCGCGACGGGTCCCTTCATCACGGTCAACTGCGCCGCGATTCCCGCGGAGCTGATCGAGTCCGAGCTGTTCGGCCACGAGAAGGGCTCGTTCACAGGCGCGCACGAGCGCCGGATCGGTCACTTCGAGGCGGCCTCCGGCGGCACCCTATTCCTGGACGAGATCGGGGACATGCCGCTCGCCGCCCAGGCCAAGGTGCTGCGCGCCCTCGAGACCCGCGAGGTGACCCGCGTGGGCGACAGCCGGACGGTGCCCGTGGACATCCGCGTGCTCGCAGCCACGAACGCAGACCTGGCGGAGGCCGTCGAGCAGGGGCGCTTCCGCATGGACCTGTTCTACAGGCTCAATGTGGTGCCCCTGCGGGTGCCAGCCCTGCGCGAGCGGCGCGAGGACATCGCCGAGCTCTCCCGGCACCTGCTGCGGGGGCTGGCCGAGCGCTGCGGGACGGCCCACCTGGACCTGGCGTCCGAGGCCCTCGAGCTCCTGGGTCGACAGGAGTTCCCAGGCAATGTGCGTCAGCTGCGCAACCTCCTCGAGGGCGCCGCGATCTTCGCCGAAGGAGGAGTGATCACGGCCCAGGCGGTCGAGCGCATGCTGGCGAACGGACCGGGACTGACGCGGGGAGCAACCGGGCCGGGCTCGGGCCTCGCGGACGACCCCTTCGAGGCCCCCACCTTCGAGGAGTTCAAGGCGCGCGCGGAGGCCGCCTTCCTGCGCATGCGCCTCGAGCGCAACGACGGCAATGTGAAGCGCACCGCCGAGGAGCTCGGCATGCAGCGCAGCCACTTCTACAAGAAGCTCGACCGCTACGACCTGCGCTGAGCGCGCGCGAGCGCTCCTGAGAAGAAGCGGGGCCGGCGCCGCCTGAGCGGCACCGGCCCCCTGTGCTCTCGCGGCGGCGGACTCGTGGCGAGAACCGCCGCTGGTGCGGGGCTCAGTCCATGGAGGGAAGGCGCAGGACCATGCCAGGCTTGAGCTTGGCGCCCGCGCCCAGCTGGTCCGCGTTGGCGTCCTGGATGCGCTCGTGGAGCCAGCCCTTGCCGTAGGCGGCCTCCGCGATGCTCCAGAGGCTCTCGCCCTGCTGCACGACATGCGTGCGCGCGCCGGTGTAGCCGTCATCGAGCTCGCAGACGAGGAGCTCTTGACCAGCCTCGAGGGTCTCGACCCCCTCGTTGTCCCGCTGCAGGAGCACCGCCCGCTCGGGCGCGCCGTAGAGGCGCTCGGCGAGGGACGCGAGGGTCTCGCCCTCCTGAACCGTGCAGACCCAGTAGCCCGGCATGGGGTAGGCGCTGAGGCCCTCCATGCTGAGGAGGTCGCCCACGAGGGGGGCCGCCTGGGGCTCCATGGGGCGCTGCGGCATGAGGGGCTCGGCCGGTGCGCCCTGCGGCGCACCGACTCCGCCGACATCCTCCCTGGACGGGGTCGGGAGCGACTGCTCCTCGACGACCTGCCAGGGATCGACAGTGGGTTCCGCCCCCCCGTCTTGCGGCATCACCTCGACCTCACCGGGTTCGGCGCCGAGCGCCATGCGGTGGCTGCCGGGGGTCAGCACCTGGGTGGCCCCCAGGATGCCCACGATCACCAGCAGTACGCCCAGGACGACCAGCTTCTCGATCTTGCCCATGATCTCGTCGTGTGGCTCGCGCAGGTGCGCGGGCCCTCAGGTTCGGTGGCCAGCGCTCTCCGCCGGCCGGTGTCGGTGTGGTTGAAGATGCCTCGAACTCCGACTGACACGAGCGCTCCAGAGGAGGGCCTGGCCAGGGAGGGAGTGTCCCCCCGGGTGTGCGGCCCCGGGCGACGAACTGAGCCTCGGAAATGACTCCACCACAAGTCAAAGAAAAACCCGCGCTGGCGGAGCGCGCGCGAGGAAGCGTGTGCGCGAGGCGCTCGAGGCTCGAGGCGGGAGCGCACGGGTTCCAGCTCGCGCGCTGGCGTCCGCCGCCTCTCGGGAGGACCACCGAAGGAGGTCCCGCGCGGCCCGCGAGCGCGCGCGGGGACCGGGAAGGGTGCGCCGCCGCTGCCGAGCCTTCTTCAAGGGCAGGACAGGGGGCTAGAGTTGAGCTCCGGGGCGGGGCCCCGCGAGCGATGGAGAGCCGAGACGCAGGGCGCGAGGACGCGGGGGCGCATGCCCGGGAGGGACGCCTCGGCGTCGGCCTCCTGGTGGCGGTCACCCTCGCCCTGCAGGGCGTCTCGTGGTGGATCCTCGAGGGGTACCAGGTCGCGGACTCCGTGGAGTTCGTCGAGAACGCGCAGGCGCTCGTGCGCGGACACGAGGTCCTCGACAGCCAGGCGATCCGCTCGGCGTTCTTCCCCCTGCTGCTGTCCCCACCCCTGCTGCTCGCGGACCTGCTCGGCCTCGAGGACCAGCGCCCGCTCTTCTGGCTGATGCGCCTCGTGCAGATGGGCATCGGCGTGGCCGTCGTCCTGGCCGCGGCTCGGCTCGCGCGCCGCGTGGCCGGCCGGGGCGCGGGGCTCCTGGCGGGCTGGACCGTCGCCGTGAACCCTGTGTTCCTGCAGTACACCGTCAGCCCCCTGACGGATGTGCTCGCGGCCCTCCTCGTGACCCTCGGACTCGTGGCGCTCGCGGACCTGCGCCAGCCGCGCCGGGGCCTCTGGGGCGGGGTCTGGCTCGGCCTTGCGGTGATGGTCTCCTACAAGACCCTCGCGATGGCCGCCGCGGCGGTGGCCGTCTTGATGCTCGCAGGCCGCTGGCGCGGGCGGCGGACCTGGCTCGAGGCCCTCGGCGGGCTCGCAGCCTGCGCCCTGGGCCAGGTCCTCCTGGACTGGGCCACCTATGGCTCCCCCGGACACTCGCTCTTCATCTATGTGGGCGCCAACTTCGGCCCCCTTGCTGGAAAGCTCTGCTATGTGCCGGCTGGATACCTCGAGGAGGTCCTCCCCTCCGTCAGCCACGCCCTCAAGCGCGCGGCCGTGTGGCTGTACTCCCTGAACGAGCTGCTGGGAGAGGTCGAGAGCCCCGCCACCGACCCCATCAAGGGGCGCTACCCGTGGCACTGGTACGCGAGCTCCCTGCACGAGTGGGTGGTCCCCTCCCTGCTGGTCGGCACGCTCGCCGGAGCCTGGGCGGCCCTCCGCGGGCAGGCGCGCTCCCTCGTGGTCCCGCTTGCGGCGTGCGCGCTCTACGCGGCGATCCTCTCGACCAAGGGCTGGAAGGACCACCGCCTCCTGCTGGTGACGCTGCCGACCCTGGCGGCCTGCACCGGAGTCGGACTGGCCGCGGTCCGCGGCACGCGCTCCGGGTGGCGCGCGCTGTTGGTGATGGGGCTGGTGGGCTGGGCGGGGGCCGACGGGCTGGATCAGCTGCTGGCGCGGAACACGCGCAAGTTCTCGGGGTACTGGGACGCCCTGGCCTGGATCCAGGAGCAGGACCTCCCCGAGGAGGAGCAGCGGGTGGCCGGCGCCTACCACTGGGCCCTCTTCATGCGTGAGGCCCCGGGGGTGGCGCTGACCAAGCTCCCCCACCAGCTCGATGGCTTCGGCGCCCTGGATGCGGATGCCCAGCGGGAGGACCTGTTCGCCGTGGTGGACCAGGACTGGCTGGTGATCCACCTGCCGGTGCTGACCCACCCCGAGCACCAGGACCTCCTGCGCGTGGTGAACCGCCACTTCAGCGTCGAGGCCCTCTTCTGGGACCACGAGGACTTCGAGGACATCGGCCCCGTCCTCGTCCTGCGCCGGCGCCGGGGTGAGCCCGACGAGCGGCGGTTCTTCGAGCGCGCCGCGGTGGACGACCCGGAGGCTTGGAGGACGGCCGCGGGCCTGCCGCGTCCTCAGGTGTTCGTGCGCCCGGACCTGGGCGAGGAGGTCTGGTTCCTGGGCTCCCGCTACGAGGTGCTGCCCGGCGACGGCCACGGCTGGCTGACGACCTGGCACTGGTGCGCGAGCGAGCGGATCCTCGCCGACTACCAGGTCATCTACCGGGTGACCACCCACGACGAGCGCAACAGCTACCAGGTCAACTTCCAGCCCGCCTGGGGCGCCGAGCCCACCCCGACCTGGGGCCGCGGCACCCTGATCCGGGAGAGCTACCCGGTGGTAGCGGCTGCCGAGCCGTTCGCATGGCAGGAGCCCTATCGCCCCATGGGCGGCCCGTATCGGAGGGGTGACCTGATGCCCGCGCGCCTGTGGCTCGACTTCGTGACCTTCGACGCGGACCCCGTGACCGGAGCGCCGTTCATCAACGCCCGCCTGGAGCTGGCCCGTCCCGGCTCGATGGAGCCCCTCAGGACGCCCGAGGACGGCCCCGGGCGGCTCCAGAAGGAGGGCTTCGAGTGGAGCCTCGAGGGCCATGTGAGGGTCGGCAGGTTCTTCCTTCCCGTGCCCCCCGACGCCCGCCTGCCCGACGACGGGCGCCCGGTCCCGGACTAGGGGAGCCGCCGGCCCGCCGCGGTTGAGCGTCAGCGCGAACCCGGATATCCTCCCGCCCTTGCCCGCGGGTCCCCCACCTGCGCGCGCCCGGGCCGCCTCCCCCACCGGCCCAGGCCACCACCATGACCGCCCTCCTCGTGCGTGCCCTGGCTCCGCTGCTGGGCCCTATCCTCCTCCTCGCCGCCTGCGCGGCGCCCGGTCCCAAGGCTCCGGCCGCACCGCGCGCGATCCAGATCAGCATGATGGACGCGCGCTCGGGGGTCTCGATGGCCCTGGTCAACGACACCTGGCTCGAGGACGCGGGCGTCCCCGGCGCAACGGCCGAGGACCGGCGCATCGAGTTCGCCTCCATCTCGCGGGGCCTCGAGGCCTCGACCACCAAGGTGCTCTCCGACGCGCAGCTTGAGCAGCTGGTCGCCTACCTGGAGAGCGACTGCGGCTGGGACGGCCTGGCAGCCTCGGGGACCGTCCCGCGCAACGGGGGCCTCTACACCTCCGCCATCGAGGTCCGCATCGACGGCGTCGCCGAGCACGCGGGCTTCATCTCGACCATGCCGCGGGACCTGGCCCTCGACTTCCAGACCTGCAAGCGCGTGTTCTTCGGCGTGTTCA
>JADHNZ010000059.1 GCA_016779225.1 Planctomycetota bacterium
CGCCTCGACGGGCGCATCAACCACATCCACCTGATCGACTCGGACAACACCTGCCACAAGGACGCCAACGGGGACGACGAGACCTCCATGCACCTGCCCTTCGGCGAGGGCGTGGTCGAGTTCGATCCGATCCTGGATCGCCTGGCCAAGGTGGACACGGGCCACGACTGGTGGACCATCGACCTGTGCTTCTGGCCTGACGCCTGGGACGCCACCGAGCGCTGCAAGTCCTGGCTCGACGGGGTCCTCGCTGCGAGTAGCAACTGATGGCCAAGCCCCTCCGCGTCGGGATGATCGGGTACGGGTTCATGGGCAAGGCCCACTCGAACGCGTACCAGAAGGTCGGCAGGTTCTTCCCCGAGCTCGAGCACCGGCCGGTCCTGGCGGCCCTGTGCGCCCGGAACCAGGAGAAGGCCCAGGCCTTCGCGGACACCTGGGGGTACGAGTCCGTCGAGACCGACTGGCGCGCGCTCATCGCGCGCGACGACATCGACCTGATCGACATCGGCACGCCCAACAACACCCACGCCGAGATCGCGATCGCCGCGGCCGAGGCGGGCAAGTGGGTGGCCTGCGAGAAGCCCCTCGCCATGAATGTCGAGGAGGCCGAGCGCATGACGGCGGCGGTCGAGAAGGCCGGCGTGCCGAACTTCGTGTGGTTCAACTACCGCAGGGTCCCGGCGATCTCCCTGGCCCGGCAGGTGGTCGAGGAGGGGCGCATCGGCAAGCCCTTCCACTACCGCGCCACCTACCTCCAGGACTGGACCATCGCAGAGGATGTGCCCCAGGGGGGCGCGACCCTCTGGCGGCTCGATGTCGATGCGGCGGGCTCCGGCGTGACCGGTGACCTGCTGGCGCACTCCATCGACACGGCCCTGTGGCTCAACGGGCCGATCACCAGCGTGGTCGCCTCCACCGAGACCTTCGTCAAGGAGCGCGTGCACCAGGAGACTGGCCAGGTGCAGCCCGTCGGCATCGACGACGCCTGCATGTTCCTGGCGCGCTTCGCCAACGGCTCCATGGGGACCTTCGAGTCCACGCGCTACGCCCGCGGCCGCAAGAACTTCAACACCCTCGAGCTCAACGGCGCGGATGGCTCGCTGGCGTTCGACCTCGAGGACCCCCAGTACCTCGACTTCTACGAGTACACCCGCACCGACACGGGGTCGAAGGTCGAGGACCACCTGGCGGGCTGGCGGCGCGTGCATGTGACCAACTTCGAGCATCCCTACATGGACCACTGGTGGGTCCCGGGCTGCACGATTGGCTACGAGCACACCTTCATCAACGCGCTGGCGGACTTCCTCAAGGGGGTCGAGACCGGCAGCCCTGCCGAGCCCGGCTTCCGGGCGGCCCTCGAGACCCAGCGGGTCTGCGATGCCGTGCTGCAGAGCGCGCGCGAGGGGCGCTGGGTCGAGACGGGCCTCGGCTGAGGGCCTGGAGCCACCCGGCTTGCGGCTGCCCGGTCCCTGCGGACCGGGCAGCCGCTCGTTCGGGCCGAGGTGCCACGCCCTTGCCGGCGGCAGGACCTAAGGTGGCGCCATGCGCACCGGCATGAACCTCCTGCTGTGGACGGCCTTCGTCACCGAAGAGCACCTGCCCCTGGTCACTGCCCTACGCGAGCTGGGCTTCGACGGCGTGGAGCTGCCGCTCGGCGGTGGGGACACGGCCCACTACGAGCGACTGGCACCAGGCCTGCGTGCCACCGGGGCTGCCGTCACCACCTGCCTGGGGCTCGAGCCCGAGAACAACCCCGCCAGCCCGGATGCCGCCGTGCGCGCCGCCGCCCTGCAGCGCCTGCGCGGGGCGATCGACTCGACCGCGGCCATGGGGGGGGACCTCCTCTGCGGACCCCTGCACTCGGCGTTCAAGGTGTTCACGGGACGCGGCCCCACCGAGGACGAGGTGCGCTGGAGCGCCGAGGTCCTGCACGCGGCCGGCGAGCACGCGGCCGCCTGCGGCGTCACGCTGGCCCTCGAGCCCCTCAACCGGTTCGAGTGCTACCTGGCGAACACGGTCGCCCAGGGGATGCGCCTCGTCGAGCTGGCGGACCACCCGCGGGTCACGCTGCACTACGACACTCACCACATGCACATCGAGGAGCCCGACGCGGCCGCGGCCGTCGCGCGTGCCGCCGCGGGCCTTGGCCATGTGCACATCAGCGAGAACGACCGCGGCGTGCCCGGCAGAGGCCAGGTGGCCTGGGGACCGACCTTCGAGGCCCTCCGCGCGGCGGGCTACGACGGCTGGCTCACGATCGAGGCCTTCGGAACCGCGGACCCTGAGTTCGCGGCCGCCATCCACATCTGGCGCGACTTCGTGGAGGACCCGATGACCCTCGCACGCGAGGGCCTCGCGTTCATGCAGCAGAGCTGGGGGCAGGCCTGATGGCTCGCGCGACGCTGCGCCTCGGGGTCGCTCGTGCCCTCGGCCTTGCGCTCCTCGGAGCCGCGCCTGCGCTCGGGCAGGACGGGCTGCCCCGGGGAGCCGAGGTGCTGCTGCCTCCTGGCGCAGCCGAGGCCTGGGCTGGCGTGCCCACGAGCGAGGGCCTGCGCGGCTGGGAGCCGGACCTCGTCGAGTCCCCCCTGGATCCCGAGACCGGGAGGCTCTCTGGCGCGGCGGACCTGATCACGCGTGAGGCCCACGCGCGCTTCCACCTGGGGCTAAAGCTCTGGTCGCCAGGCGCTAGCGCGGAGGCCGGAGCCCTCGAGGTCGAGCGTGGGCCCCTCGTGCCCCTGGGGGCCCTGACCGAAGGCTGGCATCGGGTGGACCTCGCCTGGGACCACAGCGCGGGCGAGCAGGCGCATCTGCGCGTCTGGGCGGACGGGGTGCTGCGGCAGGACGAGCGCGTGGAGGTCGAGGGGGTCGCCCTGGCCGCCGGGAGCGCGCGGGGGCTGCGCGCCGCGACCGCCCCGGGTACGGCCTCCGAGGCTCTGGACTGGGGCAGCTCCTGCACGGTGTTCGTCCGCTTCCGCACGGAGGAGGGGGGCACGCTGATCTCCAAGTGTCCGCCGCGTGGGGACTGGGTCCCCGATGCCAAGGCGCTGTTCCTGCGGGACGGGCGCCTGGTCTACGACATCGGCTGGGTGGGGGCCCTCCAGAGCCGCCGCCAGTTCCACGACGGGGAGGAGCACCGGGTGGTGCTCGTGGTCGAGGACGACTTCGTGCGCATGTTTGTCGACGGGCAGCTCGAGGCCGAGCGTGACGGCTTCCGCGCCGAGGACCGCGATGGGTTCGTGCTGAAGGTCGGGGCGGCGAACGACGACTTTGGGGGAGAGCTCGTGGGTGCCGTGGACGAGGCGGCCTTCGCATCCAAGGCCCTCTCCGAGGACGAGGCCCTCGAGCTCAGTGCGGGCGAGCGGCGCCTCTCCGGGAGCGCCTGGTCCTGGACGCCTGCTCCGGACGACGGCCGGCCGCGCTTCGCCGCGGGCGAGGCGGTGCCCGCGCGCGTGGCCCTTCGCGGGGCGGAGGGCCTGCGCCTTGGGAGTGCGTGGATGGTTGCCCTCGACGAGGTGGATCACGCGCAGCTGGTCGGGTCCTGGGACGACGCTGCGTTCGACCGGGGCGAGGAGATCTACGGCGGGCTGTGCATCGCCTGCCACGGGGCTGACGGGCGGCGGACTCCGAACCCCCAGGCGCGGCCCTTTGCGTCTGCACCCCTGCAGAACGGCGCCGATCCCTACAGCCTATTCCTGACGGTGACCCACGGGTACCGGGACATGCCGGGCAACGACTGGCTCACGCCGCGGCAGCGCTACGATGTCATCCACTACCTGCGTGAGCAGTTCTGGCGCGAGGGCAACGCGAGCCAGTTCGTGCCCGTCACCGACGAGTACCTGGCGGGCCTGCCCAAGGGGCGCGTGGCCACGGAGCTGGGGGCCGAGGCGGAGACCGAGGAGCGTGATTTTGGCCCGGCGCTGGCGAGCGAGCTGGGTGCGCAGATTGGCGCGGCCCTGACCATTCGCCTCGATGACGAGACCTCGATCGCGTACGACCTCCACACCCTGCGGTCGCCCGCGGCCTGGGTCGGCGGGTTCCTGGACCTGAGCGAGACGCAGCACTTCCGCCAGCGCGGCGAGGGCCTGCCGCAGATCGACGGAGACCTCCTTCCCGGGCTGGCTGGGTACGGCTGGAGGTACGGCGGTCTCCTCGAGGAACGCCCCTCGATCAAGCCCCCACGCGGTCCGCTGCCCGCTGAGCTGCTCGACTATCGGGGTCATCACCTGTACGGCCGCAGCGCGATCCTCGAGGCGCGCGTGCAGGGCCGTCTTGTGCTCGAGCGGCCCGGCGTGGACCACTCCAGCGGCCTCCCGGCGATCACTCACCGCCTCCACATCGCCCCGGGCTCCGAGCCGCTCGAGCTGGACCTGGCGCGCCTCGACCTCGCGCCGCGGCGGGCGCGGACGGCCGTGACCCTGCATGCCGAGCTGGCCGAGGTCGCAGGCCAACCCGTGCGCTCTGCGGTCATCGGGCCGGAGGGGGGCGCCTTCGTGGGCGTGGCCCTGCTGGCCGACAGGCGCCTTGGCCTGCGCGCGAGCGAGGCCGAGGGCGTGCACCGGGCCTGGCTCGAGATTCCGCCCTCGGACGAGCCGATCGAGCTCGAGCTGCTGCGCTTCGCGGGCTCGAAGGACTCTGAGCGCGCGGCCTTCCAGACCCTGCTGACCAGCCTGCCCGAGCGCGGCCTCTCGGCCTCGCCCCGGGCGCAGCTGGGTGGGGGCCCTCGACTCTGGGATACGGAGCTCGTCACCCAGGGCACCCTGGGCGAGGCGGCTGGAGGCTATGCCCTCGACACGCTCACGCTCCCGGAGGAGAACCCGTGGAACGCCTGGCTGCGCACGAGCGCCCTCGACTTCTTCGACGACGGGCGTGCGGCCGTATGCACCTACGGCGGGGACGTGTGGCTCGTGGACGGCGTGGACGCAGGGCTCGGCAGGCTGGTGTGGACGCGCTTCGTGGCCGGCCTCTACGAGCCGATGGGTCTGAAGGTCGTGGACGGCAAGGTGCTCGTCACCTGCCGCGACGGGATCGTGCGCCTGCACGACCACAACGGCGACGGCCAGGCCGACCAGGTGGAGCGGCTCTTTGCCGACCCCGATGTCTCGGCCACCTTCCACGCCTTCAACTTCGACCTGCAGGTCGATCCCGAGGGCTGGCTGCTCTACGCGAAGAGCGGGCAGTACACCGACTACGACCAGGGAGGCGCGATCCTGCGCGTTGCGCCCGACGGCTCGCGCTACGAGGTCTGGGCGACGGGCCTGCGCACGCCCAACGGCATGGGCATCGCGTCGGATGGGACGCCGCTGGTGAGCGACAACCAGGGCAACTGGATCCCGGCCTCGAAGATCACGCGCGCCGAGCGGGGCGCGTTCATGGGCGTCTTTCCTGCGATCGACACCAACCGCCCGGGGATGCGCATGCGCACGGACTTCGAGCCCCCGGTGCTGTGGATGCCCCAGGGATTCGACTCGTCGAGCGGCGGCCAGCTGTTCGTGGAGGACGCTCGCTTCGGTCCGCTGGCAGGCCTGCACCTGCACACGAGCTTCGGAAAGGGCTGGATGTACCCCCTCGACCTGGATACGAGCGGTCCGGTGGCGCAGGGCGCGGCCTGGAGGCTGCCCTTCCAGTTCGCCGCGGGCATCCAGCGCCTGCGCACCAACCCTGCCGATGGCCAGGTCTATGCCGTGGGACTCTCGGGCTGGCAGGGACCCGCGGGCGGCCAGGACGGCTGCCTGCAGCGCGTGCGCTGGACGGGCGCTGGGGGACCCATGCTGACTGGGGCGCGCCTCGTGGAGGGCGGCCTGCGCCTGGCGTTCAGCGCGGCGCTCCCCGAGGGCGCAGAGCTCGAGGCCGAGGCCCGCACCTGGAACTATCGCTGGACCCGGGACTACGGGTCGGCGCACCGCTCGGTGGCCGAGCCTGGTCGTGAGGGAGAGGACCGCCTGGAGGTGGGGGAGGCCCGCTGGGCCGCAGACCGGCGCTCGGTCCTCCTGCCGCTGCCGGGGCTCGCCCCGGCGGACCAGGTCGCGGTGGAGCTCTCCGTGCGCGTCGGCGCGGAGGAGCTCGTCGCTGAGGAGGTCTTCCTGACCGCGAACTGGGTCCCTGGCGATCCTGTCCGCCTGCGCGAGCGCGAGGAGTGCCGGCAGGAGGTCCCCGCGCCATGGATCGAGCTCGAGGGGGGCGAGGGCCCCGGCAAGGGGCGCCGCATCGTCCTGATCTCGGGTGACGAGGAGTACCGCAGCGAGGAGTGCCTGCCGGCGCTGGCCGCGATCCTGGCCGAGCACCACGGCTTCGACTGCACGGTGCTCTTCTCCGTGGATCCCGGCAGCGGGCGCGTCGACCCGAACAACCAGGTGTTCACTCCCGGGCTCGAGCGCATCGAGGGCGCGGATCTCGTGGTCCTGTTCACCCGCTTCCGCGAGTGGCCAGACAGCGCCATGCGGCACTTCGCAGCCCATGTGGAGGCGGGCAAGCCCCTCCTGGGCCTGCGGACCTCCACCCACGCGTTCCAGTACGACCGTGATCCGGGCAGCCCCTACGCCCGCTACTCCACTCGCGGTGGGGGCGTTTGGGACGGTGGGTTCGGCCGCGAGGTGCTGGGGGAGACCTGGATCGCGCACCACGGTGCGCACGGCTCCGAGGCGACGCGCGGCGTGGTGGCTTCGGGAGCCGCCGGTCATCCGATCCTGCGCGGCGTCGAGGGCGTGTTTGGCCCGACGGATGTCTACCGCGCGCGGGCTCTGCCTGCGGACGCCGTGGTCCTGCTCGAGGGCGAGGTCGTGGCGGGGATGGACCCCAGCGACCCCGCAGTAGAGGGCAAGAAGAACGCTCCCCGGATGCCGATCCTCTGGACGCGTGAGCGCCCTGCGGGAGAGGTGGTCCAGCGCGTGGTGACCTCGACCATCGGCTCGGCCCAGGACTTCGAGAGCGAGGGCCTGCGCCGCGCATGGGTCAACTCCTGCTACTGGCTGCTCGGCATGGAGGGGCAGATCCCTCCGGCCTCCAAGGTGGAGCTCGTGGGCGCGTTCGAGCCCGTGCCCTTCGGCTTCGGGCGCTTCCGCAAGGACCGCCGCCCGGCGGACTGGGCGCCCCGGTCGCGCTGACCGGGGTGCGCCTCAGGCGACGGGCTGCCGGGCTGCGAGCGCGCGGCGGATGGCGTTGAGCTGGCCGCGGTGGCGCGACAGGTGGCAGCAGAGCTGCACAAGGAAGAAGCCGATCGTGCGACCCTCGTGCTGGGGGGGCGTCACGGGCATGGGCTCGGCCAGCCGCGCCGGATCCAGGCTCTCGAGGGCCCGCCCCACGGCACCGCGCGTGGCCTCGAGCTCGTCCAGGAGGGCCTGGCGAGGCAGGCCTCGCAAGCTGAACTCGGCGTCGCGTCGGCGCAGGTAGCCGTCTTGTCCGAGCGCGGCCCCGATGAAGTGGCGCAGGTTCCCGCACAGGTGCCAGGCGAGGGTGCCCACCGGGTTCGGCAGGCCCTCGAGCTCCTCCCAGAGGTGCTCCTCGGGGGTCTGCGCGACCTCCTCGGCCAGGGCCTGGAGGTCGCGCAGCAGGATCTCGCGGACATCGATGGCGAGGGGGGAGTCCATGGAATCAGCAGGTGGTGCTCAGGGTGCGGACGCCGGACAGGTCCGGGCAGGTCGGATCCTCTCCCCAGACGGCTCGAGTCTTGCGATCGATCCGTTGGATGTCGTCCGGGGACAGGTGCTGTTCCCAGTTTCGGGTCGTGCCCGCGCGGAAGAAGGTGGCCGGGTTGAAGTGGAAGCTCCCGGGGCGCTCGGTGATCGAGCGCTTCATGGTGTCGAAGTCGGTGCTGGCGGCGATCGCCGTGCAGCGCTCCTCCGAGAGCTCCGTGCCAGGGCGGAGGAACTCCACCAGGGTCCGGACCGCGTCGAGCTTGCGCTCCACCAGGTCCTCGTAGCGCAGGACCAGGACCTGATCGTCGGCCACGCGGTCGTCGCTGCGCCGCAGCCAGCCCAGGACATGGCGGTGGTAGTCCCCGAAGTAGAGGTCACCCTCCAGGAAGCGGTCCACGAAGCCGCTCAGGTCGAGGTCCCCAGGGACCTGCAGCAGCGGGTGCCGCTTGTAGAAGAAGTACTGGGAGACGGCCGCGCCGCGCGGGTCGCGCAGGACGCACACGAAGCGCGTGCGGCGGTGGATGGTGCGCACGGGCAGGTCCTCGTAGGAGCTGTGGACATACCACAGGCGGTCCCGGCCGGCAGTGGCTCGACGGTGACGGGCGACGCTCTCAACGCCCTCCTGCGAGGCCATGACCTCGGGCCACGGCACCGTGTGGTGGCCGATGTCGCCCGTGGAGAGGGGGTTCTCGTCGGGGTACTCCTCGAGGGCACGCATGACCTCGAGCACGAACTTCTTGGTCAGGTGGGTCCCGACCTTCTGGTGGGTGCAGACGAACACATCGTTCTCGTCGGTGTCCCAGCCGCCGCGCAGGGCGTCTAAGGCCTCCGGCAGGATGAACGGCGGGAGCATGGCGCCTTCGCGCTCGTGGTGCAGGTAGCCGCCGCACGGCAGGGTGCGGGGGCTGCCGACGACGCGGATGGCGGCGGTGGATGGGCTGGATGGGCTGGAGGGGCTGGAGGAGGCGGGGCTGGCGGTGGTGGAGAGAGGCATGGCAGGTTCGGCTCGGGGCCGCTTGGGGTGGTGTTGGAACACTCCTTCCTGCTCCCCGCCGGGCTGAGCGGACATCGCGGCCGAGATTCTTCGCGTCCGCCCGAGCTGGGCCTGGACCCCTAGACGAGCGGCACGCGCGCCCGGGGGACGCGCGTGCCGTAGGGGGGGGCGTGCAGGCCCCCGGGTTCGGGCGGACGGCTCAGGTCCTGGCCGCGCCGAGGCGGGCCACGAGGAGGCCGCAGGCGGTGCCGATGACCGTGTGCTCGACGGCCTGGCTCCTGCACCACTCGAGCAGCGGCGCGCACTCGGCGGCGCGGTCGAGCACATTGTCGGCCAGGATCATCGCCCCTGGAGCCAGCAGGCCGTGCTCGAGCAGTGCGAGGATGCACGCCAGGTACTGGTCCTTCTGGGCGTCGAGGAACACGAGGTCGAAGGGTCCAGCGAGGCGGGGGATCTGCTCGAGGGCGTCGCCCGGAATCACCTGCACCGGGACCTCGCAGGCGTCGAAGCGCGCCTGGCTCGCCGCCGCCACCTCGGGATCGAGCTCGAGGGTGACCAAGTCCGAGCCTGCGGGCAGGGCCGAGGCCAGGTACAGGCCGGAGAGGCCGTGGGCCGTGCCCACCTCCAGCACGCGGCGGGGGCGCGCTGCGAGGACCAGTCCGTAGAGCAGCTCGCCCGTGTCCTCACGGATGGGGTTGCGCCAGCCGAAGCGCCCGTGGGCGTTGGCGTAGCTCTCGCCCTGCTTGTCGAAGGCCTCGAGGGTGTTGATGGTGTTCTGGATGGTGGGGGTACGCATGGGGTCCTCGCTCCCTCCCTGAGCCCGGCGCGCGCGTGCGGACAGAAACCTCGAGGAATCCTCCGCCCCACGCCTGGCTCTGCGCAGATCCGTGTCGGCGGCGCCGCGGGCCGCAGTCCTCAGCCGCCCAGCCGCGAGGCCAGGCTAAACAGCCCGCGGGCAAGGGCTGAGCGCGGGCTGGTCCAGGGGCTCGAGCGGTAGCGTCCGAGGCGCTCCAGCAAGTGGTCCGCGACCATGTCCTCCAGGCCGTCCATCAGCGCGTAGCCCGGCTCCCCGGCGGCCAGCTCGTGGAGCAGCCTGAGGAACCCCACGCGCTTCATGGCCTCCTGGCGCTGAATGAGCGTGTGGTTCGCCGGGCTCCCCCCGGTGAGGCCCGCCTCCGCCTCGGTCAGGGCCAGTCGATGGGACCCTGCGCGGATGGCGACGACGCGGCCCGCCGGGTCCAGTTCGGGCTCCAGGGCCGTGCAGTCCTCGTGGCGCAGGGGCCGATCCGAGGCCAGGCCTCGCTCGTAGCGCGCGAGCACGCGCCCGGTGGAGTAGTCCCGGGGGTCGAGCACCTCCACCTCCAGGCCGCGTTCGAAGTGCAGGGTGCGCAGGCTGCCGCCGTCCGCCCGCTGGCGCTGGGCCCGGTCGAGCTCCCCGCCGCCGGCCAGGGCGCGTCCGGTGGCGACCCCGTGGTAGGCGTAGGCCGCGTGCTCGAACGCCACGGCCTGCAGGGGGCCGAGGTCCTGCTCCAGGGCGTGGATCGCGGGGATCCAGGGCAGGCGCGCGCAGTCCTCCGCCACCGAGACGCTGCGCCAGGCCTGCAGCCCCTTCACCGCGCGGAAGTCGCGCAGCCGCACGACTGGCGTGTCGATCAGCAGCCTGCACCCGCTCGGGTCCAGCGCTGCGAGCCGTGCCAGGACCTGCGGGATGGCCTGCTTGGGGACGCACAGATAGACGGTCGGACCGCCCGCCAGGTCGGCCTGGGTCAGGCCCTCGAGCGCGCGGACCTCGACGCCCTCGCCCGCCACCGTCTCCGTGCGGGCCGTACGCGCAAAGATCCCGCGCACCTGGACCGCGTCACCGGCCGCGGCGATGGCGGGCAGCGCGCACTCCTTTACCCGCTTGCCGAGGCCGAGGACGAGCAGCTCGAGGGTCACGCGAGGCGCTCCTTCAGCGTGCGGGCAAGGCGGATGGACAGGGCCACGATGGTGAAGGTGGGGTTCGCGCACCCGGAGGTGGGGAACACCGAGGCGCCCGCAGCGTAGAGGTTGGTGGTGCCGCGCACGAGCAGGTCGGGATCGGTCACGCTGTCCGTCGGGTCGGTGCCCATGCGCGTGGTGCCCATGTGGTGGGAGGCGTCCTGGTCGATGGGCCAGGGGTCGGCGTCCGCCAGCGGCGCCTCGAGGGTGCCCAGGCCCGTGCGCTCGAGGTCTCGCTCGAGGGCCGCGTAGACGGCCACCATCGAGCGGCGGTCGCGCGCGCTTACATCATGGTGCACATGGGGCAGGGGTGTGCCGTGGAGGTCGCGCCCCGCGCCCAGGGTGACGCGGTTCTCCCCGCGAGGCTCCATCTCCATGAATGCGCGGATGCGCGCGCGGTGGATGGGCGCCTGCCGCCGCGTGATGCGGTACGACAGGTAGTGCAGGACCCCGGGGAGGTGCGCGAGCACCGTCCCGCTCAGCCGGAGCCAGTCGAGCCACGACTTGCGCGCGTTCTGGACCTCGGAGTCGTCCCCGGTCTCGGCGTAGTCGCGCAGCTCGACCACCTCCTCCGCCCGGCTCCTGCGGAAGGCACGCATCACTGTGCCCATGCGCTTGACCAGCGTGACCAGGGCCTCGATCCCGGGGTTGTCGCTCCACGGGAAGAGGGGCTCGAGGCGCACATAGCTGTTCACCAGGCCGAGTTCGGCCTGACGGGCCGTGGGGAGCCGCAGGCCGGCGTAGCCCGCGAAGCCCTCGTGGATGCACCCGAAGTAGTACGGCGCCGAGCGCACCGGCGCGTGGAAGCGCAGGAAGCCGGCGTAGCTCTTGGGGTGGTTCATGAAGCAGCGCCCCACCTGGTCGTGGGCGTTGCCGAGGGCCACGCCGCCCGGACCCTCGGAGAGCAGCAGCAGGCGCGCGTTCTCGATGCCGCCGCACGCGAGCACGAACGCCCTCGCGCGCACCTCGTGGAGCGTCCCGCCCGCGTCGCGCGCGTGGATGTGCTCGAGCTCTCCTCCCGGCCCCGCCACGAGCCGCGTCACGGACGCGCCCAGGCAGAGGGTCACGCGCTCGTGCTCCCAGGTGGCGCGCTGCTCGCGGCCGAAGTCCTGGGGCTCGGCGGCGGCCAGGAAGACCTTCTCCTCGAGCTCCTCCCAGGCGGGCTGCAGGTCGCCCTTTCTTCGGAGCCGACCGAAGCCCTCGGGTCCGAAGGTGGCCGCCCGGGGGAAGCGATAGCGCTCGGCGGCCTCCTCCCAGAGGCCCTCCAGCTCAGCCTGGGGCAGGGGCCAGCCCACGCCCCCGAGGTGAGGACGGAGAGCGAGGTCGGCGTCGTCCAGGGGGCTCGAGAGGCCAGCCCAGGTGGTCGAGGCGCCGCCCAGAACGCGCTCGCGGGACCAGGGCTTGACCCACAGGCCGCTGCTGGTGGTCTCGCGCAGGGCATCTCCCTGCTCCGTGACCCGCGCCGTGCCGCTCTCCAGGACCAGCACCTCGAGCCCGCTGTCGCGCAGCTCGGCCGCCACCGTGGCTCCAGCGGGGCCCGTGCCCACGATGCAGACATCGAAGGGCTGGGGGCGCGCGCAGGCCTCGGAGAGGGGACGGATCATCGAGCCGCTGAGGGTAGCGGTCACGCCCGGCGGAAGCACCGCTCGGGTGGCTGGGATGCCGGGCGCGGCCTGCGGCGGCAAGGGGTGGCGAGCGCCATGCGGCTGGCCCTGTGCATCAGCGGGGCCGCTTGCGTGCCTCCCGGGAGCGTGATCCGGTGCCCCGAGTCGGCGGGATGAGGGCGTCCTCTTGCGGCATCGCGGCGAGCGCACGGCACCGCGAAAACCTGACTCCTGAGGTCACGGATCCGCAGGGCGGGTTGCGTGCTTGAAACCCCGGGGGAGCTGGCCTGCGAATCGAGCTTCCTGCTCGAGGCGCGGCGAGCCGAGAGGTGTGGCTCCTCGCTCCTTCGGCCGTTCGACTGTTTCAGTTCGATGCCGAACGAAACGCGATTCTCCGCGGCGGGACGGCCTTGGCGTGCCCCCGCGCACGCCCGCAAGTCCGAGCGCGATTCAGCGGATAGAGGCCGTAGCGGGCACGCCCTCGGGCGGAGCTCGACCTGCCCCGGACCCCATGCGCACCTCTCCCCTTCGTGCAATGCTCGTCGTTGCCGCACTGCTCACGGCGACGGCTGCGGCCGCGACGCCGCTCGACGGGACACACACGCGGTTCCATGTGCGCAAGGGCGCAGGACCCGGCGGCAATGGCCTCTCGTGGGAGAGTGCCTTTGGCTCGCTCGACCTCGCGCTCGCGCGCGCCGCCAGCGGGGACGAGGTCTGGATTGCGGAGGGGCGTCATGTCCCCTCGCAGCGCGTCCAGGCCCAGGATCCGCGCTCGGCGACCTTCTTCATTCCCGCCGGCGTTCGGCTGCGTGGCGGATTCGAGGGCTTCGAGGCGGACCTCGGTCAGCGCGTGCCCGGCGCCGCGCCGACCGTGCTCACCGGTGAGCTCGGGGGTGCCTTCGGACACGCCTATCATGTGGTCACCCTCGGGGCTCCGACCGCTCAGCAGGTGGCGCAGGGGATCGTGAAGGCCACGGAGCTCGATGCCTTGGAGATCTCCGGCGGTCGCGCGGATACGCCCGGGAACCTCCGCGGGGGCGGGATCCTTGCAGAGGGCGGCTTCCTGCGGATGACGAACTGCGCCCTGCTCGACAACCGTGCGGCCATGGGTGGGGGTGCATGGCTGGCAGGTGGCACCTTCCGGCTGCGGGGCTGCATCCTGCGCTGGAACCATGCCGCCGACCGCGGCGGGGCCCTCGGGATCCAGGCCGCGGTCTGCCATGTGGCCGGCTCGCGCCTCGCCTCGAACAGCGCCGACCGCGGAGGCGCAGCGTATGTGCACTCCATCGCTACGGACGCTCCGGGGGGGACGCCGCATGTGGCGTTCCAGAGCTGCGTCCTGGCCGACAACATGGCGCGCGTGGGCGGCGCGGCGTTCCTCCAGGGCTCCCAGGGCGCGGGCGCCGGCCGCGCCTGGTTCCAGAGCTCGACCGTGGCCTTCAATCGTGCCTTCGAGCGCAGCGGCGGGATTCACGCGCGGGTGCAGACGCCGGCTGCGGCCGAGTCCCATGTCCACAACTCCATCGTGTGGTTCAACGACGCGCCGCTGGATCCGGAGCTCGGCGGGGGACACGACCTGCGCTTCTCCAACATCGGCGATGCCTGGTGGACCGGGGTGGGCTGCCTCTCGGAGGACCCGCTCTTCGTGGACGCGAGCGCCCGGGACCTGCGCCTGCAGGCGGAGTCTCCCTGTGTGGACCGCGGCGACAACGGCCTGCTGCCAGCCGACCTCGCCGACCTCGACGAGGACGGCAACCGCTGGGAGCCCCTGCCCGAGGACGCGGCGGGCCGACGCCGCGTCCGGGGCCCCATGACCTCGGGCCTCTGGGGCGTTCCGCCCTCCGCGCTGACGGACCAGGGCGCCCACGAGGGGTGACCCGAGTCCGTCAGGCCGCTCGCCCCGCGCGGGCGGGCGGCTACAGGCCGAGGTCCGCCAGCGGGACGCGCTGGTAGACGAGCTGCGCGCGGCTGCCCTCGTAGAGGAGGCCGACGGTCTTGGCATCGACCATGCTCAGGCATGAGTAGCCGGCGGACTCGCCCTCATCGAGCAGGACCTGGTGCGCCTCGCGCCAGGTCTCGCCGTAGTCGCGCGAGGCCTTGATGGTCATGCGGCGACGCGGTGCGCGGCTGACGGCCGGGTTCGAGAAGAGCAGGACGCCGTCGCCCTTGCCCGTCACCTCGCGGCCCACATGCAGCAGGCTGGCCATGCACACGGGCTCCTCCAGAGCCGAGCGGCTCGTCTCGTGCGTGCTCCAGGTGGCTCCCAGGTCGTCGCTGACGGTGATGGCCCGCGAGCCGCCGCGGTTGTCGCGCATGTTCAGCATCAGCCGTCCGCGACGGGTCTCCACCACCGCGGCCTCGGTGGTGTTGGGCTTGGCCGTGGTCCCCAGGGACCAGGTCACGCCGTGGTCCTTTGACCACAGCACGGTCGAGCGGGGCTCCCGGCGCTCCTTGGGAGAGAGCTGGTACTGGGCGGGAAAAACGAGGGTCCCGTCCTCCATCGTGATGCCGCGCCCCGGACCTTGCAGCAGGAAGCACCACTCCTCCTGCTTCACCTGGCGCGTGATGTTGATGGGGTCGGACCAGGTCAATCCGTCGTCGTCGGAGCGCACGAGCACCAGCTGGCCCGTCTGCGTGGGCTCGAAGCCGGGCCCCGACCGGTTCCAGCCGAGGTTGCCGTGGTGCCAGCTCGCCACGACCCAGATGGTCCCCGTCGTGCGGTCCACGAGGATCGCCGGATCCCCGACGCCGTCGTGAGCGAAGGCCGGGTCGCTGCCCAGGTCCATGATCACGCGCGCCTCCTCCCAGGTCTGTCCGCCGTCGGTGCTGCGCGAGAGCGCCACATCGATGTGTCCTGGCAGGTCACCCCAGCCGCGGTAGCGGAAGTCATAGACGCCGAGCAGGGTGCCGGCGTTCGAGGTGGCGAGGCCCGGGATGCGGTGCACGGCCACGCCGTCCTGGCCCTGGCGACGGATGGCCACGCCGATGCGCTGGGCGCCCTCGGGCGAGCCGTCCACAATCGCGACCTCCTGGTCGTCCGTCGTGCCCACCTCGAGCAGGCGCGCGTCCACCCGGCCGTCGAGGTCCGCGTCCTCTGCGAGGCGTACGCTGACCCACAGGTGCTCCCTTCCCGGCGAGGGCGACCAGCTCCCCTCGAAGACGAGGGGCCCCTCGACGGCTCGAGCAGGGTCTCCGAAGCGCGCGTCCGCGGGGAAGGTCTCGGCCGGGCCAGAGCCAGGGAGCTTGGCGGGACCCGCGAACAGGCTGACCTCCGTGACGGCCGCGAGGTCGGTCGTGCCTGCGAGATCCACGACCACGCGGTCGAGCTGGAAGGGCCCCTCGTTGCCGGAGAACTCAGGGTCGATGCGCAGGATCGGGTTCTGGTCCAGGCCGAGCAGCGCGGGCAGGACCGGCTGTGCCGCGCCGACTCCGTCCAGCACCATGGGTGCGCGTGCGATCACCTGCAGGTCATCGATCAGGATGCCCTTCTCGGGCGGCGAGGTGCAGCGCAGGCGGAAGGTGCGCACCCCCTGCGGGACCGGGACCTGCACCAGGGTGTTGAAGCCACCGACTGCAATGGTCTTGGTGCCGTCGTAGAGCTGGCTCCAGGCACCGTCCACCTCGCCCTCCACCACGAAGGAGAAGGGGCTGTTGCGCGTCCAGCGCTCAGCCATGAAGCGCAGCTCGAAGAGGTCGTCCAGCGCGGCCTCGAAGCGCACGGTGGTGTCGTCTCCCCCGAGCAGGTGCAGGCACTTGGAGCCTCGGAACGCGTGCGTAGGGTCGATCCGCGCCTCGCCAGCCTCCACCGTGAACGAGCCGTAGCGCGCGCGCAGCCGCGTGAAGGGACCGTCCTTGGACTTCTCGAACCCGATGTTGGGGACCTCAGGGCGCTGGGCCGCCGCGGCGGGGGAGCTCACGGCGCCGACGAGGATCGCGGAGAGCGCGAGGGCCAGGGCAGGGGCAAGGACAAGGGCCTTCATGGGCGCAGGGTACTGCGGGTGCCGCACGCGGGCGCTGCCGATCGGGCTGAGCCGCTACCCTCGGGGCATGAGAAGCCTCCTGCCCATGATCTTCGCCCTCGCGGTGGGCTCGACCGCGGCGGCGAGCGCTCAGCCCGCGCCTGCGCAGGCGACGGCTGCCTCCTCGGAGCAGTCGGTGAACCTGATCGCAGTCCAGGCTGGCCGTGAGCGGCTCCCGGAGCACTGGCTCCTGGAGGAGGGCGTCCTGTCCAGCTCGGCAGGGGCCCGGCCTCTCGCGAGCGGACTCTCCTGGGAGCGACCGGGCGAGGTGCGGGTGACCCTCAGCCTCGCCTCGGCCGAGGCGACCGCCGCCAGCCTCGTGCTCGGGGCGAGCCACCTCGGCTTCGCGGGCCGCTCGGGGCGCCCCTTCGTGGAGGGCCCGCTCTTCGGCGGGGCTACGCGCTTTCTGGAGGCGCGGCCGGCGGCAGCCGGGGAGGAGCTGAGCGCGCGCGTGGTGCGCACGGCCGCGGGTCGGGTGGAGGTGTTCCTGCGCGGCGAGCTGTGCTTCGAGGGGCCTGGGCCGGAGGGCTCCTGGGGAGAGGTTGCGCTGCGGCCCCAGCGGGACCGCCTGCGCGTCACGGCCTGGAGCGGAGAGGGCCTGACACCGCTGCCCGGACCCCTGGGCGCCGCCACCACCGTCTGGCGCAGCGGGGACGGTGCCAACACCTTCCGCATCCCGGCTCTCATCCAGGCGGCCGACGGCGCGGTGCTGGCGTTCTGCGAGGCGCGACAGGGCTCTAGCAGTGACACGGGGAACATCGACCTGGTCCTGCGGCGCTCCGAGGACGGCGGCCGCACCTTCGGCCCCAGCCAGGTCCTGTGGGACGACGGACCCCACACCTGCGGCAACCCCTGCCCGGTCGTGGACCGCCGGACCGGGCGCATCCTGCTCCTTGCCACGCGCAACCTTGGACAGGACCACGAGTCCGAGATCATCGCCGGCACCTCGGAGGGCACGCGCACGGTCTGGGTCCTCTCCAGCGACGACCACGGGCGCACCTGGTCCAAGCCCCGTGAGCTCACCGCCACGGCCAAGGAGCCGAGCTGGACCTGGTACGCCACGGGCCCGGGCGCGGGGATCCAGCTGCAGCACGGCCCGCACGCGGGGCGCCTCGTGATCCCCTGCGATCACATCGAGGCCGAGACCCGGCGCTACTTCTCGCACGCTCTGCTCAGTGACGACGGGGGCGCGACCTGGAGGCTCGGCGGCACGACGCCCAGGGACCAGGTCAACGAGTGCGAGGTCGCCGAGCTCGAGGGCGGCGCCCTGCTGCTCAACATGCGCAACTACGACCGCGCCCAGCGCACGCGCCAGCAGGCGGTCAGCCGCGACGGCGGCGAGACCTGGACCGAGCAGCGCCATGTCCCCGAGCTGATGGAGCCCATCTGCCAGGCCAGCCTGCGCCGCCTGCGCTGGCGCAGCGCGGACGCCCCGGGCGTGCTGCTCTTCTCGAACCCCGGCAGCCGGGACGGCCGCGTGGCTCTGACCCTGCGCGCATCCTTCGACGACGGAGCCACCTGGCCGCGCTCGTGGCTGCTGGACCCGGGTCCCTCGGCCTACTCCTGCCTCGCCGCGCTGGCGGACGGCTCGATCCTGTGCCTCTATGAGGCCGGCGGCTATCGCGAGATCGTGTGCCGTCGGCTCGAGGCTCGGGACCTGGATCTCTAGTCCGGGTTCAGCGGCGCGGGGCCGCTCGGGGCTCGCGCTCAGGCAGGGATGCGGGGATCCATCACGCGCCGCCAGAGGGGTGGCACTGTCGCCATCAGGATGCTCCCTGGATAGCCAAGCAGCAGCTGCGGAGCGCCCTCCAGGCTGCGCAGGCCCCCATAGGGGCGC
>JADHNZ010000013.1 GCA_016779225.1 Planctomycetota bacterium
GGAGGAGACTTCCCGGGTCGGCCTGGCCACGAATGGGGTCTGACCTTGAATGCCTGGCGTCCAGGCTATTTGCCAAGCACGGACTCTGGTGCCGAGGCTGTGCTGAGCATTCTCGCGGTCCCTCAAATCGCTGCGTCGATCGAATCTGTGCGCGCGACATACTTGGCCTCGCCAGGGGACCCGTTCTTTGATCGACTCAATGGTGAACTGCTCCCCGACGGCCGGATGGCCACAGACGTCATCCTTCCCGCCGCTGGACATGGCTCCAGCTTCGAGGTCTACATCTATCCTGGGATTGTCAGTGACCTCCTCACAGATGGGTAAGGAGGCATGCCCATCCGGGCGAAGCGCACTTCACCGAATTGCAGCGGCTCGCTCTACTCTGTTGAGCCGATCCTGTACGGGTGCACCCACAGTGCAGCGGAACTCTCTAGCCGCTCGGGGGATCCCAGCAAGAAGTGCGATGCGGCGTCAAAGTCCTGCCCATCAAGACTACGATGCGGGAGCATGCATTCCGCGAGATCGAGTCCATTGAATCGTCCGGACCGTGGGCTCTTGAGAGCCGCAACGGGAACTGCCCATCCGGTCTGGATTGGCGTGAATCGTTCAATTAGGGGCTACGACCAGCATATCGCTGGGATGATCTCCGGCATTAGCGCAGGTGCGTCATCAGGAACCCGAGCTCCTCGGCCGCCTGCTGGACCAGCATCTGCGTGGGGCGGCCGGCGCCGTGGCCGGCGCGCTTCTCCACGCGGATGAGGATGGGCGCGTCGCCCGTCTGCGCGTGCTGCATGGCCGCTGCGTACTTGAAGCTGTGCAGGGGCACGACGCGGTCATCGCGGGCTGCTGTCGTGACCAGGACCGGCGGGTAGGGGACATCCGTCCGCGCGTTGTGGACGGGGGAGTAGGCCAGCAGGGCACGGAACTCGTCGGGGTCGTCCGCCGTGCCGTAGTCGCTGGCCCAGGCCCAGCCAATGGTGAACAGGTGATAGCGCAGCATGTCCATCACCCCGACCGCGGGGATCGCCGCCCCGAACAGGTCCGGGCGCTGGTTCACCACGGCTCCCACGAGCAGCCCGCCGTTGCTGCCGCCCCGCAGGGCCAGGTGCTCGGCTGAGGTCCAGCCGCTCGCGCACAGCCACTCGGCCGCCGCGATGCAGTCGTCGAACACATTCTGCTTGTTCAGCTTCGTGCCGGCCTGGTGCCACTCCTCCCCGTACTCCCCGCCGCCGCGCAGGTTGGCGACGGCGTACAGGCCGCCGGCGTCCAGCCACGCGATGGTCGAGGGGCTGAACCCCGGGGTCAGCGAGACGTTGAAGCCCCCGTAGCCGTAGAGGATCGTGGGCACGTCCCCCGTGGGCTCCACGTCCTTGCGATGCACGAGGAACATGGGGACCCGCGTGCCGTCCTTGCTGGTGACGAACACCTGCTCGGTCGTGTACGCCCCTTCATCGAGATCGACCTCGGGCGCGCGCCACAGGGTGGCCTCCCCCGTGGCGACGTCCAGGCGGTAGATGCCGCCGGGGTCCGTGTAGCTCGTGAACCGGAAGAAGGTCTCTGTGTCCTCGCGGTCCCCGCCGAAGCCCCCGACGGAGCCGATGCCTGGGAGCTCCAGCTCGCGCAGGAACGCCCCCTCGAGGTCGTACTGGCGCACCACCGACTGCGCGTCGCGGAGGAACTCGGCGATCAGAGTGTCGCCTACCACGGAGACGCCCTCGAGGGTCTCCTCGCCCTCGGGGACCAGCTCCTCCCAGGCCGCGGGCTCTGGGTGGTTGCGATCGATGCGGACCACGCGCTTGCGGGGAGCGTCGAGGTCGGTGACGAAGGTGAAGCGGTCCCCGTCCGACAAGAGCATCGAGAAGTCCGCGACGAGGTCGGGCACCAGCTCCTCGACGGGGCGCTCGGGGTGCTGGAGGCTCTTGAGGAACACGCGATTGCGCGGATCGGTCCCTTGGCGGATCGAGAGGACCAGCCAGCTGCCGTCGTCCGTCACGCGGGCCCCGAAGCTCCACTCCGGGTGGTCGGGGCGCTCGTAGACGACCTCGTCCTCGGACTGGGGCGTGCCGAGGCGGTGGAAGCAGAGCTTCGGCGCACGGTTGACCTCGAGGAGGGCATCGCCCTCCGGCTCCTCGTAGCGCGAGTAGAAGAAGCCGCTGCCGTCGTGCAGCCAGGCCGGCCGACTGAACTTGATCCAGTCGAGCTGCTCGGGGAGGTCCTCGCCCTGCTCGACGTCCAGGATGCGCCAGACGTTCCAGTCGGAGCCGCCGTCCGCGATCCCGTAGGCCATGTAGCGCCCGTCCTTGCTGAACGAGGTGCCAGCGAGCGCCTTGGTGCCATCCTCGGAGAGCGCGTTGGGATCGAAGAGGACGCGAGCCTCTCCGTCGAGGGAGTCCATCGCCATCAGCACGCTCTGCGCCTGCATCCCGTCGTTGCGGGAGACGACCCAGCGAGGGCCGCGCTTGCGGGGCATGCTGATGCGCTCGTAGTCCCACAGCGTGGTCAGCCGCTCCTCGAACCCGGCGACCTCGGACAGCCCCTCGAGGTAGCGGTGGGTACGCTCGTTCTGGGCGTCGATCCAAGCCTCCAGGCGCGCGTTCTCGGAGTCCTCCATCCAGCGGTAGGGGTCCGCGACCTCCACGCCGTGGAGCGTCTCGACCACGTCCTCCCGTGCGGTTGGCGGGATCTCGGCCAGGGGCGGCGTCACGTGGCAGGAGGCGGCTGCGGCGGCGAGTGCGAGGAGGACACGGCTGTGGGGGACCATCCGGGGAGGATAGGCCTCCGCGCTGGTCGGGAGGTTCCCGCTGCGAGAGCCCTTGCAGTTCCCTTGCACGCTCCCACGAGGGCGCCCCCGCGCGCTGCGAGGGAGGGGCGTGACCGGCCGAGGGAGGCCAGGGGTCTCGGCGAGGCGCGGCGCGGCACGCTGCGGGCGCGCTCGGTGCGCCACGACCGTGGGAGGATCAGCCCTCCTCGCAGCACGCGCGCTCGCAGCACTGGCCGGTGCGGAGCGTGAAGACGTGGGCGCTCGAGAGGCAGAGTCCACCCGTCAGGCAGAGGAGGCTCGCCAGGGGCACGTTGAGGCCAGCCGTCTGGACGGACAGGCAGCACTCGTCCGTGCATCCGGCTGGCTCCAGTGCAGGGAGCCAGCTGGGGTAGGGCAGGGACAGCGCGATCGCCTCGGACCACTGCGTACCCGGAGCCAGCAGGCCCAGGCCCAGGATCGCGATGCCCGTCCACACGACGGCCCGCAGGTTGCGGCGCGTCCTGACCTCTTGGATCCTGCGCGTTCGCCGGACCAGGGAGAGCGCCGCCGGGACGGAGATGGAGGCGAAGGCCCAGTGGGTGAGAGGCGACGACCAGATCCCCCCGAGGACGGGTGCGAGAGCGAGGGCCAGGGGGGCCACCATGCAGTGGAGGGCGCACGCAGTGGCTGCGACCAGGCCCAGGCGGTCGATGGCGCGCGGGCTGAGCATCGGGGCCTGGAGGGACAGGGCGTTCATGGGTGATGGGGGCTCGCGCTGCGTCAGGGGGTTCGGGTCTCGAGCTGTGCCGCCACCCATCGACGGCGGTTCATGGCCGGCTCGAACGAGGCCTCGAGGTCGAGGCAGCGTGAGTAGTGGCGCGCCGCCGCCGTGAGGTCGTCCTGCCCCTCGGCGATGAGGCCACGGTGGTACTCGTTGCGCCACGAGGGGCCGCCCCGCAGGGCATCGGCCCGGTCGAGGGCGGCACTGGCCTCGCTGAGTCGCTCCTCCACGAACAGCACGGCGGCCTGAGCCTCGTGGAGCTCGGGGCGATCCGGGCGCAGGCGCAGCGCCGCATCGATCCTGCGGTGGGCCCCCGCCAGGTCGCCGGTCCTCGCCGAGATTCGAGTCGCGATCAGCAGGGCATCCACGTGGTCGGGCTGGGCGGCCAGGACCCTCTGGACGAGGGACGCGGCTCGCTCGGTGCGGCCGGTCTCCAGGGACAGCGCGGCGTCCGCCACCAGGACGGGGATCGCGTCGGGACTCTCGAGGCTGAGCGCTCGCACCGCCTTGGAGAGTTCCTGGGTGCTCGTCGGTGAGGTCTCCAGGAGGTGTTGGAGCCTCTCCTCGGGGCTCTCGGGACCGGAGGTCGGAGTCGCTGCGCAGCCGCTCAGGCCGAGAGCGAGGAGAGCGGCGACAGCGGGCAGGCGCCGGCGGCGCTGCGGATCTTGGAGGCTCGAGGAGGTCATGGTTGGGCGGGGCCGACGGTCTCGGTCAGGCGGAGGAACGCGGCGACGGCAGGACCGAAGGTCCAGACGAACACGCCGGGGAGGAAGCAGATCACGAGAGGGAAGGCCAGCTTGGTCGGCAGCACCTGAGCTCGCTGGATCGCGCTCTCCCGGCGCTGCGACCAGAGGTCCGTCGCTTGGGAGCGGAGCGTGACTCCGATGCTGGCTCCCTGGTTCTCCGCGTGGATCAGGGCGGAGCTGAAGCTCGTCATTGAGGGGACGTCGAGGCGGCCGGCCATGGCACGGATGGCCGTCGCACGGTCCACGCCAGCCATGGTGGCTGCGCGGACGCGCTCGAACTCGAGGGTCAGGGCCCGGTCCTGTCCAAGCGCGCTCCCGACCTTGATGAGGGCTGCATCGAAGCCCAGTCCCGCCTCGACGAGGGTCGCGAGCAGCTCCAGCACGGTGGGGAGGTCGCGCTCGATCTCCTCGTTCCGCTGTCGTTGCCGTCGGCGCACGCTCACGATCGGGATCGCCGCGATCAAGAGGGCGATCAGCCACGACGAGGCCTTCATGATCGGGAGCAGGGCCTCGCCGAGTCCCGCGGGGACCTCCTCGAGCCAGGCGGCGCCGACCTCCGCGTAGCCCGAGGCCTCGACCAGGAGGGCGATGAACGCGGCAGCGAGCACCGCGGCCACGGAGCGTAGGAGGAACTGGGTCCTCGCGCCCGGCCCATCGTGCCCGGCGCGCGCCAGCCAGCGCTCGATGCCGGACTCTTCGAGGTCCAGCGGGTCGGCAGGCGTCGCGGGCGCGGCCGCCGGGTCCAGACCCCGCTCCTCGCGGAACAGGATCGCCCTCACGCGACGCTTGCGGCTGGCGCCCTGCAGGAGCGCCAAGGTGCTGAGCCCGAGCACCGCGCCTGCGAGCGCGAGTGCACCCGGCCTGCTCAGGTCGTCGAGCGACAGCGTGAGGAGGGGAGGCGTCGCCATGGTCAGACCTCCGCGCGCGTCATGCGCTGGACCCAGGCGAGGCCGATCGCCTGGAGGACGATCGAGAGACCAATGAGGCCCGAGCCGGCCTCCGAGGCGGCGAAGCCCTCCACCCGCTCGGGGTACTGCTGCCACATGAGGAACGCGAGGCCATAGGTGATGGCCACGATCCCGACGATGGATGCCTGCGTCTCGATCGCCTGGGAGGCCGTTCGTCGGACGACGTCGGCGCGGTCACGGATCGAGCGCGAGACGTTGCTCAGGGACGAGGCTGCACTTCCCCCGCTGTCGAAGTGCGAGGTCAGGGCGAAGGCGAAGAGGCGGACGCCTTCCTGGGGATGCCGGCGTGCGAGGTCGCCGAGCACGGAGTGGGCCGACTCGCCGAGCCGCACGCGTTCGGCGAGCTCCTTGAGGATCCCGGCTGCAGGTCCTCGGGTCTCGGCGGCGGCGGTCGAGATGCTCTCCACCAGCGCGGCGCCAGCGCGGAGGGAGGCCACGACCAGGTCCACTGCCGCGGCGACCGAGAGCTCCAGGGCGAGGTCCCTGCGGCTCGAGAGGATGCCGAGAGCCACGTGGGTGACGACACCGACCAGCACGCCGATCGCCCCGGCCTGCAGGGCGGCGAGGCCCGTGACCGCCAATGCCAGCGCGCACAGCGAGCCCGTTACCAGGGCCCACACGAGAGCACCGTTGCCACGGCCACCGGTCCGGATCCCCGCATCGGGGTCAGGCCCCGCGAACGCTGCTCTCTCCTCCTTCCTCGGAAGGAGTGCACCGACGAAGCCGGCGATGAGGACGCCGAGGGTCGCGATGAGGAGGAGGTCCAGCATGGCTCGGGGAGGGACGGCCCTACGACTGCTCCGGCATGCGGAAGAGCTCGAGCGGGAGATCGACTCCCATCGAGCGCTCGTCCTGGACGAAGCGCGGGACGATCCCGGTGGGCTCGAAGCGCCCCTCGATCCGGTGGCGGCTGGTCGAGGTGGTGCGGAAGACGAAGATGTCCTGCAGCAGGGGCGTGCCGGACTCCAGGCCAGTCACCTCGGAGACCGCGGCGATCCTCCGGATCCCGTCCTCGTAGCGCCGCACATGGACCACGAGGTCCAGGGCCGACGTGATCTGCTCGCGAATCGCCTGCGACGGGAGATCGGCGCCGGCCATGAGCACCATGGTCTCGAGGCGTGCCAGCGCATCGCGCGTCGAGTTCGCGTGGACCGTGCACAGGCCACCCTCGTGGCCCGTGTTCATGGCCTGCAGCATGTCCAGGGCCTCCCCTGCACGCACCTCGCCCACGATGATCCTCGAGGGCCTCATCCTGAGGCTGTTGATCATCAGGTCGCGGGCGGACACGTGCCCCTGCCCCTCGGCGTTCGCAGGCCGGGTCTCGAGACGAACGACGTGCTCCTGGTCGAGGATGAGCTCCGCCGTGTCCTCGATGGTGACGATGCGCTCGTCCTCAGGGATCGCCTCCGCGAGGATCCCCAGGAGCGTCGACTTGCCCGCGCCCGTGCCTCCAGAGAGCAGGATGTTCCGCTTCCCCCGGACGGCTGCCGAGAGGACGTGCCACATCGCGCTGTCCAGCATGTTCAGGCGGAGGACGTCGACCGAGCGGAGCCGGTTGCGACCGAACCTGCGGATCGAGAGCGTCGGCCCATCGATGCTCACCGGGGGCAGCGTCGCATTGACACGACTCCCATCCGGTAGGCGAAGGTCGACCATGGGCGAGGCCTGGTCGATCCGGCGTCCGACGTTCATGGCCAGCCGCTCGATAAGCCGTCGCAGGTGGCGGTCGTCCGCGAAGCGGATGTCGACACGCTCGAGGCGGCCGAAGCGCTCGACGTACACCTGGTCGTGACCGTTCACCAGGATGTCCGTGATGGCGGGGTCGGCCAAGAGCGGTCCGAGGGGGCCGAGCCCCGTGGCCTCCTCGGCCAGCTCGAGGCCAAGCCGGCTGCGCTCGGCCTCGTTCAGCGGAAGGTCCTCGGTGGCCAGGACGTTGGCGACCCAGTCCTGGACGGCTGCCTCGAGTGCCTCGGGCTCGCCCCCGAGCAGCCCCTCCTCCTGGAGGTCCGCGATGACCCTGGCGTGCAGTTCGGCCTTGAGGTCGACGAACTGCGAGGCCGCAACGGGTGCCGCCAGTTCACCCGTGCCCTTGGTGGAGTGCACACCCGCATCGGTCCGACGGACCGGCGCACTCGCCGGTCGTCGAGCGAAGAGTGAGCGAACGGCTCGCGCGTCGTCCTGCGTCACGAGCCGACCTCCTCGGAGGTCGCCACTTGCGCTGCGGCTTCGAGGCCCAGGGGCTGGGCGCGCCCATCGAGGGACCCGGACGCGGGACTGGCGGCGGCGGCGCTGGCCAGGGTGCGGAGGGCCCGTCCCCAGCGCCCGAGCCTCCGGAGGCCGGTCATGGGGGGGGCACCCGTGTTCGCTGCGGCCAGGACCCGGCCGTAGTAGGGGACCACGTGCTCGATGGTGCGGTCGAGCCGCGTCGCGACGTCCGTTGGATCGATGCCACGGCCAGGGTGCGTGTTGTTCAGGACGACCTGTGCGCGGGTGCGTTCGACCCCGAGTCGATCGAGGACCCCCAGCAGCTCAGCGGTCCCGTTGATGGTGGGTGCGGAGTTGTTGAGGACGACGAAGGCACGGTCCGACATGTCCAGGATCGCCAGGGTCACGCTGTCCAGCAGCGGGAACGTGTCGACCACCACGAAGTCGTAGCTGCGGCGCGCCACCGTGATGACGCGCGACATGACCTGTTCATCGACCGCGGCGGCCTCGATGGCGTCGGCCGGGGCGGGGAGGAGGTCGATGCCGCAGGGGTGGGTCTCGACGAGGACCGAGAGGAGCTGGCCATCCAGGCGCTCGAGCTGACGCCCGGCATCGGCGAGCGTCGCGCTCGGGCTGAGTCCGAGGAGATCCGCAGCCACCCCATGCTGGAGCGAGGCGTCCATCAGCAGCGTGCTGCCCCTCCGCGCGAGCTCGACGGCCGTGTTGATGGCGAGGGTCGACTTGCCCACGCCGCCCTTGCTGCCGACGAACGACACCACCCGGCCAACGCTCTGCTGCACCCTCTGTTGGTCGCCGAACTCTCGTTTGAGGAGTGCCTCCAGCTCGTTGCGTGCCAGCGGCCGGCTGAGGAAGTCACGCACCCCGGCGCGGAGGAGGCCGACGAAGCGTGACGAGAGGCTCGCGTCGCCGCCGAACTCCTGTGGACGGTAGATGGCGGCGACCGCGGGGGCATGCTCCGCATCCCGGAGGTCCTCGGCCAGCTGCACCAGGGCCTCGCCACCCTGCTGGAGCTCGACGAGGATGAGATCGACCCTTCGCTCGATCGCACGAACGACGGCGCGGCGGGCATCCTCCTCCACGCGGATCGCGAGACGGAAGGGGCCCCCGAGCTCCGCGCCGAGGGAACTGACCTCGGACTCGAGGCCCGGGTCGCGCGTGAGCAGGATCGTCTGGAGGGTTCGCTGCACGGGTGTGGGGGAGTGATGGAGGGAGGCCGGTGGCGTTCAGCGCGCCAGCACTGGCGCAAGGAGCTGTGGCCCGGCCGGTGGCGGGCTCGCGAAGTCGAGGTCCACCGCGCGCATCCTCTGGGCGCTCGCGTTGGCGGGGGCGATGGTCTGACCGAGCTTCGTCCCGGTCAGCTGGAGCGTCGGGCCAGCCTCGATCGCGGCCGCCGTGATCTCGAGCGCGACGAAGCCTCGAACGCGCAGGCCTGCGGTGGCTGGATCGACCGCATGCACCGCGGCGAACACGATTCCATCGAGCTCGACCGAGGGCGAGGATGGGAGGCTGACGGGGGCGCTGGTCAGCAGCCCGCCAAGGGCCTGGGAGCCACCGACTGCCTGGCCATCGAAGCTGCCGCTGATCGTACCGCTCGCATCGAGGCTCACGCTGAACGCCCCGCCGGCCGGCAGTGCGGACCAGGAACCTTCCTCGACCGACATCCAGCGAACGGAGCCATCGGAGGCGTCCGTGGCGAGCGGTGCGAGGCCGGGGAGCCCGGGCCGGGCGAGTCCCACGATCATCGCGCGGCGAGCGTCCGCGATCGCCGTCGCGCGCACGGTGATCCCGTCCCGCCGCGGATCGTAGGTCCCGGGATCGCTGGCGCTGAGCGCGGACCCGAGGCCGAACAGGAACGGGAGGGTCGGGGCGGCCGTGCTCTCTCCAGGAACACGATCGAGTGGGGCATCAACACGCGTCCTGCGCAGCCGGGCGAGGAAGGCGGTCCCCTGGGGGTCGGTCGTGAAGTCCGCCCTCGCGTAGTTCGACGCCTCCACGTGCCAGTCCACACGCCCAGGATTCGCCGGATCGAGGGCCGTGAACGTCCCCGCAACGAGATCGCCGCTCGCCGCGTTCGCCAGGACGTTCGTTGCCGGGGACGGGATCCAGGGACCCGACGACGTCAACACCCCACCTGCAGGGTCATCGACGCCACCAACGCCGGTCTCCAGGATCGGTCCCGCACCCAGCGCGAACCGCTGGTTGGCCGTCGCTGGATCGAGGTCCTCGTCGAACACGAGGGTCGCGAGCAGGGAGGCCGCCTCGCGGCGCGCTGCGTCCGAGGCACCCGTATCGTCGACGACGGCATCACGCCCCGCGAGGCCCTCCAGTGCGGCCACGTCGGCACTGGCCTGCATCTGCTGCTGGGTCAGACGGGCGATCCCCAGATCCGCGATCACTGCGAAGAGGCCGAAGGTCGCGACGAGGAACAGCGCGAAGAACACGAGGACGACGCCGCGACGCTCGCGCGCGGCGCGCACCAGCGGCCGACGGTGGCCACGAACGCCAACGGTCCCCGGACGGTGCCGCATCGTCCTCAGCGATCCTCGCCCTGCTGCGCCCGGGGCACCGCGGTGAAGGTCCGCTCGTCCCCGGCCATCGTCTCGATGATGGAGTAGCCGGTGCCTTCGTACCCGGAGGGCGTCAGTGCATCACCCCCGCCCACGGAGGTCTCACTCAGGCCAGGCGTGAGGCTTGCTTCGGGGTCGTCGGGATGCCCCGACCGCGCGACGCACGTGAGGCCGGACTCGAGCTCCAGTGCCGCCATGAGCGGTGCCACCTCCTCGGGGTCCAGGGCGATGACCATCTCCTGGACGGGCCGGGTCCTCGTGATCCCGCCGGCCGTGAGGCTCGTGGTGTAGGTGGGGATCATGCGGGTCTCGACCCCCGAGATCACGACGCCGCCCTGGACCACGACGTCGACGCGAGCCGTGGCACGTGCCCTCTGACTCGAGAAGCTCCCGCTGCGGTCACCGATCAGGCGCTGCGTGTCCACCGGCTTGAACGAACGTGCCGCCAGCAGGTCGAAGCGATCCCCCGGCTTGAGGCCGATGATCCCCTGGACCAGTTCGGTCTCGACGCGGATCGCACGCTTGCCCGGAGGGATCCCCCCGGCCAGCCCAGGGCGGGTGCCCTCCGGCAGGAAGTTCTTCTCGGTGAACGGGAAGCCTGGTGCCTTGGGACGAGCCATCACCCTCCCGACGATCGGCTCCGTCCCGACCAGGATGCCGTTGGTCTCGACGAACTCCGGATCGAGGTCGATGAACGCGAAGCGTGACCGCCGAGCGTCGAACAGATCGTCGCGGGTCACGCGTGCGTAGGCGGGGATCTCGCGCGCCGAGATCATGACCCGGACCATGCCCTCCCTCGGGCCTGAGATCTCGTTGACCGGGTTCCCGGACTCAGCGGCCACCTCCGTGACCGGACCGAACAGACCGAAGGGCCCCCGAAGCTCCTGATCGGTCAGCCGCAGGTACAGGACCCAGGCCACGCACGAGATCAGGATCGCGAGGACCAGGAGGGGACTAACGGGGCGGCGTCGAGTTCTGCGAGGGGCAACTGCCATTCGGTTGAGGGGCCGAGGGATCTAGAGGGCGACTTCGCGCCGGAAGAGGGACTGAGCGGCGATGAGGCGCCGGAAGGGACGAACGGAGAGACCGAGCGCCTCGAGGCGCCCCAGCCCGAGCGATCCCGCGTACGGGCCCGCTCCACCCGGGCCGGGCCCGACGATCGAGATGTCGCCCCCCAGCCCGGTATTGGCCTCGATGGGGAGGTTCGTTCCGAGATCGGGCGGCAGGAACGCGGTGAAGGCGGCCGACTGGAAGGGGACGTTGAGACGCACCCCGGCGATCCCGCTCGTGGTGTCACTGCTCGAGAAGGCGAACTTGCCCGGCAGCCCCGGCGCGCCGATCTCCTCGAGGACCGGCGCCAACTCGAACGAGGTCTCCTCGCCCGTGGAGGGATCGCGCTCGAGGATGCGAGGGACCAAGACGCTCAGTCCGGTCGGACTCGTGGCGGAGGCCACGATGGCGCCAGGCATGTGGAGCAGCCGACGCTGGCCATCCGGCGTCTGCACGTCGGAGGTGATCATGAGGGGACGCAGGGAGCGATTGACCACGGGGAGCGCTGCGAACCAGGCCTCGAGGTCGGGTCCCGGCGGGTTCGCCACGATGTCCACGACCGTGTGGTCCGGGTCGTACACCGCGCTGCGGAAGCCCGGGTCCGCCAGGGCGTCCGCGAACGTGTACTCCGCAGGGAGCGGGTAGAGAGCGAGCTCGCGCGCCGCGAAGCGGGCAGCGTCCTGGGCGGACTGCTGGACGGCCATCCAGCGACCGATGGATATCATCCCCGCGACGACGAGGTAGAGGGCGAGCGAGATCAGGGCGAACTCGACGGCGACGCCTCCCTGCCTGGCGGTCTTCCCCGTCACCCACGCGTGCTTCACGGGCCTGTTCATCCGGCGAGCGTCATGGGGATGAAGGCCAGGAGCCCGAGGAGCATCGCCGGCGCGTAGGCCATCTCGCGCTCGCCGCGGCCTCTGAGAGCCAGGGCCAAGACGCCACCCGCGACCGCACATGCGGCGCAGAACACCAGGAAGGGCTGCAGGCCCAGGGTCAGGCCGAGCGCCATCATCAGCTTGGTGTCCCCGCCCCCGAACCAACCCCTGCGGAAGAGGGGGAGGGTGATGCACGAGGCGGCCACCAGGCCGAGAACGGCCTGTGACCATCCGAGCGGATGGTGACCCAGGGCGGTCAGGGCGCCGGCGGCGAGGAAGAGCACGCCAGGGATGGCGTTCGGGATCGTCCTCGTGCGCAGGTCCGTGACCACGGCACAGCAGGTCGCAAGGAGCGCGAGGGTGTACATCAGCAAGGAGGGATCCCCCAGCCCGATGGGCTGAGGGACCCCGCTCCGGCTACTCGGAATCCGCTACTCCGCCTCGAGGACGAGACCGGACAGGTCGTAGCCCAGGTTGTTGCCCAGGCGGGGCGTGTCCGAGTTCGTCGCGATGGCCGCCAGGAGGGCGTACTCCAGGAGAGCAGCGCCCTTCTCGTTGCGGAGCAGCGAGCGCATCACTGGGCCTCGAGGACGAGGCCAGTGACGTCGACGCCGAGGTTGTTGCTCAGGCGGGAGGTGTCGGTCCCGGTTGCGATGGCGGCGGTGTCGACGGAGATCTGGCCGGTGTCGGCACCGGTCGTCTCGATGATCTTGCCGCTCACGATGGGGCCGTTGTCGTCGGTGTGGGCGCCCGGCATGATCGTCGCGACCGAGCTGATCATGTCGTTGGTCTTGTGACCGAAGATGGAGACGCCGGCGGCGGACATCAGGGAGACGCCAGCGGCGAGGAGGCTGTACTCGAGGAGGGCGGCGCCCTTTTGGTTGCGGATGAGGTTCTTGAACATGGCTGAAAAGGTTTCGAAGTGAAGAGCCGCCGCTGCGCCGGACCCACCGTGGGTCGTGCCGCAGCGACGGTGGTCGTCGCTCATCGGGAGCGAGGGCGCGTGGTGGGGGCGTCTGGTGAACGGACGGCCTCGAGGCAGCGAGTCAGCACCTCATTGGTCGTGGGGAAGGCCCAGAGCTCGGCGTTCGGCCGCGGCTCGCGGACCACCGAGGGACGCACCACGATCACCAGCTCTCGCTCCTCGGAGTCCGCGGCGTCGTTCCGGAAGAGCCACTGGAGGACGGGGAGGGAGCCGAGGACGGGCGTCCGCGCCTCGGCGCTCTGGCTGCGTGCGCTGGAGAGGCCACCGATGACCAGCGCGTCGCCGTCGAACACGCGCGCCGACGTGCGGGTCGCCCGGGACTCGAAGGCCGTGGCGCCGCTGGACTGACCCGTCGCGCTCCCGATCGCTGCCGTGAGGGCGAGGTCCGGGTTCGAGATCCGGGGGGTGACGTCGAGCGTGATCCGACTCGAGCTTCGCTCCTCGACCAGCGGGCGGACGAGGAGGTCGATCCCGTAGTCGCGGAACTCAATGCTGTTCAGCACCTGGTCCGTCCCGCCCCCGACGGTCCGCGCGATGGGCACGGGGATCTGTCCGCCGACCTGGAACTGGGCGACCTCCCCGGAGAGCACGGCCAGGGAGGGGTTGGAGATGCTGCGCGCGACCTCGGCCTCCACCAGCAGCTGGAACAGGCTGTCCACGGCGAGGCCGCCCGAGACCGCCTGCCCGCCCCCGGAGAGCGTTCCGTTCAGGAAGCCGAGCAGCCCCTGGACGTCCCCGTCCCCGACGGACGGGGCGCTGCCGCCCTGCAGGTCCCGGGAGATCCGCGACGGGAGCAGCGAAGGCTGATCGAAGCTCGCGACGGCGAGGCCGAGCTGGCTCCGCCACGTCCGCAGCCTGCTGGAGTCCACCTCGTAGAGCCGGACGTCCACGCGGACCAGGGGGAGGTGCTCCACCTGGATCGTCGAGAGGATGCGACCGCCGGCTGCCTCAACGACCTTCGCGCGGCCGACCTGGGAACCGATGCGGTTGGCGACCTGCTGCTGGGTCTGTCCCGACCCCCCGCCCCCGAGGGCCTGGTTCCCCGTCGTCCTGAGCCCCTGCTGCTGGCCTCCGGCTCCACCGACGGAGCCCGCTCCGAGGATGTTGCGAGCCTGGGTGAGGGCTCCGGCCTCGTCCGTCAGGGCGCGCACCTCGTTACTCCCCCGGGCCCCACCGATGGTGCGGGAGGCGAGGTACAGAGCGCGCGTCAGGGTGACCTGGTCGGGCACGGTGCCCGAGAGGTGGAAGACGTCCTGCTCGTCGTCCGGCTGGAGGCCGGACTGGATGCGCCTGACGTCGATGGCCGAGTCGGTGAAACCGTCGAGGGCCCCCAGGATCCTCGTCTCGAGCGGTGCCGGCAGGGTCCGCACTCGGAGGAGGTTGACCACGGCGCCCTGGCTCGGCCGCTCGAGATCGATGGGGGCCTCGGTGATGGCGGTCGGGCCACTCCCCTCCGAGCCCTCGCCGAGCAGCGGGGTGGGGGTGCGAGCTCCGAGGAAGGCCTCGACCGCGGTCTGGGCGGTCTCGCGCAGGGTGAGGGTCTCGACCGTTCCGGTCAGCACCACGAAGTCGCGGTCCGCGGCGAACTCGAGCTCGATGGCCGGATCGATCGAGGCGAGCAGCTCACGCAGGAGGCTCAGGTCCCGCCCGACGGTGACGAGCTGCTGGAGAGGATCCCCAGTCGCGAACCAGATCGTCAGGGACGTGACGCCGGGCGCGATGCCGGACAGCAGGACCTCGCGATCGTCCAGCACGTCCGACCGCAGCACGTCCGGGTCGGCGACCGAGACGCGCCGCACGGGGGTCTCGAAGGTCAGGCGCTCGCTACGACCGACGAGGAGTCCGCGCTCCGTGACCTGCGCGGCAGCATGGCCGAGGATCGTCACCAGGAGGGCGCAGAGGAGTGCGGTCCGGGCGACCCGGCTCGCGAGCGATCCATCCTCGCGGCGCAGGTGCGCATCGGTCTTCGGCTCGCGGTTCTGCATGGGCTGGCACTGGCGCTTAGCGCAAGTGGCTTGCAACAATAGGGCAGAGCCGATTTCCAAGGATGTGCAACCGTGACGCGAGCCTCGCCCTGCAGCGATCCCACAGTCGGGCTCGTGGACGTCGCTCGTCGTCCGTCCTAATGCACGGGTCGCGCCATGGGTCCACTCGATGTCCCGACGGTTGTGCAATCGACGGGCTGCGGCGAGGTCCACAATCCGCCCCCCGCTGGTTCCGGGCGGGAGGGAGCTGGTCCAGCAGCCACCGGACCTCGCACGGCGACCGACCCTGCGAGGTCGAGGAACGCCTGGCAGGTCGCAGCACCGCAGCCCACTGAGTCCACCATGTTCTCCCCCGACGATCCCCCTGCCGTGGATGGGCTCGAGTGCTCTCCCAGTGAGCACGCGCCTCGCCCCTACGTCGAGCCCTCAGCGCGGGCCTTTCGCGGAGCGGTCTCCCTGTTCAAGGCGCTGTCCGACGAGCAGCGCCTGCGGACCCTCGAGTTCCTGAGCCAGGGCGAGGCCTGCGCCAGTGAGATCGCAGCGCAGTTCGATGAGCCCCTCTCGACGGTGTCGCACCGCATGAAGCTGCTCGAGCAGGCGGGGCTCGTGTCCCGTCGACGAGACGGGCGACACGTGCACTTCAGCCTGCTCGATCACCACGTCTTGAACATGGTGCGGGACGCCCTCGATCACGCGGTCGAGTAGCCGGCCGGGCCGTGGGCCGGGCAGGAGCCGTGGGGGACCGCCCCCTGGGCCCGGCAAGGGTGTTCAAGCATCGAACCCCTTACACCCGCGAGCCGGTAGACTCCTGGACTGCGCACCGTCCTCACGAATCGATCCTCACCGCAGGGCCATGAACTCGACCGACCCGACCCAGCAGCAGCAATCTCGCCTCCCCGTGACCGTTCTGTCCGGCTTCCTGGGAGCGGGCAAGACGACCCTCCTCAACCAGGTCCTCAACAATCGCGAGGGCCGCAAGGTCGCCGTGATCGTCAACGACATGAGCGAGGTCAACATCGATGCCGCGCTCGTGGAGCGTGGCGGCGCCGAGCTCTCGCGAACCGAGGAGAAGCTCGTCGAGATGTCCAACGGCTGCATCTGCTGCACCCTCAGGGACGACCTGCTCGCCGAGGTCGCGCGTCTCGCTGAGGAGGGGCGGTTCGACTACCTCCTCATCGAGTCGACGGGGATCTCCGAGCCGATCCCCGTGGCGCAGACGTTCACCTTCGAGGACGAGAACGGCGTCAGTCTGGGGGACGTCGCCCGTCTCGACACGATGGTCACCGTGGTCGACGCAGCGAGCTTCGTCCGCGACTACTACAAGGCCGACGACCTCCGGGAGCGGGGGCAGGCCTTGGACGAGGACGACGACCGGACGGTCACCGACCTGCTCATCGACCAGGTCGAGTTCGCGGACGTCATCGTCCTCAACAAGATCGATCTCGTCAGCGAGGCCGAGGCAGGGGAGGTCGAGGCCGTCCTCGCGGCCTTGAACCCTGGAGCGCGCATCGTGCGTGCGACGCGAGGTCAGGTCCCCCTCGAGCACGTCCTCGAGACGGGGCTGTTCGACTACGAGCGTGCGGAGAACTCGGCGGGCTGGATCCGTGAGCTCGAGGGGGAGCACACGCCCGAGACGGAGGAGTACGGCATCTCCAGCTTCACCTACCGCAACCCCCGGCCGTTCGATGCGGTCAAGCTGCGTGAGTTCGTGCACGACGAGGACGTCTGGCGCGGGGTCCTCCGCTCGAAGGGGTTCTTCTGGGTCGCGGCGGCCGATCACGTCGCTTACGAGTTGGCCCAGGCGGGCGGCGTCAATGGGATCAGCCCGGCGGGGACCTGGTGGGCCTCGGTCCCGAGGGAGGACTGGGGGCAACCGGAAGGGGAGCGTCCCGACCAGCAGTCGCGTTGGCATCCCGTCTATGGGGATCGCGCTCAGACCATCGTGTTCATCGGTCAGCAGCTGGACGAGGCCGGGATCCGGGCACGTCTCGACGCCTGCCTCCTGGACGTGGCCGTGGCCGAGGCGGGGCCCGAGGCCTGGCAGGGCCTGCCGAACCCCTTCCCCTGTCCCGAGTTGGAGCCCGAGCCCGAGCTCGACTCGGTGACGTCCTGATCGCGTCGGCGGGGAACCACTCGTGACCAGGTCGCCACCACGGGGTCGGTGACCTCCCGGTGGAGCGAGCGGGGCCCTCGGACCAATGGCTCCCCACGGGCACCCGTTCGCAACAGGGTCAAGCTCGCAACGGGACCGCGAGGGGTCGTCCGCGTTGTGCGGAGCGTGGGGATGCCCCACGATCGGTGTCCGTCCCATGTTCGTCCCGACCCTCGTCCTCTCGGCCCCGCTCCTCGCGCCCCTCCAGGGGCCGTCCCAGACCGGCCTGACCCTTCGCCCACGTCGGCCCAACATCGTCCTCGTGCTCGCCGACGACTTCGGCGTGGACCTCGTCGGGGCGTACGGCGAGGGGACGGACCCTCCCTGCACGCCGACGCTCGACGGTCTCGCTCAAGAGGGCCTCCTGTTCCGGAACGCGTGGACGAACCCGGTCTGCACGCCCAGCCGCGCCGCGACCCTGACGGGGCGTCACGGCTTCCGAACGGGCGTGGGCAGCGTGGGCCAGGGGTCCGAGCTCCCCCTGGTCCAGACGATCGTGCCGGAGGCGCTCCCCGACTACGCAAGCAGCGCCGTCGGGAAGTGGCACCTCGCTCGCGGCAGCAGCGAGCCGCAGGACCATCCCAACGACAGCGGCTTCCAGCACTACGCCGGCGGACTGGGTGGAGGTGTGGGCGACTACTTCTCGTGGACGAAGGTGGTCGACGGGCAGAGCTCCGTCTCGACGACCTACGCGACCACCGACACGGCCGATGAGGCCATCGCCGCCGTGCTGGCGATGCCGGAACCCTGGTTCCTGTACGTGGCGTTCAACTCCCCGCACGCTCCGTTCCACGTCCCGCCGGCCTCCGTCTGCGCGCTGCCCGCCTGCGGCAGCAGCTGGTGCGGGAACCTCCCCAACAACCCCTCGAACCGTGACCGGGGCAAGGCGATGGTCGAGGCCATGGATGCCGAGCTGGGTCGTGTCCTCGAGGTCGTGGACGCCCTCGACCCGGACGCCTTCGTGTTCTTCATGGGGGACAACGGCACGGCCGGCCAGCTCTCGGAGGCGCCCTTCGCGAACGATCACGCCAAGGGCACCGTCTACGAGGGTGGCGTCAACGTACCGCTGATGGTCCGCGGTCCCGGAGTCGTGCAGGGGGAGTGCGCAGGACTCGTGTCCAGCGTCGACCTCTTCACGACGTTCACCGACCTCGCGGGCTTCCCGGCCGTGACCGAGGACTCGCGCTCGCTCGTGCCGTACTTCCGCAACCCGGGGCTCTCGCTGAGGCAGTTCGTCTACTCGGAGCGCTTCTCGCCGAATGGCGGCGCGCCGCCCTTCACGGATCACCGCAGGGCGGTCCGCGGGGCGCGCTACAAGCTCCTGCGGCAGACCGGTCAGCCCGACGAGCTCTACGACCTGCTCGTCGATCCGTTCGAGACCGCGAACCTCCTCCCGAGCCCGACCCCCGATCAGCAGGCCGCCTACGTCGAGCTGATCGCGGAGCTCGTGCGCCTCGGGGTGGACTGAGCGCTCAGGCGATCGGCGCTCGCGCGCCGAGGCGTTCGCTGATAGCCTCCACCTGCCCGCGTGCGGTGGCCATGAGCTCGTCCATGAGGGCCGCCACGGTGGGGAGCTCGCGGACGAGGCCCACCCCCGAGCCCGAGGGGAGGATGCCCTCCTCGATGCTGCCCTCGACGCACCCGAGGCGGGCGCGGTCGATCCCGCGCGCGGCGCGCAGGTCCTCGGCGCTCGCGCCCTCGCGGGCGAGCTCGACCATGTGCTGCACGGCCGGGGTCGCGAGCCCGCGGCTGATCTTGCCCTCGGGGCCATAGAGGACCGCGTCCTCCGAGCCCGCGGCCACGAGGCTCTGCTTGAACGCGGCGTGGGCCTCGCACTCCTGGGTAGCGACGAAGCGCGTCCCGAGCTGGACGGCGCTCGCGCCGAGGGCGAGCGCCGCGGCGACCCCACGGCCGTCCGTGATCCCGCCCGCGGCCACGACCGGGATCGGCACGGCGTCCACGACCTGGGGAACCAAGGACAGGGTCGCGAGACCATGGGGACGCACGTGGCCCCCGGCCTCGTTGCTCTCGGCCACGACGAAGTCCACGCCGGCGGCGTGCGACTTCTGCGCGAGGCGCGCGGAGGGCACGACGTGGCCGACCAGCAGCCCCGCCTCCTTGAAGGTCGAGGTCCACTTGGCCGGAGACCCGGCCCCCGTGATCACGACCGGCGGACGCTCTGCGAGGATGACGTGCGCCAGCTCCTCGACCCGGTCCGCACCATCCGCGCGCAGGAGGATCAGGGGCAGGTTGACGGCGAAGGGGCGCTCGGTCCGCTGCCGGACCGCGTGGATGTGCCGTCGCAGCTCGCGTGGGTCCATGGTGGCCGCACCGAGGACGCCGAGGCCACCCGCCTGGCTGACGGCCGAGGCCAGGCGACTTCCACTGACCCAGGCCATGCCGCCCTGGACGATCGGGACGGAGAGGCCCAGGGTGCTGGTCAGGTCGGTGAGCATGGGGAGGTCCTCTCGGTCAGAATCCACGATCCTATGGCGTCACTGCGATCCGTGGGGATCGGATCGGCAGAACGCGGAGTCCCACCGACACCGACCCCAGCACGTGGGGAGGCGTGGACGAGTGGCGCAGCTGGTCCTTCTCGATCAAGGACTTCTGGGTCACGGCATCCGGCGACCAGGGCCGCAGCGGCTTCGCCCTCGGGGACGGGGTCATCGCCGTGGCGGACTCGGACGAGTGGCACGACGCTCCCACCGAGCGCGGTGAGGAGGGGGGGGTCCTGGCGGTGATGACCACGCCTGCCATCGACCTCCGCCCGGCGGCTCGCGGACCGCTCCTGCTCGCCTTCGACTCGTCGTGGGTGCCCGACGAGCCGATGGTGGCGCGGGTGTTCGCCGAGTTCGACCGCGGGGGTCGCGTGCCGGTGCTCGAGTGGTCGTCGATCCAGGGGAGTGCGACCTACAAGGCGGCTGGATCCAGTGAACGGGTCCGGATCCCGATCGATCCGCCCGCGCGCGCCCGGTCCGTGCGCCTCGTGTTCCAGCTGGGGGAGTCCAACAACGACTGGTACTGGGCCCTCGACGACGTCCGGCTGCTGGGGACGGCGCGCCGCTGAGACATGGTCGTCATCGCGACTCTCCGCGCGGGCGCCGTGGGGGCGGCGGGCTCCTGTCGATAGCATCGAGCCGCAGACGCGCTCGAGTGCAGCGCCCTCCGTTCCCGAGCAGTCCCTCATGAACCCCCGCACCTCGCCTATCGTGAGCCTCCTCCTCGGCCTGCTGTGCGGGTCGGCCCTCGCTCAGGACGTCGGGCCGGTCGTCGGACACGTGGACAGGCACACGGCCCATCTCCTCCTGCGGCATGGGGAGGTGGAGGGCCGCTATCGCCTCCACCTCGCGAGCGAGACGGCACCGGCCGTCGAGCCCGTCGAGGCCGCGGCGCGAGCGGAGGGCGACTTCGTCGCGCGCTTCGAGGTCCGGGGCCTGCAGCCCGACACCCTGTATCGCTACCGCATCGACCGGCTGGAGGGCGTCGTGGAGACGGCCGTCGCCGAGGGCGAGGACCTCTCCTTCCGAACGGCCTCCGCCGAGCGCCGCGGCGGCGACGTGACTCTCTGCTTCACGTCCTGCGTGGACATCGAGACGAACCCCATGTGGGACGACGTGGCCGTGCTGGGCCCCGACCTGCTGCTCCTGATGGGGGACACGCCCTACATCGACAGCTCCGATCTCGGCGTGGCGCGCCGGCGGCACCGGGAGTTCCTCGCCATGCAGGGGCTGGCCGACCTCGCGCGCTCGATCCCGACCGTCGGCACCTGGGACGACCACGACTTCGGACGCAACAACGGCAACGGGCGCAACATGGCCGGTGGCAAGCACGCCACGCGGCAGGCGTTCGTCGAGTACCGCGCCCACGATCGCTACGGGACCGGGGAGGAGGGCGTCTTCCACGGGATCGACCTCGGCATGATCGAGGTCTTCCTGCTCGATCCGCGGACCTTCGCGCAGACGGGGCCGTCCCCGGTGGATCCCCGCCAGCCGACGTGCTTCGGGGAGGCACAGTGGGAGTGGCTCGCCGCCTCCCTGCGCGCTTCCGAGGCGCCCTTCAAGGTCCTCGCCCAGGGTGCGATCTGGCAGGACAAGAAGAACGGCGAGACCGACGACCTCTTCACCTACTGGTACGAGCGGGACGCCCTCCTCGACCTGGTCGAGCGCGAGGGGATCGGCGGCGTCGTGCTGCTGGGGGGCGACATCCACGTCTCGCGCCACCTGGTGCATCGGCAGCGTGTCGGGTACGACCTGCACGACTTCGTCGTCTCGCCGGGGCACGAGCGCACCATCACCGGGCTCGACGTGTTCCATCCCGACCTCGCGTGGTCCCTGGTCGAAGGACGCCAGTTCCTGTCCCTCCGTGCGAGCGACGGCCCCGGGGGGCCGACGCTGACGGCTCGCTTCCAGCAGGCCGGAGGGCGCGTGAATCGCGTCGTGCAGCTCACGCTGGACGAGCTGACGCCGCGCCGGGGTGAGGGCCTCGAGCGTGACCTGCGCGCGTGGTGGGACTTCGAGGAAGGGCTGGCTGGGCGCGGCCCCCTCGCGAACCACCTGCCAGCTGTTCCATCACACCCGGACCTGGTCCAGCAGGACCCTCAGCGAGGCTGGGCCCTGCGCCTCGATCGGGCTCAGGAGCAGTTCCTGCGGGTCGCTGGCAATCCCCTCGACGACAACTCCGCGGCACACAGCCTCGCGCTCTGGATGCGTCCGGAGACGTTGCCCGCGCATGGGACCGAGGAGCGCATGTTCCTGCTCGAGAGCACGGCCGAGCGGCAGCCGAGCGGGGCGAGCGCCTGGCACCTGTCCCTCGGCCTGCGAGCGGCAAATGATCCGAGCCAGGTGAACCTCGAGCTGCACACCCACACGCTCTGGCCCGCGGCCGCGCCCGAGGCGGCTCCGACCGCCCACTCCCAGGGTGGCTTCGCGTGCCTGCTCGATCGGAGCGAGCTCGAAGGGTGGACTCACCTCGCCTGCACGTTCGACTCGACCAGCTGGCGGCTCTACGTCGATGGCGCTCCGAGGGCGGAGCACCGACTGCCGGTCCCTGGACCTGCGTCCGAGTTCGGCGGCCTCGTCATCGGCGGTCACCGCGCGGGTGCCGGTCGGAACCTCGATGGCTGGATCGACGACCTGGCGCTGTGGGCCCGCGCGCTGGAGCCGGAGGAGGTCCACTCGCTGGCTCGCGGGGGCCGGTGAGGGGGGGGACCTCGCCACGGCTCGTCGGCGGAGGGAACCCGGGGACGGGCACGCCCAGGGCTGGCGAGGACCCTCGGGCCCTCGGGTGGGCTCATCGCCATCCCCTCCAGTAGCGGAGCCCGCGCCTTCGGGCGGTGGCGCCTCGCCAAGGCCGCGAGGGGGAGGAGTGGAGCGGCTGATGGGACTCGAACCCACGACATTCAGCTTGGGAAGCTGACGCTCTACCAACTGAGCTACAGCCGCTCGCAGAGGCGCGGATTCTAGTCGCGGCGGGGGGGCTGTCAATGGGCGTGGCCCGTGGGACCTGGCCTGGGGCCCAGGTCGCACCAGGGCGGTGAGGGGCTCGCGAGCGGCCTCACCGCGGGGGGGCGTGATTTTTCTCGAGGCGGCTGTCCGGTCCAGGCACGTCCGGTGCAGGGAGGGGTGTGCCGCGCGGTGCGGCACGAACGACACCACCCCCAACGCCAAAAGGAGACCTTCCCATGAAGCCCCTCACCATCCTCGCCGTCCTCGCCCTCTCGGGCACCAGCCTCTTCGCTCAGGGAGAAGAGGGCGGCTATGTCTACAACCAGGGCGAAGCCCGGTTCGCTAGCAACGTCTTCAACTTCCTCGACCACTTCGAATACGACCAGTACCACTGGTGCGAGGACTGGATGTTCACGACGAGCAACAGCTCGTTCGTGGACAACATGGACTTCGCCTACTACAGCGGCCACGGGAACAACTTCCTCATGGGCATGGGCCCGGGAGCCTCGGCCAGCAGCGTCTCGATCGGCACGAGCACTCAGTGGGGCGACGCGGACCTCGAGTTCATCGTGTTCCAGTCCTGCAAGGTCGTTCCCTCACCCATCGATCGCTCGGACTGGTACCAGCGCTGGGTAGGTGCCAACGACACCTTCCAGGGCCTGCACCACGCAACCGGCTATCGGACCAACAGCTACTCGGGCAACGGCATCTCCGACAACTACGGCGGCCGCATCCGCAACAACCAGCGGGTGCGCCAGGCGTGGTTCTGCGCCGTCAATGACGAGCGCTCCTGGTGGTACGGCTCCAACTACCCGGGCTACGCCTCGGGCGTCTACCACCCGACCTGTGCCAACGACCGCTACTACGACTTCGTGGGCGACCCGCCGGCCGGTCACACCAACCTCTCCGTCTTCTACCAGCACTGATCCAGACCGACTCCGTCACACCCCCAACCCACCCTTCACATCACCACCCCTTGAGTCCCACTCACACCCAACCAAGCCATGAAGAACACCATTCTCTCCCTGATCGCCCTGACCCTCGCCACCGCCGGTGCCTCCGCCCAGGACCTGTCCCTCGACAGCGTCCGCCTCGAGGCCCAGCCCGTAGCCAACGGCCTGCGCCTGCCGGCCTTCGAGGGCCTCCGCTCCGAGCAGAAGCCCGAGATCCTGACCCAGCGCCTCATCGCCTGGTCGGGCTGCGAGGAGCCCCTCCTCGGCGTGAGCCTCACCCCGCTCATGAAGGGGTCCAAGCTCGCCTTCCAGGGCCGCTTCGACACCAGCATCGTGATGCAGTTCGAGCCCACCACTGGCGACTTCTCCTTCCAGGCCGACCCCGCCGGGATCGACGAGCTTGCCGACACCCCGGGCCTGCCCATGGGTCAGGACGCCGTCCGCCAGGCGCTCCAGCACCTCAAGGGCCTGGGCCTCTTGCCGGAGGATCCCCGCCAGCTCGTGGTGCGCCACATTGGCGGCGAGCGGATGGCGCACTTCGACGGGGAGACCACCCAGGACTTCGCCAAGGTGACCATGGTCCACTTCGGCCGCCGCCTCGGCGGGTTCGATGTGGGCGGCCCCGGCTCCAAGATCGTGGTCGGCCTCGGTGAGAACGGCCGCCTCGTGAGCCTCATCCGCCGCTGGCAGGAGCTCGACCTGGTCCAGGGCAGCGCCGAGCGCATGCTGCCGGCCGAGAAGATCGGCACCCTGACCCAGCTTGACCTGGCGCGCACCCACAACAAGGCCATGAAGGTGGACGCCGGCCGCCCGGAGCTCGGCTTCTACGACGATGGCAAGGGCCGCATCGAGCCGGCCTGGTTCACCAAGGCGAAGGTCGCCCACGACCCCGAGGTGCATGAGTTCGCCCGCAGCGGCGAGGTCCTGGACGCCCTCAGCGTGGTCCCCGCCCTCGAGGGCTCTCGCCTGGACACGGTCCAGCAGCGCGACGCCGAGGTGCTGCCGAGCGCGCCGGATGCGACTGCGCCAGCATCCTCCGACGACGAGTGAGCCCCGGTCTGCTCATCAAGAGCCGAAGGCCCCCTGCCCAGCCGGGCGGGGGGCCTTCTCCCGTCTCGGAGTGCGCGAAGGGCTCACTCCCAGGTCACGGCCACCGCGTCCGAGAAGTTCGAGGTCGCGCCCACATCGCGGTGCCAGAGCTGGAAGTGCCAGGTCTCGCCCACGGCGATCGTGGTGTTCTGGGGCAGGGCGGCGAGGGAAGGCGAGAACTCGACCACGCCGAAGGGACCGCTGTTCAGGACCGCGCCGCTGAAGCGCACCAGGGGCGGCGCGAGGCAGAGCACGCCGCTCGCCACGGGGGTGCTGCCGCTGGAGGCGGCCATCACGAAGTAGGCGAAACGCCCGGTGGGCAGGCCCGTGACGCGGAACGACAGCAGGTCGTCCGCCAGGTGGGGGGAGCCGTTGGCCTCGAGGCTCGAGGGGGCGCCGGTGGAGTTTGCGTTGGGGGTGCAGGCCACGGGCTCACCAATGCCCGCCTGGACCTCCAGCGCTCCCATGTCGACCACGCCGCCCGCGCCGACGCCGGTGTTGGGGACCGCCCACAGGTCGAGGACGCGGGGCTCGCCCGCGGCGTCCAGCGTGATCCCGGCGGGCAGGGCCGCGTTGGTGCCCGCGTCCACGGCCGGGGAGGTGCCCCGCAGGCGCAGATCCCCGCTGGCCGCGTCCACGAAGACGGGGTCGGACGAGACATTGCCGCTGCCTGCGGCGCCGCCCTGCACGAGGCAGTACTGGGCCGCCGCGCCGCTGAGCTGGTTCACGGCGTTGGTGGCGCCGCTCGGTCCCATGTTCCCCCACAGGATCGAGTTCCGCAGGGTCACCGATGCGCCCTGGTTGTAGAGCCCGCCGATGTTGCTGGTGGTGCCCTGGTTCTCGACGATCGTGCAGTTCACCACCTGGGTCGAGCCGCCCGAGCCCAGCCACAGACCGCCGCCGCCGCCCGAGCCCGTGGAGACATTCCCGCGGAAGATGCAGTTGGTTACCACGATCCCGCTGGAGGCGAAGATCTCCAGCGCGCCGGCCCGCGCCGCGCTGTTGCCGATGAAGGTGCAGCGGTCGAAGCGCACATTGCTCGCGGTCGCCATGTCGAAGGCACCGCCGTACGAGCCGCCGATGTTGTCGAGGAACTGGCAGTCGGTGAAGGTGGGCGAGGAGCCGTTGATGTAGCCCGCGCCGCCTCCGAAGGTGCAGCGGTTGCTCTCGAAGGAGCAGCTGCGGACGGTCGGGTTCGAGCCGCCCGTGCACAGGATCCCGCCCCCGCGGTCGTTGCTGGCGCCGCTCCCGTTCGCGAAGCCGCCGCGCACCACGAAGCCGTCCAGCACCGCCGAGGCGCTGACGCCAAAGCCGCGGATCACATGGTAGGAGTTGTCCGTGATCACGCCGCTGGCGTCGTTGCCGGCGAGGTCGGCGGAGAGGATCGTGGGGGCTGAGCCGATGGGAGGACGCTCGGCCGGCTCGAGCTCCGTGCCCACGCAGCCGCCGTAAAGCTCCACCCCGTCACGCAGCGGGAAGCTCTGGGTGCGGGCACCGGTGTCGGTGGGCAGGTAGGTCCCCTGCGCGACGAAGATGCGGTCCCCGGCCACGGCCACGGCCAGGGCGTCCTTCAGGCCCAGAGGGCCCTGGAACGCGTCGGCCCAGGAGCCCCCCGTGCCGGCTCCCGTTGTCAGGGAGACATCCACGAAGAGGTCTCCCGCCAGGGCGGGCGCGGAGGCCAGGAGAACGGAGCCGAGGAGGTGGGAGGCGGGGTGGAGCTTCATCGAGGGAGCCGCGGTCTGCGGCCCCCCAGAGTAGACCCTTCCCCGGATTCCGGGGCGCCCCTCGTCCCCTGGATCCCGATGGGACACAGGAGCGCTCCCCGAGTCCTCAGGTCCGGGGGAGGTTCGGGCGCTCCAGCCGGCGGCCGTGGGTCCGCAGCCACTCGAGGCGGCGTTCGCCGCCCAGGGCCATCAGGCGGAAGAGGATCACGCCGCCCGTGAAGACGCTGACGCTGAGCAGGGCCAGTCCGACGGTCTGAGGGATGATCAGCAGGCCGGCGATGAACTGGATGGCGATCGAGACATAGAGGATCCCCGCCACGAACAGGCGCGAGCGGTCGCGGATGAAGCGCGCGCCGAAGGGGGCCCCGACGACCACGATGGGCACGCAGACCCACCAGTAGCTCCAGGCGTCCGCGGCCATTCCGCCGCCCCAGCGGGACTTCCAGAGGAAGCCGACGGCCGCATTGATCGCCATCAGGATCACGGAGGTCGGCGTGGCGATCTTCTCGCTGATCCGAAACCGCAGGACCAGCAGCGAGAAGGTCAGGATATCGAGCCCGCTCCCGGTGAGGCCGCTGATGGCCCCGCCGATCACCCCGGTCGCGGCCAGCAGCAGGCCGTGCTTGGTTGTGAAGCCCTCGATCTTGTCGCGGACCTCGCGCTCGGCCGAGCGGTTGATCCAGAACAGGGCCACCGAGAACGACAGCCAGATCGAGAGGAAGGTCATCTTCGTGGCGGCCGGCGGCAGGTGCGGGCTGATGAGCTCGATGCCGAGCACCACGCCCAGGGCTCCGCCCAGGCTGCCCCACACCAGCGCGCGCCGCTCTACCGGGATGCGCGTCCACAGGATCGTGGCCGCTGCCGCCGTCATGCCGACCGCCTGGATCATGAGGCTGAAGTCCCGCGCCGTCGGCGGCGGGATCTTGAACAGCATGGTCATGACCGGGAAGGCCACGGCTCCGCCTCCCTCGCTCGTGGCGCCGGCGATGAACGACCCGAAGACCATCGTCACCGACATGAACCAGTTGTCGGCGAAGAGCGCCCAGCGGTCGCCGTTCACCATTCCGGTCAGCCAGAGGGCCCAGACGAGGGCCGCAACGCCGACGACCGAGTGGATGGCGCGGCGGGCAGGGGGTGAGGGGACTTCGGCCTTGGACATGGACTGAGGGGTCTATCGACCGGTCCCGGAGGGGACTGGACCCCACGGTTTCGAGCCGTGCGGCTCGGGGCTCGGGCAGGGCCTCTCAGAACGGGCAGTTCGGTTCTGTGGTTGGAGGAGGCCGCGGTCGGGGCGAGGATGCTCCCCATGGATGTGGTGACCCAGGGGGTCCTTGGCGCGGCCCTCGCCCAGGCCTGCGCCCCGGCCGAGCGGCAGAGAGTTGCGGCTCTCGCCGGGGCCGTGGGGGGGCTCCTGCCCGATGCGGACATCTTCATCCGCTCGGCGACGGACCCGCTGCTCTCGCTCGAGTACCACCGCCACTTCACGCACTCGCTCGTGGCGATCCCCCTCGGCGGCGTGCTGGCCGCCAGCGTGACCTGGCTCCTCCTGCGCGGTCGGCGCCCCTGGCGGGAGCTCCTCGCGCCCGCGCTCCTGGGCTGGGCGACCCACGGCCTGCTGGACGCGTGCACCAGCTACGGCACGCATCTCACCTGGCCGTTCGACCAGCACCGCGCCGCCTGGAACCTGATCTCCATCCTCGACCCCCTCTTCACCGTCCCGCTCCTTTGGGGCTGCCTGCGCGGGGTCCGCAGAAGCACGCGGCTCGCGCCTGCCCTTGGTCTTGCACTCGCCCTCGCCTACCTGGGCGCCTGCTCGGTGCAGCACATGAAGGCCGAGGTGCTGCAGTCCAAGCTCGTCCAGGCGCGCGGCCACGCGGCCGTCGGCCTCGAGCTGAAGCCGTCGCTTGCCAACAACATCGTGTTCCGCTCCTTCTACGAGTGGGAGGGCGAGTACTGGGTCGACGCGATCCGCGTCCCCTGGTGGGGGGCAGGCAGCGTGCATCCCGGCGAGCGGCACCCCGTTCTTGACACTGAGGCCCTGATCGAGCGCTTCGAGCTCGACGAGGTCCAGCGCGCCGACCTCGAGCGCTTCCGCCACTTCAGCGACGGCTGCCTGATCGAGGACCGGCGCTTCGAGGGCGTCGTGGGCGACTTCCGCTACGCCGCGGTTCCCGACTCCGTGGCGCCGCTGTGGGGGATCGGCGTCGACGGCCTCGCTCCGGGTGAGCATGTGCGCTTCGGGCGCTTCAGCACCCTCGACGCGCGCATGCGCGGCCGGTTCGTGGATCTGTTGCTCGGGCGCACCGAGGAGCCGAGACCGGACGGCGCCGAGCCTGGCATGTAGGCTCGTGCCCGTGCCGCCGCTCAAGCACCGCCCCCTCCGCTCGCGAGTCGCGACCCCGAACGCCGGCCTCGCCGTCGGGGTTGGCGGCCTGTTCGCGGGCATCGGAGCGCTCGTCGTGCGCTCGGGGTGGGCGGCTTGGAGCGCGCTGCCCGAGGGAGCCGAGGTCCTCACGCGCCGAGGCTTCCAGCAACACGGCAAGGGGCCTGCGCTCACGGTGTTCGGCGCCGCGTTCCTCACGCTGGGGGTCCTCGTCCTCCTGATTGGGCTGTTCCGACTGCTCCAGGCGCGGGAGGTGCAGCACGACCGGGACGAGGCGGCCCCGGGCGTCTCGCGCTCGCCGGTCCTCGGGGAGGAGGCCTACACCCTGACCGGCGTTCTCCATCGCCTGGGTCCGGGGTGCTTCAGCACGGATCCGAAGCGCGTCGCGGGCAGGAGGCTCGGGCTGATCCTCGGCCTGCTCGGTGGGGGGGCAGCGCTGACCGCGGTGGTCCTGGTGTTCGGGCCCGCTCCGAGCGATGAGAGCGCCGCCCCTCTCGTCCTGAGGGGCGTGATGATCGTGGCGGTCTGGGGAGGGCTGGGGCTTGCCGGGCTCGTGGTGACCGCGCTCGGCCGGCGCGGAGCCTCGAGCTTCCCGGACCTCGAGTGGGACGACGGGCGCTGGCGCCTCGTCCAGGGGGGCGAGGTGCTCGAGGGCGGGGCGCGCTCGGACCTGCACGCGGTGCAGGCCTGCGCCGCCTGGTTCCGTATCCAGCACCAGGGTGAGCGCACCACGGCGGCGGCCCTCGAGCTGAACCTCGCCTGGCGCGAGGGAGACGAGGTGCGCCGCGCCAACCTCTGCCGCGGCCACGGGAACCTGGTGGCGATCGCACGCCAGGGGCAGGAGCTGGCGGACGCCCTCGACCTGCCCTACCTCTTCCACGGCCGCAGCGACGACTGGGGCACCGAGCGCCGCCGGGCACGCAGGCGCCGACCCGTCGAGCGCGGTGGGATCAGCTGAGCTGCCGCGGGCGGCTCAGAACGGCCACTCGCGGACGCCGACGCGGTCGGCCCAGGCCTGCCAGGCTGCGACCATGGCCTGGAGGCGCTCGGGGTGCTGCGCGGCGAGGTTGGTCTGCTCCGTGCGGTCCTGCTCCATGTCGTAGAGCTCCCAGGTGCGCGGCTGCTTGGCGCGGTACTGGCTCACGATCTTCCAGCGGCCGTCGCGCAGGGCGAGGTTCCCGTGGTGCTCGAAGGCGAGGGGCGCCGTGCGCTCGAGGTGGCTGCCCGCCCAGGCGTCCAGGAGGCTCACGCCCTCCATGGGCTGGATCGCGTTGCCGCCGTAGCTCGCGGGATAGGCGGCCCCGGCCGCGTCCAGCAGGGTGGGCATCAGGTCGATCAGGTGGGCCGGCGGGTCCACGATCGAGCCCGCGTGCGCGGGGCCCAAGCGGGCCGGCCAGTGCACGATGAGGGGCGTGCTCAGCCCGCCCTCGTAGGCGTCGTGCTTGAAGCCGCGGAAGGGGGTGTTCGACGCGTTCGCCCAGCCGCGGCCGTAGGCCACATAGCTGTCCGCCGGGCCCGCCAGGACCTCGGGCCCGGTCGAGACCCACTCCCCGTCTCGGGTCCACATGGGGGGCCAGATCTGCGGCTGGAGCTGGTCCGCGGCCATGCGCTCCTCGAGGTCGGGCTGGCGCTTGGCCTCGTTCGAGCTCCGGCCCATGCCCTCCGCACAGGCTCCGTTGTCTTGCAGGTAGATCACCAGCGTGTTCTCGAGCGCGCCGGCCTGCTCCAGGGTCTCGAGGATGCGGCCGATCCCAGCGTCCATGCACGACACCATGGCCGCATAGGTCTCCATGTTGCGGGCGTCCCATGCGGGATGGGGGTTCTGTGCCCAGTCGTCCGTGGGCGAGCTCAGCGGCCAGGAGTCCTCGAGGACGCCCAGGCGGCGCGCCCGCTCGAGCCTCGTGGCGCGCAGGGGTGCGTAGCCCTCGTCGTAGACGCCGCGGTAGCGCGCGATCCACGACTCGGGAGCGTGCATGGGCCAGTGAGCGCTGGTGTAGGCCACATAGAGGAACAGCGGCTCCTCGCGGCTCTCGAGGTGGTCACGCGCGTAGCGAGCGGCCTGGTCGCTGATGGCGTCGGTGTAGTACCAGCCGTCGGAGGAGAGCTCCGGGTCGCTCTCCGGCGTGATGTAGGCGTCATCGCGACAGAGGGTCGCCGGATCCCAGAAGCTGCCTGCACCGCGGATGGTCCCGTAGAAGCGCTCGAAGCCGCGACCCAGGGGCCACGAGTCCTTCGGGCCCTCGGGCCTCCACTGGTTCGTGACATGCCACTTGCCCGCCATGTAGGTGGCATAGCCGGCCTCGCCGAGCGCCTCGGCCAGGGTCACGCAGCTGCGGTTCAGGATCCCTCGGTAGGCGTCCGTGCCCCGATCCCCCTCCATCAGGCCGATCCCCGCCTGGTGCGAGTACAGGCCGGTCAGCAGGGCGGCCCGCGTGGGGCAGCAGCGGGAGGTGTTGTAGAACTGGGTCATCCGCACGCCGCCCTCTGCAAGGGCGTCGAGGTGCGGAGTGCGGATCTCGCTGCCGTAGCAGCCGATGTCGGTGTAGCCCATGTCGTCCGCCATGATCAGGACGATGTGAGGGCGCTCGGCCTCGTGCCCGGCCGGCGCCTCGCCTGCGGGCGGTGCGGAGCAGGACCCCGTGAGAGCCAGGGCCGCAGCCAGCGGCACCAGACGCAGCGCCCTCATCGCCGCACCTCGAAGCGCTGGCGCCACGCGGCCGGCTGGATCGACACATCGCTCGTGTCACCGTACTGCACCCGGAGCTCGAGGAGCCTGCGCTTGAGGTCGCGCGTCTGGGCCTCCAGGCCCGGGGCCCCATAGAGGTTGGTGAGCTCGTCAGGATCCGCGGCCAGGTCGAACAGCTCCCACTCGTCGAACTGGTAGTGCCGGATCAGCTTCCAGCGCGCGGTGCGGATGCCGTAATGCCGCGCCACCCGGTGGATGCTGGGGAAGGCGTAGTAGTGGTAGTAGATCGCGTCGCGCCAGCCGCCGGGATCCTCACCCGCAAGCAAGGGCGCGAGGGAGCGCCCCTGCATGTCGGCCGGCGCCTCCACCCCTGCGAGCTCGAGGAAGGTCTGGGCGTAGTCGAGGTTCTGGACCAGGTGCTCATCGACGGCGTTCGCGGGCACCACGCCAGGCCAGCGCACGATCAGCGGCATCTTGAGGCTCTCCTCGTACATCCAGCGCTTGTCGAACCAGCCGTGGTCGCCGAGGTAGAAGCCCTGGTCGGAGGAGTAGACCACCACGGTGCTCTCCGCCAGGCCACGCTCCTCGAGGGCGTCCACCAGGCGGCCGACGCTGTCGTCCACACCGCGGATCGTGCGCAGGTAGTTCTTCATGTAGCGCTGGAACTTCCAGCGCACGAGAGCCTCGCCCTCCAGCCCCGCGGCGAGAAAGGCGGCGTTCTCGTCTGCATAGGCTGCGTCCCAGGCCGCGCGCTGCTCCGCCGTCATGCGCCCCAGGTTCCGGAATCCGCTGCCGTCGTTGGCGAAGCCCGCCTTGGGGTCCCAGCTCTCCCACGGGTCCACGAACAGGTCGTAGACCAGGCTCATGTCCCGGTCGATCTCCATCTCCTGGAGGCGCGCCGGCGAGGCGTCGTCCTCGTGCCGGTCGAAGAGGGTCGCGGGCTCGGGCAGCTCCACCCCGTCATAGAGGTTCAGGTGGCGCGGGGCCGGCATCCAGTTGCGGTGCGGCGCCTTGTGCTGGCACATCAAGAGGAACGGCGCCGCGGGATCCTCGCGCGCGTCGAGCCACTCGATCGCGAGGTCCGTGACGATGTCCGTGCAGTAGCCCTCGACCACGCGCTCGCCCTCCGGGCCGATCAGCTTGGGGTTGTAGTAGTCGCCCTGGCCCGGCAGCACCTCCCAGGCGTCGAAGCCCTGGGGGGTCGTCCCCAGGTGCCACTTCCCGAAGAGCGCCGTGTCGTAGCCCGCGGCCTGGAGCAGCTTGGGGAAGGTCGTCTGGTCCCCGTTGAAGCGGTCGCCGTTGTCGCGGAAGCCGTTGCGGTGGCTGTGCTTGCCCGTCTGGATCACCGCGCGGCTGGGTCCGCAGATGCTGTTCGTGCAGAAGGAGTTCCGGAAGAGCATCCCCTCGCGCGCGAGCCGGTCGATGTTGGGCGTCGGGTCGAGGGCGGCGTAGGGCGAGCCGTAGGCCCCGATGGCGTGGGGCGCGTGGTCGTCCGTGAAGACGAACAGGATGTTGGGCCGTGAGGGCTCCTCTCCCGTGGAGGCGGCCGGAGCCGCGGCGTTCAGGAGGAGGCCGGCAGCGGCCAGGGCGCGGAGCAGCGGGGCGCGGGTCATGGCCGCACCGTAGCAAGGGCCCGCGAGGCGGAGGGTGGGCCGACGCGAGGGCACCCGATCGCCCATGCGCTTGGGGCCCGGGGAGGGGCGGCGTACAGTGCTCGCATGACGGCCAAGACCGACGCCGCGCCGGCCAACGGCGGGCTCCTCGGCCGGATCGAGTGGCTGGGCAACAAGCTCCCCGATCCGGCGACCCTGTTCCTCCTGGGCACCCTGCTCGTGATGGTCCTCAGCGCGGTGGCGGTGGGCTCCGGCTGGGAGGTCCTCCACGAGCTGCCACGGGTCCAGGGCGATGGCAGCGTCCAGTGGCGGGTGGTCCAGGAGACGGTGATCGGCGCTGACGGCGTGGAGGTGCTGCAGGACAAGGTCTCCCGCCCCACGAGCCTGCTCACCGGGGACGGCCTCTTCTGGCTGCTCTCGACCCTCGTGAAGAACTTCACGGGCTTCGCGCCCCTGGGCGTCGTGCTCGTGGGAATGCTCGGGATCGGACTGGCCGAGCGCGTGGGCCTGATCGCCGTCCTGCTGAAGTACCTGATGCAGTGGGTGCCCGCGCGGTTCCTCACGCCGGCCATGGTGTTCCTCGGCGTGATGAGCTCGGCGGGGATCGACGCGGGCTATGTCGTGCTGCCGCCCCTCGCCGCGGCGGTGTTCCGGGCGGCGGGTCGCTCTCCGGTTGCGGGCATCGCTGCGGCCTTCGCGGGGGTCTCGGCCGGCTTCAACGCGAACCTCCTGATCACCGGGCTCGACCCGATGCTGGCGGGCTTCGCCACCGAGGGGGCACGGGTGCTGGATGCCGGCTACTCCGTCGCGGCCACCTGCAACTGGTACTTCGCCATCGCCTCGACCTTCCTGATCACCGCGGCAGGCTGGTGGACCACCTCGGTGTTCGTGGAGCGCAGGCTCGCGGGCAAGGGGCCGGACGAGGGCGGACCGGTCCCGGTCAGCGCCGCGGCCCTGGCCGACCAGCAGGTGCGCCCCGAGGAGCGCGTCGCCCTGCGCAAGGCCCTTGGCGCCGTCGTCCTCCTGCTCGGGATCTTCTTCACCGCCGCCAACCTGGACGGCTGGGCCCTCCAGGGCGAGGGCGCCCACTTCGACCGCTGGGTCGAGGTCATCGTCCCGCTCCTGTTCCTGCTCTTCACGGTGCCGTCCTTGGTCTACGGCTTCTCCATCGGAGCCCTGAAGGACGACAAGGGCGTGGCCAAGATGATGATCGACTCGATCGCCGCCATGGCGCCGATCATCGTGCTGGCCTTCTTCGCGGCCCAGTTCATCGAGGTCTTCAAGCACTCGGGCCTGGATCGCATGGCGGCCCTCGCGGGTGGTCAGGCCCTGGGCAAGGCGGAGCTTCCGGCCTCCCTCCTGATCGTGGCCTTCATCGGCGTGACCGTGCTCTTCAACCTGTTCGTGGGCTCGATGAGCGCGAAGTACGCCATGTTCGCGCCGATCTTCATCCCCATGTTCATGCTGGTGGGAATCTCGCCCGAGCTGACCCAGGCGGCCTACCGCATCGGCGACTCGGTCTCGAACATCATCACGCCGCTGAACGCGTACCTCGTGATCGTGCTCGTGTTCCTGAAGAAGGAGATGCCCGGCGCGGGGATGGGCACGCTGATCTCCACGATGCTGCCCTACACCGTGGTCTTCACGGTGGTCTGGACGGTGATGCTCGTGGTGTGGATGACCCTCGGACTGCCTCTCGGGATCGAGGGCCCCCTCGAGTACCAGCTGCCCGGCTGAGCGGAGGAGCCGGCCGGGCGGGCCTCCTCAGCGAGGGAGGGGGAGGCCCACCCAGTCGAGCTGCTGGGCGTAGACGAAGCGCACGGCCGTGCGGCCTGCCGGGACCAGGCTGTCGCGGAGGCGCACCGAAGGGCGTCCAGCCGCCGTGCTCGAGTAGCTGCCGAAGCGCGTGCCCCCCGGTCCGGTGTCCTGCTGCATGCCCGTGCCCCGAGCCGCCACCTGGAACGCGCTGGGTCCGCGCACCTCCCAGTGCACCCTCGCTTCGGTTCCCTCGTAGCGGGGGAGCTCGAGGGTGAGAGAGCCGCGGAAGGCCAGCTCGACCGCGGGTCGCGTGAGGGCCAGCGTCACCTTGCGCAGGGTCTGGGTGCGCGCGCTCCGGGTGAAGGGGAAGGCGAGGGTCGAGTCCGTTTGGACCACGCCCTCGACCTCACGGTCGTCCAGGGTGACCGAGGAGACGGACATGCCGGGGGGGAGGGTCAGCCGGCAGAGATCTCCGACCGCGCCGGCGTCGAACACGAGCTCGGCGAAGTGGAGCAGGCGTCCGTCGGCCTCGATGAGGGTGAGGTGGTGGGACTCACGGGCGGCGATCTCGTAGACGGGCTTGAGCGGCGGCAGCTCAGGCGCGGGGTCGCCGCCCTCTTCGAGCCCCGAGGTCTCCGCGGTCTCGGACGCCGTCGCTTCGCTCCCGTCCCCGGACTCGACGGCCTGCCCAGACTCGGGCCTCCCCAGGTCACGCCAGGTGATCCAGATCGGCTGGGTTCCCACGCCGAAGGTCCAGGTGATGCCCTCCGCCTTCACGCTCCTCGACCAGATGGGGTTGTCGGGGAACTCGAGCCCGCTTCGCGTGCTCTGCAGGACCCCCGTGCCCACCGTGGTCAGGAAGGTCGGCACCTGCACCTCCGAGGCGGCTCCTTCGCGCCGCGCGGGCACGCGGTAGAGGACCCGGACCTCGCCCTTTCCAGCGTCGAGCAGGTGCAGATCGAGGCCCGTGCCGCTGATGCTGAAGCGCAGGAACTCCGGAGCCGTCACGCTCTCCAGGAACACCCCGGAGCCCATCAGGCGCGTGGGGCGAGAGGAGGCGCCGGTCGACTCCACGGGCAGCACCGCCTCGACGGCGACCCAATCCTCGGTCCAGTCGAGGAGGTAGTGCGCGACGCCCACAAGCAGCTCTCCCGGAGCCGGCTTGGGGAGCTCCTGGGAAACGGCAGCCGCGGTGGGCAGGAGCTCCGCGGGGAGCGAGACGCGGATCTCTCCGTCCTGTAGGGGAAGCGGGACCAGGGCGGCGAGGGCAACTGCGCCGCTCCCCATGCTCTCCTTCAGCCTGCGCGTCTGCAGGCTCACGAGGGCGAGCAGGCTGATGCTGCCGAGGGAGAGCAGCACCAGGCCGCGGTCCCACTGGGCGAAGGCCATCATCGTCGGCACCAGCTGGAACGCCACCAGGAGCCCGAGGCCGAGGAGGACACCCAAACGGCCGCCGATCAAGAAGCGCAGGTAGTTGAGGACCACCACGGCCGACGCCACGAAGGCAATGGGGACGGCCCACTTCATGGGCATGTTCGCGTTCAGGTAGACGACGAGCGGGAAGTAGTAGGCATAGGCCAGGGCGAGCAGGAAGAGCTCGCCGCTTCGCGGCGTGCGGCGCGCCGCCAGGATCGAGAGCAGCGTCACGAGGAACATCGCGGCCACGAGGGGAGCGATCTGCAGCAGGCGCTCCAGGGCGTCGAAGACGCTGTGCCCGGGGAGAAGGGTGAAGCCGAGTCCCACGCCCGCGGGCGTGCGCCCGGTCCACTCGTGGGCGCTCATGGGGCCGCTGGGGCTTCCCGGCGCCGCACCCCGCAGGCGCAGGGGGACCTCCTCACCCTCGATGCGCAGGGAGGCCCGCTGGGCTGCCGCGCCGCGGTTCCCGTGCCAGGCCAGGTCGGAGGTGGGGGGCAGGGGGTGTGCGAGCTCCACCGCGAAGGTGGCGCCGCTTGGCAGGAAGCCGGTCGCGATCCAGCCGCCTGGGGTCGTCAGGACCTCGCCCTCGTCCAGGCCCGTGACCTTCAGGCTGGCCTGATCCGCCTCGAACTCCGTCGGGTAAGCCTTCGGAAGCGGCAGCTGCCACACCAAGTGCTCTCCCTCCTCCGAGCGGTTGGTGTAGCTCATGCGAGCGAGCACCGTGCCCTCCAGGTAGCGCGTCACCTGCAGGCCCCGGTAGTCCTGCAGCGCGGTCAGGTCGAGCTCGACGCTCGCCTCGTTCAGGTCGAGCCACCGCACCTCGTGGGCCGGCCGCCCTGCGGTTCGTACGGCGAGGGAGGGAGCGTCCTGATCGTGGGAGCGGTAAGGCGGGGCCAGGCCCCAGCCGGCGAACTGGGGCCGCGTCTCGAGCACGGCCAGCATGACGACGAAGCCCAGGCCGAGGATGACGGTGAGCAGGGCCAGCTGGCCCAGGAGCCTGCCGAGGGAGGGGGCCCGCTCGGCGCTGGGCGCGCTCTCCTCGGCTCGCCGGCGGCGCCGGCGGCTCCGGCGCTCACGGACGGACGGCTCGGGCTCGTCGAGGGAGTCCAGCGGTGCCTGCGGCGAACCGTCCTGGGGGCGTGGGGTGAGGTCGCGTGCGGCGTTGGGGTCTTCGTGGTCCATGGCGTACTCCGGGGGTCTAGAGCGCCAAGACCGAGCCATCCTGAGGAGAGACACGGATTCTCCGGAATCCGTTCGCGGGGTCCGTCCCACCCCCTTCGGTATCCTCCCCGCGCCATGAGCATCCACCCCAAGCGCATCGCCGTCCTCACCGGCGGCGGGGACTGCCCCGGGCTGAACGCCGTCATCCGCGTCGTGACCCTCGAGGCCCTGGCCGCGGGCATCAAGGTGGTCGGGATCGAGGATGGCTTCGAGGGCCTGGTGGAGGGGCGCCTCCGACCCCTGGGCCTGCGCGAGGTCGTCGGGATCCTCGACGAGGGCGGCACGATCCTGGGCTCGTCCAACCGCTCGGACCCCAGCCGCTACCTGGTGGGCCACGACGGCGAGGGCCGCCCCGTCTACGAGGACCGCGTGCCCCAGTGCCTCGAGCGCCTCGAGGCCGAGGGGATCGACGCCCTCGTGGTCATTGGCGGGGACGGCACCATGACCTGCGCCCAGCCCTTCGTTGAGGCGGGGCTGAAGGTCGTCGGGGTCCCCAAGACCATCGACAACGACATCGAGGGCACGGAGATCACCTTCGGCTTCCTCACCGCGGTGCAGATCGCGACCGAGGCCCTCGACCGCGTCCGCACCACCGCCGACAGCCACGGCCGCGTGCTGACCGTCGAGGTCATGGGCCGCAACGCCGGCTGGATCGCGCTCTACTCGGGCATCGCCGGCGCCGCGGACCAGATCCTGATCCCCGAGCTCGAGTACGACATCGAGGCCGTTGCGGACCATGTGCGTCGTCGGGTGGCCGAGCGCGGCTCGACCGTGCTGTGCGTCGCCGAGGGAGCGCGTCCCAAGGGCGGCCAGCAGGTCGTGAAGCGCATCGAGGCCACCTCGCCGGACCCGATCCGGCTGGGAGGCGTCGGCAACCTGGTCGCGCACCAGGTCGAGGAGCTGACGGGGATCGAGTCCCGCTCGGTCGTCCTGGGACACCTCCTGCGCGGGGGCTCGCCCACGGCGGCCGACCGCGTGCTGGCGACCAACTTCGGCCACCATGCCATCGAGCTCCTCCTCGCGGGGGAGAGCGCCCGCATGGTCGCTCGCCAGAACGGCGACATGACCTCCGTGGACATGCGCCTGCCGGCAGGCAAGCAGCGCCTGGTGCCCCTGGATCACAGCCTGGTGCGCACCGCGCGCGGCGTCTGGACCGGCTTCGGCGACCGCGTCTCCTGAGCCTCGCGCCCCTGGAGCCATGCCCGTCCTCGACCCGAGCGCCCTCCTCGACGACCGCGTCGAGGCCCTGCGCGCCTACCACCGCGTCACCGGCATCGAGCGCGCGGAGCTCGATGTGTCCGGGGGCATCGACAGCGCCGTGATGGCGGGGCTGTTGACGCTGGCCCTCGGCACCGAGCGCGTCACCTTCGTCTACTCCGCGATCCACAGCGGTGGTGCGACGCGGGCGCGGGCGCAGGCCCTCCTGGATGCCCTTGGCGGGACCCTGCTCATCCACGACCTGACGGGCGTCTACGACGCCATGGTCGCGGACATGCTGGCGAACCTGGAGGCCGCCGGCGTCGACATGGAGGCCGTCCGGGCGCGCATCGCCGAGGACGGCCGCGTGCTCGGCTCGATCCGCAGCTGCATGCGCGCGCCCCTTGGCCGTGGCTACCTCCGCCTCATGGGTCCGGGCATCCGTCACGGCACGGGGAACGAGTGCGAGGACCGCTGGCTGCGCTTCTACCAGAAGGGTGGCGACGGCGAGGTCGACACGAACCCGATCGCGATGCTCTCCAAGGGGGAGGTGTTCCAGCTGGCCCTTGCCCTGGGCGAGCGCCTCAGCGCGCGCGAGGCCTACCGCAGCATCGTGACGGCCGCGCCCACCCCGGAGCTGTGGGGAGCCGACCACCCGCACACCGACGAGGACGAGATCGCGGGCTACCTGGGCCTCGAGGGCCACGGCGAGACCTGCTACGGCTATGTGGACCCGGACACGGGGGCCTACGCCCGCGTGGGCCTGATCGAGCGGGTGGCGCGCTTCGCGGACACCCCCGAGGGCGCGGGCCTCTTCGGAGCGGAGGCGGATGAGGAGGCCCTCGCCTCCCGCGCGTCGGATGCCCCAGCCTTCGCCGGGCTGGCCCCCCAGCTCGTCCTGGACCTCCTGCGCGCCGCGCGCCGGGCGGAGCGCAGCTCACGCCACAAGGCCAACCCCAACTGCCCTACCCTCGGCGAGCGTGCTCCCCTGCTGGCGGCCGGGGTGCTCACCGACGCCCTCCCGACGGGCTGAGCGGACCCGCGCGCCGGCTGAGGCGAGACGCCCGGCGGGAGAGGCCTTAGGCTCAGGCCATGAGCTCCTCGCCTCGCGCTCGCCTCCCCAGGCTGCTCGTCCTCGCGGCAGGCCTGCTGCCTGCCGGCCTCCAGGCCTTCGCTGACCCCTGTGGCCCGGCGCCTGGCCCGGCCCTCGGCCAGGAGCCTTCCCCAGCGCCGGCTTTGGCGGCAGACCTGCCCGCGACTCCTGGCCCCCTCGAGGAGCGCGAGTGGTCGCGCCTCGTGGACTGGCTCACGCCGCCGGTGGAGGAGCTGGAGTGGTTGGAGATCGGCTGGGCCCCGACCCTGGAGGAGGGCGTGCGCCGCGCGGCCCTTGAGGGCCGGCCTCTCCTCCTGTGGGCGATGAACGGGCACCCTCTCGGCTGCACATGAAACAACGGAGTCATCGCCAGGCGGTCGCTCTGGACGGATCCCGAGGTGCGGCGCGAGCTCGAGTTCTTCGTGCCCGCGGCCGATGAGGTGGCGCGCCTCCAGCGCGTGAAGACGCCGGAGGCGGAGTGGTTCCGTGAGGTGGCGGAGGAGGGGCACAACGGCGGCCGCGGCCCGGGCGTGACGCGCCAGGGGATTTATGCGGCGACGGCCGGCGGGCGGTTCCTCGCCTCGATCAACACCCGCAGCCCCGAGCGCATGGTCGCGATGCTGCGGGAGGCGCGCGAGCGCTGGGACGAGCTCACCGAGGAGGAGCGCGCGGCGACGCGCGAGGCGGGAGGGGCGCGCCCGGAGGATCGCTATCCGGAGGGAGGCCTGGCCTTGCTGGCGCACCTGCGCGACCTCCCCCGGGAGGACCTCCCCGACGACTGGCGCGCCGACGCGCGGAACCTGGACCGCGCGTGGTTCCAGCGGGAGGAGCTCGCCGGCCTCCTGCCGCCCGATCCGGGGCGCCGGCGCTCCGAGGGGCCGGTCGAGGCGAGCCTCGCCCAGCGCCTGGCGCGCCTGCACCTCGTGGACAATGTGCGCGGGCAGGCTCCGCTGTTTCGGCCCGAGTGCGTGGTCGAGGCGGAGCTGAGCGTCCGGGTCGTGCGCGTGAAGCGCGGGCGGGCGGAGCTCGAGTATGTGGGCCGCGCGCGCCTCGAGGAGCGAGGCCGCTGGGCCGTGGAGCACCCGGGCCGCCGGAAGGTCGAGGCTGATCGCCAGCGCGGCTACGCGGCCGCCCTGCGCGGGGAGGCCGTGTGGAACCTCGAGGATCAGCGCTTCGAGCGCTTCGACCTGGTGGCGGCGGGCCCGCGCTGGGGGGCGACCCAGTTCAACGGTCGCTACGACGACGAGGGGCCGGCCGGCATGGGCGTGCTCTTCACGCTTGCCCCCTCCGAGGATCGCGTCGCTCCGGCCTACCACTGGGCCTATCCGGCGCCCCGGCCGGTCCCTCAGGAGCGCTGACCCGCTGCCTTGGGCGCCGCGCGTCCTCCACGGGCGGCCGGCGCAGAGCTCGGCGGTTGAGGCCGCGGGCTAGTCCCGGTTGCGGAGGAGCGCACCCGCCGTGGCCGTGGCCCAGGTGCGGGGCAGGCGCGTGGCGAGCAGGGCCCCGAGCCGGTTGAAGAGCCCCGGGATGGTCGTGGGGCGGCCGCGCTCCATGCCCCGGACGCCGAGCTCCGCGACCCGGCGCGCGGTCATCATCGTGCGCCTCTGCAGGCCGCTGGGCCGATGCCCCGCGGTGGCCAGGAACGCCGTGGCCGTCGGCCCGGGGCAGAGGGTCGTGCAGGTGACCCCGCTGCCGCGCAGCTCGTGGTGCAGCGCGTTGCTCCAGGACAGCAGCGCGCTCTTGCTGGCCGCATAGAGCGCGTAGCCGGGACAGGGTTGGAACGAGGCGGTGGAGGCGACCTGCAAGATGCGCCCCGACCCGCGAGCCCGCATGGCCGGCACCAGCGCGCGGGTGAGGTCCACGGGCACCTGGACCAGGAGCTGGAGCATGGCGCGCTCCCGCTCGGACGGAGCCTCGAGGGTCGGCCCGTGGGTGCCGAAGCCTGCGTTGTTCACGAGGACATCGACCTCGAGGCCCTGCTCGTGGAGCCAGGCCACCAGCACGGCGACTGCCCCCTCGGCCGCTAGGTCGAGGGGCAGGACATGGGTCCGGGCCCCGAGCACCTCGAGCTCGCTCGACAGCTCGCGCAGGAGGTCCTCCGAGCGTGCGGTCAGGACGAGGTCGTGTCCCCGCTCTGCCAGCACCCGGGCCAGCTCGGCTCCGATCCCCATGGACGCGCCGGTCACCAGCGCCAGGGGGCGCCGGGGGAGGGGAGGGGCGGAGGTCGATCCTCCGACGGCACGGCTCGCGGGTTGCATGGTGATTCGTGCCTCCCCCCAAGGGGCGGTCGCCGGCGAGGGACGCCCTCAGACCGTGGTCGCCGCCCGCTTCTTGTCCTTCTTGCGGTCGTTGGCGTTCAGGACGATCTTGCGCAGGCGCAGGCTTCCGGGCGTGACCTCCACGACCTCGTCGTCCTCCACATACTCGAGCATCTCCTCGAGGCTCATGCGGATCGGCGGCGCGATCTTCACATTGTCGTCCCGGCCGGACGCGCGCATGTTGGTGAGCTTCTTCGCGCGGCAGACATTGACCTCGAGGTCGGTGTCCTTGTTGTTCTGCCCGACGATCATGCCCTCGTAGACGGGCTCGCCAGGGGCCACGAAGAACTGGCCGCGGTCCTGCAGGCCGTCGAGCCCGTAGGCCACCACCTCGCCGGCGCGGTCGCTGATGAGCACCCCGTTCGTACGCCGCGGGATCGGCCCGCCGTCGGGGCCCCACGAGTCGAACACATGGCTCAGCACCGCCTCACCCTGGGAGAGGGTGAGCAGGGCCGTGCGCGCGCCGATCAGCCCGCGAGCGGGGATCTTGAACTGGACCTTCGCCAGGTTCCCGGCGTGGCCCATGTCCAGCAGCTCGCCGCGGCGACGGCCGAGGTACTCGATGACGCGCCCCGCGGAGTCGGAGGGCACCTCGACGGTGGCGCGCTCGTAGGGCTCGCAGCGCCTCCCGTCGACCTCCTTGAGGATCACGCGCGGCTTGCCCACCGCGAACTCGAAGCCCTCGCGACGCATCTCCTCGATGAGGACCGACAGGTGCATCACGCCGCGGCCACAGACCTCGAAGGAGTCCGCGGAGTCCGTGGACTTCACGCGCAGGGCCACATCCCGGGTCAGGGCCCGGTCCAGGCGCGCGAGGACGTGCCTGCTGGTGACGAAGTCCCCGTCGAGGCCGGCCAGGGGCGAGTTGTTGACCTGGAAGACCATCGAGATGGTCGGCTCGTCGATGGCGATCGCGGGGAGGGGGTCGGCCTGCTCCACGGGGCAGAGGGTGTCGCCGATGCCGATCTCCTCGATGCCGGCCACCACGGCCACATCCCCGGCCACGACCTGCTCGACGGGAGTGCGCTTGAGGCCCTCGTAGCGGAAGAGGTTCTTGACCGTCACCGCGACCGGCTTCGCGCGATCGGGGTGGGTGACCCACACGCGCGCGCCGGCTCGCAGGATGCCGCGGTGGACGCGCCCGACCGCGATGCGGCCGAGGTAGTCGTCGTGGTCCAGGGTCGCCGCCTGGAACTGCAGCGGCGCGCCCTGGTCGGCCTCGGCGAAGGGGACATGGTCCAGGAGCAGCTTCGCGAGGGGCGCGAGGTCGCCTCCTGTCGAGGTCGGGTCGTGCGAGGCCCAGCCGTCGCGCCCCGAGCCGTAGATGACCGGGAAGTCGAGCTGCTGGTCGGTCGCGCCGAGGTCCACGAACAGGTCGAACACCTCGTTCAGCACCTCGTCTGCGCGTGCGTCCGGTCGGTCGATCTTGTTGACCATGACGAGCGCCTTGAGCCCGTGCTCGAAGGCTTTCTTGAGCACGAAGCGCGTCTGCGGCATCGGCCCCTCGAAGGAGTCGACCAGCAGCAGCACAGCGTCCGCCATGGACAGGGTGCGCTCGACCTGGCCGCCGAAGTCCGCGTGTCCGGGGGTATCGACGATGTTGACCCGGTGCCCCTCCAGGGAGATGGCGGTGTTCTTGGCCAGGATGGTGATGCCCCGCTCGCGCTCCTGCGCGTTCGAGTCCATCACGCGCTCGGCCACCTCCTGCCCCTGGCGGAAGGTGCCCGCGTAGCGGAACAGGGCGTCGACGAGGGTGGTCTTCCCGTGGTCGACGTGGGCCACGATGGCCACGTTGCGGATGCTGCTCTCGGGCATGGGGAGGGGTTTGGTGCGGTGGGTCGAGCCGCACATCCTACCGCCGCGGGGTGCGCCCGCCAGCGCCCCCGGCCCGGTTCCGCGCGGATCTCAGCGAGGCTCCAGGACCCGCTGGACCCGCTCCAGCAGGTAGGTCTTGAGGAGGCCGGAGTGGTGGCACTCCGCCTCCAGGTAGCCCTTGCCCTTGCGCTCGAAGAGGAACAGGGGCGTGACCGGCAGTTCGGAGGGCGAGCGGCCCTCGCCGTAGACCAGCCGCACGCTCTCCCCGGCCCGGGCGGCGCGCTCCAGAGGACGCAGGCGCCCTGGGAGGCGGGGGGCCTCCGGGCCCTTGCCGGCGACCGTGATGGGGACCCGCCCCAAGAGGCCCGCAGCGGTCCACTCGTCCTCCTGGGCCTCGGCCTCCGCGGCGCAGGCGGCGAACACCTGCCAGCACCAGGTGGCGTCGTCGAGGGCCCGGTGGTGGTCGCCCTCCTCGAGGTCGAGGTACTGGCACAGGGTCTCCAGCTTGTGGTCGGGAGCCTCGGGCAGGTAGCGCTTCGCCAGGGGCACCGTGTCCACGAACGGGTTGCGGGGGGGCGTGATCCCGGCCCGCGCACACTCGTAGGCCAGCACCCGGGCGTCGAAGCCCGCGCTGTGGGCGACCAGCCAGTCGTCCCCGAGGAACTCCAGGAACCGGCGCAGGACCAGGGGGGCCGGGTCCGCCTGCCGCACCGCGTCCTCGTCGATGCCGTGGATCTCCGTGGCCTCGGGCTCGATCGGCACCGGGGGCAGCACGAGCTCCGCGAAGGTGTCCACGACCTCGCCGCCCTCCACGCGCACCCCGGCGAGCTCGAGCAGGAACGGCGCGCCTCGCAGGGTCGCCGTCTCGGTGTCCATGAACACCAGGGGCCTCCCGTCGGGATTCACGACGCCAGCTCCTGGAAGTCCCTCCGCCCTCGCAGCCCGTCGAACTGCGGGTTGTGGGCGATCTCGCTGGCCACGAAGTAGCCGCGGTCGAGCGCGCGCTGCAGGTGGCGCACGGCCTCGGCCTCGTCGCCGAGCACGGCAGCCACGAGCCCGGCGTGGAACGCCACGAAGCCGTCCTTCGGAGCTGCCTCGCGCGCGGCCTGGACCGCCTCGCGGGCGCGCTCCGCAGCGCCCAGGCGCGTCTGGAGCAGGGCCATGTGGAGCTGGGCATCCAGGTCGCTCGGCACCTCGGCCAGGCGCTCCTCCGCGGCGTCCACCCCGCGCACGGCGACCTCGTCCGCCTTCTCGCGCAGGTCCAGTCGCACCAGGGTCAGCCACAGGTGGTCATAGGCGCCGATCTGGTGGCGGTTCAGGTTGACCGCGCGCTCCAGGTGGCTGCGCGCCGAGGTGAAGTTCCCCTGGTTCTTCTGCAGGGCGCCCAGCAGGCGGTGGGCGAACCACTCGTCCTGATCGATCCCGAGGGCCAGGCGATACTCGCGCTCGGCGTCCGCCGTGCGACCCGTGAGGTGGTAGCCGAACCCCAGGGCCACATGGGCCAGGGCGCAGCGCGAGTCGAGCTCGAGGGCGCGCGCGGCCGAGCGCCGGGACTCGATCAGGTGCTCCTCGTCACCGTCGTAGTGGAGGAACTTGTAGACCATGGCCTCCGCGAGCTGGGCGTGGGCGCGCGCGCTGTAGCGGTCGAGCTCCACTGCGTTGCGCAGCATGAGCAGGGCGCGGGTCAGGGCGCGGTGCGTGCCCTCGTGCAGGCGGCTCCGGGCGCTCTGGACGAGGGCCTCGGCGCGCTGGGCCTGCTCGGCGCGGCTGGCGCCGGGGGTGCGCCGCGGGGCCGTCCCGAGCATGCGCCGGATCGTGCGCGCGCCGGCGAAGGCGAGGTCTTGCTGGAGGGCAACGAGGTCCGCGTCCCCGGTCTCGATGGCCTCCACAGCCCGCCCGGATCGCGGCTCGGACGCGCGCCGCTCGCCGTGGGGCCAGGACAGGTGCGTCAGCTGCACCGCGAGCCGCCCCTCCGCCTCATCCAGCTCGAGGTCCAGCCGCACCTCGGCGTCCGCGCGGTTCTCGGCGTTCGCGCGCCCGGCGAGCACCTCCAGGCCACGGTTGCGGCCAAGCGCGTCGATGAGCTCCTTCCAGATGGCGTTCGCGAGCCCCGGGTGGCTCTGGGCCGCTGGCCCGCCCAGCATGGGGACGGCCACCACGCCCTCGAGCTGGGGGCGAACCGAGACGCCCTCGAGCCGGCTCTGCACGAGGCTGAGGCCCGCGAGCACCTCGCGGCCGTTCTGGAAGCGGTCCTCCGGGCGCAGCTCGAGGCAGCGCAGCAGGAACTCCTCGACCTCACCAGGGAGGCCCGGGCGCGCCTGGGAGGGGAGCACCGCCGGTCGGCCGTCCAGGATGGCCATGCAGACCTCCGGGAAGCTGCGCCCGGGGTAGGGGAACTCGCCGGTGAACAGGTTGTAGAGGGTCGCGCCGAGGGAGAACACATCTGCCGTCGGGGCCAGGTCCTCGCCCCGCACCTGCTCCGGCGACATGAACAGGACCGTGCCCACCATCATCCCCTCCTGGGTGAGGCCGGTCTCGTTCTTGGCGCGGGCGATGCCGAAGTCCAGCAGCTTCACGCGGCCGTCCGGGGTAACGAACACATTCGCCGGCTTGAGGTCCCGGTGGACCAGGTCCATGCGGTGCACCTCCGCGACCGCAGCGGCGACCTGGATCGCGATGCGTACGCACTCGTCGATCCCCAGCAGGCGCTCGCGGAGGAGGTCCTCCAGGGTGTGGCCCTGGAGCAGCTCCATCGCGATGTAGTCGCGCGGGTCGCCATGCTCCGTCGCCGCCGTGCCGAGCTCGTAGACCTCCGTGATGTTGGGGTGCGTCAGGCGCGCCAGCGCCTTGCCCTCGCGCTCGAAGCGCTGGTCCCCCTTGGGGTCGATCTCCGCGGTGGGGCGCAGGACCTTCAGGGCCACCTCGCGATCCAGGCGCGTGTCACGCGCGCGGAAGACCTCCGACAGGGGGCCTTCACCCAGGCGATCGCTCGCCGGGTCGAACTCGAAGTGACCGAGCTTCATGGGGACCGGGAGAGCCCGTGCGTCCGGGTATCCTCGCGTGCGAGGTCCGGGCGTCCGTGGGGACGGCTCACCGCCCAGGATACCTGCGAGCCCCCCGAGATCGCGTGCCTGCTCCCAAGGACGAACCCACCGCCGCTCCCCTGGGCCCCTTCGAGCCCTGGGACTTCGAGGCCCTCTCCGACGCCCGCTCGCGGAGCGCCGAGTACAACGACCACCGCCTGCGGGCTCGCCGGCGGCTGCTGGCCATGGCGAAGGAGGTGGCTAAGCGGGCTAAGGCCGCCGGCCTGCCCCTCGAGCCGCGCACGAGCATCCACAACCCGCACCAGTTCAACGGGAATCGGGTCAGCCGCCTGTGGGCCTATCTCGTGCGGCCCAAGGCGGCCAAGACCAAGCTGAAGCGCGTCCTGGGCGCGGACCTCGCGAAGGACCTGGACCAGGCCTACAAGAACCTCTACCTCTGCATGGCGCTCGAGCACGGCGCCCTCGAGGTCAGCCTGCGCATCCACCCGGACGCCTGGTACGACGGCCAGAACCTGCTGCGACGGGTGAAGGCGGAGGGGCCCGAGGGCTGGCTGCAGGTCCTGAACACCCTCGACGGGTTCCGGCTGGGGCTCGCGGACTGGAAGGGAGAGTGGCGCTGCGGAGAGCTGTCCCTGGAGCGGGTCGAGGACTACCTGCGCCACTACACGCCGGGTGAGCACCAGCTCGTGCTCGAGCGCCGCTGGCCGGTGCCCACGGATCCGGCCGCGCGCGAGACCGTCCTCACCGAGGAGGTCCCCGGGATCCTGATGGACGAGGTCCTGCGCCTCGTCCCGGCCTACCGCTACATGGCCTGGTCGGACGAGAGCGACTTCCTGTTCGGGGGCTGACGGCCGGCGTAGCCGGGCTCTGGCGCCGCTGGGGTCTTGCGCGCCCTCAGGAGGTCGGGAGGTGCAGGGCGAGCCGAGCGCCGCCCGTGGCCCCGTTCCCCGCCTCGAGCCGTCCACCGTGGGCCGCGGCCACCCGGCGCACCACCGCAAGGCCCAGGCCGGCGGAGTCGGGGCGCTGCTTGCGCTGGGCCAGCGCCTCCCAGTCGACCTCTCCGTCGGGCCCGAGCTCGAGGCCCGGCCCGTCGTCGCTGATCACGAAGACCACCTCCGACTCGTCCGCCTGCGTCACCTTCAGGCGCACCCGCGCGTGCGCGTGCTCGAGGCCGTTGCGGATCAGGTTCTCGAGCGCGCGCATCAGGCGTCCCCCGTCGGCGTCCAGGGTCGGCAGCCCGCGGTCGATCTCCACCTCGAGCTGCCGCTCCAGCTGGTCGGCGAAGCCCTGCATGACCGCGGCGGCCTGGCGTGCCAGCTCCCCGGGGGGCACCGGCTCGAGGACCAGGGCCTTCTCGGTGTCCAGGCGCGCGAAGTCGAGCAGGTCGTCGGTGAGGGTGCGCAGGCGCTGGGCGTCGGTGAGGGCGAGCTGCATGCGGCGCACCACGGCTCCTCGCTCGGGGCTCGCGGGGACCTGCTCCAGGTCCACGAGCGCCGTCTCGAGGCAGGTCGTCAGGGCCGTCAGCGGCGTGCGCAGGTCGTGGGACACGAGCGCGATCCACCTGCGCCGCTCAGCGTCCTGCTCCGTGAGGCTCGCGATCAGGTCGCGCGCGCGCCGCCGCAGGTCTCGCAGGGCCCCGGCCAGCAGAGCGATCTCGTCCTGGCCCTGGACCGCGGGATCCTCGAGCTCGGTGACCTCGTCGAGGGGGACCGCGGCGTGGGTCACGAGGTCGGACAGGCGTCGGGTGACCAGCCGCGAGAGCGACACGCTCCCGATGACCGCGACCAGGACGAACAGGAGCAGCTCAATGCCTGCCGCCAGGGCCGCGCGTCGCTCCCGGCGCGCCGGGCTTAGGCTCGGCTCAGGCTCGTCCTCGATGCGGCCCTCGGCCAGGAATCCCTCGAGCGGGCGGCCGAGGGTCAGCAGCCGCAGCTGCCCGACCAGCTCGCCCCCCAGATGGATTGGATAGGCCGTCTGCCAGACATTGGGGTGCTCCGGCTCACGCTGGGCCCCCTCCAGCAGGTGGGCCTCGACGGCAAGCGCTCCCAGGTCGAGGAAGGCGCCCTCCTCGAGGCCGAGCGCCGGCGTGGCCGCGAGGACCCGGCCCTCCGGATCGAGCCAGGCAAAGGCCTGACCGAACACGGCCAGCTCGGCGGTGAGCTGCTCGACCGCAGCGTCGGGAGGCACCGGCAGGCCGCGCTCGTTGGGCTCCGCCCAGTTCACCAGGCGGTGGATGACGCTGCTCTCGTCGGCGGGCACATGCAGCAGGTCCACATAGGGCTCCTGCAGGATCCCCTCGAGCCAGGGCTCGTCCCGCTCATCGGCCGCCGGCGGGTCGGGGAGCGGCGACACCTGCTCGAGCAGGGCCTCACCCAGGCCCTGCAGGCTGGGGCCAGCGAAGAACGAGGCCAGCAGCAGCAGGACGAGCAGCAGCGCGAACCGGACTGGGAGGCGGCGCCACGGACGCACCGGAGGGGTGGGGGCGTTGGCGCGGCTCATGCGGTGTGGGCTCAGGTCGCGGCGGAGGCCTCGACCATGCGATAGCCCACGCCCCAGACGGTGTGGATCAGCTGGGGGTCGCCGGGGTCGTCCTCGATGCGCGCGCGCACGCGGCGGACATGGAGGTCCACGGTGCGGGCATCCCCCTTGTAGTCGGCGCCCCAGACCTTGTCGAGGAGCTGGTCGCGGGTGAAGGTCCGGCCGGGGTGGCGCACCAGGAACAGGAGCAGCTCGAACTCCCGGGGCTTGAAGGTCAGGGGCTGACCACCCTTGGTGGCCTGGCGGATCTCGGGGTCGAGCACCAGGTCCCCGTGCTGGACCGGGCCCGTGCCGAACGAGCGGCCCGCGCGGCGCAGGAGGTTGCGCACGCGGGCGAGCAGCTCGGGCAGGTGGAAGGGCTTGACGACATAGTCGTCGGCTCCGGCCTCGAGGCCGGCCACCCGCTGCTCCGGCGCGTCGCGTGCCGTGAGGATCAGGATCGGCACGCCGCGCCCGGCGGCTCGCAGCTCCTGGACCAGGTCAAGGCCGTCACCGTCCGGGAGCCCGAGATCCAGGATCACCGCGCCGAAGGGGCGGTCCAGGGCCGAGCGGGCGTCCTTGAGGGAGACGGCGACCTGCGTGTCGAGGCCCTCCTGGTGGAGAGCCTCGAGGAGCTCGCAGCGGATGCGGTGGTCGTCCTCGACGAGGAGCAGTCGGGAGTCGGAGCGGGACATCAGGGGCCGGAAGAGACAGGTTAGCCGAACGCGCGCGGTCTGGCGGGGGGGGCCATCCTGCGCGTGCCTCATCGACGGGGAGGGCCCCCTGCTTGTTCACCCCCCTCTGCTGGGGAAACCGTCCGGACGCGAGTTGGACGCGGATCGGTCCGAGGAGACCCTCTGCTAGAGTCCTCCAGCGCCTGCCCGAGCGCAGGCGACCCTCGCGCCTGGACCCTCCGCTCACCCCTCGATCCCATGGCACTCAGCCCCTGCTGCCTCCCTCCGAGCCGCTCCGCGGCAGGAGCCCGCAGGCGGAGATCCCCGCGCCAAGGCCCCCTCTCGAGCGCGCTCCTCCTGGGCGTGCTTGCCCTCGGCGGCTGCCGGGAGGCGGAGGCCCCCAGCCCGCCCGATGTGGTGCTCTTCGTGGTGGATACCCTGCGCCGGGACTACCTGTCCTGCTACGGCTACCCGCACCCGACCTCGCCGCGCATCGACGCCTTCGCCGCCCAGGGGGCGCTCTTCGAGGATCCCACCTCCCAGTGCTCCTGGACCAAGCCGTCCATGGTGTCGCTCGTCACGGGGCGCTATGTGACCAGCTACCGGGACCTCGTCTTCGAGGACGCACCCACCCTCGCGGAGGTGTTCAAGGAGGCGGGCTATCGGACCGCCGCGGTCGTCGCGAACACCCTGCTCGACGAAGAGGCTGGGTTCACGCGCGGCTTCGACTGGTACGACCTCTCCAACAAGCCCAACCCCGAGCTCCCCGGGAAGCGCCTGGCCCGGGATCTCGAGGACCTGGAGGAGGCCCTCTGGCCCATCCTCGACGGTGCCTTGGCGAGCGAGGCCGGCGAGCGTCCGCCGCTGTTCCTGGTCGTCCACGCCATGGAGCCGCACTTCCCCTACGACCTGCGGCCGGAGTACGACGCCGAGCTGCCCCTCGAGGCTGCCACGCCCCTGCGGTCCGCCCAGCGTGAGGACTTCCTGGCCAACGGGCCCGCCGCTCCGGCCGAGGACCCGGGCTGGGTGCAGGGCTTCGACAGGCTGCGCAACGAGCGCGGTCGGTACGCGCGCGACATCCGCGAGGCGGACCGCCTGCTCGGGCGCCTGGTGGACCGCCTGGCGACCCGCGGGGTGGGGGACAACGCCCTGTTCGCCCTGGTCTCGGACCACGGCGAGACCCTGTTCGAGGAGCGCACGCCCCTGCCGGCCGCGGACCGCGCGAGCCTGCCGCCCTACCGCTACTTCTACCGGGAGCACGGCGTCTACCTGCGCGAGGGCCTGATCAACACGCCGTTCATTCTGTGGGGGGCAGGTGTGCCCGCGGGGCTGCGCGTGGCCGAGCCCGTGGAGAATGTGGACCTCTTCCCGACCCTGCTCGATCTCGCGGGCCTGCCGCGGCCCGCAGGCCTGCACGGCCAGAGCCAGGCCCCTCGCCTGCTGGGCCAGCAGTCCCAGGAGCGCGAGTTCGTCTTCTCGGCGGTGTTCCAGCACCGCGCCGTGCGCGAGGTGGCGACCGGGCTCAAGCTCGTGGTCCCGACCGAGGCGGGCCGGGCCTCGGGCTTTGGGCCTGCGCTCTACCACCTGGGCAGCGATCCCCAGGAGCTCGTGAACCTCCTCCCCGAGCGCCCCCAGGACGGCAAGCGCCTGGCCGAGGCCCTCGACACCTGGATCCGCCGCTATCCCACCCCCTCCACCCTCGGCCGCGAGCTCTCCACCAGCGAGCGCTCCGCCCTGGACGCCATGGGCTACGCCGGCGAAGGCGGCCAAGCGAAGCCGGAGGACGAGTGAACGCTGGGCAGAGGATCGGGGTAGCCGCCCTCATGGGCTCACTTTCTTGCTGTCAGCCCGCGCCGCAGCGGCCAGACATCATCTTGATTGTTGCCGATACCCTGCGGCGCGACGCCCTGGGCGTCTATGGAGCTTCTCCCGCGGCCACTCCCAAATTGGATTCCCTCGCGGCACAGGGCGTGGTGTTCGAGGACTGCATCGCACAGTGTTCTTGGACTCGGCCGTCGATGGTCTCGTTGTTCCAAGGTGTGCACCTCCCGAGCTACAGAGACCGACCCGCGGAGGAGCTGAGTACGCTGGCAGAGGAACTGTCTGATGAAGGGTATCTCTGCCTTGCGAGCGGGGCGAACCCGCTCTTGGGGGCAGATGTGGGCTTCGCACGCGGGTTCGAGAGATACGAGCTTCGCACGCGTCCGCCCGAGGTGCCTGAGGGGGTACCGCTTGGCGGTTCCTGGCAGGAGGTCTGGCTTGCTGCGGATCCAGGAGTTCGCGCGGCGCCTAGCGATGCGCCGCTCTTCATCTACCTGCACCTCATGGAGCCGCACGCACCCTATGAGCTGGACCCCCGCTGGGGTCAGGAGCTCGCGCTCCCGGACGCAAGGCCTCTCTCGCTCCGGCTCTTGGCCAAGCTTAAGGAGCAGCTGGGGGCCGATGTGGCTGATGGCGGCGCCTGGCAGGAAGGTCTGGCTCGGATCCAGGCAGCTCGCCACGCGTACTCCCACAGCGTGCGGTCCCTGGACGAGGGGGTTGGGCTGATCGTGGACGAACTCCGCAGCCTGCGGCCAGAGCGTCCCAAGATCTTTCTGTTAGCCAGTGATCACGGCGAGGCACTCTTCGATGTGCTCGCGCCGACGCAGCCTCGAGGCGATGCTGTCAGGGACCCCGAGGTGGCCCTCTACCGCGATCACGGACAGATTCTGCCGGAGGCTCTGATTCGTGTGCCTCTGATCGTGTTTGGCCATGGGATTCCGCGGGGGCTACGCGTGAAGGACTCGGTGCAGAACCTCGATCTGTTTCCGACCTTGATCGAGCTTGCCGGCCGTGATCCTGCTCCTACTCGGGACGGTCGCTCGCTGTTGCCCTGGTCATCCGCTCGTGCGGCTTCGGCCCTCTCCTTCGCATCTGTCTTGCATGAGCACGCCGTTCGGGATCAGGCCTCTGGACTGAAGCCGGTGCTCCCAACGGCTGTGGGGCGGTCAGCGGGGCGGGGCCCGATGCTCACCTCCTGGGTCGAAGATCCTGCAGGGCTTGAGGACCTGAGCAGGACCCTGCCCCGGGAGAGAGAACTCCTGGAGGCTGAATTGGATTCCTGGAGCAGGCGAGGCGCCGTCTCTAGCTCGCTCCGGGTCAGTGATCCCGCGGTCCTACGGGCCCTGGGCTACTCCGGGCCCGGGGGCGATCCACTTCCCCCTCCTGGTGAACGATAGGTCCCAAGGACCCCGAGATCCTGTTGCCCCCGCCCCGGGCGGTCGGGAACATGCACGGAGCGCGAGAGGGCGACCTGGGCCTCGACCGAGGCCAGCCCGAGGCCCTCCGCGCTGGATGGCCCTCATGAGAATCGGAGTCCTGAAGGAGACCCGGGAGGGGGAGACGCGCGTCGCCCTCGTTCCGGATGCGGTGCCCAAGCTGCTGAAGCTTGGGGTGGAGGTGCTCGTGGAGCCCGGGGCCGGCGTGGCCTCCGGCTTCCTCGACGCGGCGTACGAGGCCAAGGGTGCCCAGGTGTCCGGGGATGCCTCGTCCGCGGAGGTCGTGCTTGGCGTGCAGGCCCCGGATCCCGCGCGCCTCCAGGCAGGCCAGGTCGTTGCCAGCACCATGAACCCGCTCGGGGAGCCCGCCGGCGTGGCGGCGCTTGCAGAGCGAGGCGTCACCGGCATCGCCCTCGAGCTCGTCCCGCGCATCAGCCGTGCCCAGGCCATGGATGTGCTCTCCTCCATGGCGAATGTCGCCGGCTACAAGGCGGTGCTGATGGCAGCCACTGCGAGCCCGAAGCTGTTCCCGCTGATGATGACCGCCGCTGGGACCGTGAGGCCGGCCAAGGTCTTCATCCTGGGCGCAGGCGTCGCGGGGCTGCAGGCGATCGCCACCGCCCGTCGCCTGGGCGCCGTGGTCGAGGCCTACGACATCCGCTCGGACACGAAGGAGCAGGTCGAGAGCCTCGGCGCGCGCTTCGTGGAGTTCGACCTGGGCGTGGGGGATCAGCAGGATTCCGGTGGCTATGCCAAGGAGCTCTCAGAGGAGCAGAAGGCGCTGCAGGCGCGGCTCATGGCCGAGGTCATCCAGGCCGCCGACGCGGTCATCACGACGGCCCAGGTGCCGGGGCGCCGCGCGCCGCGCCTGATCACCGAGGAGGTCGTCGAGGGCATGAAGCCCGGCGCCGTGGTCGTGGACATGGCCGCGGACAGCGGCGGCAACTGTGCCTACTCGAAGCCCGGCGAGGAGGTCGTCGTGAACGGCGTCACCATCCTTGGGCCGAGCAACCTGCCCGCCTCGGTGGGCTCGACCACCAGCCAGCTCTTCGCCCAGAACCTCGTGGCCCTGCTGGGCCTCATCGTCCAAGAGGGCGCGCTCACGATCGACCTCGAGGACGAGATTCTCGCCGGCGCGGTCGTCTGCAAGGACGGCACGATCGTCCATCCTCGCGTCCAGGAGGCCCTCGGGGCCCAGCAGGAGACCCAGTCATGATCGCCGTGCTCCCCACCCTCTCGCCCGAGGTGCTGATCGCGGCCCTGTCCGTGTTCGTGCTCTCGATCTTCCTGGGCTTCGAGCTCATCTCGAAGGTCCCCCCGACGCTGCACACGCCGCTGATGAGCGGCGCCAACGCCATCAGCGGCATCACCATCGTGGGGGCCCTGGTCGCCGCGAATGTCGCGATGGAGGGGGGGCGCAGCAGCCTCGCCGCGGGCATCGGCGTCCTCGCCCTGGCGCTCGCGACCATCAATGTCGTGGGGGGCTTCCTGGTGACCGGACGGATGCTGGCCATGTTCAAGAAGAAGGAGCGCTGAGATGGACCAGATCACCCACCTCGCGGACCTCGGCTACCTCGTGGCCGCCGCGCTCTTCATCCTTGGCATCAAGGGCCTGGGCTCGCCGCGCACCGCCGTGCGCGGCAACCAGCTCGGTGCGGCGGGGATGTTCCTGGCCGTGCTGATCACGGTCGTTCAGATGCAGGCCGAGGCCGGCGAGGGCGGGGTCCAGTGGGGCCTCGTGGCTCTGGGCCTCGCTGCCGGTGGCGCCGTTGGCCTCCTGATGGCCAAGCGCGTCGAGATGACGGGGATGCCCGAGCTGGTCGCCCTGCTCAACGGCTTCGGAGGGGCGGCCTCGTCCCTCGTGGGCCTCGCTGAGCTCGTGCGGCTCGCGCCGGAGATGACGGCGGCTGATGGCGATCCCGCAGCGGGCTACGCCCTGTGGCGGGCCGTGTTCCTCATCGGCGTTGGCGCCTCGAGCCTGATCGGCTGGACCACCCTCACCGGCTCGGTCGTGGCCATGCTCAAGCTATCGGGCAAGTGGAACGACAAGCTGGGTCTGCCCGGGGGCAATGCGGCCAAGGCGGTGCTGCTCGCCGGCGCGGTGGTGTCTGCCGGCATGCTGTTCGGCGATCCCGCCAGCACGACCTGGCTGGTTGCCCTGACGGTGACCTCGTGCCTCTTGGGGGTGGCCTTCGTGGCACCCATCGGCGGTGCCGACATGCCCGTCGTGATCTCGTTCCTCAACTCCCTCTCGGGGGTGGCCGCCAGCGCCACGGGCTTCGTCGTGGGCAACAACGCCCTGATCATCTCGGGCTCGCTCGTGGGCGCCGCCGGCCTGATCCTGACTGGGATCATGTGCAAGGCCATGAACCGTCCCTTCAAGGATGTGATGTTCAAGGCCTACGGCGCGGCGGCCGGCAGCAGCGGCTCGGGTGAGAAGCGCTCGGCCCGCGGCTACGAGGCGGACGAGGCCGCCATGACCTTCGACGGGGCGCGCCTCGTCATCGTCGTGCCCGGCTACGGGATGGCGGTCAGCCAGGCCCAGCATGTGGTCCGCGAGATCGCGGATGAGCTTGAGGCCAAGGGCACGGAGGTGCGCTACGCGATCCACCCGGTCGCGGGGCGGATGCCCGGGCACATGAATGTGCTGCTCGCCGAGGCGAATGTGCCCTACGACAAGCTGTACGAGCTGGACGACATCAACAGCGCCTTCAGCGAGTGCGATGTGGCCCTCGTCGTGGGTGCGAACGACACCGTCAACCCCGCGGCCCACACCGATCCCACCGGCCCGCTGGGCGGCATGCCGATCCTCGATGTCGAGAAGGCGCGCACCACGATCATCGTCAAGCGCTCCCTCTCGCCGGGCTACGCGGGCGTCGACAACGACCTCTTCTACCGGTCGAGCACGATGATGCTCTTCGGGGACGGCAAGAAGAAGCTCACCGAGCTCCTGAGCTCGGTCAAGGAGCTCTGAGCGGAGCGCGCTCTTGGGCCGTCTGAGGGGGGCGCGGCGCCTGCGCCGCGCCCCCCTTAGCTGCCGCCCAGGGGCGCAGGCGTCGCAGGGTCACCTCCTGTGCGTCCTAGCGTGCCGCCCGGAGCGTGCGCGCCAGGAGGTCTCGAGCCTCGCCGACCTCACTGGCCTCCGCCTCCTCGCGGTCGGCCACCTCCTGGAGGATGATGAAGGTCGTGGCCCAGCGGCCCTCCTCGTCCTTGAGGACGGCATACAGGTCGCAGCGGAACTCGAGCTCGCCCCACGGCATCACCGCCCGGAAGGCACGCAGCCGCAGCCCCTCCACCTCGAGCTCGTTCGGCTCCTCCTCCAGGACCTCCCCGTCGCCCAGGTCGGCCAGGAAGCCGAAGTAGTCCTTGGCGAAGCCCTGGGGACGCTGGGAGATCGGGTTCACCTGCACCTGCAGGGTGGCGTCGTTGCCGTCGAGGGTCCAGGTCTCCGAGCCCTCTGAGGGGTCGTACTCGAATCCCATGCTGGTCGGATAGTCGAGGCACACCTCGGGCGTGCAGAGCGTCCGTGTTCCCAGGACTTCCACCATCAGCCGGACGGTCTCCCCACCGATCTCGACCTCGAAGGGCTCACCCTCCTGGACGGTCAAGGGCTCCCCGAGCCCCGAGACGCGAAGCGTGAGGGGAGGCTCCTCGTCCTGTCGCTGGGGAGTGCTATGGCCCAGCATCAGCGGGGCCAAGGCAATCGCGGTCATCGAGAGAGTGCGGGCAGGCGTTCGGCGCATCGTGCCGAGAGCATAGGTCTTGCCGGGTCCGCCGAGGGGAGTCCTGGCAGGGCGCGCGCTTGGGCCGTCAGGCCTCAGGATCGAGCTCGCTCCCAGACCGCAGTGCCGAGTCCTCTGTGGGAACGAGCACTCCAGCCTGCGAGGAGATTGACGGACAAGAAGATCAGAAGGCCAAGCGGAGTTCGTATCGCCGCGGCAAGAAGGGCACCGAGTCCAGGGCCTTGGCGGCTATCAAGGCAAGACTCTCTGTTCCCCCTCGCCCAGCGTGAGCGCATTTGGAGCAGGTCCCAGAGGCTCTTGGGAGGAGTGATCTCGAAGCGAGCCTCTTCGGAGATGAACCCTGGGCCAGAATCGACATGGCTCAGGAACCAGAGGTCGTCTGCGACCAGCTCCGGGACAGGGCCCCAGCTTGCTCGGGCGTCACGATGGGCTCCGAGGAAGCCGGCCCCGACGCAGACTCTATTCGCATGAAGCACCTTCCAGGTGTGGAAGTAGGAGTTCACGAGGAGGCTTCCTCCGGGCCGCATCGTGGGCCGGAGTCCACCGGCGCTATGGGTCTCCAGGAGCCGTTGGGCGCATTCCTGCAAGGTTCCCGCGGGGACACGGATGTCTGCATCAAGCCAGAAGAGGACCTCTTCGAGGGGTCCACTGTCCTCGGCGGCGCGCAGGGCTGCTGGCTTGCTGCGGTGGGGGTGGTCAAGGACGAGGAGTCTGTGACCACGCTCACGGGCCGCGGGAGTCCACGCGCGGGCCGCGGCCGCTGTCTGATCCGTACAGCCGTTGCAGCTGACTCGGATGTCGAGCCCAATGCTGTCCTGAGAGACAAGGTCGGCCAGGAGGCTCGGCAGGCGTTCCCCTTCGTTGTGGGCAGGGACGATGACCGTAGCCCGCAGCTGGACATCAGGCATGGTCCCAGGCTGCACCTGTCCGAGTTGGCGTGAGCCACGCGTAGACTGTGACACCCAAGTGGACTGCGAAGGCCACGGCAGCGGCACCCCAAGAGTGCGGAGCTCGCAACACGGCGACCGCAGCCTTGCTCCATCGACCATCCTCCCTCGGGCGCAGTTGTGGATAGTGCAGGCGGAGTTGATGGTTGTTCCTTGCCCATCTCGTCCGGGCTCGGAGGAACTCCAGTGACCCTGATGGCAGCGCGACGGTGGCGGTGGCGTCAGGTATCTGGACCTGCTCCTCCGCACCGAAGTGGAGGCGCACGAACTTGTCCTCTCCGCCAGTCTCTGGGAAGGCGCCCCACCGTCGCCGCCCTTCCGGCGAGACGGCATAGACCCCACAGAAGACGACCTGCTGCCGTGTGAGCGGCAGCTCGTTCCAGACGCTCCAATAGGTTCTCGCGATCCACGAGCGCGGCTGCGCACAGCTCCGCCGCGGTGCACAGAGGTGACACGAAGTGCTGCCCTGGAGCTCCCGCATGATGCAGGAGATGCTCGAGGGGCTCAGTCGTGTGTCCACATCCAGGTAGATCGAGGGGCCCGTGGCGGGAAACATCGTCTCCGCACGATTCAACGCCCCTGGCTTGCCCGGCGGGCCGATTGGGGTCGAGCAGACCTCGAAGCGTGGTTGAGTCCAGTCGATCCAGCGCCTGAGGCGTTGCAGGAACTCGCCGTCGGGGCCGTTGGGGCTGACCACGACCCGCAGTCCTCCGTCCCAGTCCTGTTCGGCAAGGGCGTCGAGGCAAGCCTCCAGTTCCGGGTCACCAGTGCGAACGGGGATGTAGACGGTCGGTTGGTGACCGGCGCGATGGGATGCGAGTTCCATGCGGGCCTCGTCTTTGCGAGGAATGCATGATGGGTTGGGTGCGCTCGAGCGGCAAGGTCAAACCCGCGGCATGCAGTGAGGCCTGCCAAGGCTGCCACCTCTGACCCCCTAGACGGACTCAAGGGGCCTCGGGGCACGCGCCGCCGAGCCATGGGCTCCATGACTCCCAGGGGCTCGCACTGTGAGGCCGGACGCTCGCTGCCTGACTAGGCGCTCGCGCGGTGCTTCTGGGGCGCTCGCTGGCTGTTTAGGCGCTCGCGCTGTGCCTCTGGGGCGTTCGCTGCCTGTTCAGGCGCTCGCGCTGTGCCTCTTGGGCGCTCGCTGCCTGTTCAGGCGCTCGCGCTGTGCCTCTTGGGCGCTCGCTGCCTGTTCAGGCGCTCGCGCCGTGTTCCTCGACGAGGCGGGCGTGGGTCTCGGGTTGGAGCTGGGCGTACTCCTGGCTCACATGGTCGCCGGCCTGGGTCTGGCCAGTGAGGCGCACATAGAGGTCGAAGAGCTTCTGCTCGATCGGGAACCCGTAGGCGCCGCGCTTGAGGCGCTCGCCGGCCATCTTGGAGAGCAGCTTGCGCATCCAGAGGGGGCCCTCCTGGACATGCATGTCATAGATGGCCGCCGTGTTGTTGTAGCGCTGCCAGGTGTGGCGCACCGACTCGGGGAGCTCGGTGTTCTGGCTGTTGTACTTGTACTCGAAGCAGCCGCCCCACTCCTCGAAGCTCTGCGGCGCTTGGTAGCCCAGCTCGACGGCCTGGCGGAAGTCCTCGGTCCCGGGGATCGGGCGGAACGGATAGACATCCGAGCCGCAGAGGGGGTAGAGGTGCTTGACGCGCGCGGCCTGCTTGAGCGTGGCCTCCATCGACTCCTGGGTCTCCCCCGGGTAGCCGATGATCCAGAAGGCGCCGGGCGTGATGTTGCGCTTGACCAGCTCGCCAATCGCCCGCGGGATGTTCTCGATGTCGATGAACTTCTTGATGCGGTCCTGCATCTCCTTGGTGCCGGTCTCGGCCCCAAGCCAGAGCAGGTGACACTTCGACTCCTCGAGGAGGTCGAGCGTGTCCTTCTTGTACCGCATGATCGTCTCGATCTCGATCGTGCCGTTCCAGTGGATCGGGACCTTGAGGTCGACGAGGGCCTCGCAGAACTCGCGCGTGCGCTTCTCGGCGACGCCGAAGTTCGCGTCCTGGAAGCGCAGCACATCGAACCCGAAGCGCTGCTGCAGCTCGGCCACCTCCTCGGCGAGCTGCTTGCCAGGGATGGCCTTCCAGCGGCGGCCCGTCACGAGGGGCGAGCAGCAGAAGGTGCAGGGCTCCGGGCAGCCAAAGCTCGAGAACATCGAGAAGCCCTTGGGCGGGTTCTCAGGCGTCCAGTGGCCTGGCAGGGGGAAGCGGTGGCGGACCTTCTGGTTGTAGCTGGGGCGCAGCTGCAGGTCGACATAGCGGTCGTACTCGAGCAGCTCCCACGGCACGCGCTCGAGCTTGTCGAAGCCGACCACATCGCGGTGGGCGGTGTAGACGGTCTTGCCGTCGCGCGGCAGCGCTAGGCCCGGCACATCGTCCAGGGGCGTGCCGTGGTCGATCGCCTGCACGACCTCGCGGAAGGTGACCTCGCCCTGGCCGATGCCCACCGCGTCGGCGATGTTCGACTCGAAGTACATCTCGGGCGTGACGCTGGGGAACCAGCCGCCCCACACGATCGGCAGGTCGGGGAAGCGCTCCCGAACCATCTTGGCGACGACATAGCCGTCGTAGACCTGGTAGCCGAGGATGCAGGACGAGGCGAACAGCAGGGCGCCGTCGCAGGCCTCGAGGACCTTCTCCTTGTAGTCCTCCTCGATCATCGCGTCGATCATCACGACCTCGTAGCCATCGGCCACGGGCCCCGACGCGATCTGGAGCAGCTCGAGCGGGAGCAGGTCCGCGCTGAATCGCTCGCCCCGGCCGGGGTCGGCTCGGTGGGGGAGGAACAGGACGACGCGCTTCTTGCGTTGGATCATCGGTCAGACGGGGGCAGAGGGCGTGACCCCGGGTGTGCGGTCCAGGTTGTCCGAGGGTGCGCCGACCACGGGCGGCTTCTTTAGGGTCTGGTTCGTCGCCTTGACATAGGCGTGGAACAGGCGCCCCTCGATGGGCATCGCGTAGTTGTTGTTGCGCAGGCGCCAGCCGCTGATGCGCTGCATGAGGCCGCGGACCCAGCCGGCGCCCTCCTTGGCGAGGCCGTCGTAGAAGGTCGACGCGACGCCGTAGCGGCGCCAGGTCCGGATGACCTCCTCGGGCAGCTGCAGGTCATCGATCTCGAGGCGATACTCGAGCATGGCGCCCCAGCCCTCGAGGTCCGTCGGCGGGCGGTAGCCCATCTCGACGGACTTGTCGAAGTCCTCGGTGCCCGGGATCGGGCGGAAGGGGTAGACATCGGACGCCGAGCGGGGGAAGCGGTACTTCATCTCCGCTGCGACGCGCAGGGTCTCGAGCATCGACTCGGGCGTCTCGGTGGGGTACCCGATGATCCACGACAGGCCCGTCGTGATGTTGCGCCGGTTCATCTCTCCGAGCGAGTACTCGAAGTGGCCGACATCGATGTTCTTCTTGATCTTGGCCTGCTGCTCGGCAGAGCCCGCCTCGGCCCCGACGCCGATCATGTGGCAGCGGGACTCCTGCATGAGGTCCATGGACTCCTGCTTGTAGCGGTGGACCGTCTCGATCTCGTAGCAGCCCGACCACCAGAACTTGGAGCCCGCGTCGATCAGGCGGTTGCAGAACTCATTGGAGCGCTTCTCCGCGACGCCGAAGTTGGCGTCCTGGAAGCGCATCACATTGAAGTTGAAGCGGTCGTGCAGCTCGAGCAGGCGATCTGCGAGGAGCTCGCCCGGCATGGCCTTCCAGCGGCGTCCGGTGACGATGGGGGAGCAGCAGAAGGTGCAGGGCTCCGGGCAGCCGAAGCTGGAGTAGTAGCTGAAGCCCCGGACAGGCTCGCTGGGGTCCATCTCCCAGGGATCTGGGTACTTGTGCCGCAGCTTGTAGCCGCCGGTGTTCTGCTGGCGCTCGACATACTCCTCGTAGTCGATCAGGTGCCAGGGAGCGTCCGGGATCTTGTCGAAGCCGACCACCGCGCGGTGGTCGGTGTAGACGCACTTGCCGTCACGCTCGACCACGAGGCCCGGAACCGTGGCGAGGTCCTCGCCGTTGTCGAGGGCCTGAACGACATCCCAGAAGGTGAGCTCACCCTGGCCCAGGCCGACGGCGTCCGCGATGCCCTCCTTGAAGTAGAGCTCGGGCGCGACGGAGGGGAACCAGCCCCCCCAGATCATGGGCAGGTCCGGGTAGCGCTGGCGGATGGCCTTCGCGACGCGCGCGCCGTGGGCGACCTGGAAGCCGAGGATGCAGGAGCTCGCGAACAGGAGGGCGCCGTCGCAGAGCTGCATCAAGCGCTCCATGTAGTCGTCGTGCACCATGGCGTCGACGATGTGGACCTCGTAGCCGTTGGCCTCCGGCAGAGCCGCGATCTGCAGCAGCTCCAGCGGGAGCAGGTCCGCCGCCACGCGGATCCCCTGGTCCGGGTCCGCCCGGTGGGGCAGGAAGAGCACCAGGCGCTGCTTGCGTTGGATCATGGGAGAGGGAGGGCGGAGGAGGCTGACGCGGGCGGGAGAGTTTCTTCGGCCCGCGGCCCTGGTTTCCTGTCGACCAGATGTCTCTAGGTGCTGGAGCCGCGGCGGCTGGGACGGGTCCGGGGGGTACGGATTCCGACGACTCCAGAGGATAGCCGGGTCCCTGCGAAGGGGGTTTCAATTCGGGATCTGACCGAGCGTTCGCGACATTTTGGCCGCTCCTTGCGGCAGTCGAGTCGGCTGTGGAGCAGGTCTAGACTGGGGACCCCCCGGCCTGGCCCGCCAGCGCAGGCTCCCGGGAGCCCCTCCGCCACCCCATGAAGCGCCCCCGAAGCCGCACCCTCCTCCGCGTCCTGCTGGTGCTGGGGGCCAGCGTCCTGGGGCTGGAGGGCCTCTTCCGCCTGGCGCTCTTCCACCCGGACTGGGCCCCGGAGGGCACCGGCCTGCGCCGGCCGGAGCTCTACTTCGCCGGAGACGACCCACGCTTCTGGGTGCTGAGGGCGCGCCTCAACGGTCACCACGAGCTGGGCGAGCCCGACGATCCGGACCCGGTCCTGGGCTGGACCAGCGGCCGCTTCGAGCCCGGCACGCGCCTGCACATGGACGAGGCCCTGCTGGGCGACCAGCGGCCCGTGCTGCTGGTGGGGGACTCGTTCGCGGCCTGCTCGGGCGCCCCGGAGCGGTGCTACGAGCACCTGCTCGAGGAGGGGCCCTTCGGGCCGACGCACGAGCTGCTGAACTACGGGGTGGGCGGCTATGGCACCGACCAGGCGCTGCTCCTCTCCTTCGACCTGATGGAGCGCTTCGCCGAGCGCGACCCCGTCATCGTGCTCAGCATCCTGGTCGATGACGACCTGGACCGCTGCACGCTCCCGTACCGCGGAGCCCCCAAGCCGGTGCTCGCAGCGCAGGGGGAGCGGCGCGTGCGCATCGCCCGCCCGGCGGCCCCGCTCGACCGCTCGGCGTGGTTCGCGGCGAATCCCCTCGAGGTCCCCTGGTGGAGCTGGCGCTTCTTCCAGGTGAACCTGCTCATGGACGAAGAGGCCCTGGTTGCGGACTCGGGGGTCGAGGGGCGCCTCGAGACCATGCGCGTGGCGATGGCCGCAGGCCTGCTGGAGTGGAAGGACCGCCTGGACGCGCTCGGGCTCGAGGGCTTCGTGCTCCTGTTCGGCGATCGGCAGCGGCATGAGGGCGTCTCCACCAAGGAGGATCGGTTCCGCTGGCTCGAGGCTGTCCTCGAAGGTCAGGGGATTCCCTGGATCCGCGCCTGGGAGGAGCTCGAGCAGGACTGGGAGCTCTACGACCGCCCGCTGGACGACTACTTCGTCACCGGCAAGGTGGGAAAGGGGCACTACACGGCTCTGGGGAACGAGCTGACCCATCTCGCCCTCGAGCGCGGCTTGCGCGGGGCCTTCGATGGCCCCTCGATGGTGCTGCACGACAGCGAGCGTCAGGACCGGATCGGCCCGGGCGCCTTCGTCCGCTGGGAGCGCTATCCCTACGCCAGCTTCGGCGAGGACGACCTGCCGCACGCGCTCCTGCGTCCGGGCGACGGCGAGGGCGGGGCCGCCGAGCTCGCCTTCGTGCCCGAGCGTTCCATACGGCGGTTCGAGGCGACGCTGCGCCCGATGCCCGGCTTCGAGGGCGCGGCGGAGCTCGTCCTGACCACCGCCGAGGGCGTGGCGCATCGGTCGATCGTGCGCGGCGGGGACCCCGAGCGCCGCCTGGCGGTGGACCTGCCCGAGGTCGAGCGCCTCGACTTCACCGTGCGCTCGGTGGAGGGAGAGGCCTCCCTCCCCTTCCTGATGATCCATCCCGCTCTGGATGGCCACCCGCACGGACCGATGCTGCTCACCCAGTGATCCGGTCCGGGTGCGTAGGCGCCTACTTGGTGGAGTAGGTCTCGAGCACCCACGCCTTCCAGCGCTGCTCGAAGGCCACCGTGGTCATGCCGAGGTGCTCGCGGAACGCGTCCCGCGTCGCCTCCTCCACGCGGCCACCGTCGGGCATGAACTCGGGCGTCAGCAGGCCGCTGACGGAGTCGAGCATCTTGCCGATGGCGCCGGGGTGCTCGCGCTGCAGGTAGTCCACCATCGACCAGGTCGTGAAGTGCCGGTCGAGGTCGAGCTCGCCGTGGCTCTTCATGCGGATGAGGGCACCCAGGCTCGCGGACTCGTCAGCTGCCACTAGCTTGCGCGTGGGCGGCTCCCAGTTCTCCTTGCGCGTGGTCTCTGCGGCGGCACCCTCGCCGCCGTCGAAGGTGTTGTACTTCGTGGAGACTTGGCGCTCGGCCCAGTGGGCGATGCCCTGCAGCAGCCAGATGGGCTTTTCGTAGGAGAAGTGCTTGTAGCCGTTGAGGAAGTTCTGGACCTGGTTGAACACGAGGTGCCCGTGCAGCGCCTCGTCCACGCGCAGGCTGCCCTGGTCCAGGTGGGTGATCACCATGAGGGTCCCCCGGTCCGTCACATGCCAGCGCTGTGCGTTCTGGGTCAGGATGCCGAAGGTCTCCCGCAGCCAGCGATTGCAGTTCGCCTTGGAGGTCAGGACGAGCACCTCGTACTTGTCCTTCATCCCGAGGTGGGGGCCCAGGCCGAAGTAGCCCTTGGCCGGGTCGAAGGTGTCGCTGGCCTCGGCGGGGAAGGCCTCCTCGGTCTTGCCGAGGGTCTCGAGGGTCCAGGCGTAGAGCCGCTCCATGCGCGCGGCGTAGAGGTGCGCGCGCAGCCAGGGGTCGATGCTGCGGAGCTTCTCGGGGATGGCCGGCAGGACCGTGCGCAGCTCGGCGAGCTCGGCATCCAGGTCCTCGCGCTCCTTCGCGGAGATCTTGTACGGCGCGAGCTCCAGCCCGATCTCGTGGTGTCGCGTCTCGATCCAGAAGACCTCGAACCCCGCGAGGTCCTCGTCCACGCTCTTGGTCGTGCCCTTCGCGAACTCGAATCCGCCGTGGCTCACGACCCCCGCGGCCGCCATACGCGCAGGGTCGCCCTCGCAGTAGGGGCACTGGCGTGGGTCATTGACGGGCAGGTCCTTGTGCAGCGGCTTCTGCGCGCCCGCCGCCGCGGGGACGAGGCCTGCCGCTGCCAGGGCCAGGGCGAGGAGCAGCCTCAAAGCCGCGCCCTCCACTGCTTGGCGACCTCGATGGCCTCGAAGGCCGAGAGGCGCGCGATGGGGAGGTCGCCGTCGACGATCCCGCGGCAGGCGTTGATGGCCTCCACGCGGATGGAGTTGTCGCTGCTGTCGAGGTGGGGGGCCACCGCGCCCAGCACGGACGCGTCCCCGCACCCCGCCAGCAGGCGCAGGCCGGCGACGACCGCGCGACGGTCGCCTCCAAGGAGCGCGGCCACGGCTTCGCTGGCCTTCGGGCCCCGGGCCCCCTCGAGCGCGGCCCGCAGGCTGGCGCCCCAGTCTCCCCACTCGTCACGGGCGAGGTCGGTCAGGAGGTCCAGCCCGGTCATGGAGCCGCTCGCTGCGCAGGCCATCGCAGCGACCCGGCGCTCCTCCAGCAGCTCGCCGTCGGAGCCCTTCTTGCGGTTGCGCGCGCTCTCGAGCGCCCCCTCGGCCCGCTCGAGGAGGGCGGGGTCGGGGAAGGCCGCCGCCCGTCGCATGGACCACAGGCGCAGGGGCAGGCCCTTCGAGTCGAAGCCCTCCGCCACGAGGCGCGTGTGGCGTGCGTCCGTGATGAGGTCGAGGACCGCGCGCGCGCGGTCCAGGGCCTCCTCGTTCTTCTCCTTCTCAAGCACCTCCATCAGGAGCGGGGCGCAGCCCGCGCCGAGCTCGACCAGGCTGGCATGCGCCTGGGAGCCCATCTCCTCGGTGCGCGCCTTGCGGAGGCGCTGGACCTCGCGCTTGGCCAGCGCGCTGTCCTCGAGCTCGGGCCAGGCCTCGAGCTTCTTGGGACCCTTGGCCGGGTCCTCCTTGCTCGCGTCCTGCGGCGCGGGGGGGTCCTGGCGCGCGGCCAGCGTCCGCGGCGGGGAGACGGCGGCGGAGGAGGGCGATCCGAGCAGGAGTCCGAGGAGCAGGAGAGGCAGGGTCATGGGGTCTGTGCGGCAGGGTCGGGTGCCTCGACCAGCAGGTGGCGGTACCAGACGGGCAGGACATCGCGCCACTCCTCGTCGAGGACGCGGATTGGCATGCGGGTGAGGGCGTCCTCGATCTCGCGCTTCATGGTCGCAGGCTCGAGGTAGTAGAAGGTCACATGCTGCAGCTGGACGGACGAGTTGGGGAGCCAGGCGTCGTCCTCAGGCTTGTCGAGCACCCGCACGACGCTCCATCCACCCAGGGTCTCGAGCAGGTGCCACTCGCCCTCATTCCACTCGCGTGCACGGCCCCAGCGGTCCATCCCGATGTCCTGGTCCTTGTCGTTCCAGCAGCCCGAAACATCCTGGACCTGGGGACCCTCGGCCGAGACCCCGCGCCCCGAGCGCAGGTCCTCGAGCGCGCGCTCGGCAAGCTGCTGCGTGCGTGCGTAGCCGCGCGGGTCGATCTGGCGCGCAACGCGCGTGTGCAGGACGCGGTTCGTGAGCGCCTTGCGCAGGTGGTCCGGGCGCGAGTGGGAGGGCTCCACCAGGGCGAAGGTGTCCACCCACTCCTCCAGGTCTGCCGCTGAGATCGGCTCGTCGCCGACGGCGAGGACGGCGTCCTCTGGCCAGATGCGTCCCTCGGCCCGAGCGGCCTCGACCTCCGAGACCGCCTGCCCGCGCTCCGGCGCGGGGGGCTCGCACCCGACCAGCGAGACGAGGAGGGCCACGACGGCGGCCCAGGCGTCCAGCCGGCGCAGCCTCACGCCTCCCTCGGCTGGTCGTGCTGGGCCACGAACTCGAGCACCTCGGTGTGCAGCACCTGATAGGTCGCGTGCACGCGCTGGCGCAGGGCGTCGGCGGCGGAGGCGGACACCACCGGCCCGAAGGTCGCCTGCACCTCGAGGAACAGGCTGCGCGGGTCCGCGTTGAAGGACTCGATGCGCAGGCCGATCGCCGGCTGCTCGGCCTGGGAGGAGGTGAAGGCGAGGCGCAGGCCGACCGTCGCCGGGGGCCTCGTGAAGGCGCTGAGGCTCTCGCCCAGGTCCATGACATCCTGGGCCAGGAAGGCGCGGGTGTCCCGCTGGTGGCGGGCGTTCACCAGGGTGCGCAGGGTCACGACCTGGGCCAGGAACACCCCGATCGAGCGCTCGGCGGCGTAGCGGCCGGCCAGGTGCGCCGCCCGCTCGGCGAACTCCTCCACGGTCACGGCGGACTGCTCCTCCCGGACCAGCAGCCGGTCGGGCAGGAAGGTGGCCTGGGAGACATGGCCCGGGTGGGTCGCCGCGTTCGAGAGGCTCGGCCCGCTCTCGCCCACGGTGAAGCTGGCCCAGGGCGGCGGACCGGCCTGGTAGGTCTCGTTGTGCAGCCGCTGCACCACCCGGGGATCGGGCGCCAGGGGGGGGTGCACCACCTCGGTGAGGAGGGCGATCGTCCGGGGCTGATAGTGCATGCCAGCCCCCAGGGTAGCCGGGCCTCCACCGCCTCGGCGCCGTGCGCTCACGCGAGCCCGCCCGGCCGGGGGCCCCAGCGCGGCCTGCGTCCGGTCGTCGCGGGCACACGCTCCGCTCTCCCGCGCGCACTGATTCGGGACTTCCTGACACGCGCCGGAGGCGTTGGGAGGCCGCTGCGGTGCTCTCCAGGGGCCGCCCAGGGGCCACAGCGAGGGCTAAGGGAACCCGCCCCCTCCGGTCGATCCCCTTTCCACTCACACCTCCCGCCGCGTCCGTACCATCCCGCCCCACGGCGAGTTGGACGCGCCGTGGCCCCTGCTGCTCATGAAGCCCACCCCCCTCGCGACCCTGCTCCTGCCCCTCCTGACCCCGGTCCTCCTCGGTCAGGATGCGGCGGGCCCCGTCGGCCCGCTCGATGTGCCCCTCCAGCCCACCCTCCCGGAGGTGACCGGGACCTCCCGCTTCGGGGAGCCGGTGGTGGTGAACGGCAAGCAGATCTCGGACCTCGAGATCATGCGCTTCCTGCTCTACGGGAAGGGCCGCGGCGGCGTGGAGTCGCGCAAGATGGAGGTGCTGCTCGAGCAGGAGTGGCAGCTGCGCGACTTCATGAAGCAGACCGAGATCCTCGAGGAGGACTACGACGGTCAGGCTCTTGAGGACCTCAGCGCCGACGACCAGGCCAAGGTCAAGGCCGCCGTCGCCGCGCACATGGCCCAGTTCGAGTACTCGCCCGCCGAGCTCGAAGAGCGCATCGCCGCCGAGCGCAAGAGCTTCGTGGAGCGCTACCCGACCCTCGACTACCAGCGTGAGATCGAGCGCACCTACAAGAGCTGGGACTGGTACATCAGCCAGATCGAGCAGACCCTGAAGTTCGACAGCATGTTCTTCCCGGGTGAGGCCGCCAACTGGCCGGATGTCACCCGCGAGGCCGTGCACGCCGGCTCGCCCGCCTTCGATCTGATCGAGGACTACGACAAGGCCTACAAGCTGCGCATCCAGCAGTGGCGCGACGAGCGCAGCGCCACCGAGGTGCAGCTGCTCCAGACGGACTACGGCGGACGCTCGCGTGAGGCCCTCTCCGACGAGGAGCGCGCGGCCCTCGACGCCGCCGTCGACGCCGAGCACGGCTCGTTCGAGCCTCGGGAGGACGAGATGATGATGTCGCTGCTGCGCGACTTCGTGATCGGCACCCTCACCGATCCGAACCTCGTCACCGTCCAGAACAAGACGGACGGCGTTGCCGCCGAGTACCTCCTCACCCTGAACGGCGGCGGCTACGAGGCAAAGATCGAGACCCTCGATGCCTGGCAGGAGTTCGAGAAGGACTTCACTCCTGAGGACATCGAGGAGGCCAAGCAGTTCCTGGCCATGCAGGTGGCGGTGACCGACCAGCTGCAGGCGGACGGGATCCTCATGCCCTGGACCGAGTTCAGTGACCTGCTGAGCCAGACCAAGCAGTCCCTCTCCGGCGGGATGTTCAGCTTCG
>JADHNZ010000060.1 GCA_016779225.1 Planctomycetota bacterium
GGCATCCTGATCAACCTGACCGGCACCTCGAGCACGAACACGGGCTTCGATGTCCCGACCGAGCTCCCGACGCCCCCGGGCGGCATCATCACGGCGGGCCAGACCTGGCACTTCCAGCTGTGGTACCGGGACGGAGTGGCGTCGAACTTCTCTGATGTGCTCAGCGTGACCTTCTGAGGGCGCGCCGCCCGGCGGCAGGCGCGGGTCCAGGCACGGCTCAGACCGACCCCAGGCGGGCCCTACAGGCCGCCGCGAGCTCGGCCTGGTCGACCTCGAGGGACTCCTTGGAGGCGAGGTCCTTGAGCTGGGCGGTCCCGGACGCCCACTCCGCATCCCCCACGACGACCGCGAGGCGGTGCCCACGCCGGTCCGCGAACTTGAGCTGCGCGCCGAGCTTGCGGGCCTCCGGATAGACCTCGACCGCGAGGCCCGCGGACCGCAGGCGCGCGGCGAGCCCGAGGAGCTCGCCGTCGTGCTCCTCACCGAAGCGGACCAGGAGCACCTCGGCCGGCGTGCTGCGCTGCTCGAGGCGCCCGAGCTCCTCGAGCGCCGCCAGGAGTCGGTCCACCCCGAGGGAGGCCCCCACGCCCGGGAGACGCTCCTTGGTGTAGAGGCTCGCCAGGTCGTCGTAGCGCCCGCCCGAGCAGCAGCTGCCGATCGCGGGCAGGTCGTCCAGGGTCGTCTCGAAGACGATGCCCGTGTAGTAGTCGAGGCCCCGCGCGATGGCCACATCGAGCTTCAGGCGCGAGGGCTGGGCACCGCCTGCCACTGCGCCCTCGAGGACGGCGCGCAGGCGCTCCACCCCCTGGGCGCCGAGCTCGGAGCCCTCCACCAGCGCGGGCAGGGCCTCGAGGATCGCCTGGTTGGATCCCTCGAGGCGCGCGAGGGCGAGGACCTCGTCCGCAGCGGCCGCGCTCACGCCGGCCTCCGCCTGCATCTCGGCCGCGACCTTGTCCGGGCCGATCTTGTCCAGCTTGTCCAGGGCGCGCAGCAGGGGCACGGACTGATCCACCAGGTCCAGCCGCTGCAGGAGCCCCGTGAGGATCTTGCGGTCATTGACGCGGATGGTGAACGGCCCGACCTCGAGTCGCTGGAACAGCTCGTGGATCACCAGCAGCGTCTCGACATCCGCCAGCGGGCTCTCCGTCCCGATGGTGTCGAAGTCGCACTGGACGAACTCGCGGTAGCGTCCGCGCTGGGTGTTCTCGCCGCGCCAGACGGAGCCCACGTGGTAGCGCTTGAACGGCGTCCCCAGGGCGGGCACATGCTGCGCCGCGAAGCGCGCGAAGGGGATGGTCAGGTCGAAGCGCAGGGCCACATCCCGACCGCCGTGGTCGGAGAAGCGGTACATCTGCTTGTCCGTCTCGTCCCCGCCCTTTCCGAGGAGCACCTCGGTGTACTCCAGCGCCGGCGTGTCGATCGGAGCGAAGCCGAAGGAGCGGTAGACCTCCCGGGCCGTGTCGATCAGCCGCTCCCGCAGGATCATGCTGGCCGGCGGATGGTCGCGGAAGCCCTTGAGCGTGCGGGGTTGGATCAGCTTCGACATGCGGAGTGCCGTCACAGGCGGAGGAGGGCCCAGGAGCCCCCACGGCGCGGGCGGGCGGACAGGTTAGCCGCGCCGGGCGGCCCTCCCCAAGCGCTCAGCGCTTCGGATAGGTTTCCAGCACCCAGGACCGCCAGGCCTGCTCGAGGCTGAGCGGGTTGAGCCCGTACGACTCCTGGAGCGCGTCGCGCACGGCGACCTTCTTCTTGAGCTGCCTCCCGAGGGCCGGGAGCTTGGCCGCATCCCTGCTGATGAGGTAGTCGATCAGCGAGAACGCCGTGGCCTGCTCCACCATCTCGAGGGCGTTCACATCGCGCTGCAGGACCTGGGACACGGAGGGCGCCGTGTCCTCGGCCACGAGCTTGCGCAGGGCCACGCGCCACTTGCCACCCCCCCACATCCCGCGAGCGTCCTGCTCCTGGAAGCACCAGGTCTGCGCCCCTCCCGCGAGGTCGGTCTCGAGCCAGGACGCCAGCCCCTCGTCGTACCAGGCCCCGCCCTTGAACTGCCCCATCCACTGCTGGGGCGTGTGGTTCGACAGGATCAGGTGGGCGGCGTTGTGCACTAGGTAGCGGTGCAGGTCCGTGTCATCCGCGAAGTGGCTGCGGTTGCCGCACACGCTGAAGAAGGGCTTGGGCCCCATGCGCTTGACTCCCATGGTGGCCGAGCCCCCGCACCAGCGCCGCGCCGCGTCGGCGTGATCCGCGGGGAGCCACCAGACGGCCATGGCCGAGCCGTCGGGGATCTCGGTCTCGGCGACCTTGAGCACCTCGCGATAGCGGGCGTGGACGGCCTCCATCCGCTCCGCGAACAGGTGCAGCAGCTCGTGGCGATCGAGGCGCTTGCGGCCGACCTTCATGGACTCCAGGTCCCAGATCAGGCGGAAGTGCTCCGACTCGCCCCCCGGGAGCGCACGCTCGACCTCCGCCTCGAGCTCCGCATGGCGAGCCTTCGCACCCGCGCGGCACTCGCGAGCACGCTCGAGCCAAGCGGCCGCGTCGGGGCGCTCACAGCGCTCGCAGTCCACGCGCCCCGTCCCGCCGCAGGCCTCGCAGTCCGCCACATGGGAGCAGTACAGGAGGTTGCCCTCGAGCCCCAGGTCGACGCCCTTGTGGATCCGGTCCTCGCAGGCCACGAGCCCGGTGGTGTCGCACGGCTTGCAGCGTGGGTGCTGGGGCTGCTCGTCGTCCTGGGGTGTCGGCCCGAGGAGGAGCGTGAGCGCGACGAGGAGGGGGCGAAACGCCATGCCCGCATCCTAGCGCGCAGGCTCAGGTCCAGTGGGCTCAGCGCCAGTTCGGCCTGGGCCCGCGGGCGTACACGACGCGCCCGCGCTTGACGACCGCGGTGACGGGAGAGCGGGCGAGCTCGTAGGCCAGGTGCTGGGCGTTGGGGAGGTCGGTGACCACCAGGTCCGCCTGCTTGCCTGCCTCGAGTGTGCCGAGTCGATCGGCCAGGTCCAGGCTGGCCGCCGCGTTGAGGGTGACGGCGGTGAGAGCCTCCGCAGGCGTGAACCCGTAGCGCAGGGCAGCCCAGGAGGCCACCTCGGGCAGGGACTGCAGGTAGCAGCTGCCCGGGTTGAAGTCGGTGGCCAGGGCCGGCGCAAGGCCCCGTGCCACGAGCGCGCGGCCGGGGGCCTCCTGGGGCTCGCGCAGGAACAGCGGCACGAGGGGGCACAGGACCGGCTGCACGCCGGCCGCGCGCATGGCCTCCATTCCCGCCTCGTCCACATGCTCGAGGTGGTCCGCAGTGGCCGCTCCAAGCTCCGCGGCAAGCTGGGCCCCTCCGAGCGGGGTGAGCTGATCCGCATGCAGGCGCACGCCCAGGCCCAGCTCCTGCGCCGCGCGCGCGATGCGGCGCGTGGCGTCGAGGCCGAAGGTGTGCTGCTCGGTGAACACATCGCAGTAGCGCGCCAGGCCAGCCTCTGCCACGCGCGGCAGCATCTCCTGCACCACCTCGTCCACATAGCGCTCCGGATGATCGCGGTGCTCGGCCGGGACATCGTGCGCGCCGAGGAAGGTCGGCACCACATCCACCGGGTGCAGGCGCGCAGCCTCGGCGAGGACCTCGAGGCACTTGAGCTCGTCCTCGGTCGTGAGGCCGTAGCCCGACTTGGCCTCCACGGTGGTGGTGCCCAGCTCGAGGAAGCGGTCGAGGCGCTCGAGGAGTAGGACCAGCAGCTGCTCCCGGGAGGCCGCCCGAACCCCGCGCACGGTGGAGAGGATCCCCCCGCCCGCAGCGGCGATCTCCGCGTAGCGCGCGCCGCCTAGGCGCAGGACGAACTCCTCCTCGCGCGTGCCGTCGAACACCGGATGCGTGTGCGCGTCGACAAAGCCCGGCAGGACCGTTCCGCCCCGAGCGTCGAGGGTCTCGCGCGGCTCGTAGCGTGCGAGGAGCTCAGCCTCAGGGCCGACCTCCACGATCTGCTCACCGCGCACGGCCACCGCTGCCCCGGCGAGGACCTGCACGCCGCCGAGCTCCTCACCCGCGCGCGCCCGCACGCCCGTGGCGCTCGCCACCTCCGCGGCGCCGTACACCAGCAGGTCGATCGATTCGCCAGCCATCCCCTGCATGGTGCCGCTCGGAAGGCCCGACAGCCACCATGGTCCGAGCTTGCGAGAGACCCCCTAGCTCGCCAGAGCCACGGCCTCGACCCTGCTCGCGTCCAGGCGCTCGGCGAGGCGCGCCACGAGCCGCCGCCGTGCGCGGAAGAGGATCATCTTCATGTTGGAGAGGCCGACCCCCATGCAGCGCGCCGCGTGGTCCTGACGATGTCCCTCGATCTCAACCAGGCGCAGGGCCTCGCGATCCCGGGGAGCGAGGCTCGCCTCCGCCTCACCGAGCTGGAGCACCAGGAGGAGCAGGGCTTGCCGCAAGGCGCGCGCCTCCTCTCGATCGGAGGCCCACCGCACCGGGCCCAGGGCGGGATCGACAGGCTCCGGCAGCTCTGCGGGGTCCACATGCCTCTCGCGCGGGGTGCGGCGCCCCGCCCGACGCAGGGCGTTGGCGGCGATCGTCCGCGCCCAGGCCCCAAAGGTCCGTCCCCCGTCGCAGCGGAAGGTGTGCCTGTAGCGGACGACGGCGCACCAGGTGTCCTGGACCACCTCCACGGCGTCGATCGCCCAGCTGCGGCGCCCTTGGAGGTTGCGGACCCAGATGGCGACGCCCGGGGCGGCCCTGGCGTAGAGCTCGCGGAAGGCCGCCTGAGAGCCCGTCTGGCGGTAGTGCTCCATGAGGACGGTCTCGATCACCCGGGGCTCGCGAGGCGCCCCTGCGAGCCGCTCGCGGAGCTCTGGGGTCAGCAGTTCGAGGAGGGACTCGCAGAGGGGCGCGGCGGGGGGCAGCATGCTGGCCCTCTTGCGAGGGCTATGCCAGTGGCGCAGATTCACCATAAGTCCATACGCAGCAGGAACTTACATCACATAAACGAAGCGGGCGCACGGGAACGTAGCTACGAAATCGTAGCGAATGCCCTCCCAGGGGCTCCGAGCCGTGACGAAGAGGACGCCCCAGGGGGCGGCGCGGCGCGCCCCCCAGCGGGCTAGGATTCGGACAGCCCGTGAACGCCCCACCTCGACCCCCATCGCCGCCCCCCTGGGTCGCCCTGGACCTGGCGGCCACGCCCTGGCTCGCTCCCTCCCTGGCCGTAGCCGCGCTCGTCGCGGCCACCGGCTTCGCCACCCTGCGTGCGGCCTTCGCCATGACCGTGGGGCACCGGCTCCTGCAGCGCGAGCCTGCGGAGGCCCGCCGCGCCGTGCTGGAGGTCCACCTCGGGCGGCTCGACGCCTACGCGACGAGCGCGACCCTCCTGACGAAGACCTGCCAGGTGCTGTTCTTCGTGTTCCTCCTGGAGAGCCTCGGCACGGAGGGAGGCCTGCCCCTCGAGCGCTTCCTGGGCGCGGTGGCCCTGGCGGCCGCGGGCATGGTCCTGTCGGGCGAGGTGCTTCCCTCCGCCCTGGCACGGGCCGGCGGCGACCGCCTCGTCGGGCGGACCCTGCCCGCCTTCGGCGCCATCCAGACCCCGATCGTCCCGTTCCGACGCGCCGTCGAGGGCCTGCGCGGGGCCATCCTCCGCGTGCTCCGGGTGCCGGACGAAGAGCCAGCCACCCGCCGACTCCTGGCCGGCCTGCGCGGCGCCCTGCGGGAGGCCGAGCCGAGTCGCGACCTGGATGAGCACGAGCGCGAGCTGATCGAGAATGTGCTCGAGTTCCGCAGCGCGGACGCGGTTGAGGTCATGACGCCACGGACCGAGGTGCATGCGGTCGCGCTCGAGGACGGCCTCGAGGCCGCCCTGGAGACGGCGCTCGAGCACGGCTGCTCACGCATCCCGGTGTACGAGGACAGCATCGACACGGTCATCGGGACGGTGACAGTGCTGGACGCCGCGCGGGCGCGCGTGGGCGGAGCCGCCGGCGAGGCCGGGCTCAAGGCCCTCTTGCGCCCGCCGTTCCTCGTCCCCGAGACCAAGCTGCTCGCCGAGCTCCTGAAGGAGCTGCGCCAGCGGCGCGAGAAGATGGCCATCGTGGTGGACGAGTACGGGGGCACGGCCGGCCTGGTGACCCTGACCGATGTGCTGCGCGAGCTGGTGGGCGAGATCCCCGAGGTGGACGCGGGCGCAGAGACGGTCCGGAGGCTCGACGGCTCGGCCTGGGAGGTCCCGGCCTCCCTGCATGTCACCGAGGTCAACGAGGAGCTTGGGCTCGACCTGCCGGAGGAGGAGGACTTCGAGACCCTTGCGGGCTTCGTGCTGGCGCGCCTCGGCCGCTTCCCGAAGGAGGGCGAGTCCTTCGAGGAGGGGCCGCTGGCGTTCCATGTCCTCGAGGCCAGCGATCGACGGGTGCTGAAGGTCCGGGTGGACCGCTCCGCATGAGCCGACGCGTGCGAGGCACCGGGCCGGCCCTCGTGCTGGCGCGCGCGCCCTACGGCGAGTCGAGCCTCGTCGTGCGCGTGCTGACCGCGCGGCACGGGCCCCAGCGCCTGCTCGCGCGCGGGGCCCACCGAGCCAAGAGCGCCTTCGCCTGGACCCTCGACCTGTTCGACGAGCTCGACCTGCGCTGGTCCGCACCCGAGCACGGGGGACTCGGCAACCTGGAGGCGGGGACGGTGCGGGCGCGCCGGCGCCGCATCCCCGCCGACCTCGGGCGCTACCGCGCGGCGCTCTGCGGCCTCGAGCTGGCCGACCTGGTGGCGCGTCCAGGGGAGGAGGAGGGTCCGCTCTACGCGAGCCTGAGCACGCTCCTGGACGCCCTCCAGGCCGACGAGCTCGCGGCGCCGGTGGACGGGCTGCTCGCCGCGTTCGAGGCCCGGCTGCTCGAGGACCTCGGGCTCATGCCCGCCCTCGAGGAGTGCGCCGTGTGCGGGGGTGCCGCTCCCGCGGATCAGCCCTCGGAGCGCCGTTCGGGGCCGCGCGCCCCCTTCAGCGCGGGAGCCGGCGGCCGCCTCTGCCGCACCTGCGCTCTCGAGGCCAGGAAAGCGGGACGCCGAGTCGGTACCCTCGCCGCGCGCGACCTAGAGGCGCTCCGGCACGCCGGCGCCGGGACGCCGCCCATGGACCCCGCGCGCGCCCTGGCCGCCCACGAGATCGCAGCGCGCTTCCTCGACTACCACCTCGACACGCTGCCCCGCACGCACCAGCGCTTCGCCAGCTCCCCAAGACCGTGACCCTTCACCCCGTCCTTCACCGCGGGCGTCTGCTGCCGCGCCTGGCCCTCGGAGGCCTGCTCCTGCTGGCCGTGGCGTGCCGTGCGACCCTGCCGCGCCCGAGCGGAGTGCCCGTGCGCTACGACTCGGCCGAGGTCCCCCAGGCCCTCAGCGAGGGGCGCGCGGCCCTTGAGGCGGGAGAGACCTGGGCTGCCGTCGCGATCCTCAGCGCCGCCCAAGCCGCGCCCGACCTCGACGGAGCCACGCGCGGTGAGGTGCAGGCGCTGCTGGTCCAGGCCGTCGGGCTGCGGATCGAGGAGCTCCGCAGCGATCCCGAGGGCGCTGAGCAGCTCGAGGTGCTCGCCGAGCTGGAGGTGCCGCGTGACCTGGCCGTGCGGGCGTCCCTCGCGGCGGCGCGCGCCTGGCTGGAGGCCGGCGAGCGCTTCCAGTGCCACGAGACCCTCGTGGCGATGGACGAGCGCTACCCCCTGCATGCCCGGCGCATGGAGGCGGGAGAGCTGCAGTTTCAGGCGGGGATCTCCCTGGCTGAGGACCCGGGCAAGTACGCGCTCGTGTTCGCCTACAGCACGGACGGCATCACGGTCCTGGAGTCGTTCATTGAGCGCCATCCCGGACACCCCAGCGGCCCGCGCGCCTTCGAGGCGCTCGTTGAGGCCTACGAGGAGGATCGCCTCTTCGACCTCGCCATCCGACGCGCCGAGGGTCTGCTGCTCGAGTATCCGGGGACCCCGGAGGGCACCTGGGCCCAGGCCCAGATTCCGCACCTGCGCCTCGCGAGCCTGGGCAGCCCGGAGTACGACCGCGGCCTCATGCTGCAGGCGCGCGCCGAGCTGGCGGAGTGGCTCGAGACCTACCCCGGGCACCCGCTCGAGGAGCAGGTGCGCATCGACCTCGCGGACGCGCTCCAGAGGCTGGCGGACTCGGACCTGTCCATCGCGCGCTTCTACCGCAAGGTGCAGAGCCCGGCGGGCTTCCAGTTCCACGCCCGGCGCGCCCTCGAGACGGCGCGCGAGGCGGGCAACGAGGAGCAGATCACCGAGGCCGAGGCCCTCCTGGCCCAGGCGAGCGAGGCGCTCGAGGCCGCGCCGTGAGCCGCTGGGCGGCCCTGGCCCTGGGGCTCCTCAGCGCGTGTGGGCTCCTCTCCGCCTGCGGCTTCCACGCCCGGCAGGAGCTGGGCCCTGGCGTGCAGAGCCTGGGGATCGCAGTGTTCGCGAACGACAGCCTCGAGCCCGACCTCGAGCGGGCGCTGCAGGCCGAGCTGACGCGCGCCGCGCGCCGCATGGTCACCGCGCGGCTGCTCACGCCCTCTGCCGCCGACCTGCGCCTGGAGGGTCGCATCCTCGAGTACCGCACGCGCGGGGGCGTGCGCGGCGAGAACAACACCCTGCTGGAGCGCGGCGTCTCGATCCGGGTGGAGGCCACCCTGATCACCGCGCAGGGCGAGCTCGCCGCCGGCCCGGTCGAGCTGGGGCAGACCTCCGGCTTCACCACCCGCGAGCCGGACGGCCTGCGCTCCGCGGAGCAGCGCGTGCTCGGCAACCTCGCTGAGGGCCTCCTGCTGGAGCTCCTGGTCGCCCTGGACGCCGAGGCTGCCCGAACCGCCGTTCCAGCGAATCCTGAAGGTCTCTGAGCCCGTAGACTGCGGCTCGACCTCCCCCACGGCCGAGCCCCCCGGGACCTGCGACCACGGTCCCCGCACGGAGGGTCTGGAGCCCTGGGCCGATGGGGTCGATACAAGAGCATGGCGGATCCCACCGAGAACCAGCCCACCCCTCGCAAGGCCCGGCCCTTCGGCCCCTTCCTGCTGTTCCTGACGGTCCTCGTGGTCGTCCTTGTGGCCTTCGGGAGCTCGCGCCTGGCGAGCCCCACCCCCGTCAGCCAGGACCAGCTGTGGTGGCGCCTGTGGAACGGCAGCATCGCGTCCCTCGAGATCCGGGGCGACAACGAGGTGCTGGCCACCAATCTGTTGGGCGAGCGGCTGGTGACCTCGTTCACGGACGCGGGCGCCGTCGAGGCCGACCTGCGCGCCGCCAAGGCGGCCGGCTCGCCGCTCCCCATCACCGAGGAGGAGCTGCGGATCGCGCTCGAGCAGGGCTACCTCGAGGTGGACGCCCACCGTCACCTCACCAGTCGCAAGCGGCAGGTGACCGAGGAGCGTGACCCGCAGACGGGCCAGGCGCGGGCGAAGGTCACCGATGTGCAGCAGTGGGACCTGCTGCTGGTCGAGGGCACCGCCCGCCCCAAGGGCCAGTGGACGGGCCTCGTCGAGCGCTGGCAGAGCGCGGGCGAGCTGCCGCGAGACGGCGGGCGCGTCGTCCTGAAGGTCGACCCGCTGCGTGACCTGCCCGACCTGAAGGCGGACCTCGTCGCGGCGGGCTCGCTCGGCCAGGACCTCTCCTTCGACATCTCGGAGAGCGGCGGCACCAAGCACGGCCAGGCCGACACGACCCTCGGCTCGATCCTCCTCTACTGGGGACCGCCGATCCTGATCTTCTTCTTCTTCATGATGATCATGAGGCAGATGCGCAACCAGGGCGGCGGTGCCGGCGTCATGCAGTTCGGCCGCAGCCGGGCGCAGATGTACTCGAAGGAGAACCACACCGGGGTGACCTTCGAGGATGTGGCCGGCGCACAGGAGGCCAAGGAGGAGGTCCGCGAGATCGTGGAGTTCCTCAAGAACCCCCAGCGCTTCACGCAGATCGGCGGCCGCATCCCGCGCGGCGTGCTCCTCACGGGGCCGCCAGGCTGCGGCAAGACCCTGCTCGCCAAGGCGATCGCCGGCGAGGCCGAGGTGCCCTTCTTCTCGATCAGCGGCTCGGACTTCGTCGAGATGTTCGTCGGCGTGGGCGCCAGCCGCGTGCGCGACCTGTTCAAGCAGGCCCGCGAGGCCTCGCCCTGCATCATCTTCCTGGACGAGATCGACGCCGTTGGGCGCCGCCGGGGCTCCGGCATGGGCGGTGGACACGACGAGCGCGAGCAGACCCTGAACGCGATCCTGGTCGAGATGGACGGCTTCGGGACCGACGCGGGGATCATCGTGGTCGCGGCAACCAACCGGCCTGATGTTCTGGATCCGGCCCTGCTGCGCCCCGGCCGCTTCGACCGCGAGGTCGTCATCGACCTGCCCGACCTGGAGGGGCGCCAGCGCATCCTCGAGGTGCACCTGCGCAAGGTGAAGAAGCACGCCGAGGTGGACGCGATCACCGTCGCCAAGGCGACCCCGGGCTACTCGGGCGCGGACCTGGCGGCGATCGTCAACGAGGCCGCGATCATGGCGGTCCTCGAGAAGGTCGACGAGATCCACATGAGCCACCTCGAGGAGGCGGCCACGAAGGTCCGCTACGGGCGCAAGAAGATCAACAAGCGCATGGAGCCGGAGGACCTCGAGGTCACGGCCTACCACGAGGCCGGGCACACGATCATCGCCGCGCGCCTCGACCGGGTGGACCCTCCGTCCAAGGTCACCATCGTCCCGCGCGGCCGCGCCCTCGGCGCGACGATGATGCTGCCCGAGAAGGAGAGCTACCACATGCAGCGCCGCCGGATGCTGGGCCAGCTGGCGACCCTCTTCGGAGGCCGCGTGGCGGAGGAGGTCTTCTGTGGAGACATCTCCGCCGGCGCGAGCGACGACATCAAGCGCGCCACGGAGCTGGCGCGGGCCATGGTCACCGAGCTCGGCATGAGCGACAAGGTGGGCCCCATCAACTACGCCGAGCGCCAGGGCTCGGACTTCCTCGGCAGCGAGCTCCTCAGCGGCAAGTGGCACTCCGAGGAGACCGCCCGCCAGATCGACGAGGAGGTCGAGCGCATCCTGCGCGAGGCCTACGAGGAGGCGCGCTCGATCATCCTTGGCGAGCGTGAGGCCATCGAGCGCCTGACCCGCGGTCTGCTGCGGTACGAGACCCTCGACCGCGGCGAGATCGAGCGCCTGATCGACGGGGCCGACCCCGAGGGGCTGCGCCCTGAGCCCCGGCCCGAGCCGGCGCCGCCCGCGGCCAAGGCAGAGACCCCGGCCCGCCCCGAGTCCCGAGCCGAGGACGCAGACGACTTCCCGACCGGCGCCGAGCCCTCCCCCGCGTGAACGCGGAGCGGGCTCGGCGAACCGCGGCCCTCCTGGGGTCGGATTGCGGAGCAGAGCTGCGGCGTCTGTGCGCTGCCGAGGGTCTGCTGCCGGACTCCGGCGCCCCTGGAGGGCATCCCGACCCGGGCAGCAGCGCCGCGCTCGAGGCCAGCAGGACGCGTGCGCGCGCCTGGCGCTCCCCTGCGGGGACAGCGGTCATGGGCGTGGTCAATGTGACGCCGGACAGCTTCAGCGACGGCGGCCTCTGGCTGGACGCGGAGCGCGCGATCGAGCACGGCCTGCGGCTCGCGGCAGAGGGTGCGCGGGTCCTCGACATCGGCGGCGAGTCCACGCGGCCCGGCGCGGATCCGGTGACGGTCGAGGAGGAGCTGCGGCGCGTCGTGCCCGTGCTCGAGGGTCTGCGCGCTCAGACCGACCTCGTGCTGTCGATCGACACCATGAAGGCCGCGGTGGCCGAGGCCGCCCTCGCGGCCGGCGCTGACTGGGTGAATGATGTCTCTGGAGGTCTGCACGAGCCGCGCATCCTCGCGGTCGCGGCCGAGGCGGGCGCCGGCTTCGTCGCCATGCACCGCCAGGGTGACTCGCGCACCATGCAGGAGGCGCCTCGGTACGACGACTGCGTGGCTGAGGTGGCGGAGCACCTGCGCGACCGGGCTGCCGCGGCCCTCGCCGCGGGCATCGCCCCCGAGCGGCTGCTGCTGGATCCGGGCATCGGGTTCGGGAAGCTGCTCGAGCACAACCTGGCCCTCCTGGCCCGGGCCGGAGAGCTCGCCTCCCTGGGCGCCCCGCTCCTCGTCGGCCCGTCGCGCAAGGCGTTCATCGGCCAGGTCAAGGGCGCCGAGGGGGCGGATGCCTGGCGGACAGGCGCGCGGGCCGACCGCCCCGCAGACCGCGTCGGCGGAACCGCCGCCGCCGTGGCGGCCTGCGTCCGGGCCGGCGTCGCCGTGGTCCGCGTGCATGATGTGGCGGCCATGGTCGAGGCCGTGGGAGTGGCCCAGGCCCTGCTCACGGCTGAGCGCCCTCCCATCGGCTCGACGCGCACGGCACACTAGGGCTGCGCGATGGAGCTCCTCCCCCCCCTCACGACCCTCGGGGGCCTCCTCCAGGTCCTGATCTTCTCGGCGGCGATCTACACGCTGCTGAGCTTCCTGCGCAGCACGCGCGGGACGGGGATGGTGCGCGGCCTGGGGGTCGCCTTCCTCGGCCTCGGCTTCACCCTCTGGCTGCTCGCGACCCTGCTGGATCTCGCCGAGGTCCTGCGCGTGTTCGATGTGATCGCCGAGGTCGCGGTGATCGTCCTCGCGATCCTGTTCCACCCCGAGCTGCGCCGGGGCATCACGCGGCTCGGCGACCACGAGGTCCTCGGGCGCTTCCTCAGGCGCGACCGCTCGGCGGTGATCGAGGAGATCACCTCGGCCGCCGTCTCCATGGCGAAGGCCCGCGTGGGAGCCCTGATCGCGATCGAGCGCCGAGCGCCCCTCGAGACCTATGTGGAGCGGGCCGTGCCCATCGGAGCGACGGTGACGCGCGACCTGCTCGAGGCGATCTTCCACCCGGGCAACCGGCTGCACGACGGCGCGGTGGTCATCCGCGCCGACCGTGTCGAGGCCGCGGCGTGCATCCTGCCCCTCACCGAGAACCAGGACCTCGGCAAGACCGTCGGGACCCGCCACCGCGCGGCCCTGGGCCTGTCCGAGGAGACCGACGCGGTGGTGGTCGTCGTGTCGGAGGAGACCGGCGCGATCTCCCTCTGCCAGGAGGGCCGCATGGAGCGGCGCGTGGCCAAGGATGCCCTGGAGGGGATGCTCACGCGCGCGCTCGCCGGGGCGGATGCGGTCGAGCCCGAGGAGGAGCCGGCGAGCTTCGGGACGCGCGTGGCGGCGTGGCTGCGTGCTCGCCCCGGGGAGAAGCTCATCGCCCTCGCCGTGGGGCTCGGGATCTACGCCGGCGCCTGGCGCTCGGGGCGCACGGTCGTCGAGCACGACCTCGAGCTGCGGGTGCGCGCCTCCCAGGAGGGGCGGCAGCTCGCCATGGGACAGGTCGTGCTGATGACCCCGGAGGCCCTCAACGCGAGCCTCCTCGATGCCGAGGGCCGGCCGCAGGCGCGCGCCGCGGCGAAGGTGCGCATCTCCGGGCCGCGTGAGCTGCTGGCCTCCCTGGGGAGCGGCCTCGCCGGACGGGTGGAGCTCACCGCCAGCGGCACGGGGAACCGCGATCTCGAGCCCTCCGAGGTGCGCTGGGTCGGAATCGGTGAGGCCGATGCCGAGGCCCTGGATGTGACCTGGGTCGGAGAGGCGCCGCGCCTCGAGCTGCGCGCCTACGAGACCCTCACCATCGACCTGGGGCCGGACCTCGTGCCCACCCTGGACACCAGCGCCCTCGACGCCTGGGAGCTGGACGAACCCCGCATCGTCTTCCTTCCCAGCGCGGTCCGGGTGCGCGCACCGCGCGGGATGGAGGCCGCCGCGGTCCGCGCGGCCCTGGGCTTCCGCGGCCTGGCCCTGCCCGCGCAGAGGAACGACCAGTGGCGGCAGCAGCCGCGCTGGAGCGGCTCCCTGCGCCTGACGGACGAGGCGCGCGCCGAGGGCCTCGACCTCTTGGAGCCGGTAAGCCTCCTGGTTCCGGTCACCCTGCGGGCGCAGGAGCTGGAGCCCCTGAGCCTCGAGGTCGCCGTGGTCAGCCTCGATCCCGCCGGTGCCGCGTCGGCGCTGGCGTGGGAGCCGCCGAGCGGGACCGTGACGCTGTCCGTGCGCCTAGCCGGGGTCTCTACGGGCGAGGACGCCCTGGACACCTCGATCCTCCTCGGCGTGCGCTCCGCCCTGCAGGAGCAGGCGCGCGCCTTCGTGGATGTGGGCGGTCTCGCGGTCGAGACCCGCGATGTTGCGGTGCAGGTTCAGGTCCCCGAGCTCCGATCCCTCTTGAGCAGGATCCCAGGAGCCCTGGAGGCCCTCGGGGACCAGGGAGCCGAGGTCCTCGAGACACGCGTCGAGCCGCGGACGGTGCGGCTCGTCCCCCTCGCAGAATCCTCGCAGGACGAACGACAAGAATGACCTCCTCCATCTTCGGGACCGACGGAATCCGCGGACGCGCCGGCGAAGGCTGGCTCACTCCTGAGGGCGCCCACGCCGTGGGTCTGGCCGCCGGGCGCATCCTCGGCGCCAGCGGCGCCGAGGCCCTGCTCGCCCACGATGGCAGGGCGTCTGCGACCTGGCTCATCGAGGGCCTCGCCTCCGGCCTGCGGGCCGCTGGCCTCGAGCCGCGCTGCGCAGGCCTGCTGCCCACGCCGGGGCTGGCCTGGCTGACGCGCTCCAGCGACGCAGCCCTCGGCCTCATGGTCAGCGCCTCGCACAACCCGGCCCACGACAACGGCATCAAGGTCTTCGGCCGCGACGGCGACAAGCCCGATGACGCGCTGCAGGCCCGGATCGAGGAGCTGCTGACCGGCGCCTGCGCGCCCGGCCCCGCGCCCTCCGGCGGCGTCCCCGCGGAGGACCCCTCCCTCAGGTCGGCCTACCTCGGACACCTGCGCTCGTTCGGCTCCGGCCTCGGGGCAGCGCTCGCGGCGGACATGGAGGTGCTGGTGGACTGCGCCCACGGCGCCGGCAGCAGCGTCGCTCCTCTGCTGTGGGAGGCGCTCGGCGTTCGGGCGCGCTGCCTCCACGCGGCGCCGGACGGCACCAACATCAACGCGGGGTGCGGCTCCACACACCCCGAGAGCCTGCAAGCAGCCGTCCGCACGGAGGCTGCTGGTCTGGGCATTGCCCTCGACGGAGACGGCGACCGCTGCATCCTCGTGGACGAGCGCGGTGAGCTCGTGGACGGGGACGGGATCCTGACCGTTCTGGGGCGCTCCATGGCGGAGGCCGGCGAGATCCCGGGGAGTGCCGTGGCGGCGACGGTCATGTCGAACCGCGCGCTGCACATCGCCCTGGCCGAGCGCGAGGTGCGCGTGGTGGAGACGGCGGTCGGCGACCGCGCCGTGGTGGAGGCCCTGAAGGAGCACGGGCTGCTGCTGGGCGGCGAACAGTCGGGGCATGTGATCCTCGGGGAGCGCAACGGGTACATCGGCGACGGGCTGGTGACCGCTCTGGCGGTCCTGCAGGTCATGGCTCGCACGGGCGCTCCCCTGTCGGACCTGGCCGCGCCGTACCAGCGCCTCCCCCAGGTCCTGCTCAATGTGCCCGTGGCCAGCAAGCCCCCCTTCGAGGAGCTGCCCCTGGTCCAGGACGAGGTCCGTGCGGCGGAGGAGGCCCTGGGCGCTCGAGGCCGCGTTCTCCTGCGCTACTCGGGGACGGAGCCCCTGGCCCGCGTCATGGTCGAGGGGCCCGACCTCGACCAGATCGGCCAGCTCGCCGAGCGCGTCGCCGGACGCCTGCGCGAGCGCATCGGAGCCCAGGCATGATGCGAGCCGCCCTCGAGGCCTCGACCCGGGCGGCCTCCGTTGCGCTCGAGGTGGACGGGGTGCTCCACACTGCGCGCCTCGGTGAGGACGCGGCCCACGCCAGCGATCTCGTGCCCGCCTTGGCGCGGCTGTGCGGCAGTGCGGGAGTCTCGCCCGCCGAGCTCTCCCTGCTCGCGGTGGGCGTCGGCCCCGGGAGCTTCACCGGGCTCCGCGTGGCCATCTCCACCGCTCTCGGCCTCGCGCGCTCCACCGGAGCCCAGCTCGTGGGCGTGTCCTCCCATGCGGCGTCCGCCTGGCGCGTACTCGAGGGCGAAGAGGCCGGCGGCTCCATCACCGTCCTGCAGGACGCCCGCGGAGGATGCGTGCAGACCTCGGCGTGGGTGCGCGCGAAGAGCGGCCTCGCCTGTGCAGGAGAGCACACCCTCGTCCCCTGCGCAGAGGCGGCGCACGAGCTGCGCAGCGCCGAGCGACTCCTCGCAGACGCTGCGGGCCTGAAGGCCGCCAGGCTGGAGAGCAGCGACCCGCGCGTGATTGCTGCGCCCGCGCCCGACGCCGCCGCAATCCTCACGCTCGGCGGACTGCAGCTCGAGGCGGAGGGGCCCACGGCCCCGCAGCGGCTGCGCCCGCTCTACCTGCGCGCGTTCGTCCCTGGCGTGCGTCCGCGCTGACTGCGGGACAGAGCCTCCTTCGGCGCGTTCATCGCTGATGCCGTAGGCGCGAGCCCGAGAGGCAGCGTCCTAGGAGAGTGCCGCCAAACGGCACTGCGAGGTCGCACCGCGTCGGCGCACCGCACCGCCGCACCGCCCAAAAAGCGCGCCGCCCCCCGCTGCGAGGTGCAGCGAGGGGCGGCGGATGCGGCCTTGGGAAGAGCCTGCGAGCCGCGAGCGGCCGCGCGGGACTCCTCCCTCAGCGAACGACGATCAAAGATCGTGCGGGCGCAGGGTGCCGCGGTTGTTGGCGGCAGCGCGGGCCTCGGCACCAGCGATGATCTCGCGGACCTTGGCGTCAAGCGCACCGTAGAACTCGCTCGAGAGACGCAGGCCCGCAGCGTTCTTGGTGCGGGACTTGCTGATGATCAACTCGGCGGGGGCGGCCTTGCGACCAGCCTTCTTGGTGGCCTTCTTCTTGGTGGCCTTCTTCTTGGTCGCCTTCTTGGCAACTTTCTTGGCAGCTTTCCGAGCCATGGTTGTGGTGCAAACGCCTGGAGCGGCGCCGCTTTCTTGGGGTTTCAGGGTCGAAGAGATCCGTAACGCAGGGGAG
>JADHNZ010000061.1 GCA_016779225.1 Planctomycetota bacterium
GGGGCGCGGCGCTCGCGGCGTTCCGGGCGCCAGGAGTGACCTGGCCCAGGGCGATGGGTACGCTTGGGCAGACGCCCGTGCGGCGTCTCGACCGACCATGCGCCCCGTGACCGCCTCCCTCCGCCGCGCCGGCTTCACCCTGATCGAGCTGATCGCGGTGATGGCCATCATCATGATCCTCGCCGTCGCCCTGCTGCCGCGCGTGAACGCGGCCTTCGAGCAGGCCCAGGTGACGGCCTGCACGGCGAACCTGGGCAAGATCCACCAGGGGCTGATGATGTACCACAGCCAGAAGAAGCGCTGGCCCAAGGAGGGCGGCGTGGGCTTCTTCGCGTCGCTGGTGGCTGGCGGCATCTGGGAGGACACCGAGACCAGCACCAAGGGGCTCTCGTGCCCCTCGGTCGAGAGCTCGTTCCTCACGCCCTCGATGGAGGGCATCCCGATGGGCGAGTGGTACACCGACCTGTCCCGCGTGGACGGCTCCTGGTCGGCCTACGCGGGGCGGGACATCAAGCAGTACCCCCTGCGCAAGTACCCCGCCTCCGGCAAGGAGGTCCTGGTGGCCGACGACAACGACCCCGAGGGCAACCACAAGCTCATGACCAACGCCCTGTTCGGTGACGGGGCGGTGCGCAGCTTCGATGTGTTCGAGGAGCGCGAGAAGGGCAATGCCGACCCCGAGGACGAGTTCCTCCGTGTCGGCCCCGACGCGCGCATCGAGCAGCTGCGCGTCCTGACCCTCGACTGACGGCTCCTGGCCCAGCCATGAGCCTGCCCCCGCTCCTGGCGGCCCTCCGGCCGCACCAGTGGATCAAGAACATCTTCGTGGGGGCAGCGTTCCTGTTCGCCCTGCCGGAGATGGGCAGGGACCCCATGGCGCTGGTGGACGAGCTGCAGCGCGTGCTGCTTGCCGTAGCCGCCTTCTGCCTGGCGGCCAGCTCGATCTATGTCCTGAACGATGTGATGGATCGTGAGCAGGACCGCAAGCACCCCGAGAAGTGTCGCCGGCCCATCGCCTCAGGCGCGCTGAGCGTCCCCGCGGCCCTGGGGCTCGGCGTCGTGTGCCTTGGCGCGGCCCTGCTGCTCGCGAGCCGAGCCGGCACGGCGGAGGGCTCGGTGCTGGTGGTGGTGGTGGCCTATGCGGTCATGAACACCGCCTACTCCCTGCGCCTCAAGCACATCGTGCTGGTGGATGTGTTCTGCATCGCCCTCGGCTTCCTCCTGCGGGTGCTCGCCGGCGCCTTCGCCGTGGGCAGGCCGATCTCGCCCTGGCTGGTGATCTGCACCTTCTTCCTGGCGCTGTTCCTGGCCCTCTGCAAGCGCCACGCGGAGCTGGAGCTGCTGGGGGATGACAGCGGCAGCCACCGGCGCAACCTGCGCGAGTACTCGCTCGGGTTCCTGGACCAGGCCACGGCGATCCTCGCCGCCTGCTCGGTCCTCAGCTACTCCATGTACACGGTCGATGACCGCACCCTCGAGAAGCTCGGGACCACCGACCTGATCTACACGGTGCCGTTCGTGGTGTTCGGCATCTTCAGGTACCTGCTCCTGGTGCAGACCCGGGGAGGCGGCGGCAGCCCCTCGCGGGTGCTGCTCGGGGGCGATGTGACCTTCGTCGCCAACGCCCTGGCCTGGCTGGGGACGGTGGTGTGGCTGCTCGTGCTGCGGCCGGCGTGAGGGGCCATGGCGCCCCGCTCGCTCCGCTGCATCCTCTCAGCGGCCCTGCTTGCCGGGGCCGGAGCCTGCGTGGGCGTGTCGCCCGTGGATGAGCGGATCGAGGACCTGGTCGCGACCATGGAGGCGGGACTTGCGACCGTCGAGCCGAGCGCACACTTCACCCGCCGCATGGAGGCGGAGACGGTCTTCGACGGCTCCTACGACTGGCACTCCTGCGTGATCGCGCACTGGGCGCTGCTGACCCACGCGCGCGTGACGGGAGACGCCGCGGCCTCGGCCGAGCTCTGCGCACGCCTCTCGCCGGAGGCGCTTGCGCTGGAGCCCGAGCTGCTGGCGACGCGCGATCGACGGCTGCGGGGGACCGCGCCCTACGACGAGGCCTGGCTCTGCATGCTGCTTGCCGAGCGCGAGCGGCACGCCCGCTCGGGCGAGGAGCGCGGCGCCCTCCTTGCCGTGCGCGCGCGCCAGGAGCGCCGGGTCGTGGACCAGCTGGCCTCGTCGCCGTTCCCCGAGGGCATCCCGCCCGTGGAGCGCGGGGGCTCGGGCTTCTGCGGCTTCTATCGCTCCTGGCTCTGGGCCTGGCTCCTCCTGCGCTGGAGTGAACCCGTGGATCCGCGTACCGAGGTGCTCTTGGAGCGCTGGCGACGGGAGCGCATCGAGCCCCAGCGGGACGCGATCGCAGCGCTCTCAGGGAGCCACGGCTACGACTTCCTCTCGGTGCCCGCGGTCCTCGCCCTCGTGGACCGGGCGGGCGGAAGTCCCCGCTCCTACGCCGCGCCGGCCTTCGACGGCTGGCCGGATGCCGTCGAGCTGCGCATGGTGCATGTGCTCGGGCTCGAGCTCTGCCGCGTCTGGCCCTGCGCGGCGGATGGCGGCGCTGCGAGCCAGGCGGTCTGGCACGACCGCACCGCGAGCCTGCTCGCGCGGGATGAGCTGTGGCGGGGGGACTTCGCCGTGGTGTCCCACTGGGTGCCCCAGTTCCTGTTCCTTGGCTGGTGGCTCCAGCACGGCCGCCCCTGAGCCGCGCCTGCGGGCTAGCTCCCGACGAGCCCGGCCAGCTGGCCTGCCAGGCTGGCCGCACGGGACCTCCGCCGCGCGATGGCCCGCTCGGTGTTCGGCAGGGCGCCCGGCGGATCGGCGTGGCCGTCCCAGGTGCGCAGCGCCTCCGCGAACCCGACGCGCGTCGTGGCCGCGCCGGCGCGGAGCCAGGCGCCCAGGGCGACCTCGGCCTCGCTGGCATCGGCCGCGCTGCCCAGGCGCTCGGTGAGCCAGGCGGCTGCCGCGTCCCCCTCGCCGAGCCCGACCAGTGCGGTGGCCGCGGCCATCCGCAGGTCCTGGGGGGCGGCGGGCGCGTCCAGGCTCTCGAAGAGCGTGCGGACCGGGCCTGCCGCCTCGCTGAGCCCCAGGGTCCCCAGAGCACGGACCGCGCCCACGCGCAGCTCGTGCGGGCGGTCGCTGCCGGCGCAGGCCAGGAGGGCTGGTACGGCGTCCGGTCCGCCCACCCGGCCCAGGGCCTCGGCGGCAGCCGGGGCGACGCCCGGCTCCGCGAGCGCGTGGAGCAGCTGCCCCTCCACGACCCGCGCACGGGGCCCCATGGTCTCCAGCACCTGCGCGCAGTGCAGGCGTAGCCAGGGGTCCTCGTCCACGAGGGCAGAGGCGACCTCTCGCGCGCACCAGGGGCCCAGGCGCGAGAGCACATAGCGTGCGTCGTCCACGGGCCGCAGCTGGAAGGTGTCGCCGGAGAGGTCCAGCACCAGGTCCCAGACCTCACGCAGCTGGGCATCGCTGGGGGGAGGCAGGGGCAGGGCCTCGGCGTCCACGCCGCTCCACAGGGCGAGGGCCTGCTCGGCGTCCATCCCCAGGGGCTCGACCACCGCCGCGAGCTCTGCGGCAGCCAGGGCGGCGCGGGCGTCCTCACGCGCCGCCAGCTCCATCAGGCCTCCGAGGCCTGCGAGACAGCCCAGGCGCCCGAGGGTTGCGGCGACCCAGAGGAAGGCGTCCGGGTCGCGCTCGTACTTGAGCCTCAGCACCAGCCCCGGCACCACATGGTCCGAGCCGCAGGCCGCGAGGCGCCAGGCCGCGTGGGCCCGCAGCCACGCGTCCGGGGAGTCCTTCGCCAGCCCCAGCAGCCGCTCGGCCGCGGCGGGGCTTCGGAGCGCGCCGAGCAGCTCCACGGCTGCAGCCCGCAGGTCCGCGGGGAGGCGAGTGTCCAGGGCATGGGCAGCCAGGGGCACGACCGCGGCATCGCCGAGGCCCGCCAGGTCCTCGAACACGAGGTCACGGAACTGGCCGCCGTGGACGCGGGTCTCGAGCATGGCGCGCGTCGCCTCGGCGCCTTCTTCCGCGGTGGGCGGGAGCGCGGGGGCCGGAGCGGCGGTCGTCAGCGCGGCGGAGCGGGTGCGCGCCACCGGGCCCAGGGCGGGAGGCGCGTTCGGGGCGGGCGGGGGCTCGCCGCCGCACGACGGGAGCGCGGGCGCGAGACCCACGAGCGCCAGGCCCGCCAGGCGCAGGAGGCCAGCGCGCGCCGGACGCCCCTCCGCGGGGAGCGCTGCGGTCACGGGACCACGACGCGGTGGACGAGCTGCGCGTCGATCAGGGGATCGGTGACCTCCTCCGTGACCAGGACCGTCTCCCCGTCGCGGTAGTACGGCGCGAGCTTGTAGAAGAGGGCCACCTCGATCGGCCCTGCGGCCGCCTCCGCGGCGATGCGCAGGGGCCGCACGGGGTGCACCTCGGTGTTGTTCTCCCACGGGCCGTCGGGGCCCTCCGGCGTGGCCTGGAGGAGGGTTGAGGGCTGGTCCACCTCGTGGCGGTACGGATCGCGGATGCGGTGCAGGTGCGTCCAGCCTCCGCGCTGCTCCGGATCCTCGGGGGCGGACCGATAGAACACATCCGCCGCCCGCGAGCGCTCGTCGGTGGGGAAGCTGTGGGCCCGCATGAGGTTCTCGACCTCGACCGCGATGCCGGCCTCGTCGCGCGTGGCGCGCAGGGCCACCGCGGACCGCACCAGCTCGAGGTCGTGGCCGCCGGCCATCTGGTGGTAGCGGCCGGCGTTCGGGTCCCCCTCGCGCAGGGGCATGTGGCACTCGATGCACCCGGTGCCGTTCGTGGCGTGGTCGGTCAGCTTCCACTGGGTGACCGTCTTGTGCTGGTCGTGGCAGCCCGCGCAGAAGTCCACCCGCTGGAGCTCACGCCGCGCGACCGGCCGGCAGGGTGCGCTCGGGTTGTCGATGGTGCCGGCGATCGTCCCGTCGGGCAGCAGGTGGCAGGAGATGCAGTCCACGCCCTCCGCGCGGCGCGAGCTGCGCGGCAGGACCCGGTTGCCGATCCCCGTCTCGAACACGGGCCGGGGCGCGTGGCAGTCGATGCAGATCTTGTTGGAGAAGTCCGCGCTCTGGACGCGCACATCCTCGTCGATCCAGGCCTTGGCATGCCAGGAGTCCGCCCACTCGGCGTAGACCTCCTCGTGGCACGCCTGGCACTGCGAGGACGAGGTCCACTGGGTCGGGGTGGCCGAGGTCGCGCGCTCCCCCGAGGATGGGCTGAGCTCGAGGCCGAGCCAGACCGCGGTGGCGAGGACGAGGATTCCGAGGAGCTTCTTCATGACGGGGTCAGGACTCGCGCGAGTCATTGTCGGCCACGAGCAGGCCGTCTTCGAGCTTGAGCCTGCCGGTCGAGACCCCGGCCGCCTCGTCGGGGTCGTGCGTCACATGGAGGAGGGTCAGGTCGAGCTCGCGGCCCAGGGACTGGAGCCGCTCCAGCAGGCTCCGGCGCAGGTCCTGGTCCAGGGGCCCGAGGGGCTCATCGAGCAGCAACAGCCGGGGCCGGGTGGCCAGGGCCCGAGCGAGCGCGAGGCGCTGCGCCTCTCCGCCCGACAGGGTCGAGACCCTGCGGCGCTCGAAGCCCGGCAGCTCGACCCACTCCAGCAGGTCGCGGACGCGCTGCTTGCGCTCCCCGCGGGGGCAGCCGCTGGAGTCGAGGACGAACTGGAGGGTCTTGGCCACGGTCATGTGCGGCCAGAGCGCGCCGCCCTGGAAGACGAGCCCCAGCCCGCGCTGGTGGGGGGGCACCAGGGTGTTCGCCCCGTCCTGCACGACGCGTCCGTGGATCTCGATGGTCCCTGCGTCGACCTCCGCAAGGCCCGCGAGAGCGCGCAGGAGGGTGGTCTTGCCCGACCCGGAGCGTCCCACGAGCAGCGTGTGCCCGCCGGCCTCGAGGTCGAGGTCCACGGGGCCGAGGAGCGGCTTGCGCCCCGCCCGGAGGACGAGGCCGCGCAGGCGAAGGGCGGCGGTCACGGCAGGAACTCCATGCGGCGGCTGCTGAAGAGGCCCCACACGAGCCCGGGGAGGACGACAACGAAGATCACGAGCAGCGCCAGCGCCGCGACGAAGTCGTCCCGGCCGAAGTGGACCGCGTTGAAGACGCGGTACATCGCGGTGTGCTTGGCGGCAGGCACAATTACCGCGGCGTCGAGCTCGCGGACCGCGAGGACGAAGACCAGGGTCCAGGCCCCGAACAGGCTGGGGCGCAGTGGCGGGGCGACGATCCGGGCCAGGCGGCGGGTCGGCCCCGCACCCGCAAGGAGGGCGGCCTCCTCGAGGCGCGCATCCATGGCCGCCGTTGCGCCCTGGCAGACCAGGGTGGGGAAGCACAGGAAGCGACCGATCATCATCAGGACCACCAGGCCGCCCGAGGCGTAGAAGGACTGCAGCAGCGGGCGGTTCCAGACCAGCACCGTGCCGATCCCGTAGAGGATCGCGGGCACTGCGAGGGGCAGGACCACGAGCACGATGAGCGCGCGTCCGAAGCGCCCGCGCTCCGCGCGGTGCCCGAGGGCGAGGGCCAGGGGGACGGCGAGGGTCGCCGCAGCCGTGGCGTAGAGGATCGTGTCTCGCAGGTCCTCGCGCCCAAGCTCCAGGGCCCGCGCGAAGGCGGCACGCAGCGCCTCGCTCGTCCAGCCGCGGGGACCGCCACCGGCCTCCCAGGCCAGGCGTCCCAGCGGGACACCGGCGCCCGCGAGCACGAACAGGAGGGCAAAGAGGAGAGCGATGGGCTTGGCGCGCCCCAGGGGGAGGGGGCGCGGGGCCTCGAAGTCGCGCTCGATCGTGCCGAGGGCGCCGCGGCGCATGAGCAGCAGGCCGGGCAGGAGGGCGGCCAGGGTGAGGAGCACCAGGGGAACGGAGGTGGCCACCGCCTCGGCGGCGTCCTGGTCCACGGACCACACGGCGAAGACCTCGTCGGCGAACACATTGAACTTCGGGCCGACGGAGGACACATAGTCGGGCAGGGCGAAGTCCTGGATCGTGAACAGGAAGGCGAAGGCCGCACCCGCGAGGACCGCGGGCAGGAGGAGCGGCAGCTCGAGGCGCAGGGCCGCGCGCACTCCGCCCGTCAGCAGGGCCGCCTCCTCGCGGCGGCGGTCGATGCGCTCGGCCGCGCGGGCCGTGAAGAGGGCCACCACCGGGGCGGAGGAGAGCCCTAGCAGCAGGGCCGTCATGGGGGCCCCGCGCAGGGACACGACCTGGGTCCAGGTCGCAGCCACCAGGAGGGGTGGGATCAGGAAGGGCAGGACCCCTGCAGCGCGGAGCACGCCGCGGCCGGGCAGGTCCGTGCGCGCGACCAGGAAGCCGAAGGGCGCGCCCAGCAGGGCGGCCACGGCGGAGGAGGCCAGGCCCAGGCCGATGGTCCTGCCCAGCAGCCCCATGACCCTGGGGTCTGCGCCGGCGCCGCCCAGGCCCAGCACCGACAGCGCCTCGGGCTCGGCCGCGAGTCGCGCCAGCATCCACCCCACGGGCAGCAGGCCCGCGATCCCCAGGACGAGGAGCGCGGCCGCCAGCAGGGGAGAGGGCGCGGGGCGGCTCATTCGTCCAGGAACAGCACCTTGAGGGCGTCGGTCCGCTCCGCGACGGAGCGGCCGACCGCAGCGTAGTCCACCTGCATCACGGCGAAGTCCGTGCGCACATGGTCGGGGCGCGGCACATCCGGGCGCACGGGGATCTGGGCCGAGCGCGCGTGGGCGAGGCGCTTCTCGGTCTTCCGCGCGAGCACCCAGTCCACGAAGCGCTCCGCCGCGTCCCGGTGGGGCGCGCCTTCGAGGATCGAGACGGTGTTCGGGATCAGCAGGGTGCCGATCGGGGGCTGGCCGTCCGGGCCGGGCGCCTGGTCGGGGTAGACCGCGACAACCGGCGCGCCGCTCTCCCGCGCGACATTGAAGTCGTCGGTGTCGGTGTAGGCGAAGGCCAGCTCGCCATCACGCACCAGGGTCATGGCCTGCCCGTTGGAGCGGACCACATGGACCGGCGGCGGATCCTCGTGCTGCCGCCCCGCGATGGGGCCCCAGAACGCACCCGCGCGCTCCTCGCCCCAGGTCGTGTACATGGCCGCGGCGTGGGTCAGGGTCGTGCCCGTGAGGGGGCGTGCGACCCCGCAGGTGCCTGCGAAGCGCGGGTCGAGCAGGTCCTGGTAGCCGGTCAGCTGGGCGGGGTCGATCAGGTCGGTGTTCGCGATCAGGATCCGCGCGCGCGCCGCGAAGCCGGTCCAGCGGCGCTCCGCGTCCCGGAACTGCTCGGGGATGTCCGCGGCGCTAGGGGAGTCGTAGGGGGCCAGCATCCCGAGCTCGGCCAGGCGCACGGTCTGGACGATCTCGTTGTTCCAGAACACATCGCAGCGCGGGTGGGCGCGCTCGGCGATGAGCTGGCCCACGAGGCCGACGGTCTTCTGGTGCTCCAGGTCGAACAGGGCCTCGACCTCGAGCCCCGACTCGCGCTCGAAGTCGGCGATGAGCTCCTCGCTGAAGACCTGATCCAGGGCGCAGTAGACGACCAGGTCCGGCTCGGGCCCGCAGCTCGCGAGCAGGGCGGTGAGGGCGAGCGCGCCGGGGAGTGCGCAGGCAAGGGGTCGAGGCGAGCGCATGGGGGCGGGGCGGTGGGGCTCGAGTCGGAGAGGAGGCGGCCGTGCGGGGAAGCCCCGGCAGGGGCTCGTCCGGACCCCTAGCCCGGCCGCCGCATGGGGCCACGGCCGCGGGGTGAGGAATCCAGCCAGAGCAGGGTACCGATCCTTCGCGCCCCATCGGTGTCCGCAGCCCAAGGCTCGGTCCTCCGACCGAGCGGTCTCGCGGGCTATGATCCCGGGTCCACCCGGGAGGGTTGAGGTCCCCCAATCCCTCCGGGTCCGCGCCGGTTCCGCAGGCCCTCCAGGCCTCCCTCTCCCGCCCCCTTGCCTCCATCAGCCTCCCCGCGCCCATGACCCTCGCCCAACGCATGTCCAGCCTCGGAACCGAGACGGCCTTCGAGGTGTTCGCCAAGGCCAAGGCCCTCGAGGCTCAGGGCAAGGACATCGTGCACCTCCACATCGGAGCGCCGGACTTCGACACCCCGCAGCACATCGTCGAGGCCGGCGAGCGGGCCCTGCGCGATGGCTGGCACAAGTACACCCCGGCCCAGGGCCTGCCCCAGCTGCGGGAGGCTGTGAGCGCCGAGTTCCTCCGCCACCGTGGGGTGGAGGTGGACCCGAGCCGCGTGCTCATCGTCCCGGGTGGCAAGCCCACGATGTTCTACGCGATCATGATGTTCGGAGAGCCGGGCACCGAGATCCTCTACCCGAACCCGGGCTTCCCCATCTACGAGTCCGTGATCCGCTGGTCGGGGGCGACGCCTGTTCCCATCGAGCTGGCCGAGGAGAGTGGGTTCAGCTTCTCGGCGGACGAGGTCCTGGCCAAGGTCAACGAGCGCACCCGGCTGCTGATCGTGAACACCCCGGCCAACCCCACGGGCGGGGTCGTACCGCGCGCTGAGATGGACCGGCTCGTCGCGGGGCTCGAGGCGCACCCGCATGTGACGGTGCTGTGCGACGAGATCTACTCGCGCCTGCTCTACGACGGCGAGGAGCATGTGAGCATCCTGCAGTACCCGTCCATGCACGACCGCGCCATCGTGCTCGATGGCTGGAGCAAGACCTGGGCAATGACCGGCTGGCGCCTGGGGTACGGCCTGTGGCCCTCGCACCTGGTCGAGCACGCAGAGCGCCTGCAGATCAACATTGCCTCGTGCGCGAACGCTGCCACCCAGATTGCGGCCATCGCCGCGCTCGAGGGGCCGCAGGAGCCCGTGGAGGAGATGCGCCAGGCGTTCGACGCGCGGCGCAAGGTCATGCACGCCGCCCTGAACGCCCTGCCCGGCTTCCGCTGCGCGCTGCCCAAGGGCGCCTTCTACGCCTTCCCCAACACCTCTGGGGCGGGCTGGTCCTCGCGCGAGCTCCAGGACCGCCTGCTCACCGAGGCCGGCGTCGCGTGCCTGTCGGGCACGAGCTTCGGGGCCTTCGGGGAGGGCTTCATGCGCTTCAGCTATGCCAACTCGATCGAGAACATCGAGGAGGGCCTGGGGCGCGTCCGCAGCTGGCTCGAGGCCAACCCCCGATGAGGCCCGCGGATTTTCGCTCCGACACGGTCACCCAGGCCTGCGCGGCGATGCGCGAGGCCATGGCGACCGCCGAGGTGGGGGACGATGTCCTCGAGGGCGACCCGACCGTTCGCCGCCTGGAGGAGGCCGCCGCGGCCTGGCTGGGGAAGGAGGGCGCGCTGTTCGTGCCCTCGGGCACGATGGCCAACCAGGTCGCGCTGGGGGCCTGGACGCGACCGGGGGACGAGCTGATCTGTCAGCGCTACGCCCATGTGACCACCTTCGAGGCCGGCGCCGCGGGCTTCCTGCACGGGGTGCAGTCCATGACGGTCGGCGGTGACGACGGGCAGCTCGATCCGGAGGAGGTGCGGGCCTGCCTGCGCCCGCGGTTCATCCACTGTCCGCCCTCGCGCCTGCTCTGTCTGGAGCAGACCCACAACTGGGCCGGCGGGGTCGTGACGCCCTTGGAGCGCGTGGCGGCCCTGAGCGGCGTGGCGCGCGAGGCGGGCCTCGCGGTGCACCTGGACGGCGCGCGCCTGGCCAACGCCGTCGTGGCCAGCGGCATCCCCGCCGCGACCTGGTGCACTCACGCGGACTCGGTGAGCCTGTGCTTCTCGAAGGGCCTGGGGGCCCCGGTGGGCTCGGTGATCGCAGGGGACGAGGCCTTCCTCGAGCGTGCGCGCCTCGTGCGCAAGCGCCTGGGAGGCTGGATGCGCCAGGCGGGCCACCTGGCGGCGGCGGCCCTGTTCGCCCTCGAGCACCGGGTCGAGCGCCTTGCCGAGGACCACGCCCTCGCGCGGACCCTGGCCGAGCGGCTCGGGGCGGTGCCCGGCCTCGCCACGGACCCGGAGGCCGTGCACACCAACATCGTGATGGTGGGCATCGAGGACACGGCCCGCGACGCGGCGACGGTCGCAGCTGCCCTTGGGGAGCACGGCGTCCTCGTCATGCCGATGGGGCCCCGGCGGCTGCGCTTCGTCACGCACCTTGGCGTGGGTCGAGACGAGCTGGAGCGCTTGGTCCGAGCCGCCGAGTTGGTCATGCTGGGGTGAAGTCCGGGCGCCTTCCTGCCGAAGGGGTCGGGACCGGAGCCACGCGCCCGCCCTCCCCATGAGCATCTTCAAGGCCTACGACATCCGCGGCACCGTCCCGGACCAGCTCGATCCCGCCCTCGCCCGCCGCATCGGCCAGGCCTTCGCAGCCCACCTGGGCGGCGGTCGGATCCTGGTCGGGCGCGATATGCGGACCCACTCCCCCGAGATCGCGGGGGCGGTCATCGAGGGCCTGGCCTCGGCCGGTGCTGATGTGGTCGACATCGGCCTGGCCTCGACCCCGATGACCTACTTCGCCATCGGCTCCCAGGATGTGGACGGGGGTCTGTGCGTGACCGCGAGCCACAACCCCGGGCAGTACAACGGCATGAAGCTCTGCAGCCGCGGGGCCAAGCCGATCAGCCGCGCCACGGGCATCGCCGACCTGGAGGCCGCCTGCGCAGCGCCGGAGCCCGACGCGGCGCCGGAGCGGGGGGCGGTGGAGACGATCGACCTGCAGGACGCCTACGCACGCCATGTGGCGAGCTTTGCGCGCATCGAGCGCCCGCTGCGCATCGCGATCGACGCGGCGAACGGGATGGCGGGGCACACCCTGCCGCGCATCCTGCCCCTGCTCGAGGGCGTCGAGGCCGAGCTGCTGTTCATGGAGCCCGACGGGACCTTCCCGAACCACGAGGCCAACCCGCTCAAGGAGGAGAACCTCGACCCCGTGCGGGAGCTGGTGCGGCGCACCGGCGCTGACCTGGGCGTGTCCTTCGACGGGGACGCGGACCGCTGCTGCTTCGTGGATGAGACCGGGGCGACCGTGCCCGCTGACCTCATGACGGCGCTGCTGGCGCGGGACTTCCTGGCCCAGGAGCCCGGCAAGCCGATCGTCTACGACCTGCGCAGCTCCTGGGTCGTGAAGGAGGAGATCGCGCGCGCCGGGGGGCAGCCGGTCCGGGACCGCGTCGGCCATTCGTTCATCAAGGCCACCATGCGGGGCAACGGGGCGGTGTTCGGCGGCGAGCTCAGCGGCCACTTCTACTTCCGCGACAACTTCGTCTGCGACTCCGGCGTGATCGCCATGGTCAGCGCCCTGAACCTGCTGTCGCGCTCCAGCGAGCCCCTGTCCGTGCTCGTGAAGGACCTGCGCCGCTATCACGCCACGGGCGAGGTGAACTTCCATGTCGAGGACAAGGACGCGCTGCTGGCGGAGCTGAAGGCCCGCTACCAGGACGGCCGCCAGGACGAGCTGGACGGGATCACCGTCGAGTTCGGTGAGGTGGGGGACCCGAGCTGGTGGTGGTTCAATGTCCGCCCCTCCAACACCGAGCCGGTCCTGCGCCTGAACCTCGAGGCCTCGGACGCGGCCCTGCGGGACGCGCACCGGGACGAGCTGATCTCGATCCTCGGAAATCCCGAGGAGTGAGCTGCCGGCACGGCCCCGCGCAGGAAGTTGCAGGCCTTCGGGCCGGGCCGCCCCAGAAGGGGTGAATCCTGCCTGCGCAGGCGGCCGATAGGATCCCCGGAGACCTCCCGATGCTGCCCAACCTCCTGCTCCTCCTCGCACCCCTTGCCGCCGCGCCCGCGACCCCCGCGGCGCCGGCGATGCAGTCCCCGGCGACCTTCCCGGGGGCCACGCTGGGAGAGAGCCTGGCGCGGGTCACCGAGCGCGACGGCCGCGTGTCCTTCACGCCGCGTAGCGCCGTGCTCGCCCAGCGCGCGCTCGAGCGCCTCGACCCCGAGCGAGCCCCGCTTGCGCCGGGCTCGGTGCTCGAGTGGTCGGAGGCTCTCTTCGCCCTGGGAGCCGGGGGAGACGTGTCCGCGCGTGTCGGCCTGGGCGACCTGGCCGCCGAGGCCGGCAGCCAGCCCCAGGGGCTCGCGGCCATCCTGGCCCTGGGAGCCCTCGGCCCCCGGCTGGGGAGCGCCCGCCAGGACCTCCTGGACTGGGCGGGCGAGGACGACGAGACGCGTCGCCGGCACGCCCTGCTGGCGCTGTTCATGGCGGACCCCGCGGCTGGTCGCGCCTTGGCATCGGAGCTGGCGGAGGCCGACGCCTTCGCCGCTGCGCTCGCGGCGCACGAGGCCCCGGCGCTCCTGCCCGAGGATCCCTGCGTGCGGCGCTGGTACGCCCTGCGCCTGGGGGCGGCCCAGTCCTTCGGGCTGGTCGACGGGCGTCCGTGGAGCGAGACCAAGACCGAGCAGCTGAGTCGCGACCGCGCCTTCCTCGAGGAGTGGATCCTCGGTGAGCTCTCGTTCAGCATGGGCCAGGCGGAGCGGGATCACCTCCTCGCGCTGCTCCTGGAGGATCCGACCCCGGCCCGGGTGCGCGCCGCCGTGCGCCTCATGCCCGACACGGTCGAGGCCCTGGTGAAGAACCAGCTGTGGGCTCCCCGCGGGGACGCGGGCTGGCGCGAGCTGGCCCTTGGTGCCCTGCAGGGCGGCGGCCCGCGCAGCTTCCCCGCGGTCCTCACCGCGTGCCTCGAGGTCCCCGCCTCCCGCTGGCTCGCGCTGCCGGCGGTGGCGCGCGGTGATGTGCAGCTGGAGCTGGATCTCGACGCGGCCTTCCGCAGCGACGACTCCGGCGTGCTGCTGGATGTGCTGCTGGGATCGGGCGCGAGCGACCGCGCCAGCTCGCTCCAGGCCCTCGCGGCCCTGGCGTCCATCGGCGACCCCGAGGTCGAGGCGGAGGCCCTCGTGGTCCGTGCCCGTCTGGGGGATGGCACCGCGCACAAGGAGATCGTCGGGGCCATGGAGGACTGGAGCGCTGGGACGCCTGCGGCCTATGCCTCGTTCCTCCCGGCCTCCCTCATGCGCCACCGCCGCGGAGTCTTCGTGGTGGACCTCTCCGAGGCTCTCGTGGACACCCTGACCCTCGGCGCGCCGGGCCGGATCGCGTGCCTGGCGATCCTGCGCCTCGGCGGCCGCAGCGCGGCGACCAGCGACCTGCTCGCGGAGGCGGCCCGCGCGGCGCGCGGCATCCCCGGGCGCGACCTCGCGCTGGAGGCCCTCGGGCACTTCCCGAGCGAGGACGAGCTGCAGTTCGTGATCGCCGAGTTCCCGCCGCGCTTCCGGGGGCCAGTGGATGTGGTCCTTGCCGGCGCCCTGCTGCGTGCGGGCCGGGTCGAGGTCGAGCCCCTGCTCAGCGCCGCCCTCTGGGAGGGCTCCATGCAGCTCACGACCCTCGCCGCGGCCCTGTCCCTCGAGCACCTCGGCTCGTCGCGCCTGATGCTGTGGGGCCTCGAGCCGCCCGCCGGCGCGTCTCGAGAGGATGTGCGCCGGGTGGGCTACGCCCTTGGACAGCTTGGAGGGATGCCCATGGTCGAGGAGATCTCGCGCAGACTCGGGACGGCCGGAGGCACGGACCGGCCCCTGCTGCAGGGAGCTCTCCTCGGCGCCCTGGGGACCCGCACGCACCAGTGAGCCCCGAGCGGCCCCAGCCTGCCATGGATGCCTCCAGCGCTGTTCGTCAGCACGCCTCGCGCGTGGCCCTCGTGGGCGTTCCCATGGACCTCGGCGGCGGGCGCCGCGGGGTGGACATGGGGCCGAGCGCCTTCCGCATCGCGGGGATCGAGGCCGCCGTCCACGGCCTGGGCCTCGAGTTCCGGGACACGGGGAATGTGGAGGTGCGCGACCCGGTGGGGCTCGAGCCCCTCGACCCGAGCGCGCGCTTCCTGCCGGAGATCGCGGACTGCTGCCGACGGCTGCGGGATCGCGTTGAGGGTCTCGTGGGTGAGGGCTGGCTGCCGCTCGTGGTGGGCGGAGACCACTCGATCGCGGCCGGGACCGTGGCGGGGCTCTCGAACCACTACCACGCGCGCCAGGAGCGCATCGGCCTGGTCTGGTTCGACGCGCACGGCGACATGAACACGCCTGCGATCAGTGAGTCCGGCAACATCCACGGGATGCCCCTTGCCGCGCTCCTGGGCCACGGCCCGGACGAGCTCGCGCGCCTGGGCTCACGCTTTCCTGCGGTGGATCCTGGGAATGCCGTGCTCGTGGGGGTGCGCTCGCTGGATGCGCGCGAGAAGGCCCTGATCAAGGAGGTCGGCCTGCGCTGCTTCACCATGAAGGAGATCGACCAGTACGGCATCCATGCCGTCATGAAGGAGGCCCTGGCCATCGCCAACGACGGAACGGCGGGCTTCCACCTGTCCTTCGACCTGGACGGGACCGACCCTGGCGTCGCCCCGGGGGTCGGCACGCCCGTCCCCGGCGGCGTCTCCTACCGTGAGTCCCACACGGTGGTCGAGCTGGTGGCCGAGACGGGGAGGCTGCTGGGCCTCGAGATGACCGAGATCAACCCGATCCTGGACGAGCGGAACCGGACGGCCAGGGCGGCCGTCGAGTTCTGTGAGTCGGCCCTCGGCAAGCGCGTCCTGTAGCCTGCTCACGACCCCCCCTCCGCCGTGCTGCCCATCCTGCGCTCCCTCGTCGCCAACCGCAGGCTCCTGCTGGACTTCGTCCTGCGGGACCTGCGTGCGCGCTATGTGGGGTCGAGTATGGGCTTCTTCTGGTCGGTGATCTTCCCGATCGTCAACCTGCTCGTGTACCACTTCGTCTTCCGGCTGGTGCTCAACACGCGCTGGAACGACAGCCAGGGGGCCCTCGAGGTGGCGCTGGTCATGCTCGCCGGCATCGTTATCTGGCAGGCCTTCGCGGAGGCCATCACGCGCTCCACGGGGTGCCTGGTGGACAACGCCAACCTGATCCAGAAGGTCGTCTTCCCGAGCGAGCTGCTGCCCGCGTTCCTCGCCAAGTCGAGCCTGATCAACATGCTGATCGGGCTCCCTGTGCTGCTGGCCGCCGTGGGCTGGTTCGGACACCTGTCCGCCCCGGAGGTGCACCTGTTCGTGCGCCCCGAGGTGGTGACGGGTGAGGATGGCGTGCGGCGCACGGTGCACCCCGAGCAGCTGGCCGTGGGTGAGCGCGGGGAGGCCGTTCGGCTGCCCATCGTCCTCGAGCGTGGCTTCGATGCTCCCATCGAGGTGGAACTCGCCTATGAGGGCAGTGCGCAGCTGGGAGAGGACTTCTTGGCGCCGACGCGCGTGACGATCCCGGCGCGGGCCGAGGGCGTTGACCTCCTGCTCCAGCCCTTGCCCGACGCGGTCACCGGCGAGGCCGCCGAGACGATCACCGTGCGCCTCGTGGCGTCCACTCCCGGGGGCGTGCTCAAGAGCCGTGCGGAGCCCTCCATGCGTGCGGGCGTCACCCTCCTCCTCGAGGACCAGCCCCCCCTGCCCGCGGGCCAGGCCGCGCCGGGCGTGGGAGGGTTCGAGGTGCGTCCCCGGGCTGCGGACTACAGGCCCCTGCGGCTCTCCGCGTCCCTGCTCGCGATCCCGCTGCTCCTGGCCCTGCAGTTCCTGTTCACCCTCGGCCTGGGCTATCTGCTTGCGGTACTCAACGCGTTCGTCCGCGACACCTTCCACCTGGTCGGGGTCGGGGTCACCGTGTGGATGTTCTGCACGCCGATCTTCTATCCGCCGGTGCTGGTGGAGGCGAAGGGCTTCGGCTGGCTG
>JADHNZ010000062.1 GCA_016779225.1 Planctomycetota bacterium
GCTCGCGCTCCTTGCGCTTCAGCTCGCGCTGGGTCTCGCGGGCGGTCTTCTGGGCCTCGGTGAGCTTGAGGCGCGAGGCCTTCAGCTCGAGGCGCAGCTCACGCAGCTCGCGCTGGAGGCCGGCGGCCGACTGCGCGCCAGTCTTCAGCTCTTGGTCCACCGCCGCCGCGCTCTTCCGCGTCTCGAGCAGCTCGCTGCGGGTCACACCCAGCTCCTCGGTCAGCTCGAGGATGCGTGCATCGCGCTCCTGCCGAGCGGCCTCGGCGGCCTCGAGGGCCTTCTCCTGGCGACGCGTGCTGCGACGCTCGGCCGTCAGCTCGCGGCTGCGCTCCTCCAGCTCGCCCAGCTTCTTCTCGCGGCGCTCTGCGTCGCGCGTGAAGGCGACAGTGGTGCGCTCCAGCTCCTTGCGCAGGCCTGCGAGCTCCTTGTCTCGATCGGCCAGCTGGGCCGGGAGGGGGCTGAGCTCCGCGAGCCTGGCCTCGAGGGCCTCCACGCGCCTGCTGCTCGTGCGCTCGGCGGCGTCCAGGTTGGCGAGGGCGTCCGCATGGGCGGCGCGGGCGTGCTCGACCTCGGTCGGCAGGGCGGCGAGTCCGTCGAGCTGTGCCCGGAGAGACGCGGCCTCCTGGGTGGCGCGCTCCTGCTCGCGCTCGAGGCGCTCCGCCAGCTTCGCGAGGCGTTCGTCGCGCTCGCGCAGCAGGGCGGGCAGGGGCTCCAGCTCGCTCATGCGGCTGCGGACCTGCGCCAGCTCCTCGCGCAGCTCGCGCACGAGCTCGCGGCTGCGCTGGCTCTCCACCTGCAGCTCACCCTCGCGCTTGGCGAGCTCCAGCCGGAACGGCTCCAGCTCGGCCACGCGCTTGCTGAGGTCGGTGCTCTCGCTGGCGTGGGCTCGCTCGCTCTCGTCGAGGCGCGTGCGCGCCGCCTCGAGCTCGGCCTCGCGGCGTGCGAGCTGGGTGGGCAGGGGGCGCAGCTCCTCGAGCTCGCTCTCCAGCTCGGCCACCTCCTCGGCGGCGTTGGCCTCGGCCTGGGCAAGGCGCTCCTGGAGCTGCTCCAGCAGGCGCTCGCGCTCCTGCAGTCGGGCGGGCAGGGGCTCCAGCTCCTCGAGGCGATCCTCGAGGTTCGCCATGCGCTCGGCCGCGGCCGTGCGCTCCGCCTGGAAGGACTGGCGCAGGCTGCGCAGCTCGACCTCGCGCTCGTCGAGGCGGGCCGGCATGGGGGCCAGGTGCTCCAGCTGCTCCTCTTGGGAGGCCGCGCGCAGACGAGCCTCGTCGCGCTCGCGACGCATCCCGTCGAGGTCGGCGTGCAGGGCGTCCAGCTTGCCCGGCAGGGGCTCGAGGGCTGAGAGGCGCTCCAGGGCAGACTCGAGCTGCTGCGTCCGCGCGGCCGCCAGCTCGCGCGCCTCCTGCGCCTCGTCCTCGGCCTGCTCGGCACGCGCCGCCAGAGGGGTGAGGGTCTCGCACTCCCGCATGTGGATCTGCACCTGCTCGCGGGCGGTGTCTCGCTCGAGCTGCACAGCGTCGAGGCTCTCTCGGGCGCTTGCGAGCTCGGCACCCAGCAGTGCGAGCTCGGCACCCAGCAGTGCGAGCTGTGCGTCGCGCTCCTCGAGGACGGCGGCCTGGCGCGCCTCGAGTGCGACGAGCTCCTCCGAGCGGGCGGCCTCCAGGGCCTCACGCTCGGCGAGGGCCGCGGCGTCCTCGGCCACGCGGGCGGCCGCTGCCTCCGCGTGCCGTGCTTCGAGGTCTGCAGCCTCCATGCGCAGGCTGGCCTCCACCTCAACGAGCTCCGCAACGCGGGCCTCGGCGGCGGTGACCCGGTCGCGCAGGGGCGTCAGCGCGAGGACCTCCTCCTGGGCCGCGTCGAGCTGGCCCTGCAGCTGCAGCTGCGCGCTCCGGGCCGCGTCGCACTCGGCCGTGCGTGCCTCGACCTCGGCGGCCACGGGCTCGAGGCGCTCGACCTCGGCCTTGGCGCTGGCGAGGCTCGCCTCCGCGTGAGCGAGGGCCTCGCGGACGGCGCTGAGCTCGCCCTCCGTCTGCTCGAGGCCCGCCACGCGCTGGCGCAGGGCATCGCGCTCGGCGGTCAGCCCCTCGACCTCGGCGCGCTGCTCGGCCAGCTCGGTCGAGAGGGCTGCGGCGCGGATGCGCTCCGGCTCCAGCTCGGCGACCTGGCCCTGGGCCGCGGTGAGGGCCTTGTCCAGGTCCTCGACGCGTGCACCGGCGCGGCGGCGCTCGCCCGCGAGCTGCTGCGCCGCGAAGTGCCCCACGCGCAGGCGGCGCTGCAGCTGCTCGTGCTGCTCGGTGAGGGCGCGGTGGTCGGCCTCGCTCTGCGCGGTCTTGGCCCGAGTGGCGGATTGCTCCGCGCGCAGCTGTCCGACCTCCGCCTGCAGGGCCTCCGCGCGGTCGAGTGCCCGCTCGGCCGTGGCCTGGGCACCCTCCAGCTGCTGCACCTCCTGCTGGAGCCCGTCGCGGGTCGCGCGTGCGCGCTGCAGGTCGACCTGGGCCTGGTTGAGCGATGCCACGGCGGCCTCGCGGTCGGCCTCGGAGAGCCGGAACTTGCGGTCCCAGAGCTCCTGCTGGACGCGTCGCTGGGTGCGGCCGCGCTCGAGCGCCATGAGGTACCCCGCGAAGGCGCCGAAGCACCCCCCGCCCAGCATCAAAAGGAACTGCTGCATCATGATCGAACCCCTCGGCGCGGGACGGGGAACCGGTGTGCGGACCGGGTGGAATCAGGTCCCGCGCGCGATGGGCCGATGCTAGCGAGCGCCCCGTCTCATTTCCCCTCCCGCGTGCTCAATGCGCGCGCACTCCAAGGTCGTTCCGGACCCCTGCTCCTGGGCGCGTCCAGGGTGCCCGTCGAAGCCTCACCGCAGCGTGCGCTGATCTCCCGCTTCGAGCTTGACAGTCCGGCTCCAGCGTGCCCCGTTCGGATGAATGGCGCGCGCCTCGTAGGTGCCGGGCGGGAGGTCTACGCCCTGGCGCGCCTCGTCGGGCGAGAGGGTATGCCCGCCGATCTGGAGGGCGTGGTCCTCGAGCTCCGCGTGCAGCGTCGCCATCCGCTGCAGGGGCGCCATGACGACGGCGTCCTCCTCCGGTACGAGGGAGGTGCGCCAGGGCACGAGGCCGTCGCCGTCCACCTCGATGTGGACGCGCTCGCCGGCAGGGACGAGGAAGCGCGGACCCTGGCTCGGAGCGGCCTTGGGCAGAGGGGTCTCCTCGAGCCAGTCCCCGCCCGCGTAGACCGCGGCCCAGGCGTCCTCAGCAGGCCAGCCGTGCGCGTGCGTGAGGGTGAGGGTCACCCAGCGCTCGGGCTCGGGCAGGGCGGGGCGCAGCGGCTGACCCAGGGCGGGATCGGGCGTCAGGGGGCCCTGGCCCGCGGGGAGCGGGAAGGTCCACGCGGCCCCGTCCGCGAGCTCGACGAAGAGGACCGCGTCCTCTCCCCCAGGGATCGTCGCGCCGGCCAGGTCCTCCGCGCGAAGCTCCCGCGAGGACTCCTCCACGGCCAGCACGGCGCGGCTCCAGTCCACGGCCGCGAGCAGCCCAAGGTCGACGGCGCGCTCGGGGACGGCCGCGAGCGTCACCTCGGCGTCGCCCTCGAGGTCCAGCTCCAGCCGGCTGGGCTCGTATCCGGAGAAGGCGCCGCCGGAGAGCACGAGCGCGGGGCCGGGTGGGAGGACCCACGCCTCGCCCTCGCGCGGGGGCTCGACCAGGCCCTGTGGTCCCGAGGCCACGACGCGCAGGTCCGAGGGCGCGCCGAGCACCGTGAGGAGGCACACCTCGGGCAGCTCCGGCCACAGGGCATCGAGGCCCGCGCGGGTGGTCAGCAGCTCTCCGGCGTGCCGGGCGGGTGAGGGAATCCACTCGCGCGGCTCGAACGCGCGCGGGGGGGCGATCCACAGGCTCGCGCTCCCGGGAGGGCCTCCCGGCGAGCGGAACGAGGCCCTGCCCCCCGAGCCCACGCGCGCGACGCGCCAGGGGCCGTCCGACTGGCGCACCAGGCGCCAACCCTCGGGGACCGGCGTGCCATCGGCGCGCAGGGCACAGACCTGCATGCGGGCTTGCGGTGCCAGGAACAGGGTGAAGGTGCCCGTCCGTGCGGACCACGCCCATCCGTCGTGCACGCTGCGGTCCGCCACGGCCTGGTGGCCGTCCGCCTCGAGGTCGAGGTCGCCCGCGTCGTGAACCGAGGGCGCCGCTGCGAGTGACGCCAGGCCGAAGCGCGAGGTGAGTGCGTGCCAGGCCGGCGGCGCGTGGGAGCAGGTGGTCGTGGTCTTCAGCACCGCTCCCGCGATCGGGCGTCCCTCGAGGTCGCGCACCTCGACCTCGAGCGCGGTCTCCGGTTCGAGGAGAAACAGCTCGCCCCAGGCCTCTCCCAGCGGTACCTCCAGGCTGCGCCGTCCGGGGGCATCGAGCAGCAGCTTCTCGGCGCCCTCGAAGCGCGGGTCGCCCGCGAAGAGCGTGAAGGCGCCGTCACGGCCCGTGAAGGTCGTCACCAGGGGCAGGAGCGGCTCGAGCGGGTCGTACCAGTCCTCGCGGAACACGCGCAGGCGGGCCCCCGCCAGGGGCTTGCCCGTCTCGGCCTCCAGGACCAGGCCTCCGCGCCAGCCCGTCAGGTCCTCCTCCTCCAGCCCTTCGAGGGGCGGACCCGCAGGCAGCCGCTCCCAGCCCCGCGCGTCGAGGTCCTCGCTGGGGGAGGTCGCTTCGCGCTCAGCGCTCTGGGGAGTGCGCGCGCTCGCCCCGCACGGGAGCAGCGTGCAGAGGCAGCAGGCGAGGAGCAGTGCGCGAGGAAGGTCCATCCCGCGCCAGTCTACTCGCCCGCTACCCTGCGCCCGTGCAGCCGCTCCCGATCGACGAGGTCCTGCCCTATCTGCAGGACGCCCTCGCGCGCAGGGGGGCGTGCGTGCTCGTGGCCGAGCCCGGCGCCGGCAAGACGACCCGCGTGCCGCCCGCGCTCGTGCGCGGAAGCGGCGCGGTCTGGGTGCTCGAGCCCCGTCGCCTCGCTGCGCGCGCGGCCGCCCGGCGGGTCGCCCAAGAGCAGGGGTGGACGGCGGGGGAGGAGGTCGGCTGGAGCGTGCGCTTCGAGCGCCGCTACCGTGCCGACTCCAGGGTCGTGTTCTGCACCGAGGGGGTCCTGCTGCGGCGGCTGCAGGAGGACCCCTTCCTCGAGGGCGTGGACGCGGTGGTGCTCGACGAGTTCCACGAGCGCCATCTCGAGGGCGACTTGGTCCTCGCCCTCGCGCAGCGCGTGCGCGCAGAGGTGCGCCCCGACCTGCGGATCGTCGTCATGAGCGCCACCCTCGAGGCCGAGCCTGTCGCCGCGTTCCTCGACGCTCCAGTTGTCCGCTCACAGGGACGCTGCTTCCCCGTGGAGACGGCCTACCTGCACGCGGAGCCCCGGGAGCGGCTCGAGGACCATGTGGCGCGCGGTGTCCGCGAGGCATGCCGCCGGACCGAGGGAGACATCCTCGCCTTCCTGCCCGGAGTGGGGGAGATTCAGCGCGTGGCCGAGCGCCTCGAGGATCTCTCGCGAGGAGGCCTCGAGGTGCTGCCGCTGCACGGGACCCTGCGGCCCGAGGAGCAGGACCTTGCGCTGCGTGCCGGCGCGGGCCGGCGCGTCGTCCTCGCGACCAATGTGGCGGAGTCGAGCGTCACCGTGGAGGGCGTGCGCGCGGTGGTGGACAGCGGCCTCGCGCGCGTGCTGCGCCACGATCCGAGCGTTGGTCTGGACCGGCTCGAGGTGACGCGCATCTCTGTCGCGAGCGCGGACCAGCGCGCGGGTCGGGCGGGTCGCCTGGCCCCAGGCCTCGCCCTGCGCCTGTGGAGCGCCATCGACCAGCGCAGCCTCAGCCCCGCGGAGGCGCCGGAGGTGCGCCGCCTCGACCTTGCCGGCCCTGCGCTCCAGCTGCTGGCGTTCGGCGAGCCCGATCCGGCCGCGTTCCCTTGGTTCGAGCGGCCAGAGGCGGCCTCCCTGGAGCGCGCGCTCGCGCTGCTGCAGAGCCTTGGCGCGCTCGAGGGCGGCCGGCTCACGGCGCTGGGGGAGCGGCTCGCACGCCTCCCGGTTCATCCTCGCCTCGGGCGGCTGCTGCTCGAGGGCGCCACCCTCGGCGTCCCGCGGACGGCGGCCCTCACGGCGGCGCTCCTCGCCGAGCGGGATCCCTTCGAGCGCGAGGGCCTGCCCCGAGGAGGCAGCGCGGACTCGGACCTCGACGCGCGGCTCGATGCTCTCGAGGAGCTGGACGCGCGCGGGCGCGCTCCGCGCGGCCTGCGCGCGGGCGCGGGGCGTCAGGTCCTGCGCGCGCGGGACCAGCTTGCGCGGCTCGTCGAGCGCGAGGCGCGCGCCGGCCGCCCGGAGGATCCGGACGAGGCCCTCACCCGCGCGCTGCTCACGGCCTTCCCCGACCGGCTCGCCGTGCGGCGAGAGCCGGGCTCGGACCGCCTGCGGGGCGTGGATGGCAAGGGCCTGCGCCTGGCGCGCGAGTCCTGCGTCACCGAGGCCGAGCTCGTGCTGGCCCTCGTGACCCAGGGCACGGGCTCCGAGCCCCTCGTGCATCAGGCCGTGGGCATCCCGCGCGCGTGGATCGACGGCGGCGAGGAGCGCAGCACCCTGACCGTGGTGTTCGACCCCGCCGAGCGGCGCGTGCGCGGCGCGCGGCGCCAGACGCTTGGACCGCTCGTGCTGCGCGAGGAGCTGCAGGGGGTGCCGGCGGAGCTGGCCTCCGAGGCCGAGGCGCTCCTGGCGCGCGAGGCTGCGCGCAGCCCCGAGCTCGCCTTCGGCGGGGACGAGGAGCTCGAGCAGCTGCGTGCGCGAGTGGCATGCGCGCTCGAGTGGGAGCCCGGCTGCGGGCTCGAGCTCCTCGAGGGTCCCGCGCTCGAGGCGCTGCTGCCGGCCCTCGTGCAGGGCTGCCGCTCGTTCGAGGACCTGCAGCGACGGCCCCTCGCGTCCCTTGTTCAGGCCTCGCTCCCGCACGGCGCGCGCAGCGCCCTCGAGCGCCTGGCGCCCGAGCGCGTGAAGGTGCCCACCGGGTCTGCGATTCGCCTGCGCTACGAGGCCGGGCGTCCTCCCGTGCTCGCCGTGCGCATCCAGGAGCTGTTCGGGCTCGCAACCACGCCGACGGTTGCCGGCGGTCGCGTTCGGTGCCTGCTCCACCTGCTCGCCCCGAACCAGCGACCCCAGCAGGTCACCGACGACCTCGCCGGCTTCTGGGAGCGCACCTGGCCCCAGGTGCGCAAGGACCTGCGCGCGCGCTATCCGCGGCATGCGTGGCCCGAGGATCCGCTCAGCGCGGCTCCCCAGCGCCGGCCGCGCCGTCGACCGCGGAGCTGAGGCCTTGGCGAGGCGACCGCAGCTCAGGCGAAGGCGCCCTCGATGACCTCGAGGGTCTTGCGGTGTCCCTCGACGGCGACCCCGAGGAGGTCGCGCTCCCAGTAGGTCGGGTTGTAGAGCTCGAGGGAGACGCAGTCCCGGAACCCGGTGGCGTGCAGGTCCCGCAGGATCTCCTCCAGCGGGAGGATGCCGTCGCCGGGGAAGACTCGGTGTTTGTCCTCGAGGTCCTCGAGGCCCGGCTCTGCAGGCGCGTCGTTGAACTGGAAGATGGCGATGAAGTCACCCCTCAGGTGCTTGAGGCCATGGAACCCCGAGCCGCCGATGTGCATGTGGAAGACATCGGGGATGATCGCGGCGCGGGGGTGGTCCGCGTCGAGGGCGATCGCACTCGAGCGTCCCATGGTCTTGGCGCCGGGGAGGAACTCCACGAACACCATGGCGGGGCGCAGGTCGAACTCGCCCAGCCCGAGCTCCAGCAGGTCGCGGTAGCGGTCCGCGGCCCAGCGCAGGTCGAAGTCCTCGCGCGCCGGTCCGGGGATGACCTGCACATTGCGCGAGCCGATGGCGCTCGCCATGCGCATGCGATCCCGCGAGGCGACCAGGTTGCGCTCCCACTGCTCCTGGGTCGCGGGGATGGCGTCCCACAGCCCGATGACGCTGGGCACGAACAGGCCGGCGTCCTCGATGCGCTTGCGCAGGTCCGCGAGGCTCTTGCCGGAGCGCTCGTACTCCTTGAGCTCGCCCTCCCAGGGCTCGATGGCGTCAAAGCCGGCCTCCGCCGCGATCCTCACCTTGTCCTCGAGGGAGGCCGGCCGGATGGTCGCGGTGTCGAGGCAGAGGGGCCAGGGGCTGCGTCCTCGCTGCCAGGGGCCCTGTCCTGGCGTCCAGGCGGCGGCAGCCGGGGCGGCGCTCGAGGGGGTGGTGGCACAGGCGGGGAGGGCGGCGCCGGCGGCGGCGGCCCCGAGGAGCTGGCGGCGGTTCATCCTCGGCAAGGTAGCGGGCGCGCGCGGAGGATGCCCTTCGAAGCCGTGTCCTGCGTCCTACACTCCTCGCCATGGGGGGCCTCCGAACAGCCGCTGCAGCGCTCTGCACCCGGGGGACCGGTGCCGACCTCGAGGTGCTGCTGGCGCACAGGGCTCCCCAGCTGCGCTTCTTCGGCGGCTATGACGCCTTCCCCGGGGGCGCCGTGGAGCCGAGCGATGGCCGCGAAGGCGAGGGCGACGAGCTCGACCTCGCCACCCGCAGGGCGGTGATCCGCGAGGCCTTCGAGGAGGCGGGCGTGCTGCCGGTCGGGGCCGACGAGCTCCTCGAGCCGGGGACGCGCGCCGCGCTTCGCGCCGGCCTCTTGGCCGACGACGAGGACGCGGTGCGGAGCTTCCAGCGGGCGCTCGACCGGCAGCCCGAGCTGCTGGCCCGCGTGAGGCCCCTGGGCTGGCTCACCACGCCCCCCTTCGCGCCGGTGCGCTACCGCACCCGTTTCCTGCACTTCGAGGCCTCGATCCGCCATGCGCCCACCCCCTGCGAGGGCGAGATCGTGCGCACCGCCTTCGCGGCGCCCGGCACAGTCTTGCAGGAGTGGACCCGCGGCGAGCGCCTCGTGGTGCCCCCGGTCCTGTGGCAGCTCGACCACCTCGCGCATGAGGGTCTCGAGGCCTTCCTCGCGCGCCAGCCCGAGCGTTGCGCCGCCCACGAGGCGGGGCGGCTGCATCGCATCCGCAGCGCGCCAGGCGTCTGGATGGCCGCCCTGCGCACGCCGACCCTGCCGCCGGCCACGACGACCAACACCTTTGTCGTGGGGGAGGAGCGCCTGTGGATCCTCGATCCCGCCACCCCGGAGGAGAGCGAGCAGGCGCGGCTGTTCGAGCTCGTGGACGCGCTGGTCGCGGAGGGGCGTCGCGTCGAGGGCGTGCTGGTGACGCATCACCACCACGACCATGTGGGGGCCGTGCAGGTCACCGCCGAGCGCTACGGCGTCCCCGTTGCGGCGCATCCGCTCACCCTGGAGCGCCTGCCCGCAGCCCCGAGCCGGCCGCGAGCGCTCGCCGACGGCGACCGAATCGACCTGGGGCGCGCGCCGGACGGCTCTGAGGGCTGGCACCTCGAGGCCCTGTACACGCCTGGCCACGACCGCGGCCACCTGGCCTTCCTCGAGAGCCGGTTCCGCTCCCTCTTCATGGGTGATCTCGCGTCCACGGTGTCGACGATCGTGATCGACCCCCCTGAGGGACACCTTGCGACCTACCTGAACAGTCTGCGGCGCGTGGCCGCTCTGGACCTCGGCCGCGGACACCCCGCGCACGGGCCGGTCGCACGCGAGGCTCGCGCGCTCCTGACGCACTACCTCGACCACCGCGCGCGGCGCGAGGCGCGCCTCGTGGCCGCCCTCGGGCCGGACTCGCGAGCCGAGGCGGCCCTGGTGGAGGTGGTCTACGACGACGCCGATCCGCGCGTGCGTGCCCTGGCGCGGCGCAGCCTGCGCGCAGGGCTGGAGAAGCTGGCCGAGGATGGGGCCGCGGTCGAGGTCGCGGCCGGGCAGTGGCGCGTCTCATGATGGGGCCGGTCCCCCTGGGCGTGCCCCGGGCGAACCGCTCCTCCCTGCGCCCGAACACTGCCTGAACGCGGAAGCGGCCAAGGCGCTCGGGCCGCAGGGCCGATTGCCTGCATCGCCCCGCCAGATCGGAGCGCGCGGCCTATCCTGGGAGGCGACCATGAGCCCCTCTCCCTCCATGGATCGCCGCAGCGTCCTGCGGCTCGGCTCGGCCCTCGGGCTGGGCATGCCGCAGCTCCTTGCCCTCGAGGATCCGCCGGCTCCCGCGCAGGCCAGGGCCGTGATCCAGGTGTTCCTGGGCGGAGGCCTGGCTGCCCAGGAGTCCTTCGACCCCAAGCCTTACTCCCCGCTCGCCTACCGCGGCGAGGGCAAGGCGCGCCCGACCCGGCTCGACGGCATCTTCTTCGGCGAGCACCTCACGCACACCGCGCAGGTCGCGGACAAGCTCTGCGTCATCCGCTCCATGAGCCACGGCGAGGCGGCCCACGAGCGCGGCACCCACAACATGCTCACGGGCTGGCGTCCGAGCCCCGCGCTGGTCTACCCGAGCCTTGGATCGGTGGTCGCGCACGAGCTGGGCTCCCAGCGGGCCCTGCCCCCCTATGTGTGCGTGCCCAGCGTCCCCGACACCTTCGCAGGCTCGGGCTTCCTGAGCAGCAGCTACGCGCCGTTCGCCCTGGGATCGAACCCGGCGTCGGACCGCTTCAAGGTGCGCGATCTGGACGCGCCGGTGGAGGGCGAGCGCCTTGCGCGGCGGCAGCGCATGCAGCGTGAGGTTGGCCGGAGCTTCGCGGAGGAGACGGAGGTGGACGCGGTGCGCGCGATGGATGCGTTCTACGACCGCGCGGCCGAGCTGCTCGCCTCGGAGGAGGCCAAGCGCGCCTTCAAGATCGATGAGGAGCCCGCGCAGCTGCGAGACCGCTACGGTCGGAGCAACCCTGGGCAGCAGCTCCTGCTGGCGCGTCGCCTGGTGGAGGCCGGCGTCCGCTATGTGACCGTCGGCGTGGGTGGCTTCGACCACCACCAGCGCATCGCTCCCGGGATGCAACGCAGCCTCCCTCCCGTGGACCAGGCCTTCGCGGCCCTGGTGCAGGACCTGGACGAGCGCGGCATGTTGGACTCGACCATCGTGTTCTTCAGCACGGAGTTCGGGCGGACGCCCAAGATCAATCCCGACGGCGGCCGGGACCACTGGCCCAAGGCCTTCTCGGTCGCCCTGGCCGGGGGCGGCTTCAAGCGTGGTCACATCCATGGCGCCACCGACTCGACCGGGGCGGCGGTGATCGAGCGCGCGGTGGGTCCCCAGGACCTTGCCAGGACCCTGTTCACCCAGCTCGGCATCGATCCCAACCGCGAGCTCATGGCCGGGGGAACGCGCCCGGTCAAGATCGTGAAGGAGGGCCGGGTCCTGCGGGACCTCCTGGCGTGATGGGACGCGGGGTGCGGTCGATCTGGAGGCGCAGCGCCGCGCTCGCGCTGCTGCTGGCTCCCACGGCCAGCGCCCAGGGACCTCGCCTCGAGCTCGTCTACCCGCGCTGCCTCCAGCGCGGCCAGGAGGTGGAGCTGCAGCTGCGGGGGCGCGACCTGCCCGAGCCGCGCCAGCTCCTCAGCGAGACGCTGGAGCTGGAGGTCTTGGAGGTCACCACCTCGAACAAGCGGCGAGCGGACCTGCGCGTCCGCGTGCCCATGGACGCGGGCCTCGGCCTGCACGGCCTGCGGCTCGTGGGCGACACGGGGATCTCTGGGGTGCGCCTGCTCGCCGTGACCGACCTGCCGGTGGTCGAGGAGGTCGAGCCCAATGGCGACGCTGCCTCGGCCCAGGCGATCCCCGTGGGCACGGTCGTCACCGGGGTGGCCGGGGACGAGAACATCGACCTCTTCGCGGTGGAGCTCGAGGCCGGGGACGAGCTCTGCGTGGAGCTCCTCGGGATGCGCCTCGGGGACACGCTCTTCGATCCCGCGCTGACCCTGCTGGACCCGCGAGGCTTCACGGTGGCCTCCTCGGACGACGCCGCCCTCTCGCGGCAGGACCCCACTCTGCAGGTCCGCATCGCGGAGGCCGGGCGCTACCTGCTGCAGGTGGGCGAGGCCAGCTACAAGGGCAACGACAGCAGCCGCTATGTCCTCTCCGTGCGCCGTGGCTTTCGGCCGACCCTGACCCTTCCCCTCGGTGGCGCGCCCGGAGCGCCGGTCCAGCTCGCCGGGCGCAGCGCCCTGGGCGAGGGAGAGCCGCTCACGCTGCCCCTCGAGCCTGCGCGTCCGACCCAGGGTCTGTGCCCTCCGGGCGTCGCCGCGGTCGTGCCGCCCGGTTCGCTCTCGCCGATCTGGCTGCGCGTGAACGACCTGCCCAACCACCTCGAGGGTGAGGGCCAGCCGATCCCGGTGCCCGCCGCGCTCAACGGCGTGCTGGCCGAGCCGGGCGAGGTGGACCGCTGGGAGGTCCTCCTCACCAAGGGCCAGCAGATTCGCGTGAGCACCTGGGCGCGCCGTCTGCGGAGTCCCCTGGACCCCGTCACCTTCGTGCGGGGGGAGGGTGGCAGCGTGGACAACGACGACGACGCCGGCAGCCCGGACTCGGGCCTCGAGTTCGGGGCCCAGCGCGACGGCACCTATGTCGTCGAGGTGCGCGACCACCTGGGACGCGGGGGGCCCGACTTCGCCTACCGCGTGGAGATCGCGCCGCCACAGCCCGCAGTGCGCCTCGCGACGGCTGGGGATGTGCGTGAGGTCGCCGTGCCGCGCGGCGGTCTCGCCTCCGTGCCCCTGCGCGTCGAGCGGGGCGGCCTTGGCGGCGATCTCGAGGTGCTCCTGGAGGGGCTGCCCGAGGGCGTCACCGCGGAGGTGCTGCCCACGGCCGCGCCGACGGAGGTCGTGCCCGTGCTGCTGCGCGCCGCGCCTGAGGCCGCCGTGGCAGCGACCGGCGCCCGCGTGCGTGCCCTGCGTCCGAGCCAGGGGGGCGCGCAGGTCGCCGAGCTGCACCAGCGCACCGAGCTGGTGGAGGGGCAGAACAACACCCTCTACTGGGGCTGGGACGAGGACCGCCTGCCGGTGTCCGTCATGGCCGCTCCTCCGTTCCGCGTGCGCCTCGAGGCCCCCGCGGTCCAGCTCCCCCGCGCAGGCCAGTTCCAGCTGCCGATCGCGGTCGAGCGCGACGAGGGCTTCGAGGGGGCGATCACCGTGACCCTGGTGGTCCTGCCTCCGGGCATCGACGCGAACCGTCAGCGCGCGTTCGCGCCCGCCGACACGCGGGCCGAGGTGACCGTGCAGGCGCGTGGCGACGCGGCGCTCGGGCGCTGGCCCCTCGTGGCGGTTGCCGAGGCCGAGGTGGACGGCACGCGCGTCCGCATCGCGGCCGAGGCTGCCTGGCTCGAGGTCGTCGAGCCCTTCGCGACCTTCACTGCGAAGGAGGCCTCGGTGGAGCAGGGCCAGCAGAGCGTGCTGGTGGTCCAGGCCGCCGTGCGGGACCTGCCCGCCCCGGCCTCGGTGCGGCTCGTGGGCCTCCCGCACAAGGTGGAGTCCGACGAGCTGCGCCTCGAGGCCGGCACGACCGAGCTGCTCTTCCCCCTGCGCGCGGCGGAGGACAGCCCGCCGGGCAAGCACGGGGCGCCCGGTCTGCAGGCGATCTTCACCCTGGAGGGCGGCACCGTCGTCCAGGGCGCGGGGACCGCCCAGGTGCGCGTCCAGCGCCCCGCGCCCCCGATCGCGGCAGCGCCTGCGCCGGCCCCCAAGGCGGAGCCGAAGCCGAAGCCGGAGCCGAAGCCTGAGCCGCAGCCTGCCCAGGAGCGCCCCCTCAGTCGCCTCGAGCGCCTGCGCAAGGACGCCCAGGAACGCGGCACGGGCGCCAGCGAAGGGGGCCAGCAGTGATGGGTGCCCTGATGCTTGCGCTCGCCCCGTTCCTTGCCGTGGGCGGGGGCGGAGACAGGCCGGCGGCGCCGCCTGCCGCCGCGCGCATCGAGGTGCTCCCGGAGCGGGTTCTCCTGGAGGGCGCGCGCGATGCGGAGGCCATCCTCGTCCTGGCCACCTCGACCACGGGTACCACCGACGACCGGACGGACGAGGTGCAGCTGCGGGTGTTGGACCCCACGGTCGCACGGCTGGAGGGTGGCCGCCTCGTCCCCGTGGGGGACGGCCGCACGCAGCTCGTCGTTGGCGAGGGAGGGACGGCCCTCGCCGTGGAGGTCGAGGTGCGTGGAGCCTCCAACGACCCCGAGCTCGACTTCACGACCGATGTCCTGCCCTGGCTCACCTCCATGGGCTGCAACACCGGCTCGTGCCATGGCAGCGCCCGCGGGCAGGACGGGTTCCTGCTCTCGCTCTTCGGCTACGACCCGCGCGGCGATGTGCGCCGCGTGGTCGAGGAGTTCCCCGGCCGCCGCGTGGACCTGACCTACCCCGAGCACAGCCTGCTGATCGAGAAGGCCCTCGGCGTCGTGCCCCACACCGGGGGGCGCCTGATGGAGGAGGGCAGTGGCGGGTACGCGGCCCTCGTGCGCTGGATCGAGGAGGGCTGTCGTCCGCGCAATGCGGACGCCCCCGACCTGCTCGAGATCGAGGTGCTCCCCCGCGAGCTGGTCCTCGCGGGCCCGGGGCAGGAGGCGCGCGTGCTCGTGCGCGCGCGCTACTCCGACGGCACCGACCGCGATGTGAGCCACCTCGCCGTGCTGCGGACCTCCAACGAGGCCAGCGTGGACCTGCTCGGAGATGGCGTGGTCAGCCGTGCGCCGGGGGAGGCCTTCGTGAGCGCAGCCTTTGGGCCGCACACCGTGGGCCTGCCGGTGATCGTCCTGCCCGCCTCGGGCGCGCATCCCTTCGCAGACCCCGCGGACGGCCAGCTCCCGGCCACCTGGATCGACTCCGCCATTGCCAGCAAGCACCGCCGCCTCGGGATTGCGCCCTCGGGCCTGTGCGACGACGAGACCTTCCTGCGCCGTGTGCACCTCGACCTGACGGGCCTGCTGCCGACGCCCGAGAGGCGTGCCGCGTTCCTGGCAGACCCGCGGCCCCTCGCCGAGAAGCGGGCCGCCCTGGTGGACGAGCTGCTCGAGCGCAAGGAGTTCACGGAGCTGCAGGTCTCCCTCTGGGCGGAGCGCCTCGGGATCCGTTCGTCGAACGACATCAGCGACAAGGCCGCCCTGCGCTGGTTCGAGTGGCTGGACGCGCGCCTGGGCTCCGGTGCAGGGGCCGACGACCTGGTGCGCGAGCTGCTCACCGCCCAGGGGGGCACCTTCTCCGACCCCCAGACCAACTTCTGGCAGGCCGAGCGGGACACGCTGAAGCTGTCGGAGAACGCGGCCCAGGCCTTCCTCGGCATCCGGCTGCAGTGCGCCCAGTGCCACAACCACCCCTTCGACCGGTGGACCCAGGACGACTACTACGGCTACGCGGCGTTCTTCGCCCAGGTGGGGCGCAAGCAGGCGGAGGATCCGCGTGAGCAGGTCATCTTCGACCGCGGCGGCGGCCAGGTGCGTCACCCCGTGACCAACCGCAATGTCGAGCCGCGGCTGCTGGGAGGGGACGCCGTCCCCGACGGGGGAGGCGACCGCCGCGCAGCCCTCGCCGCCTGGATGACCTCCACCGACAATCCCTGGTTCGCGCGCGCGGAGGCCAACCGGCTCTGGGCGCAGCTCATGGGCCGTGGGCTCGTCGAGCCCGTGGACGACTTCCGGGTCTCCAACCCGGCGACGGTTCAGAGCCTCCTGGACGCCCTGGCCGAGCGCCTCGTCGCCGCGGACTACGACCCCAGGGCGCTCGTGAGGGAGATCTGCGCCTCGCGGGCCTACCAGCGCAGCGCGGAGCCCACTGCGGCCAATGCGCACGACCAGAACAACCACACCCGTGCCACGGTGCGGCGCCTGCGCGCCGAGACCCTGCTCGATGCCATCTGTCAGGTGACCGAGCAGCCCGAGAAGCACCGCGGTCTGCCCCTTGGCGCGCGCGCCGTGCAGATCGCCGATGGCGCGACCACGAACCACTTCCTGCGCGTCTTCGGTCGCTCCGAGCGCAAGAGCGTGTGCGCCTGTGAGTCGACCACCGACCCCTCCCTCTCGCAGGCCCTGCACCTGCTCAACGGCGACAGCGTGCACGACAAGGTGCGCCGCGGCGGCGTCGTGAAGGCGCTGCTCGACGGGGGCTCTCCGCCCGCGGAGGTCGCGCGCGAGCTCTTCGTGCGCTGCCTGGTGCGGGAGCCCGCCCCCGAGGAGCTGGCCCTGCTCGAGCAGGAGCTTGCTGCGGGCGCCGAGGCGCGCGAGGTGCTCGAGGACCTGTTCTGGAGCCTGCTCAACAGCCGCGAGTTCCAGTTCCAGCACTGACCCGGCGGCCTGCCCTGGTTTGGGCCATCGCGGTCCCGGACCGGCCTGCACACGACTCACCGACCCCACACTGGACCCTCCCATGAGTGCCCCCTCCTCGTCCCGCCTCGCCCTGCGGCTGCTCACCCTCGCGGGCGCGCTGGCCGCGAGCGCTGGGGGCGCGGGCGCTGCCCCTCAGGAGGCTCCGCCCAACTACGAGGAGCATGTGCAGCCGATCCTGCGCGAGTGGTGCT
>JADHNZ010000063.1 GCA_016779225.1 Planctomycetota bacterium
TCACCGGCGGCGAGCCAGGTCATCGCGAGATTGAAGCGCACGACCCAGAAGCGCGGGTCCTGCTCGAGCAGTCCCGAGAGGACGACCCAGCGGTACCAGAGGATCGCCTTGCGGTGGTCCCCCTCGTCCTGGTGGAGGCGTCCCAGCTGGATCGCCGCGTGGCCGCGGTTCTCGAGCTTCAGGGCGGTGTCGAAGAGGGCGCGCCAGCGCTCGTGGGCCACGAGCTTGCGCCCCTGCTGGGCGTCGAGGAACGCCTGGTAGAAGCGCGCCTCCTCGTGCTCCGCATCGACCTCGACAGCCTGCTCGAGGAGCCGCGCGGCCTTCTCGAGCGGGTCTTCGATGCGCTCGAGGCGGCCGTTCAGCAGGCTGCGGGCGTGGCCCCAGTCGGTGACTCCGTCACTCTCGCGGCCCGAGGCCACGACCCCGTCCACGAACCCGCGCCCGGCAAGGCGCGTGCGATCGATGGGCGCGGCGGCCTCGAAGGCGCGCTCGACCAGGCGATCGGGGTCCAGCGCGGCGAGGAGATAGGCCTTGCCGAGGGAGTAGAAGATCGAGGCCAGCCGGTGCTCGAGGTCGGTGGCCAGGGGCGTGCCGCCCGTCATGACCGCCAGGCGCGCCACGAGGCGCTCGGGGTCCGCGAAGTCACGGTGCAGCTTGGCGCACCGCTGGAGGTCCTCGAAGAAGGCCTGGGCGTGGCGATCGCTCTCCATGCGGAGCATCGCCATCGCGGCGCGCCCCTCGTCCAGCTCGCCGTCCGCGAGGGCCGAGAGATCCTCCTGGAGCGCGAGCTGGGACTCGGTGAGCGGCAGCCCGTCCGGCCCCTCCTCCCAGGCGTCGAAGGCCCACCCGTCGGGGTCGGGTCCACTTCCCTTGCTGGCGTCGAATCCACTCATGATCTCTGCTCCGGCTCGCTCGTTCGCGCCTGGGTCCCGCAGCCCGGCTCGCGGGCCGGTCGGCAGTCGTGCGGGAGCCCCTCGAAGGTCCGCCGCATGGCGCGGTGGATCTTCCGGCGCGCGCGGAAGATCACCATCTTCAGGTTCTCGAGACGGATCTCGAGCTCGGCCGCAGCCTCGCGGTAGCTGCGGCCCTCGACCTCCACCAGGTGCAGCGCACGCTGCTCGCGCTCGCCCAGCATCCGGTAGAAGGTCATGTACAGGGACAGGTAGGTCACATAGACCTCGGCGCAGCGCTCACGATCCTCCGCCAGGATCGCGTCCTGCATCGGCGAGGGATGGCTGTCGCTAGGCTGATCGGAGAGGTCCTCGAAGGGGACCTCCTGGCGACCGCCGCGGCTCTGGCTGCGCAGGTGCTTGAGCACCGTGTTGCGCACGATCATCGCCGACCACACGCGGAAGGCGTCGTCGCGCGCGCTGTCGAAGCGGTGCGGATAGCGGTGCACATTGAAGAACACCTCCTGCAGGACATCGAGCGGGTCGGCCGAGCTGGTGTAGCGCCGCAGGCGCGCGGTCACCTGGACCAGGAGATGGCTGGCGTTCAACTCGTAGAGCAGGCCGAAGGGCCCGCGGCCCCGGGTCTGCTTGAAGACCTCCATCAGCCGCGTGGAGACGGCGTCCCGCACGGCCTCGAGGTCGCGCTCCTCGTCGCGGAGCAGGGCCAGGATGCGCACGCGCTCCGGCCGCGGGACCTCGCGCCCCATACCCTCCACCCGAGCGGCCAGCCGCTCGCGCCCTGCGGCGCCGGCCAGGGGGCTGGCCAGGAGGGTGTCGTGGGACTGCATCGAGGACCGGGGAGCCGCCAGCGGACTCTCCGGCGGCAGCTTGGGGGGGTGCGGCCAGGCCCTCTGGGCCTCCTGCCAGCGGGGCGGACAGGGCCGGATCCGGCCGCGCCCGACCGCCTGGGGGAGACGGCCCTGGGTGCGCCCAGGATTCGGGGCAACTCCCATCTTATCCACGGTTCCAGCAGGGGTTTCGCAGTTCGCGCGTCCGGGTCCCATCCGGAGGCTCGATCCGGGGTTGCGCATCCCCAAGCCTTTGGCTTCTAGGGGCTTGCGGCAGCCGCCCCTTCCGCCCGCCCGGCCGCGGAGCCACAATCGGGCCGTGGAGCGCGAGCAGCAGATCCTGGAGGCCGCGCACGAGGCGGGGTTCGACCTCGCGGGCCTCGCGCCCTTCCGCGCGCCTCGGGACCTGGACCGCTACCGCGCCTGGCTCGCCGCCGGGCACCACGCCTCCATGGACTGGCTGGCGGAGGTCCAGGACCTGCTCGAGGACCCGCGCCGGTTCGCGCCCGAGGGGAGGACCCTCCTCGCGGTGGGTGTGGGGCACGCCCGGGCCGCGGTGGAGCTCGAGGGCGGAGGGCGCATCGCGCGCTACGCGGCCGGGCGCGACTACCACAACTGGCTGCGCAAGCGCCTGCGCAAGCTGGCCCGGACCCTGGTCCAGCGCGGCCTCGTGGGCGGCGCGCGCAGCCTGGTGGACGACGGGCCGCTGATGGAGCGCAGCCACGCCGCGGAGGCGGGCCTGGGCTTCGCGAGCAAGGCGGCCAACCTCCTCCACCCGCGGTTCGGCCCCTGGTTCTTCCTGGGCGAGCTCGTGCTGGACACCGAGCTCACCCCCACCGCGCCCCCGCTGCCCGCGGGCTCCTGCGGCACCTGCACCGCCTGCATCGACGCATGCCCCACCGGGGCGCTGGTGGCACCCGGCCAGCTCGACGCCCGTCGCTGCCTCTCGTGGGCGACCATCGAGGCCCGCGCGCCCCTGGACCGCGAGCTGCGCGGCCAGCTGGGCGAGTGGGCCTTCGGCTGCGACATCTGCAGCGAGGTGTGTCCCTGGGGAGAGGGCGTGGCGACCCAGGAGGCTCGCTTCCCCACGAGCCCCGCGGTCGAGGGCAGCACGCTCCTGTCGTGGCTGCGGCTGGACCGGCGCCCCGGGGCCTTCGAGGAGCGCTTCGAGGGCACGCCCCTGCGCCGTCCGGGGAGGGAGGGGCTGACGACCAACGCGGCCCTGGTGCTCGGCAACCGGCCGGCCGACGGGGCGGCGCCGGCCCTGCGCGTCGTGCTCGAGGAGGACCCAAGCGCGCGGGCGCGCGAGGCGGCCGCCTGGAGCCTCGCGCACGGCTACGGTCAGGACGCGGGCGCCCGCGCCGCGGTCGAGCTCGCCGCCGCGCGCGAGCAGGATGCGGACGCTGCCCGGGGCATGCGTGCGTCCCTGGATGAGACGGGCCCGGCCTGAGGGCGCACCGGGTCCGCCTTCGCGCGCGGAGGGCCGTGATCGGGCCTGGGGTGAACGCCCGGGGCACCGCGGGCCGCACTCGGGCCGCCGACGGTCGAGCCCGCTCCCCTGCGCCGGCGTCCCGGAGTGAGCCAGAGCCGGATGCGACCCCGTTCGCTCCGCAGGAACCGGGGGGCTCCGCTCCGAACAGGAGGAGAGCCGCGCAGTGGATGCCGCAGCGCGCCCCTCCCCTTCCCGCACGACCCTTCCGAACGGATGCCCCCATGAGCGACCAGGACTTCTACGGCGACCGCAAGTTCTGTCCGAGCTGTGACGACTACGTCAACTACCTCGCCAGCATCGACACCAGCTACTGCATCAGCTGCGGTGCCGAGGTGCGCCTCTTCTCCAAGGACGACTGGGAGCGCTTCCAGAACGGACTCGAGGCCCGGCCGCGCCCCAAGCGCCGTCGCAAGAGCGAGGAGCTCGTGATCGAGGTCGAGCTCGAGGACAACGACCGCGAGTCGGCCTGAGCCGAGAGCCCTGAACGGCCCCGGACGCTCGAACGGAGTGCCTGCCGGGCCTCAGGCACCGCGCAGGCAGCGGTTCATGTTGGCGAGGACCTCGGCGAGGCGCTCATCGCCGCCTCCGCCAACCTCGGCCGTGGCCCAGCCGTGGTAGCCGATGTCCACGAGCGCGGCGCGCACGGCCTCCCAGTCCACATCGCCCTCTCCAATCTTGGAGAAGCCCGCCTGCTTGCCCCAGTCCTTCACATCGAGCTTGACGATGCGGGGCCCAAGGGTGCGGATCCACTCCGCCGGCCGGCCGTACCTCTGGTGGTTGCCGATGTCGAAGTAGCTGCCGACCCAGGGACTCGCGATCGCATCGAGGTAGTCGCGCAGGGTCTCGGCGCCCTGGTCCTCCGGGCCCCCGTGCTCGTAGCAGAACCCGTTCCACACATTCTCGATGAGGATGTGGATGCCAAGGCGCGCGCAGAGCGGCAGCACCTGGCGGATGCCCTCGATCGAGCGGCTCCAGACGAGCTCCTGGGTCTCCTCCTCTCCGCGGACGGCGCCGGGCACGAGGAGCACGGCCGTCCCGCCGTAGGCATGGGCATGGCGAACGGCTCCCTGCAGGTCGGCCACGGCACGGGCGCGGGTCTCGGGGTTCGGATCCGAGAGCCGCAGGTTCCAGTGGGTCGAGTCCACGACGCCGTGGACGGGGAGTCCGGTCGCCTCCCTGGCGGCCTGGACCTCCCCTTCGGCGTAGCCGTTGGGGCTGTCGAGCTCGATGCCGTCGAACCCGAGGTCGCGCACGCGCGTGAAGCGCTCGGTCATGGTCCCAACACCGCCGACCATGCCGTACTTGACGGCGAAGAGCAGCTCCGGTGCGCGGGCCGTATGGACGGCCGGGGCGGCCGCGCGAGCCAGGGTCCGGGGGGCCAGGGTGGCCGCGGCCGCGGCGCTGAGGAGGGACCTGCGGGGGAGGCGGTTCATGCTCGGGAGGCTAGCGCGCGGACGCGGAGCACGCACGGGACGCGCCCGGATGGCCCGATGCGCGAGCGCCAGGCTCGTCGCACGACGCGCCGTCAGCGCGCGCTGCGCTCCGCGTCCTCGCCCAGCCGCGCCAGCTGCTCCTGAGCCCAGGCAAGCTGGGCCCGGGCGAGCCCCGCCTCGAGCCCCGCTCCCACGCCCAGCCGCGCCTCTCGGGCCAGGGACACCAGGGCCGCGCGCGCCAGGGGCACCTGGCCGGCGCCCAGGCGCACCTCTGCGAGGGCGCGGTGGAGCAGGAGGTCGTGCGGTCGGAGGAGCAGGTGGCCCTCGAGAGGCCTCGCCGCCGCGGCCACGGCCTCGAGGGCGTCGAACTCGTCCCGCGCCGCGGCAGCCTCGTCCGCGCGCCCCAGGTCCTGCAGCGCGCGCGCGCGCAGGAAGGCCGCCTCGGGCTCGAAGGGATCCAGGGCCCGGTGCCGCTCGAGAGCCCCGAGCGCAGCCTCGGCCTCCTCCTCGTCCACCAGGATCCTCGCACGCAGGAGCCACGCCTCCGCGTGCCGCGGGCGCGCGGCGACGACCACGGCGAGATCCGCGAGCGCCTCCTCGACGCGCCCCAGCCGCCAGAGGGCGAGGGCTCGGCCCCGCCGGGCCTCGTGATCCGCAGCCGCGGCCACGAGCACGCGATCGTAGTGGGCCCGCGCGCGCTCCACCTGTCCCAGCTCGTTCCAGGCGTGGCCGAGGTGGCGGGTCCGGCTCACCTGCTCGGGCACATGAGCCAGAAAGCGCTCCAGGAGGTGGGCACACTCGCCGTAGCGGCGCAGGCGGAACTGCGCGTGCCCCGCCAGGTGCAGCAGGGCGGGGTGATCGGGACTCGCCTCGAGCAGGGGCCAGGTCGCGACGAGCACCGCGGGCAGATCCCCCGCGCGCCAGGCGGCAAGGGCCTCCAGGTAGCCCTCGCGCAGCTCGTCCGGGAGTCCGCTCTCCTCGCCCCAGCCGCTCCACGCTCCCGCAGGAGCCCGCGGAAGCTCCTCGGCCCGCAGGGCCAGAACGCCCTCCGCTGAGCCGCCCACGGCCGAGCCCCCCTGCGCGACTCTCGGCGCGGGCCCGTCGGCGGACCCCGCCGCGATCGCAACGCCGGGGCGGAGCGCCAGGGCGCCAAGAGCAAGCGCCACGCCAAGCACGGCCATCATCGCTGGCCCTCCTCCGCAGGCGCGAGGGAGAGCATCCGATCGAGTTCCTCGACCGCGAGGGCGCGCGTCGCGCCGCCCGGCCAGCGGACGGTGACGGCCACGGGTCCCTCGCCCGCGGGGATCCCGACCCGAAGCTCTGCCGGGCGCGCCGCCTGGAAGCCCCCGGCCGTGGTCACCCGTCGGGTCGCAGTCCAGGCGCCCCGCCGCAGCTCGACCTGCGCCCCCAGCGCCGGAGCGCCGCCTTGCGTGAGGACGCGCAGGCCGAGCCAGGCCCCCCTCCGCGGAGCACGGTTGCGCAGCACGCGCACGGCTCCCTCGACCGGCAGCACGATGAGGTCCTCGTCCCCATCGCCGTCGAGGTCCCCGGCAACGCCCGCCCTGCTGACCGCAGGGGGCAGGTCGCTGAGCGGCGCCACGGTGAAGCCGCTCACGGCGAGGCCCTCCCCCGCGGGCCGGTACAGCTCGTCGGGCTGGGCGTAGCTCGTGTCCGTGCCCGGTGCGTCGGCCTCGGGGTACACATGGCCGTTGAGGACGAAGGCCTCGAGCCGGCCATCCAGGTCCGCGTCGAGGAAGCCCGTCCCCCAGCCGAGCCGCACGAGGCTCGCGGCGGCGACGCCCTGCCGCGCGCTGCGCTCACGATAGCCGGGCCCCCGACGCCCGGGCCTGTAGAGCGCATTCGGCTCACCGCTGAAGTTCGTCACGAGCAGGGTCGGACGGCCGGTGCCGTCGAGGTCCTCGCAGGCGATCCCCATCCCGGCCTGCTCACGGCCGTCGGCTCCGTGCCCAACCCCCAGTGCGAAGGCCTGCTCCAGGAAGCGGCCGTCCGGGCCGCGCACCCACAGGTGGTTCGGCTGCGAGTCGTTCGACACGAAGAGGTCGTCACGACCGTCCCCATTGGCATCCAGTACGGCCACGCCGAGCCCGAAGGCAGCCGGTGCGTCCAGGAGGCCGGCGAGCTCGGTCACCTCCTCGAAGCCGCCGTCGCCCCGGCCTCGGAAGAGGCGGTCGTGCAGCGGGGCAAGCCCCTCGGGTCCAACCATCACGCGCTGTCCCTTCCAGAGGGCGTCGGCCTCTGCGCGGGCAGGGATCGCGTCGGGGTCGAACTCCAGGTAGCGCGTGAGGAACAGGTCCAGCACGCCGTCCCCGTCCCAGTCCAGCAGGGCAGCCGAGGTGTGCCAGCCCGCGGTGGACAGCCCGGCCCGTGCCGTGACCTCCACGAGTCCCTCACCCCCGCGGGAGAGGAACACGCGCACCGGTCCCAGCTGGGTCACGACCAGGTCCTCGAACCCGTCGCCGTCCAGGTCCCCCACGGCCAGCCCCGTGCCCCAGCCCGGCGCCGCCGGCAGGTGCCAAGCGGAGTCCTCGCGGGCCCTGACGAGCCGCCCATCCCCAGCGTTCAGGAACACCCGCGGCGGCAGACCGGCCTCACTCGCGCGCCAGGCGTCCACCGTCGAGCCGTCGACCACCACGAGGTCTAGGTCGCCATCGCGGTCGAGGTCTGCGAGCCCGACGCCCCCGCCGTTGACCTCGGCGATCCAGTCCTTGCGCGCGGAGCCGCACACGACCTCGACTGCACCGAGCAGCTCGGCCGTGGCGTCCTCGAACCAGGGCGCAGGAGCAGGCGGCTCCTGACTCGCATCCGGCGCCAGGAGCGGCGGACCCTCCGCTGGCCCTCCGAGAGCTCCGAGCCCTCCGACCAGGACCACCGCCGTCACTCCGCGGAGCGTCCACGCGCGAGGCCGAACGAAGCGGAGTCCGGGGGTCATGCCAGCAGCCTACGGCCCCAACACTGCCGAAGCAGGTGGCTCGTGGATTCCGGGCTCCGTGGCGCGCGCGCCACGGGCCCGTGGACCTCACTGGAACGAGACCTGCACCGCGTCGGTGAAGTTGCTCGTCGGCGTCGGGTTCTGGTCGCGGTACCAGGCCGTGAAGTTCCAGGTGTCCCCGGGCTGGATCGCGACCACCGGGTTCAGGGGCAGGGCGCCCATGTCCACGGTGATGCCCATCTGCCCTGCGGCCCCGGTGTTCTGGACCTGGCTGCTGAAGCGGCCGATCGGAGCGCTCAGGCAGAGGACGCCCTGGGATCCGGCGGGCTGACTGATGGCGCCCTGGTTCGGACCCACCAGGAAGTAGCCGAACTGGGAGCTTGGCAGGCCCGCGGCCTCGAGCATCAGGCTCTGGTCGGAGACCCAGGCGCTCCCGATCGCGCGGATGCTGCCCGGCTGCCCGGTGGAGTTCGACACGCCCGGCGTGCAGTAGGGCACGCCCAGGACCGCGGGTCCGGTGAAGACATCCGTGTAGGCGGTGCCGTTACCCGGCCAGTCCCGCACCAGGATCTGGAAGCCCCACGCGCTGCTGGGCCCCAGCGACAGCTGTGGCACGGAGGCGCGGAACTGCTGGCCGCCCTGGGCCATCACGCTGGCCGGCGTCGCGCCCTGCTGGACGCTCAGGGTGCAGGCCGAGACCTGGCCGGCGACGGACAGGGTGAACGCGCCGGGGAAAAGCAGGAGCTTGTCGGCGCTCTGGTTCGCCTGCAGCGTGAAGCGCTCGGTCCAGAGGCCCGACAGGGTGAACTCCACGGGGCCGCCGGAGCCGTTGGTCACCTGGACGAGCTCGCCCGGCGTGACCGAGATGGACGAGGCGCTGAAGCCGGCCGCGGTGTAGTCCACGGCCCACAGGGCGTCCGAGAGGGGAGCTGCCCAGGCCTTCGCGCGCAGGTAGTCGACCCCGTCATCGAGCACCTGGTCGCGGGTCTTGATGTGCAGGACCGCCGGCCAGCTGCTGAAGCCCGCGTTGGGGGCGTCGGCCCCCACGATCACCGGCGGGATCGTGTCGGGGCTGCCGCCGTTCAAGTAGACCTTGTTCGCCCACTGCGCCGAGTTCGACTCGCCCTGGGCCGTGATCAGGTCGTAGTCCCCGTCATTGTCGAGGTCGGCTGCGGTCGCGTCGAGGGTCGAGTCCGACACGGCCTGGATCTGGCCGCTGGCGTTGACCCAGGTGAGCCCGCCGTTGTTCTGCCACAGGTACTCCCGCGAGGACAGCGAGCCCACGATCACGTCGTAGTCCTCGTCGTTGTCGTAGTCGAGGAGCACGATCTCGTTGTCGTCCACCTGGACGCTGAGCGGAGCGCCCGCCTGCCACTGCGGTCCGCCCGTCGGGCTCACATTCTCCACATGGCCCTCGCGGAAGCCCGAGAGGCTCACGAAGAACAGGTCGATGTCCGTGTCCCCGTCGAGGTCTCCGGCCTCCGCCTCATAGACGCTGCTGGAGGTGCTGGGCAGGGTCGACGACACATCCGTGAAGGTGCCCGTGCCGTCGTTGAGCATGAGGTAGTGGTTGCCGCCCGCGTTGCTGGCGCGGTTGGGGCCGAAGAAGTCGAGGTCGAAGTCCCCGTCCACATCGACCAGCTGCACATCCATCTGGGCCTTCTTCACGGCAGCGCCGAGGCTGGCCGCGTCCTCCGTGAAGTGACCGGTCCCGTCGTTCCGGTAGAGCCGCGGCTTCGCGCCGGCACCGCCCAGGTAGGAGTTGCCGGAGTCCGAGAGGATCAGGTCCAGGTCACCGTCGTCATCGAGGTCGCCGAACGCCGCGCCGCCGCTGCTCAGCGCCTCGGTCAGCCCCCGCGTCGCGGACTCCATGTCGAAGTAGCCGGGCTGGGACGCGCCGCGGTTGATGAACAGGAAGGGGACCTGGGTGTTGAAGGCGTTCACGAAGAGCAGGTCCACCCACCCGTCGCCGTTCACATCGCCGCTGATCACATTCTTGCCGTTGGCCAGATAGCTCCCCAGCCGCGCCGTGCTCTCGTCGGTGAAGGCCAGCGTCCCGGTGGGAACGGTCTGGTTCACGAGCAGCCGGCAGGCCCGCTGCGCGCCGGCCGAGGCGAACCCCTCCCCCTCGCTGAAGAGCAGGTCCAGGTCCCCGTCGCCGTCCACATCCGCCGCCGTCACGCCTTCGGCCCAGCGGTTGGGGCCCGGCAGCAGACCGTTCTGGTAGGTGAACTGCTGGGCCGTTGCAGCCGGAGCGAGGAGGAGCGGAAGGAGCAGGCGCATGGAGTTGGCGGGCAGAAGGGTCACCCGCCCACCGTAGCCGCGCCCCGCCATTCCGGGGGTTCCAGGTCCCGTGTCTCGCTCCGACCCAGGCGAGGGACGCGGCTCGGACACCTGAAGCCCCCGGACCGGTCGCGCCTTCGGCGCCATGCCCCTCCAGCGCAAGGGAAGGAGCGCCCACCCGCCCTGCACATCGGCGACACTCTGCCCCGTGGACGCCCCCCCGCCGGACCTCCTACGCACCCGCCTCGGCGAGGCCCGCCTGATGTGGATCTTCTCGCCGCCGACCCTCGAGCAGGGGCTGACGGTCCTGGACTCGCTGCTGCATGGAGCGCCCGGACGCCCGGCGATCGATGTGGTGCAGGTGCGGCCCAAGGCGCCCGGCGCCCACCGCACTCCCACCGAGGCCCGCACCGCCCTGACCTGGACCCGCGCTGTCCTCGAGCGCACCGGCCGCCCCGAGGAGGGCGGCCCCCTGGTGCTCGTCAACGACCGCGTAGATGTGGCCGCGGCCCTCGCCGTGGAGGGCTGCGCCGGGGTCCACCTGGGGCAGGACGACCTGCCCGCGGAGGAGGCGCGCGCGTTCCTCGGCGCCGGCCCGCTGCTCGGCCTCTCCACCCACGACGCCGAGCAGCTCGGCGCGGCGCTCGATGCGCCGGTGGACTACCTCGGGTTTGGCCCGGTCTTCGCTACGGCAACGAAGGGCTACGCAGAGGGCCTCGGCCCCGACCGCGCCTGGATCGCCTCCACCGCCGCGACCGTCCCGGTCTTCCCCATCGGCGGGATCGACCTCGTGGGTGCCGCCGAGCTCGCCCCCGTGGGGCGCGCCGCTGTCAGCAGCGTGCTCCAGGACAGCACAGATCCCGCGCGCACCGCCACCGCCCTGCGCGCGCTCCTGTCGCCCTGAGCGGGCACGGCAGCCGGCATCGCAGGGCGATGGGCCGGGTTCCCGCGCGCTGGGCCGTATTCCCGCGCGCTGTGCCGAGTTCCCGCGCGCTGTGCCGTATTCCCGCGCGCTCCACTCAGGGTCGGCGCGATCCGAACAGCAGCATCGCGTCCCCGTAGCTGAAGAACCGGTAGCCCTCCGCCAGGGCCTCGCCGTAGAGGCGGAGCGTCCGCTCGGTGCCGATGAACGAGGCCACCAGCATCAGCAGCGTGGTCCGCGGCAGGTGGAAGTTCGTGAGCAGGCCGTCGAGCACCCGCGGCGGACTCTCGGGGTGCAGGAACAGGCGCGTCTCACCAGCCCCAGCCTCCACGAGGCCTCCGGGGCGGGCGCACGACTCCAGCACGCGCGCGCTGGTCGTCCCCACGCAAACGACGCGCCCCCCGCGCGCACGCGTCCGCGCCACCGCCAAGGCGGTCGCCTCGGGCAGGTGATACACCTCGTGGTGCATCGAGTGCTGACGCGGATCGCTGGTCTGCACGGGAGCAAAGGTGCCCAGACCCACATGCAGGGTCACCGCCGCGCGCTCGACCCCCCGCGCCTCCAGCCGCGCCAGCAGCTCGGGCGTGAGATGAAGCCCTGCCGTGGGCGCCGCGACCGAGCCGCGCTCCCGGGCGTACACGGTCTGATAGCGCTCGCGGTCGGCGGCATCGGCCCCGCGCTGGATATACGGCGGCAGGGGCACCTCGCCGTGGGCCTCGAGGAGCTCCTCGTCTCCAGGCAGAGCAGGCGCGCCCCCGGCCGCTCTCCAGCGCACACGCCAGGTCGCGGCGGGCTCGCCGTCCTCGCCGCGCTCGCGAGCCTCCAGCTCCACCTCGACGCCGGGCGCCACGGCGAGGCGCGCACCCTCGCGCTGCTTCTTGCCAGGTCGCACCAGGGCCCGCCATGCTCCGTCCGCAAGGGGCTCGAGGAACAGCAGCTCGACCCGCCCGCCGCTGGGACGCGCGGCGTACACGCGAGCTGGGCGCACCCGCGTGTCGTTGACGACGAGCAGGTCTCCTGACTGGAGATGGCGGTCGAGGTCGCGCACGCAGAGGTGCTCGGTCGCGTCCTCCACGGCCCTGTGGACGAGCATCCGCGCGGCGTCCCTGGGCTCGACCGGACGCTGAGCGATGGCCTCCTCGGGCAGGGTGTAGTCGAAGTCCTCCAGGCGCACGCGGGCACGATAGGCAGTGGCGGGGGCGCCGGGGCGATGGACGCAGTGGGCTCACGCCGAGGCGCCGGCCGCGCCGCACAAAGAAGGCCGCCGCCTCCCCCGCCCTCCCTGGGACGCCAGAGGGCCTCCGCGGTTGCAGTCCCGTGTCTGGGAACCGCGCGCGCGCCACCCGACCGGCGCTCCAGCGCGGCATCGCTCCTGCCGTTAGAGAGGTCAGGGACCGCATGGTCCTCGTCGCGCCCGCGCCCGGGGGGGCCACGGGCAGCGACCTCCTCGGGGATCGAGGAGCCTCAGGGCCGCCGGTGCAGCTGCATCGGCGGCCCTCCTTCCTCTCCAAGAACGCTACTCCTCCGCGGCGGTGTCCCTCCGCAGCTCGAGCGGCACCCGGGCAGCGGCCGTCCTGCGGGCCACGGTGCGCTCGTCCCAGCCCATCCAGCGCGCCAGCTCCGCGCGATTCAGCCGCCCGCTCCGCGTCCGGCACCAGGCCGCAGCCGCGTGCAGGTCCCCGTCGCTTGTCGGCCCAACCCTCAGCCGCGGCTCGGGCTCGAGGCCCAGGGGCGTCAGCAGGGACCGCGCCTCCTCGAGGCTCACCTCCTCCCCACCCTGAACGACAAGCCGGACCGCGGCCTCGTCGAGCCCACGGAGGCTGTCAGGCCAGGGCTGACGCCAGAGCCAGGCCTCCGCGGCCGGGGCGAGGCGTGGGGCGGGGCGCCCCTCGCTGGCAGCGGCACGCTCAACCAGAGCGTCCAGCCACGCGCGCAGCTCTCCGCGCTCCGCCGCGAGCGACGGCAGAGACACCCGGTCCCCGCGCAGCAGGCTGGCGAGCTCCGCGCGCAGGGGCCAGCGGGCGGGCTCCTGCCGCGAGGTCACGACGAGGTGGCGCGGGCGCACGCCGGACCAGGCCTCGAGCAGCTGCGCCTGCGCGCGCGGCGAGAGCGCCTCGGGCGCCGACAGCACCACGCAGCGGCCCGAGGCCGCCGCGTCCGGCTCTAGCGGAGGCCGGCCCGTCGCCCACCAGGAGGCGCATGCCGCGAGGGTGCGCTTCCCCGTCCCCGCGGGACCCACCAGGACGAGCGGCGCGCGGGCGAGAGCCGCCCGGCGCACGCGCCCCAGCCTGCGCTGGTGGGCCTCTGCTCCGTGAGGTCGCGCAGGGCGCCAGCCAAGGCGCTCGCCGAACCAGGCGCCAAGGCACGCGTCCTCGAGTCGCTCATGCAGCGCGGGCGCCGCCTCGGAGAGCCCTAGGATCAGGCTCTCGGGGATCTCCCCGTCGCGCCTGGACTCACACGCGACGGCCCAGCGGAGAGGACTCGTGGGGCCGGGGTCACTCAGCGCCTGGCCCTCCCGCAGGGGGACCACGATCCCGCGCCGAGCATCCGAGTCCCAGCCCTCGCCCAAGCCACCGCGGTGCACCAGGGCCGCGCCTCCGTTCAGGGCGCGGCGCACGGCGCGCGCTCCGTCTCTCGATACGGAGCGATCGCGCCCGGGCGTCTCCGCCGCGGCGCCCACGGCGCGCAGCCGAGCCCCCTGCTCCTCCACGAGGACCAGGCGCCAGCTGCGGTGCCGCCGGAGGATGGGTGCGAGGGTCTCTGTGGCAAGGCGGGCCAGGTCTCGATCGAGGGCCGCGGATGCCGCCTCGGCGAGCGTGTCTTGGCCAGGAGACCGTGACAGAGACGCCTCCGAGGGCGCAGGCCGCCAGCCTTGGGAGCCTCCACCTCCGAGTGCGCTCGCGGCGCAGGCCTCGAGAGCACGGGAGAGCCGGGCAGCGGAGATCTGGGGTTCATGCGGCCACTCCACCTGCAGCCAGCCTGCGCCGAGCTCCGCGGGAAGGGGCAGCAGGACGAGGACGCGACTGTCTGGATCGAGGCACTGCCCCCCCGTCGCCGGGACGACCTGCGGCTCCCGGTCGAGAGCGGCCCTCCGTGCGGGCTCTCCCGCCTGGCGCCAGGCCTCACGCCGGCCTTGCGCCCACTGGGAAAGGCGGTGCACCCCTCCGCGCGGATCCTCACCCGCGCGCAGCACGGCTGCTCCTCGATCGACGGTCATGAGCGCCCACGCCCTCCCCGCAAGCAGCTCCTCCAGCCTCTCCTCGCGAGCCAGACGCCCCCGGACGCGTGCCGCCCCCGCAAGCAACGCGGCCGCCGACGGCCGACGCAGGCGCAGCTCGACCAGGAACGCGGGGACCCCTGCAGCGGGAGCGGCCTCCGGTCGAGCGCCGACCGCGGGGCCCCCACCCTCGCTCGAGCCCCGGCCATGCAGGGCTCCCATCCAGCGCAGGAGGACGCCTGCCCGGGAATCGGACGCGACGGAGGCCAGCAGGCGCGAGGCCTCCGCCACCTGGCCACGCTCGAGGCACACGGCCGCTCGATCCACCCGCGACGCCGTCGCGAGGGGCGACCCGCTGCGGGCGAGCCGCTCCCAGAGTGCCTCGGCTTCGGCGCCGGCGCCGCGCCCCAGCAGGGCCAGGATCCGCGCCTGCCACAGCTCCCGGCGTCCGGTCTGCAGGCCGAGCGCGCCGAGGGTCGCGAGGATGCGTGTCGCCAGCTCCTCCGCGGGCTCGCCAGGGGTGGCGACGCTCACCGGAACGCCAGGGTCCAGGAGCCAGCGCGCCCAGGCCTCCTCCCAGCCCCAGCGCGACGAGCCCAGATCCAGGCACGCGTCCTCGTGCTGGTGCGCGGCGAGCAGGTGCCTCAACAGGTCCTCACCCACCCGGCAGCGGTCCGCCGCGAGGTGTGCCTCCACGGTCGTGCGCAGGACACCTGCATGCGCGCCCCGTCGCGCGCCGGAGCGACCGCCCCCTCCCATGTCACGCCGCCGGGCTGCCAGCTGCCGGAGGCCCCGCTGGGCGCGGGCGACGGAGGCCTCGTCGAGCAGGCCGAACCGAGCGATCACCGAGAGGTCAGGATTCATGCAGAGGGAGAAGGTCCTTGTGGGGCTGACGAAGGAGCGTCGGCCCGCCCGAGTCGAGCGAGCCCACGGCGGGCGTGCAGGTGGCGCGCGAGAGGAACGGAGCTGGCCGCGCCGTCGAGCAGGGCGAGCAGCGCAAGACGCTCTGGCAGGGGCGAGCGATGGAGGCGGCGAACCGCGTCGGACAGGACCGCACCCTCGAGCTGACGAAGGGCCCCCGCTAGCGCGCGCTTGCAGAGGGTGCGCGGGGTGGCTCGAGGAGTGGACAGTGCCTCGACCGCGGCAATGGCACACGCGCACTCGAACAGCTCGCGCGGGTCGTGCATGAGGCCCCCGTCGGCCAGCAGGTCACGCGCCTCCGCCTCGAGGCCGAGGGGGTCCTCCTCGAGCAGCTGCCTGGCGACCCGCAGGGGATCCGGGGACGCAGGCCGCCACACTTGGTTCCGTATCGAATCAAGTGCCGACGGATCGGGGGCCCGGGCAGGTGCTTCCACAGCGAGCGGCGTTCCCTTGCAGCCTAGGGATGCCGCGCGCCCAGTCACGCGGACCGCCCCGCGCCGTTTACGACCTCGTAACCCAGGCCCCCGTGGGCAGCCCCCAGGCCCTCCGGCGACGGGCCCGACCGCCCGGTCTGCGGATCGGGACGGGCGCAGCCCCCGCGCCCCTGGGGCCCGGTTCTGCCCCCCGCGGCCTGCGCGCGAGCCCGAGCGCTCGCTACCGTGTGCGGCTCGAGGTCCCCCATGAACAAGCTCCTGGAAGGAAAGACCGGTCTCATCCTCGGCGTCGCCAACAAGCGCTCGCTCGCGTGGGGCTGCGCCCGCTCCCTCGCCGACGCCGGCATGCGGCTCGCCTTCACCTACGCCACCGAGCGCCTTGAGAAGGGCGTCCGGCAGCTGGCTGAGGAGGTCCCCGGCTCGATCGTGCTGCCCTGCGATGTCACGCAGCCGGAGGAGATCGATCGCTGCTTCGAGGAGGTCGAGAAGGAGTTCGGCGGCCTCGACGCCCTCGTGCACGCCATCGCTTTCGCCAAGCGCGAGGAGCTGCAGGGCAACTTCTTCGACACCTCCAAGGAGGGCTACATGCTCGCCCACGAGGTCT
>JADHNZ010000064.1 GCA_016779225.1 Planctomycetota bacterium
CTTCAACCCGCTGGCCTTCGCGCTCGGCTCCGGGGCGACCTTCGTCGCGCGCAGCATCGACACCGATGCCAAGCACCTGGCGGGGATCCTCGCGGCGGCCGACGCCCACCGTGGGACCTCTTTCATCGAGATCATGCAGAACTGCGTGATCTTCAATAAGGACTACTACTCCGGCGTGGTCGACAAGCCCGTTCGCGCGGATCGCACCGTCAACTTCGTCCCCGGCGAGAAGATCGTCTACGGGGCCGACAGCGACAAGGGCGTGCGCTTCACGGCGAAGGGCGCCGAGCTCTGCACCGCCGACGAGGCCGATGTGTGGGATCCCACCAACGCCTCCCAGGCCTTCGCGCTGTCCCAGCTCGAGCAGGAGCCTGGCGCACCGAAGCCGATCGGCGTCTTCCGCGCCGTCGAGGAGCCGGTCTACGAGGTCGGAGTGCACGCCCAGGTCCACGACGCCATCGCCAAGAAGGGCGAGGGCAAGGTCGACGACCTCGTGTACGCCGGGGAGCGCTGGGAGATCGGCTGATCCTCCGCCGCCGCCTCACCTGATGTCGATGCGCGGCCGGTCCTCCTTTGGGGGGCCGGCCGCGCGCGCTTGGGTGAGAGCCTGGGCCTGACCCGGGCGGTCACTCGCCTCCGTACCCGAGCTGCTCCAGCAGCTGCTGCTCCTCGCCCCCCAGGTCCAAGGTCGCCTCTTCGCGAGCCTCGTCCTTGAGTGCGCCCCACCAGTCGTCGAGAGCGCGCGTGAGGTCTTGGGCCTCGGGCGCGCTTGCGATAGGGAGGGATGCCTGCTCGAGGGGGTCGCGCCCGAGGTCGTAAACCGCGGGCTGCGGCATGCGGCCCTCGCGGATGACCTTCCATGGTCCTTGGATCGCGGCGCGCAGCCGAGCCCCGCGGCTCGTCTCCGAGTACACCACCCGGCCCGGCTGCAGGCCGGGTCCGCCCGGGCGGATGTCCTGGCCGACGCGGCCGGCGGGGACCTCGGTGCCGAGGGCTGAGAGGACGGTGGGGTAGAGGTCCACGAGCGCCACCGGATCGTCGATGCGCTGGGGCTCCTGGCCGGGGATCCGAACCACTAGCGGCACGCGGATGAGCTCCTCGTGCAGGGTCCGCGCGTGGCCAATGGAGCCGTGGTCACCGAATTCCTCGCCGTGGTCCGCCGTGACCACCACGATGGTGTCCTCGAGGGCTCCCGTGCTCTCGAGGTGCGACAGGATGCGGCCGAGCTGCGCGTCGGTGTGGTGGATCTCGGAGTCGTACAGCCTTCGAAGCTCCGCATGGTCCTCGGGTTCCAGGTCGCGGCGCTGCTTCCAGAGCTCCGAGTAGAGCTGGCCGCTGCGCACGGGGCCCGCGTAGCTCCCTGCTCCCCCGAAGGTCTCCGCCTGCTCGACGTAGGCACAGTGGGGATCGAAGTAGTGGAGCCAGAGGAACCAAGGCTGCGCGCTGTCCCTGTGGCTCTCGAGGAAGGCGAGGCCGCGCGCGGTCACGCCCTCGCTTGTGACCGCGTCGTGCCCCAAGACATTGCTCTCGTCGAAGTCCTGGAACCCCTGCGCGAAGCCCCAGCGCGAGGAGCAGAACGAGTGGCTCACGACGGCGGCCGTGTGGTAGCCGTCGGCCTGGAGGGTCTCAGCGAGGGTGATCTCGTCCTCAGGCAGGACGGAGCGGTCGCTACGAATCCCGAGGGTGGTGGGGTAGCGCGAGGTGAGCAGCGCGCCGATGGAGGGCGTGGTCCAGGGGGCCTGGGCATAGGCCCGGTCGTAGACCCAGGAGCGCGCGGCCAGGGCGTCCAGTTGGGGGCTGGTCGCGCGCTCGTGGCCATAGCAGGAGAGGTGGTCGCTGCGCAGGGTGTCGATGACGACGAGGAGCACGTTGGGGCGCTCGGGCCGGGCCGCTTGGCGGGGCTCGGTGGGCTCTCCGCAGGCGGCGAGGGCCAAGAGGGCGAGGGCGAGAGGGTGTGCGCGGCGCGGGGCCATGGCCCGAGGGTAGCGGGGGAGGTGTCGTCACACACCGCGGTGGAGGGGGCCCGGTCGATGGGAATCCGTGGCTGCCTCGCTGCAACCCGAGCCCTCCTGGGGCGTCCCCCTTGAGGGAGGGTGGGGGTTTGGGATGGGGGACGAGCCCGCGCGGCGCGGCGCCCCCCCTCCTTGGTGCGCTCCCGTCCATCCGGCATCCTGCTCCCATGCTCCCCCTCCTGCTCCTCATCCCGCTCCAGGGCTGGGCACCCTTCGCCGAGGTCCCGACCCTGCTTGAGGAGGCCTCTCTGCAGGACTCCCAGGCCACCCTCCTCCAGGCCATCCAGGGCGCGACCGCGCGGGTTCGGCCCCTAGGCCTGCCGGTCGCGACCGCGCGCTGCTTCGAGGACCCCTGGGGCACGCCCCAGCGTGCGCTCCAGCGCACCGACCGCATCCTCCGCCACGGCAAGAGGGGCTCCTGGGACCGCATCCTGGTCGAGGCGGCGGACCTGCTCGGGCTGGGCTCTCCCCTGCCCACCGGCGGGACCGAGCCCGACATCGACCCCTTCGTCCACCTGCCGCACCTGCACAGCCTGGTGGTTGGCGCACTGGGTGACGAGCCCACGCGCGCGGCGCGGATCGAGGGCCTCGCGGCGCTCCAGGACACCCTCACCCGCACCGTCTATGCCCACGGCGAGGAGGCGCACCGGGTGACGACGGCTGCCGCCGCCACCGTGCCGCTGGACCCGCTGCTCGAGGCCGCTTGCGGGGCCCTGCACTGGTCCACGCCCTATGCCACCGCGAGCCTTGCCAACCTGCTCAACGCCGGACCCGTGGAGGAGGTGCCTGAGGGCGTCGAGGGGGAGCTGCTGCTGGCCGCGCGGACGGAGCTGGGCTGGGTCCTCGTTGGCGGGAAGGGCCCCAATGTCTATGACCTGGAGGCGGCCTACATCCTCGACCTCGGCGGGAACGACCGCTACGCGGCGCAGGCCACGCGCACCTCGGCGCGGACGCCGCTCAACCTGGTCGTGGATCAGGGGGGCAACGACGAGTACGGCAGCCTGGAGGAGCCCGGCGTGGCGGCCGCGAGGTGTGGGGTCTCGATCGTGGTGGACTGGGCAGGGGACGACACCTATCGCTGCGGGCGAGGGGGCCTGGGCGCGGCGATGCTGGGCGTCGGGGCCCTGGTGGACCTGGCGGGAGACGACACCTACGAGGGGGATGCCTTTGCCCTCGGCTCGGGGCTGTTCGGAGTGGGGCTCTGCCTAGACCGGGCGGGGGACGACCGGATGGCGGCGCCCCTGTGCTCCCTCGGGTTCGGGGGGCCGGGCGCGGTGGGGCTCCTCGTGGATGGGACGGGGAGCGATCAGCGCAGTGCGCTCGGAACCTATCCCTCGACCTACGGCACCGAGGGCGAGTTCCACGCGTGCTCGATGGGTGCGGGCCTTGGGCTGCGCATGCTCGATCTCGAGCTGCCGCAGCGGGCGGGGGGCTGGGGCCTGATGCTCGATGGCGGCGGCGACGATGTCTCGGAGGTCGGCGAGTTCGGGTTTGGGATGGGGTACTTCTTCGGCGTGGGGATCGTGCGTGACCAGGGCGGCGATGATGTCGTGCGGGCCAACCGCTACGGTGGGGCCACGGGCGCGCACTTCGGGGTCGGGGTCGTGCTCGACGATGAGGGCGATGACCGCTGGGAGGCCCCTCACACTGCGGGACTTGCGGGCAACTGGGACCTGACCCTTTCGTTCCTCGCCGACGGCGCTGGAGACGATCACTATGTGGGCGGAGGAATCTGCCTCGGGGGCAGCACGATCACCTCGATCGCGGGCTTCGAGGACCGCAGCGGGGTCGACACCTACGAGCGAGCGGGCGGCGTGGCCTTCGGGCACGCGGGGCACCCCTCGGATCTCGGGCGTGGGGCGGCGAGCCTCGCCGTCTTCCTCGACACGGGGGGGACGGCCGATGTGTACCCCGAGGGCGCGGTCCAGGGCATCGGAGACGACAGCACCGTCGTGCACCGGCGCACCGAATCGAGCGGCGAGGCCGAGGGCGTCACCGGCGTCGGCCTCTTCATCGACCGCTGACGGGCGGAGCGGCTCGCTTGGGATCCCAAGCCGAGCGACGCAGGCGCGCTCGTGAGGCCGGCTTGCTGCCGAAGGCCCCCGCGCGGAGCGCGGTCGGGGCCGAGCGCCCTAGGCGAGCTTCTCGATCTTCCCCAGGGAGACCCAGCCCTGGACCTCGCTCGAGGGGAAGCGCCAGTCGCGGTGCTTCACATCGACGCCGTAGGTGGCCGTCTCGCGGACCCAGTGCTCGGCGTCGCCTCCGGAGGCCGGGTCGAAGAGGTCCACGTCGTGCATCAGCACCTCGAACCCGTTCGACTCGTCGAAGCGGCCGATCACGATCGAGCCGTCCTTGCAGTGGACCACGAGGTTCATCCCGTGGGGTGCGTCCATGATGTTGGTCTGCATGTGCCCTCGCGGCGGCTCCGGGGGTGTATTGGCCCGCCGACGCCTCATTCTAGCCCGACCTCGCGTGCCCTCCACGGCTAAGCTCTCGCCCATGCAGAAGGCCGACTGGATCTGGATGGACGGCGAGCTGATCCCCTGGGACGCCGCCCAGGTGCACGTGCTGAGCCACGCGCTGCACTACGGCAGCGCCGTGTTCGAGGGTATCCGGGCCTACGCCACGCCCCAGGGGCCCGCGGTCCTCGAGCTCGATGCGCACCTCGAGCGCCTGGAGCGGTCCTGTCGCGTCGTCCATATCCCCCTGCCCTTCGAGCGCGAGGCCCTGCACAACGCCGTGCTCGAGACCGTGCGGCGCAACGGGCACCCGGCTTGCTACATCCGGCCGCTCGCGTTCCGGGGGGAGGGCCCCCTGGGCGTCTCGCCGCTGACCTCGGCCGTGCACGTCATCGTGGCGACCTGGGAGTGGGCGGGTGCTCACCATGCCGGGGCGAAGGAGGAGGGCATCGACGTGTGCGTGAGCTCTTGGCGCCGCATGGCCCCGGGGACGCACCCCGCGATGGCCAAGGCCGCTGGCAACTACCTGAACAGCCAGCTCGTGCTGGTGGAGGCCAAGCAGAACGGCTTCCACGACGGCATCGTGCTGGACGTGAACGGCTATGTGAGCGAGGGCAGCGGCGCGAACCTGTTCCTCGAGCTCGACGGCCGGCTGATCACGCCTCCGCTCGGGGACTCGATCTTGCCCGGAATCACGCGCGGTCTTGTCATGCAGCTGGCCCGGGAGCTGGACCTCGAGCTGGTCGAGCAGCGCATCGCGCGGGAGATGCTGACCTTCGCGAGCGAGGTCTTCCTTGTGGGGACCGCGGCCGAGATCACGCCCGTGCGCTCGGTCGACCGCATCCCGGTCGGCAGCGGCCAGCCCGGGCCCGTGACGCGGTCGCTGCAGGCGGCGTTCAAGCGCGCCGTCACGGGCCAGGAGGATCGCGGCTGGCTCACGCTCGTGGGAGGGGCCTGATGCTGAGCCGAGAGGAGGCCTGGGAGCTGCTCTGTGAGTGGACCCCCGGAGAGGCGCTGCGGCGGCACGCGCGCAGCGTGGAGCTGGTCATGCGCGCCGCCGCCGACCGCTATGGGGCCGGCGATGCCGATCGCAAGCGCTTCGGCCTCGCGGGCCTGCTCCATGACGCGGACTACGAGACCTGGCCCGAGGAGCACCCCAGCCGCATCGTCGCGTGGCTGCGCGAGCGCGGGGAGGAGGAGGTGGCCCACGCCATCAGCGCCCACTACACGGGTTGGGGCGTGGCCTACGAGACGGTCCTCGACAAGGCGCTCCTCGCCTGCGACGAGCTGACGGGCTTCATCGGCGCCTGCTGCCTCCTGCGCCCCAATGGCATCGCGGACCTCACCGCGAAGAGCGTCAAGAAGCGCCTCAAGGACAAGCGCTTCGCCGCCAAGGTCGAGCGCCCCGAAGTGCGCGCTGGCGCGGAGCTCCTGGGCGTCGAGCTGGACGAGCACATCACCTTCGTGATCGAGGCCCTCCGTCCGCACGCCGCAGAGCTAGGGCTTGAGGGAACCGGCGCATGAGTGACGCGCCCGAGGCCCGCATCCCCGAGCGCTGCGCCCCGTGCAGGGCCGGAGATCCCCCGCTCGAGGAGGCATTGGCGCGGTCCTACCTCGCCCAGCTGCCCTCGTGGTCGCGCCGGGAGGAGACCCTCGTGCGCTCCTTCGAGCTCGCGGACTTCCGCGCGGCCCTGCGCTGGCTCAACCGCATGGCGATGCTCGCTGAGGAGCTGGACCATCATCCCGACTTGCGCCTCCACGACTACCGCCGGGTGGAGGTGGTCTGCTGGACCCACGCGGTGGGGGGCCTGGCCCTGCCCGACTTCGTGCTCGCGCGGCGGATCGACGCGCTCGCCGCGGACGAGGGGCTTCCCTGACCACGAGCGTCGTCGCGCCTCGGATCGGGGCGCGGCGCAGGGTCGCATGCGCCTCTGGGGCGGTGAGCCGCGGCTGCGTGGGCCCGGGGCTGCCCGATGCGCGCGGTCACCTTGCGCCGCCCCTGCCATGACCCATGATGAGGGCAGTCCCATGCGCGCGCTGCTCCCCACTGCTCCCCTCGTCGCCCTCTGCCTGCTCTCCGGGCCCGTCCTTGCCCAGAACGGCGACCGCAACGGCGAGGTGCAGGCACCCCTGCCCGAGGACCTGGTGGTCCCGCCCGCGCCCATCCTGGGCCCGGCCGCGCAGCGTGAGACCTTCGCGCTGGAGCCTGGCCTGGTGGCCGAGCTCGTGGCCGAGGAGCCGCTGGTGGTGGACCCCGTCCAGATCGTCTTCGACGAGCGCGGTCGGCTGTGGGTCTGCGAGATGCGCGGCTACATGCGCGATGCGGACGCCAATGGAGAGGCCGAGCCCATCGGCTGCGTGGCCTGGCTCGAGGACACGGACGGCGACGGGAAGATGGATGTCCGCCACGACTTCCTGACCGACCTCGTCCTGCCGCGCGCGATCCAGCCCACCCGCGGGGGCCTGCTGGTCATCACGCCTCCCGTGCTGATGTTCGCCCAGGACACCGACGACGACGGGGTCGCCGACGAGGTGGAGGTGCTCGAGACCGGCATGAACGGGATCGCGAACCCCGAGCATGCGATCAACGGCCTCGTGTACGGCCTCGACAACTGGTTCCGCTGCGCGAAGTCCAACGCGCGCTACCGCTGGGAGGGAGACCGCCTGGTGCGCGGCGTCACTGCCGGCGGAGGCCAGTGGGGCGTGGCCTTCGATGCGTGGGGACGCGCCTTCTACAACACCAACCCCGATCCACTGCGAGGGGACCCGTTCCCGAGCCACTACACGGTTCGCAACCCGAACCACGGAACGGCCTCCGGCGCGAACCGGGGCTATGTGCGCGACAAGAGCGTCTGGCCCTCGCGCATCAACCCGGGCGTGAACCGCGGCTACCAGCCCAACACCCTGCGCGACGACTACACCCTGCGGGTGAACACCGGCGCGTGCTCGCCGGCGATCATTCTTGGCGATGCCCTGGGTCCGGACCTCAAGGGCTCGGCCGTCGTCTGCGAGCCCACGGGCAACCTGCTGTCGCGTTTCACGCTCCAGCAGAAGGACCCCGTCGAGCTGGAGGCCGTGCGGCCCCTGCCGGGGGTCGAGCTGTTGACCTCCACTGACGAGCGCTTCCGTCCGGTGGCCCTGGCCAATGGCCCCGACGGCGCCCTCTACGTGGCCGACTTTGCCCGGGGACTGATCCAACACCGCCTGTTCCTGACGACCTTCCTCCGTCGCCAGGCGGAGGAGCGGGGGCTCGTGGAGCCCCACGCTCTCGGCCGCATCTGGCGCGTGCGCCACGAGGACGCCACCGAGCGCGGCTGGGTCGACATGAGCAGCTGGAGCTGGTCCGAGCTGGTCGCCGCCCTCGACTCCTCGAACGGCTGGACCCGCCTGACCGCCCAGCGCGTCCTGGTGGAGGAGGGGCGCGGAGAGCCGTTCCTGCGTGAGGACCTCGAGGGCCTCTTCCGCGGCGAGGCCACCCGGCCCGAGGGGCGGGCCCACGCCCTGTGGACGCTGGAGGGACTCGGCGAGCTGCGCCCGGCCTTCCTGGCCGAGGCCCTCGCGCACCCCGACGGCCGCGTCCAGGCTCTGGCCGTGCGCGTGGCCGAGGCGCTGCTCTCCACGGGGAACGAGGCGCTGACCGAGGCCGTCGCCCGCCTCGCGCGCGGCAAGGCGGACGAGGCTCTGCGCCACCAGGTCCTGCTCAGCCTGGGCAGCGCGGTCTCGCGCGCCGCGGATGGCGCGCTGCTGGAGCTGGCCGCCCTGCGCCCGCCGAGCGACCGCGACCGCAACGCCCTCATCTCGGGTCTCTACAAGCGTGAGCTCGAGTTCCTGCTCGAGCTCGTCGATCATCCTCGTCTGGAGGCGCGCTCCGGTGGGCACGAGCGCCTGCTGGAGGCCCTCGCGCGCTGCGTCGTGCGCGAGGGCTCCGAGGAGCGCATCGCGGTGCTCCTGGCCGAGGCCGCGTCCCACGGCGGCTCGCGCACCTGGGTGCGGGACGCCCTCTGCCGCGGGATCCTCGCGGCTCGCCCCGGTGGCAAGGGTGGCAAGCCGGCGCCGGTGCGCGTGGCCCATCCGCTGGAGGGGTGCGCAGCCCTGGACGAGGCCGCCTCGGAGGCCGAGGACGATGTGGCTCGCGCCGCGGCGGCGGCCTTCGCCTGGCCCGGGCGACCCGGCTACGAGGAGTGGGATGTGCGTCCCCTCTCCGAGGACGAGGCCCGGCTGTTCGAGCGCGGCGCCGAGATCTACGGCCAGGTGTGCGCGGCCTGCCATCAGCCCTCGGGCCTGGGCGATCCCGGCCAGGCGCCGCCCCTGCGCGGCCAGCGCATCCCGCTCGGAGATGGCGCGCGCTTCGCCGCGCTGCTGCTCCACGGCATGGGCGGGCCGATCCAGGTGGCGGGTGAGACCTGGGACGCGGAGATGCCCGCGCTTGCCATGGAGGACGCGGACATCGCAGCCGTCGCGACCTATGTCCGCCGCGCGTGGGGCCACGGAGCCGATCCGGTCCTGCCGGAGACCGTCCGGGCAGTCCGCGAGAAGACCGCCGAGCGGCGCACGCCCTGGACGATCGAGGACCTCGACGCGTTCCAGCCCTGAGGGTCAGCCAGCCGCGCGGCCCTCGAGCGCGCCGCGCCGCTCCTACGCCTCAGCGTTCGTGACTCCACAGGCGTGGGTTGCGCCAGTGGATCACGCCCTGCTGGCCCGAGTGGACCTGGAAGGCGAACACGCCGCGAGCGGCCTGCCCATCGACGAGGTCTGCCGTGGGGATGCCGTTGACCCAGACGCGCAGGTGATCCCCCAGGCACTCGATGCGGTAGGTGTTCCAGTCGTCGAGCCGGAACGCGGCCTGGGCGAGGGGATCCTCCTTCAGGTCGTCGAGCCAGTTCGAGCACTCCTGGTAGATGCCCCCTGACCAGCGCCGCGGGCTCGGGTCGATCTCGGCCTGATAGCCGCACACCCGCTTGCCGTTCACGACCTGGCTGCGGAACTGGATCCCGGAGTTGCCCTTCACCTCGAGCCACACATCGACCTCGAAGAGGAAGTCGCCGTACTCATTCGCGGTGCGCAGGAAGCTCTGGCCGCCGCCGCCCACGCGGCCGATCACCGTGTCCCCCTGGCGCTCCCAGATCGCGTCGCCCGTGGGGATCCAGCCGCCGAGGCCCTCGTCCTGGAGCAACTCCACGCGACGGGCCTTGAGGGCGTCGAAGGAGCGGATCCGCAGGCTGCGGTACCAGACCTCCCCCCCGTGATCCTGCAGCAGGATTGGGCCGGGCGCGGGCTGGGCGAAGGCGTCGTTGCCCTTGAACTTGCTCGCGGCACGGGCGGCCTGGAAGACCTCCGAGTCGAGGTCGGTGGCGACCACCCGGACCCCGTTCAGCCAGTGCTCCAGGTGACCTCCGCGGGCCACGATCCGCCCACGGTTCCAGCGCGCGGCGCCCGCATAGGGGGCGTCCTGGGGGGGGAGCAGGTCGTAGAGCGACGCGACCCGGTGGTGGTCGGTCTCCTGGGGATGGCGGGGGTCGTCGAGGACCTGGTACTCCGGCCCGATCACCGCGGGCTCCTGCACGCGGTACTTCACCCCGCTGTTGGTTCCCGCAGCGACCATGAACTCGAACTCGAGCTCGAAGTCCTGGTAGCGGGCGGTCGTCAGCAGGTCGCCCGCGGCTCCGGCGCGCCGGATGCAGCCGCTCTCCACGCGCCACCCCGGGCCGGGGCCCGCCTCCCCGCGACCGCGCCAGCCCGTGAGGTCTCGGCCGTTGAACAGGAGCTCCCAGCCGGCCTGCTCCTGCTCCGGCGTGAGCCGGTTCGCGGTGGCGCTGCCGTCGTCCACCTCGCCGGTCGCGGCCCACTCGGTGCCGCGCCGGATGAGCTCGCCGAACTGGGGGTCCTCGTGGGCCTCGTGCGTGCCTCCCTTCCAGACGTGGCCGAGAGGCGTGTGGAAGATCCGCCCCTCACCCTCGCGTCGGACGACGATCATGGGCTCGGTCTCCCCGGTTCCTCCGGTCGCCGGGTCGGAGTACGCGCCCGCCAGCTGCTCGAAGCCGCAGTCGTGCATGTGCATCAGGCGGTGGTAGAGCTCGTCGGGATGCTGGACGAGGGTGGGGAGGGTCCGCGTGATCGGATGCTCGCGGTCGTCTACTTGGACATCGAAGGCGTGGAAGCGTCCGTGCCCCGTGCCCTTCCGCCAGCAGTGGCAGACCAGGCTCTCGTAGGCCTCCCAGCCGGGGAAGGCGTTGTTGGCCGCGTGCACGACCGTGACGCCCAGGCCCTTCTGGACGGCCGTGAGGAAGTGGCTCTCCGCGGGTTCGCCCCAGCGAGGCCCGTTGTAGTCGAGCACGACCGCGTCATAGGCGGCCAGGCGATCGGGGTTGGCGAGGTCCGTGGCGGGCGCGTAGGTGATGTCCGCCTCGAACCGGCCCGTGGCCTCGAGCAGCCGCTCGAGGGAGGGAGAGGTCCACTCCCAGTCGTGGTTGTTGGCCCCGGAGATGATGAGCACTCGCAGGGGTTCCTCGGCGGCGGCGCGCGGCGTTGCGCTGGAGGGCGCGAGCGCGGTGGAGAGGGCGGCAAGGGCGAGCGCGGTCCGGGAGCTTGCGCCAAGGAGGGCACGCAGGGAGGTCGGGGCCTGGGGGCTCATGCCCCGAGAGTAACGCGCCGGCCCGTGGACCACGCCCTTGGGAGGGGCATGGGCTTGCACCGGGTGGACCCGGTGCGCCTCGCCCTGTGGGCTCGATCGCCCCGGCGGGCCCCCGCGCTCCGTCAGCGCTCCGTTGCAGGCGCCAGGTCGAAGCGCTCGCCCGGCCGGACCACATGAAGGCGCAGGTCGCGGGCTCCCTGCAGCTCCTCGTCCTTGAAGCGCTCGATCTCCGAGCCGCGGGCGTCCCACACGAGGACCTGGCCCTCCCCGCGGACCTCGAACTGCTCGCCGTCCACGATGCAGGCCGTGCGCTCGCTGATGCCTACCCCCACGAGGCGAGGGTTGTCGAGGACCGCGGTCAGCAGGCGAGCCAGCCGGTCGCGCTCGACGAAGTGCTGGTCCACGATCACGCCCTTCCAGAGGCCCAGGCCTCGGAAGGGACGCATGGCTCCGCCGGTCAGAGCGCGGGGCTCGGGCGGCCCCGAGATCATCACGCGGCTCATGATCGCCGCTCCCGCGCTCGTGCCGCCCACCACCGCACCCGCGCGATGGCGCTCGTGGATGACCTGCACGACCTTGGCGGTGTGGAGGGCCTGGGAGAGCAGCTCCTGGTCCCCCCCGGGGAACCAGATCAGGTCCGCACGGGCAATGCGCGCCGCGGCGGTGTCGTCGAGCGGATCGATGAGGTCCACCGTCTCCACGCCGAGCTCCCGGAACATTTCGGCGGAGCCCACGCCGCGGTCCTCGCGGCTGGAGGCCTGGGGCAGCACGACCACATGGGGCTTCGCAGCGCCCGTGCGCGCCAGCCCCTCGATCAGGACCTCGGGCGGCGTCCCCCCGCCCCCGACCACCACCAGGGCGCCGGGCGTCGGCGCGTCATCCTGGGCCGAGGAGCCGGTCGTGAAGGCCTCAAAGCCGCCGAGCACGGCGAGGAGCACGAGGAGGGGGCGGACCTGGGCGCGCGTCATCGGAGCATCATAGGGCCGCCGCCCGCGCGAACGCCGAACGACAGCGCGCCGGCCCCCGAGGAGGGGACCGGCGCGCTGCGGGGAGGGAAGACGCCCTAGTCCAGGGTGCGGATCAGGATGTCCTTGGCCTCGATGCGGGAGCCGGGGTGGTGCTGCTGGAGGGCAATGTGCCCGGCACCGTGGCGCCGCTCCGCGTCCACATGGTCCGTGATGACCATGCCGTTCACCCAGATGGTCACATGGGTGCCGGCCTCCTCATCGACGCAGCGCACGCGGTAGTCGAACCACGCGTCGGCGGGGACCAGCCAGGTCGTGATGGGGTTCAGCGAGTAGAGGCTGCCCGTCTTCTGGGGATCGGGGAAGGTGGAGTTGATCTGGGCTTCGTAGCCCGGGGGCCAGCCCTCCTCGGGCTGCACGCGGAAGTAGAAGCCCGAGTTGCCGCCGTCGTTGATGCGGAAGCGCCCCTTGACCTCGAAGTCCTTGTAGTCGCCGCGCTTGCTGAACAGATGCCCGACCTTGCCAGTGCCAATGATGGCGCCCTCGTCGGTGAGCTCCCAGTCGGCCTCGCCCGTCGAGATCCACTCGTCGAATTCGTCCTCCGGGAAGACCTCGCTCCAGCCCTCGCCGCCCTCGTCCTCGTAGAGCGGGTGCACCATCAGCCCTCGGAACGCGCACTTGCCGGCATTGCCCACCAGGACCATCGGCCCCTCGGCGGCCTCCTCCACGAACGCGCCCTCATCAGGCCCCTCGAGGATCACGTTCTCGAGCAGGGGCTGAGAGTTGATGCGCAGGGAGCGAAGCACGGCCTTTGCGGTGCGGTTGCCCTCGGCGTCGAAGCGCGCCGCCTGGACATCCCAGGTGAGCTTCGCCCACTGGTTCGGCCCGCGCCAGCCGCGGATCGCGGGGTTCGGGAACGAGCCCTGCACATTGCCGCAGGTGGGGTCGGCCTCCAGGTTGATGGCGTACTGGCCGAGCAGCCAGAGCTTGGCCGCGCCGCCCTTGGGCAGCATGAACTCGATCTCGCCCTTGTGATCGCCCATGGCCAGCTTGCTGCGGAACGGCGCCCCGTCTTCGACGGGGACGAGCGCTCCGTTGCCCTCGGTGATGGCGAGGATGCTGTCGTCTCCCTCCTTGGGGTTCGCGTCCCCGAGGCGCCAGCCCGCGGCGTCCCACAGGGCCGTGGCGTCCGAGTAGGTCAGACGCAGCCAGCCCTGCATCTGGTTCTCCTTCGTCGGCGGAGGCTCGACGATGCGGGCGACCTGCTCGGTCGTTGCCGGGCCCTCGGGCAGCTGGTTGATGGTGTAGGAGAATTCGCGATGGAGCAGCGGGCGGCCGTCCGCCGTCCGCAGGTCCGCGGGCAGCGCCACATCAACGCACTTGGCGGCCTCGAGGGAGCCGAAGTGCACCTCGAGGGTCATGCGATCCTCGGAGAGGGTCGCGGCCGTCGCCTGGAACGGGCGTTGGTGCTGCGGCGGGCAGCCGTACTCCCACCAGTAGTTGTAGTCGTACTCGAGGGCGCTGATGGTTGCGGGGTCGATCGTCGTACCCTCGGCCAGCGGCTCGGTGAACCGCACCTCGAAGCCGTCCTGCAGCAGGTGCACGCCGTGCACCTCGAGGGGCGTCTTGCCCGTCCAGCGCAGCCGCGCGAGGCCGTCCGCGGGGGCTCGGCCACCCCAGCCGCGGTTCGTGTAGCCCAGCATCATCGAGCCGTCGGGCGCGAAGGCCATCCGGCAGCTCGAACCGAGCTCGGTGCGGAAGGGCACCACGGCGCCCTGGTACTCGCCGCGGACGCGCTCCAGCATGGCGCGCAGCACCATGCCGTTGGTCATCTCCGCCACGAAGAGCTGGTCTGCGAACGGACCGAAGGCCCCGGCGCTGGGGTCGTGTCCCAGGTTCCCCGTGGAGCGCGACCAGCGGTAGGGGATCCAGACCGCGGGCGGCTTGCGGTTGGCGGCGGCCGCCGAGGGGATCTCGTAGCTCGGCTCGCTGCCGGTGGCGAGGTACTCAGGCGTCCACTGCAGGCTGGCGGGGTGCCCGTAGAAGTCACCCTTGGTCACGTGGTAGATCGGACTCGTCGGGACCCAGTCGCCCTGGTTGTCGGTCACGAAGAGCTCGCCCTCCGCGTTGGTTCCGACGCCGCACGGACTGCGGAAGCCCCAGGCGAAGGGACGCAGCTCGCCCTCGGGCGTGATCTGCAGGCACCAGCCGCGATACGGGACCGGAGCCATGCCCAGCCACCATGTGGCGGCGAAGAACGAGACGTTCAGCGTCACATAGAAGTTGCCGTCGGCGTCGGTGGGGCACCCGAAGGCGAACTCGTGGTAGTTGCCCGAGACGCCCCAGGTGTTGCAGACCGTGTCGATCCGGTCGCAGACCCCGTCGCCGTCCTCGTCCACGAGGCGGCTCAGCTCGCCGCGCTGCACGACGAAGACCTGATCGTTCACGACGTTCAGGCCCAGGCCCTCGCGCAGGCCCTCGGCGAAGAGGGTGAAGCGGGCCTCGTTGATGTCCTCAGCGAGAGGGTTCTCGACGAGCCACACCTGCCCACGGCGGGTGCTCACGAGCAGCCGGCCGTCGGAGAGGAAGTCCATGCCGCCGACCTCGAGCACGCAGCCGTCGGGGGTGCGGTACTGCTCGAGGGTGTAGTAGGTGGACTCGGCGCCCAGGTCCTGGGTCGCGGCGAGAAGGAGCGGGAGCAGCATCATTTCGAGAGGTCCTCCATCAGCTGGAGCTTGGTCGCGTCGTCCCAGGTGCGGCAGGTCACCCGGGTGATGTCTACGGTCACGTCACGCTCGGCGGGCCAGACCCAGAAGCCGAGGTCTCCGAGGGGGCCCGGGACCGCTCCGCCCTGCATCAGGAAGTCGAAGGAGCGCAGGACGGTCACCTGGACGCCCGTCTCGACCTTCTGGACGATCCACGACTGCACCGCGTAGAGCTGGTCCGTGTGGCCGTCGAGCGCGGAGCGCAGGTCGCTCTCGAAGGCCTCTAGCGGGCGCGCGACGGCGTCCAAGCCGTTGAAGCGCAGCACGCGGTCGGGCGTGCCGTTGCGCACGGTGAAGACCCGCCGCCAGCCGACGCCGGCCTCGCTGGCGAAGTGGTTGACCGTCTCCATCACATAGCCCTTGGAGCTGCCCTGGTCGATGAGCTCGTACCCGATGCCGGCCATGGGGCCTCGCATCAGGGTCGTGCGCATGGCCGCGCCGAGGGGGCGCGCCTGGGCGCCGGCGGTGGGCTCGGCAATCAGCCACGGGGCCTCGGGCTGGCCGTTGCCCATCAGTTCGATGATGCGGCCCAGGGGCTGCAGCGAGTCCCCGCCGCGTCCGCGCCAGTCCTTGCGGTCCACGAAGCGCCCCGAGCGCACGGCGAGGAGCCGAACATCGTCCGTGCGGTACTCAAAGGAGAGCCCGCTGGGCAGGCCGAGCAGAGCGCCGCGCGGCTGCTGAGGCGCGTCTTGCAGGACCGGCGGGAGGAACCCGCGTGCGATGAGGGCGCGGTCTGCGACGACCATCTCCGTCTCGCCCGCCTTCACCACGGTGCCCTTCGGACCTAGGGAGATCACATAGCGCGCAAGGGCCGTGCGCTCGTCCTCCGTGAGCGCCGCGTCGAACGCAGGCATGGGGGTACCAGGGATCCCGAAGGTCAGCGTCCGGCGGATGGCCTCCTCGGTGTTGCCGTAGGAGAAGCCGCCGTCCAGGAACGAGCGGGCGGGGCGGTCCAGGTCGGTGGTGCCCTTGCCGTCGCCGCTCTCCCCGTGGCACAAGGCGCAGTGCGTCATGAACA
>JADHNZ010000065.1 GCA_016779225.1 Planctomycetota bacterium
TGGTCGGGCACCGCAAGGGGCGCACCACCAAGGAGCGCCTCGAGACGAACTTCGGCTGCGCCCACCCGGAGGGCTACCGCAAGGCCCTGCGCAAGATGCGCCTCGCCGAGAAGATGGGCCTGCCCATCGTGACCTTCATCAACACCCCGGGGGCCTACCCCGGGATCGGCGCGGAGGAGCGCGGCCAGGCCGCGGCCATCGCCGAGAACATCCTCGAGATGTTCCGCATCAAGACCCCGATCCTGTGCATCGTCATCGGCGAGGGTGGCTCCGGCGGCGCCCTCGGGATCGGCGTCGGGGATCGGGTGCTGATGATGCAGTACGCCTACTACTCCGTGATCAGCCCCGAGGGCTGCGCCGCGATCCTCTGGAAGGACGGGGCGCGGACCCCGGAGGCGGCCGAGGCTCTCAAGCTGACCGCAGCCACCCTGACGGAGCTCGGGATCGTGGACGGGACCGTCGAGGAGCCTGCCGGCGGCGCCCACCGCGATCCGCAGCGGGCCATGGAGGCCATGGGCCGCGCCATCTGCGACCACCTGGACGAGCTGGCTGGGATCCCCAAGGAGGAGCTCCTCGCCGCCCGCCGCGAGAAGTTCCGCCGGATCGCCGCCATCGAAGGGCGCTTCCCGGTCGTGGCCTGAGGGCGCCCGCGTCGCCAGGGGTCTCGGGACGAGACGGCTCGCAGGCGGAATGGGCGCGGGGGCCCCAACACCGGCGCCGGGGCCGCGTAGGCCCTGCCATGAGTGCCGAGCCCCGTTCCCAGGTCCAGGCCGCCCCCTCTCGGGGGACCCAGCCTGCACCGGGCGCCCGGGCGGCCTATCCTTCCGAGGGCGCGCGCTCTGCCCGCGCCAACCGCCCGCGCATGTCCCGACCCGAGCCCATCGACCGCGCCTCCGCGGAGCGCGCCCTGGACCACGACCTGGTTCGGCGCGCCCAGGCCGGCGAGGAGGCCGCCTTCGCCTCCCTGGTCCAGCGCCACGAGCGCCGCGCGCTGCGGGTCGCCCGCAACCTCATCCCGTCCGACGAGGACGCCCGGGACCTGACCCAGGAGGCGTTCCTGCGGGTGTTCCGGCACCTCGAGCGCTTCGACTTCCAGTACGCCTTCTCGACCTGGCTGCACCGGATCGTCACCAACCTGGCCATCGACTACCTGCGCAAGCGCCGCCCCGTCGCGGCCCTTGGCGGCGGGGGCGAGGATGAGCCCTCGCTCGAGCTCGCCGACGAGGACGCGCCCCAGCCCGCCGCCCGCCTTGAGCGGGAGGAGACGCGCTCCGAGGTCCTGGCGGTCCTGGACACCCTCGCCCCGCACTTCAAGTCGGTGATGGTGCTGCGCGAGCTCGAGGGCCTCGGCTGCCCCGAGATCGCCGAGATCGTGGGGGCCACCCATGTCACCGTGCGCTGGCGGCTGCACCGCGCACGCAAGCTGTTCCTCGAGGAGTGGGAGCGCCGCCAGCGCGCCGGCCTCTCCGCCCGCACCGCTCCCAACGCCGAACGCGATCCTTCGTAGGATCGGATCCGACCATGAGCCACGACTCCGACGAAGCCCTCGACGGCGCCTGCAGCGAGATCCGCGCGGCCCTGCCCCTGTTCGCCGGGCGGGACCTCGATCCGGACGAGCAGGAGGTCGTGCAGCGCCACCTCGACGGCTGTCCCGCCTGCTCCCTCTCCCTGGCGCCCTGGGTCGAGGCGCGCGGCACCCTCGCCGCGGAGCGTGCGTGCCAGGAGCGCCAGCCGAGTCCTTCGCTGTGGGAGGGGGTCCGCGCCGACCTGGTCCGTGAGCACCTCGTGCGTCCAGAGCCCGCGCTGCCCATGGCCTCCCGCCACCGGCCTGCGGCCCTGCGGGTTCTTGCCGCGGCCGCAGCGGTGGTCCTGGCCGTCGTCCTGACGGGTCCGGAGCGGCCGGGGGCCCTGCAGCAGCCGGCCGGTGCCAGCCCGAGCGGGCCTGTGGCCGCCGCGGCCGCAACAGCCGCGGGTGGGGGCCCGGCCGCTACGGCGGAGGAGCCGACCCTTCGTGAGGTGCAGCTCGCTCCCGAGCCCGACCTGCTCGCGGATGCACCGCGCGAGCAGCCGGCCCCTGGACGCCTGCGCCCCCTGGCCCCGGGCGACCGCGGCCTGGCGGAGGACGCGGTCGAGATCCTCCACACCCTCCCGCTTCGGCCGGGCGCCGCCGCCGCCGGGAGCCCGCTGATGCTCACGAGCGGCCAGTGAGTCCGTCGCCAGGCGCGTCGCGCCCACCGTCTGCGGAGACGCGGATGGGTCGAGCGCCCTGCGGCGGACCCGACCCCTCGCCAACACCCCCTCTTCGAGAATCCACCCTCTTCGAGAACAGTCCGCGCTGTTCGAGGTGACTGCATGACCCACTCCGTCCTCTGGGCCGGCCTGGCCCTGCTCGCTCCGCCGCTCCTGCTCCAGGATGCTCCCGCGCCCCGCGTGCTGACCCTCGACCCGCCGGCCGAGGGTTCCCGAGAGGCTGTCCTCGAGGCCGAGCCCCTCGAGGCGCCCGCTCCCCTCGCGGACCTGCGCGTGCTGCTCGCCCAGCCCGACCTGGACCGCCGCATGGCCGCCTTCGAGGAGACCCTCGCGCGCCTCGGCGACCCGGTCGTGCGCGCCGAGATCGAGCAGCTGGCCCAGCGCTCCGACGAGCTCGGCTGGACCGCGCGCCTGCTCCTGCGTGACGCGCGGCGCCCGGCCGCGAGCCGTCGCCTGCCGAGGGGGCTCGGCGGCCTCCCGAGGCTCCAGGACCTGTTCGACTCCCAGCCCTGGCCAGGGTTCCCGGGGAGCGGCAGCTCCAGCTCCTCCTCGAGCTCCGTGCAGGTCCAGCAGGGGCCCGACGGCGTGCGCGTGGAGGTGCACACCTCCGAGAACGGACAGAACAGCGTGCGCGTGTACGAGGGCGAGTCCCTCGAGGCCTTGAAGCGTGAGAACCCCGAGCTGGAGGAGGCCATGGGCGGTGGCCTGCACCTTGAGCTCCAGGGGAGCCCGTTCGGGGGCTCGCTCCTGGACCTCGACCTCTTCGGGGGCCTCGGCGGGCGCGCCCCGTTCGGACCCGGCGAGCTGCCGTCCATGGAGGACCTCCAGCGCCAGGTCGAGGAGCAGCTCCGCCGCGTCGAGGAGCGGTTCGGCTCGGGCTCCTGGCTCGGCGACCCGGCCTCGGAGGGCGCGGTTCTGGAGGACGCAGAGACGCCGGACGCAGAGTCTCCGGACGCAGGGACTCCGGACGCGGAGAGCCTCCCCGAGCCCCCCGTCCGCGGGCGCCTCCGCCGCCTGGACGACGAGCTCGGGAGCCTCCGTCGCCGCGCGGCGGCTCTGGAGGAGGAGCTGCGCGAGCTGACGCGGGAGGAGGCTTCCCGGCAGGGCTCCGGCGGCGGAGGTGTTGAGCCCCTGCGACTTGGCGTGCGCGTGTTGGACGAGGGCGGCCGGATGCGGGTGCAGACGGTGGAGCCCGGCTCTCGGGCCGCCTCCGTGGGCGTCCAGCCGGGCGACCTCCTGCTTCGAATCAACGGCCAGGAGGTCCACACCCCCGAAGAGGTGTCGCGCCGGCTCGGCCAGATCCTGCGGGGCGAGGCCGGCTTCATCGGGCTGGTCGTCGATGTGGAGGACCAGGCGGGCAAGCCCCAGGCGCGCAGCGGCTGCTGATCAGCCCCTAGGGGGCGAAGCGCGGGGCGCTAGGATCGCGGCGTGCCCACGCCCTCGTCCGTGACCCACCCTGACTGGACGCGCACCGGCGTCCTCTACCAGCTCAACACGCGGCAGTTCACGCCCGAGGGCACCCTCGCGGCGGCTGCCGAGCAGCTCGAGCGCCTCGCCGACCTCGGGGTGCGCTGCGTGTGGCTGATGCCCATTCACCCGATTGGGGAGGTGGGGCGCAAGGGCTCCCTGGGCAGTCCCTACGCCGTGCGGGACTACCGTGCGGTGAACCCCGAGCTCGGCACCCTGGACGACCTGCGCGCCTTCGTGGAGCGTGCGCACGAGCTCGGCCTCGCGGTGATCCTGGACTGGGTCGCCAACCACACGGCCCATGACCATGCCTGGGTCCAGGAGCACCCCGACTGGTACCGCCGTGATCGCGCGGGCCGCCCCATGCCGCCGCCCTGGTGCGACTGGGATGACGTGCTGGACCTCGACTACGCGAGCTCCGGCCTGCGCGCTGCGATGGCGGGCGAGCTGCGGTACTGGGTGGAGGAGGTGGGCCTCGACGGGTACCGCTGCGATGTGGCGGGCTTCGTGCCGCTGGACTTCTGGGAGGGCGTGCGCGCCGAGCTGGAAGCGGTGCGTCCGGTCTTCCTCCTCGCGGAGTGGGAGGAGCGGGATCTCCACGCCGCCGCCTTCGACTCCACCTATGGCTGGACCTGGCAGCGGGTCCTCGTCGAGATCGCCCAGGGCCGGGCGGATGCCCGCGCGCTCGAGCACTGGTGCTCGATGCACCTCAAGGCCTGGACGCCGGGCGGCCAGCGGATGCTGTTCGTCAGCAACCACGACAAGAACGCCTGGGAGGGCACGGCCGAGGAGCAGCTGGGAGCCGCCGTCCCGCTCGCCTTCGCCCTGTCGTACCTGATGGAGGGGCTGCCCCTGATCCACAACGGGGACGAGGTGGGGAATCCCCACCGCCTGGCGTTCTTCGAGCGGGATCCCATCCTCTGGGAGGAGGGCCTGCTGCCCCTGGAGGACTGGCTGCGCGCCCTCGCGGAGCTGCGGCGCAAGCACCTCGCCCTGCACGCTCCGCCCTGGGGTGGTGCCCTGGAGCCCGTCGCCCACGACCAGCGCGAGCGCGCCCTGGTGTTCGCGCGCTCCGGCGGCGGGGAGGAGGTCCTCGTGCTCGCCAACCTCTCGCCCAAGGGGCTTGCCGTGCGCGTGCAGGACGAGGCCCTGCGTGGGCAGTGGCAGGAGGTCTGGGGCCCCGCGGGCCCCGGCGGCGCGGCCGTCGAGCTGACGGAGGAGAGTCCCCTGGGCGTGACCGCCTGGGGCTGCCGCGTGCTGGTGCGCGGCTGAGCGAGCTGTGGCCTGACCCGCGCGGAGGCTGGGAGGTCCCTGACCTCCTACTGCGCCGGGCGGGGCAGGTGCCGGCCGGGCATCGGCAGGCTCAAGGGGCCCAGCGGCGGGGCGTCGGGGAGGGCGAAGATGTCCTTCGCCACGGCGACCTCATCGCACTTGTGGAACTTGGGGCAGTTGAGGCAGTCGTGGAAGACCTTGTGGGGGAGCGACGCGTGGTCCACCACCTGGAACCCGAGCTTCAGGAAGAAGTCGGTCACATAGGTGAACGCCATCACGCGTGCAACGCCCAGGCGCTTGGCCTCGGCGAGGAGGGACTCGGCCATGCGCTTGCCGACGCCCAGCTTGCGGTACTCGGGCTTCACGGCAATCGACCGCACCTCGGCGATATCGGTCCAGACCAGGGCCAGAGCGCCGCACCCGGCGAACTCCCCGTCCACCTCCGCCACCACGAAGTCGCGCAGGCGCTCCACGGTCGTCGAGGGCGAGCGAGGGAGCATCTCCCCGGCGGTGGCCAGCTCGTTGACCAGGTCCAGGATCAGCTCCACATCGCCGACCACGGCGGGGCGCAGGGTCACGCGTTCCACGACTGCAGGCGACTCTTCCATCGCTTCACCTCGGCTCGGACACGGGAGGGGGCGGTGCCCCCGAGGGCGGAGCGGCGCTCCAGGATCGCCTCCACGGAGAGCTCCTCCGCGAGGGCCACGCCGCCCAGCTCGGGCAGGTGCTCATCGCGCACCTCCGCGGGGAGGTCGGCCAGCACGCAGCCGAGCTCCTCTGCTGCGGCCACCGCGGCCCCCACCTTGTGGTGCGCGTCGCGGAAGGGGACACCGCGCGCGACCAAGAGGTCCGCGAGATCGGTGGCATCCAAGTGCCCGGTGGCGCAGGCGGCGCGGCAGCGGTCCGCACGGTAGCGGGCCGTACGCACGCAGGTCGCCGTCACCGTCAGGCACGCGCGGGTCGTGTCGAGCGCGTCGAAGAGCGCCTCCTTGTCCTCCTGCAGGTCCTTGTCGTAGGCGAGGGGCAGGCCCTTCTGCAGGGAGGCTAGAGCCGTCAGATGACCGATCACCCGCGCGCACTTGCCGCGAATCAGCTCGAGCGCGTCGGGGTTCTTCTTCTGCGGCATCAGCGAGGAGCCGGTGGTTACCTCGTCGCCCATGGTGAGGAAGCCCGCCTCCTGGCTCGCGAAGAAGATCCAGTCCTCGGCGAGGCGGGACAGGGTCACCATCGCGGTGGTGCAGGCGAACACGACCTCCAGGATCCCGTCTCGGCTCGCCACGGCGTCCAGGCTGTTGCTCGCGGCACGGGCAAAGCCGAGATCGGCTGCGAGGGCCTCGCGGTCCACCGGGAAGGCGGTCCCCGCGAGGGCGCCGCAGCCGAGCGGCGACTCATCCAGGCGTGCCGCCGCGTCGCACAGGCGCCCGGCGTCGCGCGCGAGCATCTCTGCGTAGCACAGGGCGTGGTGTCCGGCCGTGATGGGCTGCGCCCGCTGCAGGTGCGTGTAGCCCGGCAGGGGCGTCTCCGCCTCTCGCTCGGCCAGGCTCACGAGCTCTGCCACCAGGTCCCGCAGGCAGCGGTCCAGGTCCTTGGCCTCACCGCGCAGGAACAGGCGCACATCCGTGGCCACCTGGTCGTTGCGCGAGCGGCCGGTGTGCAGACGCTTCGCGAGGTCCCCGACCTTCTCTCCCAGGGCGCTCTCCACGAAGGCGTGCACATCCTCGGCGGGGGACTCGGCCAGGCGCTCGGGATGGGCGGCGACCTCGGCCCGGAGGCTCTCCAGTGCGTCGGCCAGGGCCTCGACCTCCGGAGCGGAGAGCACGCCCGCACCGCCGAGGGCGCGCGCCCAGGCGATCGACCCCACGAGGTCCTCGTCCACGAGCCGCCGGTCGAAGGGCAGGCTGCGGTTGAAGGCCTCGAAGGCCGGGTCGAGGGCGCCGGACTGGCGGCCGCCCCACAGGCGGGGTCCGCTCATCGGGTCGTCGCGGGCTCGGGGGCCGGGGCGGAGCCGATGGCGAAGCCGCGCGCCTTGCGCTCGACCGCGCCGGGCAGGCCGAACAGGCGCACGAAGCCCTCGGAGTGCTTGGGGTCGTACCCGGCGCCCATGGTGAAGCTCGCCAGGTCGTCCGAGTACAGGGACCCCGGACCCTCCACCGAGATCGCCGTGGCGGTGCCCTTCCACAGGCGCACGGTCGCGGTCCCGGTGACAGGAGCCATGGCGGTCTGGAAGAACGCGTCGAGGGCCTCGCGCGCCGGGTGGTACCACTGGCCGTAGTAGGCCAGGCGCGCGTACTGCGGGCCGAGCTCCTCGGCGAGGCGGAGCGTCTCGCGCTCCATGCACAGGGCGCGGAGCTGGCCGAGGGCCTCGTAGAGCACCGTGCCCGCAGGCGTCTCGTAGAGCCCGCGGCTCTTCATGCCCACGAGGCGGTTCTCGAGGATGTCCGCCCGGCCGACGCCGTGCGCCCCGGCCACCGCGTTGAGGCGCTCGACCAGGCTGACCGGGTCGACGCGCTGACCGTCCATGGACACCGGGATCCCAGACTCGAACCCGATCGTGACCTCGGCTCCCGCATCCGGGGCCTGCATCGGATCGCAGGTCAGCATCCAGGCGTCCGCCGGCGGCGGATTCTTCGGATCCTCGATCGCGCCGCCCTCGTGGCTGATGTGCCACAGGTTGCGGTCACGGCTGTAGATCTTCTCGCGGGTGGCGGTGATCGGGATCTGCTTGGCCTCGGCGTAGGCGATGGCGTCCTCGCGGCTGGTGATCTCCCAGTCGCGCCAGGGAGCCACGATCTGCAGGTCCGGCCCGAAGGCCTGGTAGACCAGCTCGAAGCGCACCTGGTCGTTGCCCTTGCCCGTGCAGCCGTGCGCGACGGCCGCGGCGCCCACCTCGCGGGCGTACTCGACCTGGCCCTTGGCGAGAATCGGGCGCGCCAGGGAGGTGCCCAGCAGGTACTTGCCCTCGTACACGGCCAGCGCGCGCAGGGCGGGCCAGATCGTGTCGGTCACGAACTCCTCGCGCAGGTCGCCCACCTTGCAGGACGCCGCGCCGGTGGCGGCGGCCTTCTCCTCGAGGCCCTCGAGCTCGCCGGCACCCTGGCCCACATCGCCGGCGTAGCAGTGGACCTCCCAGCCGCGCTCGGCGAGCCAGGGAATGATGATGGAGGTGTCGAGGCCGCCGGAGTAGGCGAGGACGATCTTGTTGTTGTCGGACTGGGGAGTGTTCACGCGTTCACCTCGGCGAGCTCCGGGGTCGTAGCAGGGGCAGCGGACTGGCCGAGGAGCAGCAGCGCCATGACGGCCTTCTGGGCGTGCAGGCGGTTCTCGGCGATGTCGAAGACGATCGAGGACGGGCCGTCGAGGACGCCGGCCGTGACCTCCTGACCGCGGTGGGCGGGGAGGCAGTGCATGAAGAAGGCGTCGTCCGTGTAGCTCATCAGGTCCTCGTCGACCTGGTAGTCGATGAACACGGCCGCACGCTCCTCGGTCTCGTCCTCCTGGCCCATGGACGCCCACACATCCGTGTAGATCGCGTGGGCGCCGGTGGCGGCCTCCTGGGGGCTGGAGGTGTGCTCGAGCGACACGCCCATGGCGCGGGCCGCATCGCGAGCGGACTCCATCACCTTGAAGTTGGGCTCATAGCCCTCGGGCGTGCAGACGGTCATGTGCATGCCGAGCTTGGGCGCGGCGTGCAGCAGGCTGTGGCAGGTGTTGTTGCCGTCCCCGATGTAGACGAGCTTCTTGCCCGCGAGCTGGCCGTCCCACTTCTCGTGCAGGGTCAGCAGGTCCGCCAGGGCCTGGCAGGGGTGCAGGAGGTCGGAGAGGCCGTTGATGACCGGGACCGAGGCGTGGTCCGCCAGCTCCGCCACATGGCGGTGGCGGTAGGTGCGCGCCACGATGATGTCGACCCAGCGCTCGAGGTTGTGGGCCATGTCCGGCACGGACTCGCGCGCGCCCAGGCGCTCGTGGCGGTGGTCCAGGTAGACCGCGCTGCCGCCGAGCTGCTGGATCCCGAGGTCGAAGGTCATGCGCGTGCGCAGGCTGTCCTTCTCGAAGATCAGGGCCAGGCGCTTGCCGCTCAGCAGGGTGTTGAAGCCCTCGCGGTCCGCCTTGAGGGCGCAGGCCACCGAGAACACGCGCTGGATGTCCTCGGCCGTCCAGTCGGCGAGGCTGACGAGGTCCTGGTGGGGGAAGTTCGAGCAGTCAGGTGCAGTCATGACGCGGTCTCCTCTGAAGGGCTCTCCATCGCGGAGAGGGTGGACTGAAGGATCCCGAGGGCCGCGTCGAGCTCCTCGGGGGTGATCACGAAGGGGGGCACGAGGCGCACCACATCTCCGGCGGCGGTGCAGACCAACAGGCCCGCGTCGAAGCAGCGGTCCGCCAGCTCGCCCGCGCGGCCGGGGACGACCAGGCCCTGCATCAGGCCGCGGCCGCGGCGCTCGGTCAGCAGCGGACTGGCCGCCACCAGCGCGTCGAGGCCCGCGGCGAGCTGGGCGCCCAGGGCGGGAATCGCCGCCGCGAGGCGCGCCTCGTACTCGTCCAGGAACACGAGCGCCGCCCGCGCGGCCAGGGGGCCACCGCCGAAGGTCGAGCCGTGGTCGCCCGGCTGGAGCACCTGGGTGAAGCAGCCGCTCACCAGCGTGGCGCCAATGGGAACGCCGGCAGCCAGGGGCTTGGCCAGGGTCACGAGGTCGGGGGTGATGCCCGCGGCCTCGGAGGCCAGGAAGGTCCCCGTGCGGCCGCAGCCGCACTGCACCTCGTCCGCGATCAGCACCGTGCCGGTCTGGGTGCACAGCTCGCGCGCGGCCCGCAGGTAGTCGTTCGACAGGGTCCGCAGCCCGCCCTCGCCCTGGAGCGGCTCCAGGATCAACCCGGCGGGGCGCGTGGCGAGCGCCGCCTCCAGGGCGCCGAGGTCCTCGGGCGCGATGAATTGGGCCTCCAGCAGGGGACCAAAGGGCTCGCGGTACTTGGCGTTCGCCGTCACGGAGAGGCTCCCCGCCGTCCGACCGTGGAAGCCGCCCTCGAGGGCGACGAAGTGACGGCCACGCGGGGCGTCGGGATGCGCGGCGTCGTGCAGGGTGGCGGCCTTGCGCGCGATCTTCAGCGCGCACTCGTTGGCCTCGGAGCCCGAGTTCGAGAAGAACACCGCGCCCATCCCGGTCAGGGCGCACAGGCGATCGGCCAGCTCCTCGCCCGCCGGGTGACGGTAGAGGTTCGACAGGTGCAGGACCTGGCGCGCCTGGTCGGCAAGGGCCAGGGCCAGGCCCTCGTGCCCGTGCCCAAGGCCGTTGACCGCGATGCCGGCGAGGGCGTCGATCCACATGCGGCCCTCCGCATCCCAGACCTTGGCCCCCTGGCCCCGCACGAACTGCGGCGCCTTGCGGTTGTAGGTGTGGAGCAGGTGGGGCGTGGGGCCCGCCTGGGACGCGGCCTGCGGGGCCTCGCCCCGGGGCGCGGGGTGGCCGCCGGCGGTCGGGGTCGCGGTGCTCATGGGGGGATGGACGGTCGGGGAGGACGGCGGTTTCAGGCGCTCCGAGAGGACCTCAGGCGGAGGCACCCGAGGGGCTGAGCGGGAAGGCGGTGCCGACGGACGGCTCGAGGGCGCGGGTCAGGGCGTTGGCTCCGGCGCTCGGGGCGATCTTCACCACGGCGTTCGGGGCCGCCGCGGCGGCGGCCAGCGCGGCGGTGACCTTGGGCAGCATCCCGCCCGCGATGACGCCGCTGTCTTCCAGCGCGGCGCAGGCCGCCGGGTCGAGGCTCGGCACCACGGCGCCGTCGGCGCCCTTCACCCCGGGGACATCGGTCAGGAACAGCGCGGCACCGGCCCCGCACGCCGCCGCGAGCGGCCCGACCACCGAGTCGGCGTTGAGGTTGTAGAAGCGCGAGCCGTCGCCCTCGCACCCCGCATCCAGCGGGGCGATCGACGCGATCACCGGCACGCAGCCCGCGGCGAGCAGCGCCTCGACCACCGTGGGATCGCAGCGCTCGACCTCGCCCACGAACCCCAGCCGAGGATCCTTCCGCCGCGCCGTGTAGAGGCCTCCGTCGGCGCCGGTCAGGCTGACCGCGGGCACGCCGGCCGCGCTGAGCGCCCGCACCAGCTCACGCCCCACCTCGCCTCCCAGGACCGCCGTCACGACCTCGGCGGTCGCGTCATCGGTCACCCGCAGCCCGCGCTCATAGCGGTCCTCGATCCCCAGCCGCTTGGACCAGGCGCGCACCTGGTCCCCGCCGCCGTGGACGAGCACGACCTCGTGGCCCGCCGCCCGCGCAGTGGCGACCGCGGAGGCGAAGGCGGCCCGAGCCGCAGCGTCGCCCAGCTGGGCGCCGCCGACCTTGGCGAGGATGCGCATGGGTGCAGTGAGGTCTGGAGAGGAGGCCCCGAGAGCGGGGGGAGAATTTGGTGGGGAGGGAGAGGGGGCGCGTTGCGGATTCGCAGCGAGTTCCCGGCTGCGGGAGCGCGGGTGCGGCCGGAGCCTCGCGGGCTCAGGCCAGTCCGGGTCGCTGCTCGAGCCCGGCGGTCTCGTCCAGGCCCAGCATCAGGTTCAGGTTCTGGAGCGCCTGGCCGGCCGCGCCCTTCAGCAGGTTGTCGATCGCGCTGGTGACGACCACCCGCGGCCCGACGGCCTCGACCCCGAGCACGCAGCGGTTGGTGTGCTGGACCTGGCGCAGCTCGGGCTGCTGGCCCTGGGGGAGGACGGTGACGAAGGGCTCGTTCGCGTAGCGGGCGGCCAGGGCCTCGCGCACCGCCGCCGCGTCCACGCCCGCGGCGGGCGTGAGGTACAGGGTCGAGAGGATCCCCCGGAAGCAGGGCAGCAGGTGGGGGACGAAGACGACCTCCGGGCCGCCCAGGTGGCTCTGGATCTCGGGCGCGTGGCGGTGGGTGCCCACCCCGTAGGCGCGCAGGTTCTCGGCCACATTGCCGTAGTGGGTGGTGTCGCTGCCGCCGCGGCCCGCGCCGCTGACGCCGCTCTTGCTGTCGCTCAGCACCGGCGCGCCCGCCTCCAGCAGCCTGGCCTCCACCAGCGGCCGCGCCGCGAGCAGTACCGATGTGGGATAGCAGCCGGGGTTCGCGACGAGGCGCGCGCCGGCCACGGCCTCGCGCGCGAACTCGGTCAGGCCGTAGACGGCCTCGGGCAGCAGCTCCGGCGCGGGGTGCGCGTGGCCGTAGGTCTGCTCCCACAGAGCGCGATCGGCGAGCCGCAGGTCCGCCGAGAGGTCCAACACCTTGGCGCCGTGCTCCAGCGCCTCGGCCGCCAGGGGCGCGCTGACCCCGTGCGGGGTCGCGAGCAGCACCGCGTCCACGCCCTGGCCGCCGTCCCAGGCCTCGATGGGGGGGGCGCCCTCGGCCACGAGGTTGCCCAGGCCCTCGCCCCGCGCGCTCCAGCAGCGCGTGAGCTCCAAGGATGGGTGCCCGGCCAGCAGCGCGCACAGCTCCTGCCCCGCGTACCCGCTCGCACCCACGAGCCCCACGGTGAAGCAGCCGCTCACGACGCCACCTCCTCGAGGTACCGCTTGAACGCCTTGGCTCCCTTCTCGTGGGGCAGCACGCACAGGATCGTGTCGTCGCCCGCGATCGTCCCGAGCAGCCCCTGGGGCTGGACCCGGTCCAGCACCAGCGCCAGCGCCTGGGCGCCGCCCGCAGGCGTATGCAGCACGACCTGGTTCAGGGCCACCTGCGCCCGCGTCAGCCAGGTCCGCACCGCCGTCCGCACCTCGCCATCGCCGCTGGGCACCGCCACCTGCCCCGGCAGCACATACCCCTCAGCGCCCTTCACGGCCCCCAGGGCCCGCAGATCCCGACTCAGCGTCGCCTGCGTCACCGACACCCCCTCCGCCGCCAGAGCAGCCGCAAGGGCCTCCTGGCTCGCCATCGGCCCGCTCTCAAGCAGCCGGCGGATGGTCTGGTGTCGCTGGGGTCTGGGCATGCTTATGCAATTGACGCATATTCTGCCGTCTGGCTGAGCCCTGTCAAGGCCGCGCTGCATTCATCTTCGGGAATCCTCCGCTGAGGCGAGCCTCTGGCTTTCCTTCACAGCCCCTCGGGCTTCTACGACTCGGCACTCCCTCGGTGGGATCGGCGGAACTGGTTCGGGGTGGATTACTTTGCTTGGAGACCGAGTCCGTCGAGCAGCATCTTCCCGGGAGCGCGCTGATCGCCTGGAGAGGCAAGAAATCTGCACTTTCGTGTCCCGGACCGGGGCACGGGGGGGTTCTCCCATTGTCGGAGACCTCTGGAGGTCCCCGGCGCTCACTCGCTGCTCACACCTGAATCGCCCTCATGATCTCCATCGCTCGCTTGGGGACCGTGGCGGGGATGCTCTGCATCCCGGCCGCGGCCCAGCAAACCGCCGTCTTCTCCGGCGCCCAGAACGCTCTCTCGCTTCCCAGTGCCTTCGACGTGTCCTTCACGGACCTCGATGGGGACGGACACCAGGATCTCCTGACCTGCGGGGGCAACCAGGTGGTCTGGCTCCCCGGGGGGGCCGATGGGTTCGGGGCGCCCGTGACCATCGCGACCTCGGCGTCCTCCGGGGGCCTCTCCTCGGTCGCTGCGGCGGACGTTGACGGGGACGGGGATGAGGACGTGATCTGGTGTGCGGACGCGGCAGCCAGCGCTGGTTGGGTCGAGAACGTGGGCGGGGTCTTCGTGCCCCAGCCTCCGATGACGACGGCCGTCGCGGGGGCGAGGATGATCCGAGCCTTCGACGTGGAGGGGGATGGGGACCTCGACTTCCTCGTGGCGCGTGCTTCCGGCCAGAACCAGGTGACCCTCATCACCCAGGACGGGGCCACGGGGACCTTCAGCGACAGCTCCTTCGCCAGCGGCTACGCGGCACGCAGCATTGACTTCGCGGACATCAACGAGGACGGCACCACGGACGTCCTCGTGTCCGACTCCAACGGGGGCGACGTGATCGTCTATCCCGGCCTCGGAGGGGGCGCGTTCGCACCGGCCGTCGCCATCCCCGGTGGGCAGTCTGGCATCCGTGATGTGGAGCTTGGGGACTTCAACGGCGATGGGCACCTCGACATCGCCTCAAGCCGTTCGGCCAATGGCAGTGCCGGCAACCCCGGCTCGGTCGAGGTCGTGCTCTCCAATGGCCCCGGCTCCTTCACGGCCGGCTGGGTGACCGTGGATACCGATGCCAGCCTGATCCGCTGCCTGGACAGTGGGGACCTGAATCGCGATGGCGCGCTGGACCTCGTCGCGACGAGTGCCAGTGGCCGGTGGGTGGCCTGGTACGCCGGGGACGGCTTCGGGGGCTTCGGCACGCGCCAGGTGCTCGACACGACCGCGGACGGCGCCTACTTCGTGAAACTGGGGGACCTGGACGGAGACACCGACCTCGACCTCGCGTACGCCAGCGCCACGGCCGGGGAGGTCCGGACCCAGACCGTGCGGGTCGACTTCCACCTGACTCCGGCGGACTCCATCCAGGTGGCCCTCGATCACGCGGTCGACGGGGACCGGGTCCTGCTGGCTGCGGGGGTCTACAACCAGACGGCCGATGTCAGCGACAAGCAGTTCGAGCTGCGTGGTGAGGGCGCCAGCAGCACCGTGCTGGATGGATCTGGGTACGACGACACGATCCTGGACGTCCAGGGCGCCCAAGCCGGAAGCGTGGTCTCGGGCCTCTCCTTCACCGAGGGGATCGGCGTTCCGGTTCCCTCCACCTACGTCTGGGATCACTACGGCGCGGCCATGCGGATCGGGACCGAGTCCCAACTCCTCATCGAGGCGTGCTCCTTCTACGACAACGGCTGGGGTGACGGGACCAGCGCCGGCAGCTGCACATTCGGTGGCGCCTTCTTCGCGTCGGGCGCGGGAACGACCGTGACCGCGCGTGGTTGCGTGATGACCGGGAACCGGGCCTGGGCCAGCGGGGGCGCGACCATGTCGGCCCACAGCTCCGTGGTCGTCCTCGATCACTGCACAGTGGTGGACAACGTCTCGACGAACTTCCTGGGGAATCAGGGGGGGCACGCCCTCCACATCGGTGGCCACGTGGAGGTCCGCAACTCGATCTTCTGGGGCAACACCGGCAGCCAGATCGCCTGCTTCCAGGGCTATTGCTCGGGAACCACCTCGGACGTGCAGTACAGCAACGTTCAGGGCGGCTTCGCGGGTGCGGGGAACCTTGGGCTGGATCCTCTCTTCCTCGATCGCACGGGCCGAGACTTCACGCTGGGCCCCGGGTCCCCGTCGATCGATGCCTCTGATCCTGCGAGCACGCCTGACTGCGATGGCACCGTGGCAGACCAGGGGGCGGTGGCGCCCGGGTGCGAGAGCTTCGGCGCGACGTACTGCGCTTCCAATCCGAACTCCACGGGGAGCGCAACGAGCATCGTGGCCTTCGGAGATCAGGGCGCAGCGTTCAATCGCCTCTTCCTGACCGTCTCGGGACTTCCCTCCTTCGAGTACGGCTACTTCGTCATGAGTCAGTCGCAAGGCAACACCGCGCTTCCCGCGCCGAGCCAGGGCATCCTGTGCCTCGGAGCTCCGATGATCCGATTCAACCAGCCTGCCAATGGCGGGGCCGTGTTGAACTCCGGTGCGGACGGCGCCGTCAGCTTCCGGCCAGACTTCGACTTGCTGCCGATGGGGGCCGTGTTCACTCCGGGTTCCACCTGGAACTTCCAGTACTGGCACCGAGACTTCGACACCACGATGGGCGTGCAGACGTCC
>JADHNZ010000014.1 GCA_016779225.1 Planctomycetota bacterium
CGGACGACCCCGCGCCGCCATGAACTTCTTCTGCCGCATCCTCGGGCACACCTGGACCCACCGCACCGAGGACCCGAAGGTCTCCTGGAACACCGGCAAGGACCTGGTCCAGCTCCACCCCACGGCCTCCGGCGAGATCCGCCTCTACCTGCAGTGCCACCGCTGCGGCGAGCGCAAGGACAACCCGACCCGTGAGGAGCTCAAGGCTGTCAACAACTGACCGGCACCCTGAGCCCGCCCGCGGCGGTCCCGGAATGGGGCACCGCCCGGGGCCCCCGGATGGGAGGGCAGCCGCGGCCCCCCTCCTGCCGATGAGTCCTGATGCTCGCCCATGGAGTTCCTCAAGTACATCGTGATCCTGGCGACGGCCCCCATCTGGATGCCGTTCGCGAAGGAGCTCTGGGGAGAGTTCCTGCTGGCCATGCGCGCCGACGGAGGCCTGCTCAAGGCGCCCCCGGGCCCGGTGGAGCGCAAGCGCCTCCAGGAGGAGCTGAAGGGCGAGGAGCTGCGCGTCGTCCACATCCGCAAGGAGGACCGGCGCTTCCGTCGGCCCGAGGAGACCGCACGCGCCCTGCAGGGGGTCGGCCCTCAGACGGGCATCGTTGCCCGACCCTTCCGGAACCGCAGCAAGCGCAGCTTCCAGGGTCGCCCCATGCGGGGATAGGCGAGCGCGCGCGCGTCCCCACTCCGCGGTCGGCCGAGCCGCGCGGACAGCTTCGAAGGGGCCGCGCCGGGCGCGGACGGCCACCCTCCCCTGCTGGCTTCCCGCCTGCCGGGCATCCATAGTGGCGCAATGCCGCGCCGAAGAGACCTGCTACGGAGCGCCCCGGTCGCCGCGGCCCTGGGAGCAGGGGCCTGCCTCGCTCCGCGGGGCGAGCTTCCGCGGCGACCGCGCGACCCTGAGGACGAAGAGGCCTGGACCGCCCTCGCCCACACCTTCGCAGCCGATCGGTCCATCACCTACCTCAACAACGGCGGCGTGAGCATCCCACCGCGCTCCGTGCAGGAGGCGCACCTCGAGGGCATCCGCGCAGCGGACGGCGCGCCGGCCCAGATCCTGTGGAGCGACCAGGAGCGCGGGAAGGCCGAGGTGCGTGCGCGTCTGGCGCGGCTCGCGGGCTGCCGGTCCGAGGATGTGGCGCTGGTGCGCAACGCCTCGGAGGGCCTCGAGCTGCTGCAGCTGGGGATCGACCTCGAGGCTGGAGACGAGGTCGTCCACGCGGACCAGGACTACCCCCGGATGCGCGCCGCCTGGCGCCAGCGCGAGCGGCGCGAGGGCATCCGCCGACGCGTCGTGCGCCTGCCGGGCCCGGAGGAGGGGGACGACGCCGTCGTGGAGGCCTACCGCGCCGCCCTGGGGCCGCGCACCCGCGTGGTGTTCGTGAGCCAGGTCGTCAACCTCACCGGCCGCCTCCTGCCCGTCGCGCGCCTAGCGGCGCTCGCACGGGACCACGGCGCCCTGTGCATCGTGGATGGAGCCCACGGGCTCGGGCACTTTCCCTTCGACCTCGACGCGCTCGGAGTGGACCTCTACGCCACGAGCCTGCACAAGTGGGTGCACGCGCCCACGGGAACGGGGATGCTGATGGTCCGCGGAGAGGCGCGCGAGCGCATCTGGCCGCTGCTCGCCGCAGACGAAGCCCTCGACGGCGAGGCCGCACGCTACGAGCAGCTGGGCACCCATCCGGTGGCGCCGTTCCTGGCCGTGCTGCCCGCACTGGACCTGCTCGAGCACATCGGCCTCGAGAGCAAGGCCGCGCGCCTCGAGGTCCTGCGTGACCGCTGGCTGGACCCGCTGCTCGAGGACCCTCGCGTGCGCCTGATGGCGCCGCGGGACCGCACGGTGGGGATCGCCACGATCCAGATCGAGGGAGCCAGCCCGCAGGAGCTCCACCGCCACCTGTGGGGCCGGCACCGCATCCGCACCTCCCCCATCGCCACCGATGAGGTCCAAGGGGTCCGCGTGTCGCCTGGCCTGCACACCCTGCCCGAGGAGCTCGAGCGGCTGGTCGCCGTTCTGCAAGGGGTCCTTGAGGAGGGCCTTCCCCCCGCGTGATGCGCATTGCCCTCGACCACCTGCCGGCCGTGACCCACGCGCCGGGCGTGGGCCGCTACGCGCGCGAGCTCGCCCGCGCTCTCGCCGCGCGGGAGGACTGCCCCGAGCTCGTGCTGTCCGAGGTCGGGCCCGGGGAGCGCAGCCAGGTCCATCGCCTGCGCGGCCTCGAGCAGTGCACCCGGGTCAGCCGGGTCACGCGCGAGCGCTGGCTGCAGCTGCGCCACCGGGTCCTCGGGCGCGGCGTGGAGGCCGCCCTGCCCGCCGTGGATCTCTTCCACCGCACCCGCCCCCTGCTCCCCGCGCTGGGGCGCGTGCCCATGACCCTGCCGATCGCCGACCTGCCGGCGCCCGGCTCGCCTGAGGAGGACGCCCTGCGCCGCGCGGCGCAGCGCGCGCACGGGGTCGTGGTGTTCGCCGAGCGCCTGCGCCCTGTCCTGGCCGACCGGCTCGGACTGGACGAGGCCCGCGTGCACTGGACCCCGGTCGGGAGCGAACACTTCGAGCGCGAGCGCCGGACCGAGCGCGCGCCCGTTGCGGGCCCGCCGACCGTGCTCGTCCTCGGGGCCGTCCGCAGGGCACGCCGCCCGGAGCTTGTGCTCGCCGCGCTCGAGCGCCTGAGGCGCTCCGTCCCGGAGGCGCGGCTGCGGCTGTTCGGACGGGAGGGGGACTGCGCAGGCTCATTCCGCGAGCAGCTCGCCCGAAGTCCCGCCTGCGACGCGGTCGAGTGGCACGCGGGCGAGGTCGAGGACGAGCTGCCCGAGGCCCTGGCCGCCGCCGATGTCCTGCTGCACCTCGCTGAGGCGGAGAGCTCCCCCGTGACCCCCCTCGAGGCCTTGGCGGCCGGCGCCGCCGTGGTGGCGGAGCGGCTGCCGGCCTTCGAGGAGGCCCTGGGCACCCACGCCCTGTGGACGGACCCTGACCCGGCGGAGATCGCGACCCGGCTCGAGGTGGCCCTCTCCACCTCACGCGAGCCGGAGGCCCGCACGGCGCGCCGCACCCATGCGGCCTCGTTCACCTGGGACCGCTGCGCGCAGGCGACCCTGGCGGCCTGGCGCGGCGCCCTGGCAGCGGGGCCCCCGCGGTGAGCCCTGCTTGGACTGGGCCGGACTCAGCTGGGCCGCTCTCGAGCTGGCCTGCGCTTGCCGAGGCTCACGCCGACGCGGGTGGCTCGTGATGCGCGCGCTCGGCGCCTCGGGCATCCCCTGCTCGGGGCGGAGAGCGCAGCGGGAGCTCGCTGATGGAAACGGAGCGGCGGGACCTGGCCCTGGGGAGGCCGCGCGACGGAGCCTATGATCGATGCCTGCGGCGAGCGCCTACCCTCGCCACCATGCCATGCTGAAGACCCTCCTCCCCCTCCTGCTGCTTGCCCTTGCCATGCCCCTGGTCTCTGGCCAGGACGATGACGAGACCCCGCTCACCCGCGCCATGGGCGTCCTCCAGGGCTCCACGCGCGCGCTGGGCAAGGTCGTGGAGGACCCCGCGCAGCGGGACGAGGCCCTGCGCCTCCTCGGCCTCATGGAGGAGGCGGCCCTGATCTCCGCCGGTCAGGCCGCTCCGACGCCGGACGGCATGGAGGGCACCGAGCTCGCCCTCTTCCAGGTGGGCTTCCGCCGCGCGTGCCTCTCCCTGGCTGACGCCATCCTCGAGGCGGAGGCGGCCTGCATCGCCGGAAACGCGGAGGGGCTCAAGGCCGCCTACGCGACGATCCTGCAGCGCAAGAAGGCGGGACACAACGCGTACAAGTGACCGGTCTTGGACGAGTCCTGACCGCGGCGGCCCTGGCCGCCGCTGCGACCTGCGGCTCCGCCGCGGCAACACCCGGCGTGTCCACGCCGGGTGCGCGGTCACTCCACCGAGAGCCGCTGAGCTCGGGAGCAGAGCTGCCTGCGCCCCTCGCTCCTGGTCGGCTCCGTGACGGTTCCCCCGCCGGGCCCGCGGACGAGGCGCGCGAGGTGGCCAGGCTGCTGGCCGTGCGCTGCGCGCGCTGCCACGGTGCAGGCTCGGAGGACCGCAAGGCCCTGCGCGACTGGGACCAGGCCCACGACCTCGCCGCCACGGTGGCCGAGGGACTCCTGGTCGCCCCTGGCGAGCCCCTGGACTCGGACCTCTTCCTGGTCTGCGACGACGGCGACATGCCGCCCGAGGGCGAGCCCGAGGAGGCCCTCACGGCCGAGGAGCTCGCGCTCCTCGAGCGCTGGATCGCAGCCGGCGCGCCCCTTCCGCAGGCGCCGCCCGAGGAGGGTGCCCAGCAGGACTCATCCGTACCCCTGCCCGAGGCCACGGACCCCGGCGAGGTGAACGAGGCCCGAGAGCCTGCGGAGGCGGGTGATGCGCAGGCGGCCAGCGTCCGTCCAGAGCCTGCTCTCGACGCAGGCGCGGCCGACGCAGCAAGCCCGGCACCCCGCCGCCATCGGGGCGCGCAGGACTGGCTGGCCTTCGCCGGGCGCTGGCACATCCTGATCCTGCACTTCCCCGTGGTCCTGCTCGTGCTGGCCAGCGCGGGCGCCCTGCGGCGTGGAGGGCCGGGCCCACTCACGCGCCTCCACCTCGCGCTCGCCGCTCCGGCCAGCGTCGTGACGGCGGCGACGGGATGGCTCCTCGGCCAGTCCACCTCCGGCGACTTCGAGCTGCACCGCTGGCTGGGGGTCGCGACTGCGGCCCTCACGCTCCTGACCCTGCTGGCGGTCAGGCAGGCCGCGGCCGTGGAGGAAGCCGGCGGGAGCTCGCTGTCGCGCCTCGCCCGGGCCTGGCGCCTGCTGCTCGTGATCACCCTGTTCGTCATGCTCTCTGCGGCCCACGGCGGCGGCGAGCTGGTGCACGGTGAGGACTGGCTGCGCCTGCCCCTCGACTCCTGAGCCCCATGAGCCTGCCGCCCTTCCACCTCGCCATTCCGGTCGAGGACCTGGCACCCGCGCGAGCCTTCTACGAGCAGCTCCTCGGCTGCGGCATCGGGCGCGAGTCCGCCCTGTGGGTGGACCTCGACCTGCACGGGCACCAGGTGGTGCTCCACCAGGTCGAGGGAGCCCGCGCCCTCGCCGGCCACAACCCCGTGGACGGCGACGGGGTGCCGGTCCCCCACTTCGGCCTGGTCCTCCCCCTCGAGGAGTGGCGCGCCCTAGCCACACGCCTCGAGGGCCACGGGGTCGAGTTCGTGATCCCCCCGCGCGTGCGCTTCGAGGGCCAGGCAGGCGAGCAGCACACCATGTTCCTGCGCGACCCCTCCGGGAATGCCCTCGAGTTCAAGGCGTTCCGCGACCCGGCCCAGCTCTTCGCGCGCTGAGCGTGCCCCAGGGGGCGGGCGGAGCCCCGCCCTGGGACACCCCCCCCAGATCCGGGTCCGGCATGCGCCCCAGCCGGCGAGGGCTCCAGGGACCGCCAGCGCCGGTCGAAGCTCTGGCCAGGGTCCTCGGGGCCCCGATGGAGAGAGCGAATGACGGTCGAAACCCTGAAGAGCCTCGTGACGGACATGCGCTCGCTTGCGCCGTTCCCCCATGTGGCGACGACAGTCCTCACCCTGGCGTCCCAGCCGGGGGTCGTGCCGGAGCAGCTCATCGCGGTCATCCAGACCGACCCGGGCCTGACGGCCAAGGTCCTCAAGCTCTGCAACAGCGCCTACTACGGCTTCCAGCGCGAGATCGCGTCCCTCGAGGAGGCTGGCAACATGGTGGGCGTCCGCACGCTGACGAACCTGGTGCTCACCTCGTGCAGCTCGCGCTACTTCCAGGAGCAGTCCGCCGCGAGTGAGGACGCCTGGCAGGGCTCCGTCGCAACGGCGGTCGCCAGCCGCATGGTGGCCCAGGTCGTGGGCCGGGTCGAACCCGAGCGGGCCTACACCTCGGGCCTGCTGCTGAATGTCGGCGAGCTCGTCCTCGCGCAGCTGGGCGACGAGGAGCGTGAGCGCGTGGAGGCCGAGGTCGAGGCCGGCCGCTCACGCGTCCAGGCCGAGCGGGTGATCCTGGGCATGTCCCACGCCGAGGTGGGCGCTCGCCTGGTGACGCGCTGGATGCTGCCGGAGGTGCTGACGGACACGATCCGCCACCACCACGCCCCGGAGCGAGCCGAGCGCAACCCGCTCCTGACCGCCACCGTGCACCTGGGCGAGGCCCTGGCCGAGAGCCTGGCCGGGGAGGACGAGGCCTCGGCAGCCGAGTCGTTCGGGGCGCGCTACGGCGTCTGCGACGCGGCGTGGGAGCTGACGGAGCTCCTGCCCCATGTGCTGCTCGAGCTGCGGCCTCGCCTGCAGAGCGAGCTCCTCGAGGCCCAGAGCGCCCTGGCGGCCTGAGCGACGGCAGGCGCCGAGCGCGGGCTGGAGCCCGCCCTCCGCGGCCGGCGTCAGCGCGCGCCCAAGCGCCGCTCGAGGTCCGCGAGCCTGCGCTCGAGCCCGCGCACCCGCTCACCCGCTCGCTCGAGCCGAGCCCGTGCTCTGCTAAGGGCCGCAGCAGCCTGGCCCTCCTCGGACGCGCGCAGGGCGAGGCGCGCCCGCAGCAGCGCCGCCTCCACGGCATCACGCGCGGCGGGCTCCTCCGAAGGCTCGCCGAGGTCCCCCTCGCGCTCGAGGAGCTCGCGGGCTGCCGTCACCTGACCGCTGCGGGCGAGCCCGAGGGAGCGCAGGGCGAGCCAACGCCAGCGCAGGTCTTCCCTCGAGGGCGGCTCCGACGCCGCGAGTCCCGCGGCCTGCCCCGGCGCCCGACGCTCCAGCGCGGCCCTCGCGAGGGCCAGACGCCGCTGCTCCGAGCAGCCGGCAAGCTCCTCACCTCCCGCGCGCAGGCCGGCAAGCGAGCGCCCGGACGCCGCGAAGAGCGTCACGAGGGAGAGCACATCCTCAAGGTTGTGGCGGAACACACCCTCCATGCGGTGCGCCCGACCCGCGAGGGAGTCGAACCACGCCTCGGGCGCCGCGGCCCCCGGCAGGTCGTCCACGCGCTGGTGACCGCAGAGCTCGCGCTCGAGGGTCTGCAGCCTGTGGTTCGGCAGGTCGTCGCCCACGAGGCGCCGGAGCGGGGCGAAGAGGTCCAGGTGCGGCCGCCCGTCGAAGGGCGAGGCGAGGCCGTGCACGCGCAGGCGGTCGAGGAGGCGATGCTGGTCGTAGGAGCGCCCGAAGAAGCTCACCACCGAGCCCGCTGCCGCGATGCGCTCGGCCACGGCGTGCAGGAAGGGCACCTCGGCCTCCGGGCCGGGCAGGTAGGCCTGCCAGACCTCGAAGCCGCCCCCGGGGAGGAAGCGGCCGAGCCCGACCATCCAGACGAAGGTGCCCACCCCGCCCGAGAGACCGGTGGTCTCCGTATCGAGGAACACCGCGCCCTCGGCGCTCACCTGCGTCAGCGCCTTGTCTCCCGTCAGGAGCGGCCAGGTCGTCGGCTCCGCCGCGAAGGCCTCGTCCAGCCTGTAGCCGCCGTGGCGCGCGCCAGCGGGGAAGCGCTCGACCCGCGCCCACGCGGTCCCCGCCAGAGTCATGAACGGTTCCAGCCGCTCCGGAGGTCCTACGGTTCGCGGGCAGGCCTCGATGCGGTCCGCTGCCCCGCCAGCGCCTGCCGCTGCGCGGCGCGCGCTCCCGACCGAGACGGCATCCTGCTCCCGCCGGGCCTGCCCACGCCCCGCGAGCCTCGACCGCAGGCGCTCGAGCCGCATGGCGCGCGCGGGATCCGGCGTGCCAGGCTCCTCGCCCCTGCGCTCTTCCCCTGCGCTGCGCGCTTCCTCCCCGCTGCGCGAATCCTCAGCGCTCTGCGGCTCCGCGGCGCACTCAAGCGGCGCGCCTGCCCCCTGCGCCCCGTCTCGCGGCGTCTCCCTCCTGAGGCGCGCGAGGCGCGCGCGGGTCCCCTCCCGACGGCCCATGGTCTCCCGTCAGCCCTCCGTGCGCAGGCCCCGCGGGAGGGCGCCCTCAGAGGCCAGATCGCCCGGCCCCACCAGGGCCTCCTCGGGACCGTCCAGCTCCGGCGCCTCGAAGGCCGCGGGCGCAGGACCCCGGCAGAGGTGTCGCAGCAGGCGCAGGACGCCGGCCTTGCCGCTGCGGCCAACCTCGGCCGCAGGGCCAACGCACGCCGGGCAGCCCTGGGGACACTCGCAGCGCTCCACCACCTCGAGCGCCGCAGCCATCAGCTCACGGTGCGAGGCCAGCAGCAGGTCGGACAGGCCCACTCCCCCCTGCACGCGGTCGTACAGGTAGAGGGTCGGGCGTCCGAAGTGCGGCGAGCGCACCTGGGCCGCGAGCCCGAGGTCCGAGGGCTGGCAGCGCACGAACAGCGGCGCGGTGCGACGCAGCAGCTCGCCCAGGGCGGACCAGGCCGTGCCACCGTCGGCGGTCCCAACCCCAAGCTCCGCCGCCGTCGCCTCGGCGAGGGTCAGCACGAAGGACTCGGTGTCGAGCTCCTCCGGCGGGAGATGGATCTCGCCGGCGCCCACATTCTCGCGGGTGTAGAAGCGGATCTTCTTGTAGAGCGTCGCGACGGTGGTCACATGCACCTCGCCACGCCAGGCGCTGTGGTCCTCGCCCTCCTGTGGCAGGGCAGGCAGCGCCTCGCCCGAGACTCCGCTCGGGACCACCGGATCCTCCACCGGCGCCGCCGAGCGATCACGCCGCAGGCACTCCTCCAGGCGCAGCACGCGCACCTCGGTGTCGGTCTGGGCGTCCGTGTAGTAGTCGCTCTCCACCTGCTTGGCGTAGGCGCGCCGGTTCTTGTGGTCGAAGCGCTCGATGCGCCAGGTCACGCCCTGCACCTGGTAGATAGCCCCCTCGTGGCAGGTGACGAGGCTCGACTCGCGGTCGGTCTCGCCGAGGGCCCGCTCGGTGCCCTGCTCGAGGATGAGCACATTGTCCAGCTCGCCTCCGGCGAGGGAGACATCCTGGGCCGGGTAGGCGTCCGCCATCCAGAAGTAGGTGTCGTCCCGACGCAGCAGGAAGCCCGACTCCTCGGCCAGGTAGTCCAGGACCTCGCCAGCGTCCTCGACCTCGCCATAGGCGGGATCCGAGGAGACCCCGCCGGCCCCGTCCACCCGGAACGGCAGCTCGAAGGCGGCGCACTTGAGCTGCTCCGAGAGCAGCACCAGGTTGTCCGGGTCCACGCCCAGCCGCTCGCGGGGGGCCTCGAAGAGGTACTCGGGATGGGCTGCCAGGTACTGATCCACCGGCTCGGAGCGCGCGAGCTGCAGGACCAGGCTCGGCCGGCCGCGCCGGCCCACGCGCCCGGCGCGCTGCCAGAACGAGGCCTGGTTCCCGGGATAGCCCACCAGCACCGCGACATCCAGGGCGCCGATGTCCACGCCCAGCTCGAGGGCGTTGGTCGAGACGACGACCTTGACCGTCCCCTCGCGCAGGCCCTCCTCGATCTCGCGGCGCATGTTCGGCAGGTACCCGCCGCGGTAGCCCTTGATCTCCGAGGGCTTCAGCCCGAGGTCCCGCGCGCCCTCCTTCAGGTAGCGCGTGAGCACCTCGACCGCCGTGCGGCGGCCGCAGAAGAAGATCGTCTGGTGGTCCTTGCCGCACACCACCTTGGCGACCTCGCGCGCCTCCTCCAGCGCGCTGGCCCGCAGGCCGGCAACGGGATTGAGGAGCGGCGGGTTGTACACCGCGAAGGTGCGGCGTCCGCTCGGCGAGCCGTCGCGGTCGACCACGCGCACGGAGCGCCCGAAGAGGCGCCGGGCATGGTCCTCGGGGTCGCGCACCGTTGCCGAGCTCGCGAGGAAGCGCGGGTTCGCGCCGTAGTGGCGCGCGATGCGCACCAGTCGCCGCAGCACATTCGCTACGCTCGAGCCGAACACGCCAGAGAGGGAGTGCACCTCGTCCACCACGATGAACTCGAGGCCCTTGAACAGCTCCGCCCAGCGCGCGTGGTTCGGCAGGATGCCCTGGTGCAGCATCCAGGGGTTGGTGAGCACGAGGTGTCCCCGGTCACGCAGGGTCCGGCGCACGCTCGGCGGAGTGTCGCCGTCGTAGGTGAACGCGTGCCAGGCGTCCTCGCCCTCGTGCCGGCCCAGGGCCTCGACCAGGGTGGTCAGGCCCGCCGTCTGGTCCTGCGAGAGGGCCTTGGTCGGATAGAGGAACAGCGCCCGCGCCTCGCCGTTGGTCTCCAGCAGCCGCTGCAGGACCGGGACCGTGTAGCAGACCGTCTTGCCGCTCGCGGTCGGAGTCGCGACCAGGACATCCTCCCCGGCAAGGGCCGCCTCGATGGCCTCGGCCTGGTGAGCGCGGAGGGCCTCCACCCCGCGCCCGCGCAGCACCCGCACGAGGTCAGGGTGCATGCGCGCCGGGAAGGGCGCCTCGAGCGCCTCGCGCGGCGGCTGCTCGTGCCAGTGCACGATGCGCTCCCGCCAGCGGGGCTCCCCGCGCAGGCTCTGAACGATGCGGTCGATGGGGTCAGATCCCCCGGCCTGGAGAGGTCGCTCGCTGGGCATGCTCTTGGTCGGGCGGCCCCCTGCACCCCTTCCAGCCCCGGAGACCGGTCGAAGTTCGCCGCCTGTTAGGGCAAGCCTACCCGCGCGCCCGCCAGCCGGGCAAGCCCCGCGACCTCAGCGGAGGAGTGCCTCGAGGTCCGCGTGGAGGCTCGCCCGAGCCGGGCGGGCCGCGGCCCCCCCCGGCAGCTGCACCACCGGGAGCCCCTCCGCGTCCAGGCCCAGGACGCAGCGCCGGGACAGGCCGCGGCGGCCGGTGAACTCGACCTCGACGACCCGCGCGAGCGCGTCGGGCGCTGTGGGCAGGAGCTCCTCCGCGCGCAGGAACAGGAGCGGGTCGAGCACGCTCAGGAGCTCCGTCGCCGAGCGGTCGCTGCCGGCGGCGTGCCAGGTGCCCTGCTGCCGACGCAGCCACTCCCGCTGGACCTCGCCCGAGCGCAGCACGAGGCGCTCCAGCTCGACCTCCTCCACCTCCCAGAGATCGCGGCTGCGGAAGGACTCGGCGTCCGTCAGCAGCGCGTCGGCGAGGGAGGCGTCCAGCCAGCCCACGAGCCCGTCGCCCGGACGGAGGAAGGGACGCAGGCTCGTGCCATCCGCCCCGAGGCGCGGCTCGCCAAGCCAGCCGCGCTGCTCGATCCCTCCCAGGGCCGCGCCGGTAACGAGCCTGTAGCCCACGCGCGGGGCGCCCTCGGGGAACTCGGTCGCCGGGTCCAGCTCGGGGGCCCAGCTCTCAACCGCTGCGTTCTCGAGCAGGCCCAGCACCCGCTCGACCTCAGCCGTGGAGGCGGGTCCGAGCGCGGCGGGCTCGCTGTCCCCCTCGCGTCGCGAGAGCGACCAGTCGCTGCCCTCACGCGTCAGGGTCACGACCGCGTCGCCCTGCAGCAGCTCGAGGGCCTCGATGTCGGCGCGGAAGACGCGCACCAGGGCTCGGTCCGCGAACTCCTGCCAGCGCTCGAAGAGCCGCGGATTGCTCGACTCTCCAAGGGCCCAGACATGGTCTCCCTCGGGCCTCTTGGCGAACCAGCGCCCAGTCTCGGGGTGCTTGCCAAGCAGGAGCGTCTCCGCGCGCCCGTCGCCATTGCGCCACTCGAGCTCCACCTGTGGGCGCTCGAGGCCATACCGAGCGAGCGGCGGGCCGAGCACCAGGACCTCGGGGTCCGTGGGCGGATCCCAGATGAAGTCCCCCACCTGCAGCTGCCCGAGCGCCTTGAGCCAGAGCAGCGTTCCGAAGGGATCGAGAGTCGTGCGGCGGGGCGTGAGGAGGGACCAGCCCCCCGAGCGGCGCTCGGCCACGAACGAGAACTCCGCGTCCACCTCGCCCGCAGGCCCCGTCCAGGTGCGGCGCAGGTGAACGATGGACTCGGGATCCATGCGCAGGATGCGGCGGGAGCGGAACTCGGGCAGCGGCCGATCCAGCAGGGTGTCAAGGTTGCGCAGGATCAGCAGCGTCTCGCCGCGCACGCGCACGACCTGGCTCATGCCGTCCACATCGAAGGGACCCAGCTCGAGCTGCTCCTCGACCGCCTGCCCCTCCGCGTCCTCGCCCACGATGCGCAGAGTCGCGCGCGGCGGTCGGAAGCCGGCGTCGTAGCCCGCGGCGGCCCCCTCGGGGACGAAGCGCGCCGGCTGGTCGAGGGCCGCCAGCAGGGAGCGAACGGACGCGGCGTCCGCCGGATACGGGATCGGATCCGTGAGGGACCACAGGCCGCCCTGGTTCTCGAAGCCGAGGTAGGTCTCGGTCATCGTGTGGTCGATGAAGATGCTGCGGATGCGCTCGGGCTCGAGCGCTCCGAGCAGCGGCTCGCTGCGGTGGAAGCGCGTCCTGTCCTCGAGGCCCTTCTGCCGCAGGGCCACCCAGGAGAGTGCGGCCACGAGGGCCGCCAGCAGGAGCAGGCTACGCGTGCTCACGCGTCAGCCCCCGCCCCGGTCGGGGCGCCACGGCGCCGCAGCACCGCGGTGAGCCCGGCGAAGAACAGGCTCAGCAGCGGGAGACCCCAGAGCGCAACCTGCACGACGAAGACCGCCGCCTCGCCGTCCACGCGCTCCATGCGCGGATCGCGCGGGGAGACCGAGACGCGGTACTCGCGGTCCGCGACCCAGTTGAAGGCGTTGCGCGCGAAGGACTCGTTGAACGGCCCCAGGCGTGGATCGCGCAGGACGGCGTCCTGCAGGAGTCCGCCGCTGCCCAGCACGAGAGCGCGGCGCTCGGCCACCCAGTCCTCGGGAACGGGGCCCGCGCTCGACTCCAGGGCCTGCGACCAGGCCACCACCAGGTCGCGCTGCTGTCGGTCCTCCAGGTCGTCGGGGATCCAGTCGAAGGGCGGCAGATCGAGCCAGGACCCGGGCGGGCGCACGGGCGAGCGCACGATTCCCTGGGCAAGCCCGAGGCGCGGCTGGCGGGCCACCCGCAGGGCGTGCGCAGTGGGCACCCACAGGGGCCGGCCCACATCGCGATAGGGCCCCGTGATCGGATGCGGCGCCATGTCGGTGGGCAGGGCCTGCACGAACGCCACCTGGGGGCCGCCGACGACCGGGGCCGTCGTTGCGGGGTCCCGCTTGGGCTCGCAGACGAGGCCCTCGGTGACCTCGATGCCCAGGGTCCCGCACAGGTCCGCGATGCCGGACGCCGCCAGCAGGCCAGGATCGGCGTGCGGAGCGAGCACGATCCGCCCGCCGCGCTCGAGGAACGCATCCACCGCCGCGCGCTCGTCCTCGCTCAGGCGCACCTCAGGCTCGAGGATCGCCAGCACTGTGCAGTCGCTGGGGACCTCGCCGTCAGTGGCTCCATTCCAGCGGCGCGTGATGAAGCCATCCTCTCGGAGGAGCGTCTCCAGGCGGCCGAACGCCTCGGGGTCGCCGTCGGTGGAGAAGGGGTCTCCCTCGCCGTGGCCGAACGAGAAGCACACCACCGGGCGCCGGCCCTGGGTCACCTTGAGGACGGCGGCGAGCAGGGACCGCTCGGCGTCGAAGCTCTGGACCGTGGCGGGCCGCCAGGCGTTCCGGTCGGGATTCCCCAGGTCCACGGAGGCACACCCGCGCGCCCCGAAGAGCGGCACGATCTCCCGCGCGGGCACCTCCTCCCCCTCCACCGGCGCGCTCACCACCAGGCAGTTCTCGAGCCCGTTGATCCGCAGCTCCTGCAGGCGCTCGCGCACGGCCGCCGTGTTGGTCAGGTCGTGGGACGTGACCTGCACGAGCTCGCCGGCCTCCAGGCGGATGAGCTCCAGCAGGTCCAGGGTGCGCCCCTGCACGGCGGCCGCCACCTGGTCGAGCGGGGCAGCCTCGGGGCGGAAGAACACATCCACGGTCACCGGGCCCGGAAGGGCCTTCAGGACGCGATCCGTGGCGGGGTCGAGGGACGAGCTGCCCGCGCTGGTCAGGTCCACCCGGAGGCGCATCCCCGGACGCCCCGCGAGCCAGTTCACGAGGACGACCACGGCCAGGGCCAGGAGCCCTCCGAGCACGACGCGGCTGCCGATCGAGGCCTTCGCCAGGCGATCCACGCGGTGGCTGCTCATCCGCGCCACCTCCGCGCCTCGAGCAGGCGCACGGTGATGAACAGGAAGAGCACGGGCCAGCTGAGGAAGAACGCGACCTCAGCGGTGTCCAGCACCCCAATCCGCCACGAGTAGTGGAAGTGCCGCAGCACATCCATGCCCTCCAAGCTGGAGCGCAGGAACGGCAGGGCAACCTCGGCCAGGCTGGTGCCTTGCAGCAGGCCGGTGGCCGCGGTCAGGAGCTGGCCGCCGAAGGTGGGCAGGAGGAGCCAGCCCAGGCAGGCCACGAACGCGAGGAACGCGGCCAGGAGCGGCGTGGCCGACAGGGTTGCGGCGAGCAGGCCCAGGGACATGAACAGTCCCGAGGCCAGCACGGCCCCGAGCCAGCTCGCCAGCACGGCGCCCCAGTCCGGCGAGGCTCCCTGCAGCTGGAACAGCACGCCGTAGACGGGGACGGCGCCCCACAGCAGGCCGAGGAAGGTCGTGGCCGCGAGCCACTTGCCCACCACCACGGCGCCGTCGCTCACCGGCGCGGTGAGCAGGTACTCGAGCGTGCCGGTGCGGGACTCCTCGGCCATCATCCGCATCGCGAGCAGCGGCGGCAGGAAGACGAGCAGGGCCCAGAACAGGGTCCCGCCGCCGAGGGCGCTGCGCAGGACCGTCCCCACATCCCCGCGGGTCGCGTCGAGCAGCAGGTAGACGAACAGCCCGTTGGCGAAGAGTGCCAGGAACAGCAGCACCCAGCCCAGCGGCGCCAGGAACAGGCCTGCCAGCTCGCGGCGGTAGATGACCAGGGTCCCGCGCATCAGGCTGGCTCCTCCCCTGCGTCAGGCCGCGGCGGGGTGAGGCCGGCCTCGTCGATCGCCGGGGCCGGCGCGTCCTCGACCTCGACCGGCGCGCCCAGGTCTCGCTGGGCGCCGCGGTCGAACGGGTTCAGGCTGTAGATCACGCGCTTGCCCGTGGCGGGCTGCGGCGCCGGGGAGGGGGCTGCACTCGCCCGCTCGCTCGGGGCTCCAGCGGAGGACGCAGGCGCCTGCGGCAGCTCGAGGGTCAGGCTCGCGCCCGCCGGGTCGGGCTGGACCTCCGCGGCGGGAGCAGCTCCCGACGGGGACGCCGCCCCTGCCGCCTCGAGCTCCTGCGCGTCGCCGCCCGCGACCAGGTGCGCGAACAGCTCCTCGAGAGAGCGTGACTGGAACGAGAGCTCCCGCAGGGCCCAGCCCTGGGTTGCCGCGAGCGCGCCCACATCCTCGCGCAGGTCCCCCTCGCCATGCACGCGGAAGGTGTAGTGGATGCCCAGGCGCTCACCAAGCTCGACCCGCTCCACGCCTGGCAGGCTCGCCATGAGCGCGCGCGCCGCCTCGGGATCGGGTCCGACGACGGCCTCGACCCGCACCGCGCCCCGGCCGCCAAGACGGGCCTCGAGCTCCTCGCGCGAACCGTCCGCCACCAGCCGGCCGCCCGTGAGGACGAGCACGCGCGGGCACATGGCCTCGACCTCCGCCAGGATGTGCGACGAGACGAGGACCGTGTGCTCGGCCCCGAGCTCGCGCACCAGGTCCCGCACCTCGCGCCGCTGGAGGGGGTCCAGCCCGCTGGTGGGCTCGTCGAGGATCAGCACCTCCGGCCCCGGCAGCAGGGCCACCGCGAGCCCCACGCGCTGGCGCAGGCCGCGGCTCAGGTTCCCCACGAGCTGCCGAGCGCGATCGGTGAGGCCCACCCGCTCGAGGACCTCGCCCATGCGAGACCGCAGGCGGGCGCCGTCCATGCCGTGCAGGCGCCCGTGGAACCGCAGCATCTCCTCCACGCGCAGCTCCCGGTACAGGGGGACCGCCTCGGGCAGATAGCCAATGCGCTTGCGCACCTCCAGGGAGGCCCGCAGCACATCGTGCCCGGCCACCTCGAGGACCTCCGCGGAGGTCGCGGGCAGATAGCCCGCCAGGATGCGCATGGTGGTGGTCTTGCCAGCGCCGTTGGGGCCGAGCAGGCCGACCACCTCGCCCTGGGCGACCTGGAACGACACCCCGTCGACCGCCACATGGCGGCCGTAGCGCCGGGTCAGGTTCTGGACGTCGATCATGGGCCGCGCAGGGTACCCGCTGGGGGTGAGGGAGTTGCGGGGCAGGACGGGCGATCCGGCGCGAGCCCGCGGAGGCCGGGGGCGCGGACAGGAGCGGGGCCGCTAGGCTGGCGCCATGCAGCGTCCCGCTCTCCACCGACCCGCCCTCAGCCGTCGTCACCTGCTCGCCGCCGGAGCCGCTGGCCTGGCCGCCCCGCTCGCCCGGGGTGCTCAGCGCCTCCCCAACGCGCGACCGGCCGGACGGTTCAAGCTCGACTACGCCCCCCACTTCGGCATGTTCCGCAACCACGCGGGCAGCGACCTGCTCGACCAGCTGCGGTTCATGCACGACGAGGGCTTCCGCTCCCTCGAGGACAACGGCATGCCGGGCAAGGACCCGAAGACCCAGGAGGAGATCGGCCAGTTCCTGCGCGACCACGACATGCGCATGGGCGTGTTCGTCGCCCACGGCGACTTCGGCAGCCCGACCTTCGCCATCCCCCCCGCCGAGGCCCGGGGCCGCATCGAGGCCGACATGAAGCGCGCCGTCGAGGTCGCCAAGCGCTGCGGCGCGACCTGGTGCACCGTGGTGCCGGGCTCCTTCCGCAAGGACCTCGAGTGGGACTACCAGACGGCCAATGTGATCGACAACCTGCGCTTCGCCGCGGAGATCTGCGAGCCGAGCGGGCTCGTCATGGTGCTCGAGCCCCTCAACGCCTGGCGGGACCACCCCGGGCTCTTCCTGACCAAGATCCCGCAGGCCCACATGATCTGCCGCGCGGTCAACAGCCCCTCCTGCAAGATCCTCAACGACCTCTACCACCAGCAGATCACCGAGGGGAACCTGATCCCGAACCTCGACCTCGGCTGGAGCGAGACGGCCTACATCCAGGTCGGCGACAACCCCGGCCGCCGCGAGCCGGGAACCGGCGAGATCAACTACCGCAATGTGTTCCGCCACCTGCACGCCAAGGGCTACACCGGCATCGTCGGCATGGAGCACGGCAACAGCATGGGCGGGAAGGAGGGCGAGCGCGCCGTGATCAACGCCTACGCCGCGGCCGACGACTTCGAGGTGAAGTGATGCACGGACACCCCCTGGCCGCCCTCGGGGGCCTCGCGGCCCTCCTTGCCCTGACCGCTGGCCCCGCCGCATCGCCGAGCCCCCTCGCGGACGCGCGCATGGCCGAGGCCGCGCCCAAGCGCCCGAATGTGCTGTTCATCTACATGGACGACCACGCGGCCCAGACCATCGGCGCCTACGGCTCCCGCTTCGGGCCCACGCCCAACATCGACTCCCTGGCCGCAGAGGGCATGCTCTTCCGCAACGCCTTCTGCACCAACTCCATCTGCGCTCCCGCGCGGGCCGTGGTGCTGACCGGCAAGCACAGCCACCTCAACGGGGTCCCGGACAACGGCAGCACCTTCGACGGCGCCCAGGAGACCTTCCCCAAGGCCCTCCAGGCCGCCGGGTACCGGACGGCGATGATCGGCAAGTGGCACCTGCGGTCCACGCCCACGGGCTTCGACCACTACGAGGTCCTGCGCGGACAGGGCCCCTACTACAACCCGGTCCTGCTGACCCCGGACGGCCAGCAGCGGCACCGCGGCTACACCACCGAGGTCATCACCAAGCGGGCCCTCGCCTTCCTCGAGGAGGCCGCGAGTGGCGAGGAGCCCTGGCTGCTGATGTACCAGCACAAGGCTCCGCACCGGAACTGGCAGCCGGGCCCGAGCGAGGTGGGCCTGTTCGACGACATCGAGTTCCCCGAGCCGCCCACGCTCTTCGACGACTACGCCACCCGCAACCCCGGCGCGGCGAGCCAGGAGATGAGCATCGCCACCCACCTGCGCGACGAGTACGACCTCAAGCTCGCCCCCCCGCCGGGGCTCGACGAGGAGCAGCTCGCTACCTGGAAGGCGGCCTATGACCCGCGCAACGAGGCCTTCTTCGCCGATCCTCCGGAGGGTGACGCGCGCACGCGCTGGAACTACCAGCGCTACACCAAGGACTACATGCGCTGCATCCACGGCGTGGACCGGCAGGTGGGGCGCGTGCTCGAGGCCCTCGAGCGCCTGGAACTCGAGGACGACACCCTCGTGATCTACACCTCCGACCAGGGCTTCTACCTGGGCGAGCACGGCTGGTACGACAAGCGCTGGATGTACGAGGAGAGCCTGCGCTTCCCCCTGATCGCCCGCTGGCCAGGGGTGATCGCCCCGGGATCCGAGAGCACTGCGCTCGTTCAGAACCTCGACTTCGCGGCCACCTTCCTGGAGCTCGCGGGCGTGCCCGAGGCCATGAGCACGCAGGGCGAGAGCCTGGTCCCCCTGCTGGAGGGCACGACCCCGCTGACCTGGCGCAAGGACCTGTACTACCGCTACTACGAGGTCGGTGAGCACGCGGTGCCGCCGCACTTCGGCGTCCGCACCGAGACCCACAAGCTGATTCACTTCCCGGACACAGGTTTCACAGAGCTCTTCGACCTGACCACGGACCCCCTCGAGGTGCACAGCGTGGCCGACGATCCTGAGCAGCAGAGCCTCCGAGGACGCCTGGAGGCACGCCTGCGCGAGCTTGCGGAGGAGGTCGGCGACGAGCTCCCGCCGGAGGAGCCGAACTGAGTCCCCCCGCGCGGCGCCGCGGCCGGGAGCAGGGCAAGGCCCTCTCCCCTGGCGACGCACGCGCAGGTTCTCCATGCTGCAAGCAGGCATCCGGCAGCCCGCCGGACTCCACCCCCCCCCATCACCCCAACCACCATGATCCACACCCTTCCCCTGCTGCTGGCCCTGCCTGGCGGCCCGGCGCCCGAGTGCGCTGCGCCGCCCGCCCTGGCCAGCCCCCTCACGGTCGCGCCCCGCGACATCACCGAGGATGTCCAGGCCGCGATCAAGGCCTTCGACGAGGCCTACTCGGCCTGGATCGAGAAGCTGCGCGCCGCCAGCGAGGACGAGCGAGAGGCGCTCTACGCAGAGCGCCCAAACCCCGGCAAGACCTGCACCCAGCTCCTCGAGCTGGCCGACACCGAGCCGGCCTCCGTTGGCGCGTTCGAGGCCTGGCGCTGGGTCGCGAGCAGCGGCTCCGACGAGCAGGCGGCCCGCGCGGCCAGCAGCCTCGCGCAGCACCACCTGGAGAACGAGGCCCTCGCCGAGATCGCCCTCGGCCTGATGTACTCCGGCACGGGAGTGGCCGAGGCCCTCGAGGCCATGGCGAAGGGCTCTCCCCACGCCGCGACCCAGGGCTGCGCGTGGTACGCCCTGGCCAAGATCCTGGCCGAGTCCGGCGACGCGGCGCGCGCCGAGGAGATCATCAAGGTCGTGCTCGCCAAGTACGGCGATGTGGAGGTCTACGGCGGCCGCCGCAAGCTCGGCCCGCTGGCCGAGGGCATGCTCTTCGAGGCCACGCGCCTCCAGATCGGCATGCAGACCCCCGACATCGACGGAGAGGACATCGACGGCGTGGGGTTCAAGCTCTCGGACTACCGCGGCAAGGTCGTCATGCTCGACTTCTGGGGCGACTGGTGAGGCCCCTGCCGGGCCATGTACCCGCACGAGCGGTCGCTCGTGAAAGACTACGCCGAACGCCCCTTCGCCATCATCGGGGTCAACTCCGATCGAGACCGCGACAAGCTCAAGGAGCGCATCGTCGAGGAGTCCATCACCTGGCGCTCCTTCTGGAACGGCGGGAGCACCTCCGGCCCGATCTCGACCCGCTGGAATGTCTCCGGCTGGCCGACGATCTATGTCATCGACCACACCGGCAAGATCCGCTATCGAGATGTCCGGGGTGATGCCCTCGATGCCGCGATCGCCGAGCTGGTCGAGGAGGCCGAGCGCGCCCTGGAGAAGCAGGGACGCTGAGCTCGCCGCAGCCGAGGTCCGGATCAACACCGCATCTCGGCTCCCTGGAGCGCGCCCCGGGCCGAGCCCGGGGCGCGCTCTCGTTCTCGCCAGCCTGTCCCCGGCCTGCCCCACCTGCTAGAACGGGGCCATGGAGCCGCCCCTGCAGAGCACCCTCGCTGAGAAGGCCTATCAGGCCATCCGCGGGATGCTCGGACGCGGCGAGCTGCGCCCAGGCGACCGCCTGGTGAACCGCTCCCTTGCCGCGGAGATCGGCGTGAGCTTCACCCCGGTGCGTGAGGCCATCAACCAGCTGGCCTCCGAGGGCCTAGTCGAGTATGTGCGCGGGGCCGGGGCCTATGTGCGCCGGATCGACCGCCGCCAGCTCGAGCAGCTGTTCGACCTGCGCGACTGCCTCGAGCCCTTCGCCGCCCAGCAGGCGGCCAAGCACATCGACTCGGAGGAGCTGCGCGAGGCGCACCGGCTCTGCACACTGTTCCTCGCTATGGCCCGCGAGGTGCGAGAGCAGCCCGACCAGAGCGCCGACCCCGCCCAGTGGCACCGCTGGATCGAGCTCGAGGAGCGCTTCCACGGCCTGATCATCGACGCGGCGCGCAACCCCTGGCTGCTCAAGATCGCCGGCGAGCTGCGCCTGATGGCGCTGCTCTTCGGGCCCCAGCGCGCGGGCGAGGGGATCTTGACCCTCAGCACCGCGGCCCGCACCTGGCGCGAGCACCTGGTGCTCGTGCGGCACCTCGAGCGCGGAGACAGCGCCGCGGCCGAGACCTGGATGGCAGCCCACATCCAGAACGCCCGGCGCCACCTCTTGGCCTGGCACGACCGCCAGGTGCGCGAGCGAACCGAGGGCCGTCCGTGAGGCCCCCTCCGCCCACCGCCTCCATGCGACCGAACTCCCTGCGTACGACTCTGCGGCGAAGGACCTCCATGCCTCCCACGAGCCGCCTCGTCCCCCTCGTGGCCCTGCTCGCTGCGTGCGCCACGCGCGTGAAGACGATCGAGATCAGCGAGGTCGAGGAGGGTGAGGGTCCGAGCATCCTGGCCGTCATCGCCCACCCCGACGACGAGAGCGCGTTTGCGGGAGCCGTGTTTGCAAGCGCGGTGGAGCACGGCAGCGCGGTGGATGTGCTGTGCCTCACCAATGGCGAGGGCGGGTTCAAGTACTCCACTCTGGCAGAGCGTGAGCACGGCGTGCGCCTCACCGAGGAGGACATCGGGCGCGCCGAGCTGCCGGCGATCCGCGAGGCCGAGCTCACGCGCGCCCTGGGGTGGCTCGGGGTGCGGCGGCTGCTGCTGCTCCAGCAGACCGATCACCGCTTCACCACCGACCTCGGGGAGGTCCTGCCCGAGGCTGGTCAGGCGGCGAGCCCCTGGGACCTGGAGCTGGTCCGCGAGGAGCTCGCGCGCCTGCTCGCAGGCGGCGAGTACGAGCTCGTGCTCGCCCTCGCGCCGAGCCCCACCACGCACGCCCACCACCAGGCCGCAACCCTCCTCGCGGCGGAGGCGGTGCGGTCCCTGCCTGCAGCCGAGCGGCCCCTGCTGCTGACCCCCACCTCGCGGCGCCTGGAGGACGGCCCCGTGGCTCCGACCGGCCTGGAGGGCGAGCCCAGCCTGGAGCCCATGGTTGGGCCGTTCACCTTCAACCGGCGGACCCGCTTCGGGCACAGGGAGCGCCTGGACTACTCGATCCCGATCCTGTGGGCCATGGCCGAGCACCGCTCCCAGGGGACCCTGCAGATGATGGTCGGGCGCGCCGACCTCGAGGACTACTGGATGCTCGCGGCCTCGATCCCCGAGTTCGCCACGGCGGACGATGTGGAGGCCCTGGCCATGCGCGCCAAGGCCTGGACGGACCTGCTCGCCACGCCGACCTTCACGGTCCCGACCTACGGGGCCAGCGCGGGGACCAACGCGGAGGTCGGCGGCGTCGAGCCCGAGTCCACGCGCGCCACGGACACGCCATGACGGGCGAGCCCGCCATGCCGCGCCGCCTCGTGTCCCTGGACGCCCTGCGCGGCCTCGACATGCTCGTCATCGTCGGCGGCGCTGCGGTGGTGCGCGAGCTGGCGCGGACCACCGAGCACCCAGTGCTCGCGACCATCGCGCACCAGCTAGAGCATGTCGAGTGGCACGGGTTCCTCTTCTACGACCTCGTCTTCCCGCTGTTCCTGTTCCTCTCCGGGGCCACCCTGCCCCTGACGGTCGAGAGGCGCGTCGCCGCGGGAGGCTCGCGAGGACAGGAGACGCGCAGTGCCCTGCGACGGGGCCTCGTGCTGGTCCTGCTCGGCGCGGTCTACAACGGGGCCCTGCGGCTCGACGGCGAGCCGGTGCGCTGGGCGAGCGTCCTCGGGCGCATCGGCCTGGGCTGGACCGGCGCGGCCCTGGCGTGCATCTGGCTCTCCCTGCGTGCCCAGATCGGCGTCGCCGTGGGGATCCTGCTGGGGTACTGGGCCCTCCTCGCCTGGGCTCCGGTGCCGGGATTCGGCGCCGGGGACCTGACGCCCGGGCACACCTTCACGGACTGGGTCGACCAGCATCTGCTCCCAGGCCGCCTGTACAAGGGCGACCGCGACCCGGAGGGACTCCTGGGAACGGTGCCCTCGGTGGCGACGGCCCTGATGGGCGCCTTCGCGGGTCGGTGGCTCCTGCGGGGCCCCAGCTGTCGAGGCTGGCGCGCCCTTGGGCTCATCGGAGCCGGCGCGGTCGCGCTGCTGGTCGCGGGGGTCTGGGATGCGTGGCTGCCCCTCAACAAGAACCTGTGGACCTCCTCCTTCGCCCTGTGGTGCGCGGGCTGGAGCTCGCTCCTGCTCGGGGCGTTCCACTTCGCCTGTGACCGTGACGAGGACCCCGGCCTCGCGCTCCCCCTGGTCGTGATCGGCATGAACCCCATCACGATCTACCTGCTGCGCGGCTTTGTGGACTTCCCCGCGCTCAGCGAGCTCCTCCTCAACCCCCTGCGCATCTCCCCGCTTGCGGGCGCGCTCCTCCTCGAATGGCTCCTCCTCTACGCTCTCTATCGGCGGCGCTGGTTCTTGCGGGTCTGACCGCGCTCCCCGCCGCCGCGCGCCAGGAGCTCGAGGCCCTGCGCCTCGAGCCGGACTCCGCGCGCGCCAGCGGCGCCGTCGCCATCACCCTGGGCAGCTCCCTCTCGCGCGAGACGACCGAGGCCGCCCTGCTCGCCGCCGGGGTGCGCGTGGTGCGCGTCGAGGGGGCGGCGGGCTTCGGCTCGCCCGACGGCGTCGAGGCGTTCGAGCGCCTAGCACGGCGCGAGGCCGGCACGCGCCCCGCGCTCCTGGTCGGGTACGACCTCGGCGCGGTGACCGTCCTGAACGCGGCGGCCGAGCGCCCAGACTCGAGGCGCCCCGTGCTCGCCCTCGACCCGGTCTGCGACCTCAAGAGCCGGCCGGCCGGCTGGGGCGCCTCCCCGCCCGACGAGCTCCTGTGGGCAGCCGCCCTGGACGCCTGGGGCTGGGACCTGGAGGCGGCCCGGATCGCCCCGGGGAACCCCATCGACCGCGCCCTGGGCCTCGCCTCTGGAGTTCAGCCCCTGGCGTTCGCGTTCGCGGAGCAGGATCCGCTCAGCCCCCCACGGGAGAATGCGCAGCGCCTCGCCAAGCGCCTCCACGACCTCGGCGGCATCCGACTGGTGCGCTCGCGGCCCGGGAGCGATGGCCTCGACGGGGAGGGCGCCCAGGCGCTCGTGGCCTGGGCGCTGGCGCACGCGGAGCGCGCGCCCGACCTCCTCCGCCTCCGCGCGGGCGCGCCGCGGACTGCGGCTCGGCTTGCGGCCGGCGAGACCGTTCGAGTGGGCTTCCTCGGAGGCTCCCTGACCGAGGCCGCCGGGTGGCGCCCGCTCGTGACCCGCACGCTGACCTCGCGCACGGACGGCAAGGTCCTGTGGAAGGCCGCCGGGCGCGCATCCTTCGACTCGGTCGGGGATGCGGTTCGCCTCGTGCCCGACCTGCTGAATGAGGGCCCGCTGGACCTGGTCCTGCTGGACTGCGCCGTGAACGACCGCGCCAATGGGCGCTCGGAGCAGGAGTCCGTGCGCGGGATCGAGGGCGTCCTGTTCGGCCTGCGGCGCGCCAACCCCGCGTGTGAGCTTGTCCTCGTGCACCTGGCCGATGAGGACAAGCTGGCCGCCCAGCGCCGGGGCGAGGTCCCCTACGAGCTGCGCGCCGCCGAGCGCGTGGCCGTGCGCCACGGCCTCTCCACCATCGAGGTCTCGCGCCGCGTCGGCTTCGGCCTCGAGGTCGGCGAGCTGGACTGGGCCTCGGACTTTGGCGGCCTGCACCCCAATGCCCGCGGCTACGGCATCTATGCGCGCCTGGTCGAGTCAGCCCTCGACCGCCTGCTGGCGGGAGCCTCGGAGGGCGGCCCTCCTCGCGGGGTCGGTCCCGTGGACCGCGCGAGCTACGGAGGCTTCCAGCCGGTCGAGCTGGCGACGGCCCAGGACCTCGACGGCTTCACCCTGGACCCCGCCTGGACCCCGGCGGTTCCCGGTGTCGGGGTGCGCGCCGACTTCGTGTACGCGCCGGCCCTCGTCGCCGAGCAGCCCGGCGCGCGCCTCACCCTCCCCTTCGAGGGCTCCCAGCTGGCGGTGGTGGTCACGGCGGGGCCGGACGCGGGCGTCCTGGAGTGGAGCGTGGACGGAGGGCCCTGGTCCTCCCGGGACCTGTTCACCCGCTGGAGCCGGGGCCTCCACCTGCCCTGGACCCTGGTCCTCGAGAGCGCGCTCGAGCCCGGTCCCCACCGGGTGGAGCTGCGCGTGGGCGCACCGCGCAACGCCTCCTCGAGCGGGCACGCGGTGCGGATCTTCCGCGTGGCCCAGGGCACGGGGACGCAGGGCTGAGCCAGCCCGGAGCTCTCCCAGCCCTGGCGGGCAGGTTTCTTGGCCTTGGAAGCCCCCCTTGGAGGGACGGGCGCGGAGGAGGGTCTGGAGGTGAGCCCATGCTCCTGACCCTCGTCCTACTGACCGCCGCCGTTGCCCCCTCGCTCCTCCTCGGTCTCGCCCTCGGCGCTGTCGATCGCCCGTGGCTCACAGGCCCCAGCCTGCGCTCCAGCGACTCCCTGGGCCGCCCGATGGCGCGCGGCCCCCGCTCCCCGTGGAGCACCCCCGCGCGCCAGGCAGGCACCGACCCCCTCGAGGAGCTGCGCTGGGTGCTGTGACTCCGCCATCAGGAGTGGTGAGGTCCCCCACGGCCCCGCGCCCCGCGACGAAGGGCCCGGGATGCAGGACGGCCCCGGCCGCGCACTGCGCGACCGGGGCCGTCCTCGCGTGGGCCTCGCCAGCCGTCAGCTCTTGACCTCGAAGTCCGCGTCCACGGGCTCGTCGCCGGAGGCCTCGGCCTGGGCCTTGCCAGTGGGCGGCGCCTGCTGCTCGGCCTGCTGCGCCTCGTAGACCGCCTGACCGAGCTTCATGGCCTTCTGCGGGAAGGCGTCCAGAGCGGCCTTGAGCGCCTCCGCGTCGCTGCCGGCGGCCGCGGCCTCCAGCTCGGTGATCGCGGCCTCGACCTCGGCCTTGTCCTCCTCAGACAGCTTGTCGCCATGCTCGCCCAGCTGCTTGCGGGTCTCGTGCACGAGCTGATCCGCCTGGTTCTTGCGCTCGACCTCTTCGCGACGCGCCTTGTCAGCGTCCTTGTTGGCCTCGGCCTCCGCGCGCATGCGCTCGACCTCGTCGTCACTCAGGCCCGAGTTGGCCTCGATCCGGATCGACTGCTCCTTGCCGGTGCCCTTGTCCTTGGCGCGAACATTCAGGATGCCGTTGGCGTCCAGGTCGAAGCTCACCTCGATCTGGGGCGTGCCGCGCGGCGCCGGCGGGATGTCCGAGAGGACGAAGTTGCCGAGCAGGCGGTTGTCCTTGGCGAACTCGCGGTCGCCCTGGAAGACCTTGATCTCCACCGAGGGCTGGCTGTCGGCCGCCGTGGAGAAGACCTGGCTCTTGCTCGTCGGGATGGTGGTGTTGCGCTCGACCAGCACGGTCATCACGCCCCCCAGGGTCTCGATGCCCAGGGACAGGGGCGTGACATCCAGCAGCTGGACCCCCTTGACCTCGCCGGCCAGGACCGCGCCCTGGATGGCGGCGCCGAGGGCCACGACCTCGTCGGGGTTGACCCCGCGGTTGGGGTCCTTGCCGAAGAGCGCCTTGACCGCCTGCTGGACCATCGGGATGCGGGTCGAGCCGCCGACCAGCAGCACATCGTCCACATCGCCGGGCCGCAGGCCGGCGTCCTCGAGGGCCTTGCGCACCGGGACCATCGAGCGCTCGACCAGGTCACCGACCAGCGCCTCGAACTTGGCGCGGGTCAGGGTGAGGGTCAGGTGCTTGGGCCCCGTGGCGTCCGCCGTGATGAAGGGCAGGTTGATGTCGCTCGACTGGGCCGAGCTCAGCTCGCACTTGGCCTTCTCGCAGGCCTCCTTGAGGCGCTGCAGGGCCATGGGGTCCTGGCGCAGGTCCACGCCGTGCTCCTTCTGGAAGCCCCCGGCCACATGGTTCACGAGGACCTCGTCGAAGTCGTCGCCGCCCAGGTGGGTGTCGCCGTTGGTCGCGAGGACCTCGAACACGCCGTCGCCGATGTCGAGCACGGAGATGTCGAAGGTGCCGCCGCCAAGGTCGTACACCGCGACCTTGCCCTCCTTCTTCTTGTCGAGCCCGAAGGCCAGGGTCGCCGCGGTGGGCTCGTTGATGATGCGCTCGACCGTGAGCCCGGCAATGGTGCCCGCGTCCTTCGTCGCCTGGCGCTGGCTGTCGTTGAAGTAGGCCGGGACGGTGATCACCGCGCGGTCGACCTTCTCGCCCAGGTAGGCCTCGGCGGCCTCCTTGAGGGCCGAGAGCACGAGGGCGCTGATCTCGGGCGCGCTGTAGTTCTTCTCCCCGACCTCGACCTTCACCAGGTCCTGCGGGCCGCCGACCAGCTTGTAGGGCACCGTCTTCTCCTCAGCGGCGACCTCGTGGTGGCGACGCCCCATGAAGCGCTTGATGGAGGCGATGGTGCGGGTGGGGTTGGTCACCGCCTGGCGCTTGGCGGCGGCGCCGACGAGGCGCTGGTCGTCCCCGGTGAAGGCCACGACGCTCGGCGTGGTGCGGTTGCCCTCGAGGTTCGTGATGACCACGGGCTCGCCGCCCTCGAGGACGGCCACCACGGAGTTCGTGGTTCCCAGGTCGATGCCGATGATCTTGGAGTTGCTCATGGATGCTCGGGCCCGGAGCGCCGGGCACGATCCTCGGTTGGCAAGCACCGTGCCACCGCCCTGGAGGGCCCTGGGGGGCCCTTTGGCGCGCCCCCACCGCCACAATGGCAGCCTCCGAGGGGCGCCAGGAGAGGCCCTGCCAGCGTGGCAGCCCGGCTGCCGGAGAGGGCCGGGGCCCCCGCGGAGGGAAGCCCCGCGACTAGGCCCGCGGCGGCGTGAGGCCGTACTCCTTGATCTTCCGGTAGAGGGTCCGCTCCCCGATGCCGAGGACCCGGGCGGTCCGCTCGCGGTTGCCCTCCATCAGCTCGAGGTTGGCCGCGATCAGCGCACGCTCCACATCGTCCAGGGAGCGCCCAGCCAGCTCGAAGCCCCCGCCCGCGGCTCCACCACGGGCCGCCCGAATGGTGTCCGGAACATCCTCGAGGCCGATGGTGCTCCCACCGCAGAGCAGGACCATGTTCTCGACGGCGTTGCGCAGCTCGCGCACATTGCCTGGCCAGTCGTGGCGGGCCAGGACCGCGCGAGCCTCGGCCGAGATCCCGGTCACCGGACGCCCGTGCTCGGCGGCGAAGGTCGAGATGAAGTGGTCCAGCAGCAGCGGCAGGTCCCCCACGCGCTCACGCAGGGGCGGCAGGTCCAGGGTGACCACCTGCAGGCGGAAGAGCAGGTCCTCGCGGAAGGTCCCCTCGGTCACCATCTGGCGCAGGTCTCGGTTGGTCGCCGCGACCAGGCGCACATCGACCTTGCGGGCCTCGTGGCCGCCGACCTGCACGACCTCGCGCGTCTCCAGGACGCGCAGCAGCTTGGCCTGGGTGGTCAGCGGCATGTCGCCCACCTCGTCGAGGAACAGGGTGCCCCCGTCCGCGTAGGCGATGCGCCCCACCTTGTCCGCGATCGCTCCGGTGAAGGCGCCGCGCTTGTGGCCGAACAGCTCGGACTCGATCAGCCCCTCGCTCATGGCGGCGCAGTTGACCGCCACGAAGTTGCCCTTGGCACGGCCGCTGGAGCGGTGCAGCGCGCGCGCCACGAGCTCCTTCCCGGTGCCGCTCTCCCCCAGCACGAGCACGGTCGCGTGCGTGGGCGCCACCTGGGAGATCATCTGGAAGATGCGCTGCATCTGCGGCGAGTGCCCCAGGATCCCCTCGAGGCCGAAGCGCTCGTCGAGCTGGCGACGCAGCTCCATGTTCTGGCGCTGCAGCTCCTCGTGGTCGGCCAGCAGGCGCGCGCGCTCGACCGCGCGAGCGATCTTGGCCCGCAGCTCGGGCAGGTTGACCGGCTTGGCGATGTAGTCCTCGGCGCCGTGGCGCATGGCGTCCACGGCCGTCTCGATGGACGCGTGCCCGGTGATCAGCAGGACCGGAGTGTTCGGATGCAGGCTGCGCGACTCGCGCAGCAGGTCGAGCCCCGAGATGCCGTCCATCTTGAGGTCGGTGAGCACCACATCGAAGGCCTGCTCGCGCAGCACCTCCAGGGCCTCGCGACCGCCGTGGACGACCGTGGCCTGGTACTCCTCGAGCTCGAGGGCGTCCTGGAGGCTCTCGGCGTGAGCGACATCGTCGTCCACGATCAGGATGCGAGCGGGGCTGGCGTCGGTCATGCGGGCTCCTCGACGGCGCTGCGGGCGCCAGTGACTTCCTGCACCAGGGGCAGGGTGATGGTGAAGCTGGTGCCGCGGCCCTTCTCGCTGACCACGCCGATGGTTCCCTCGTGCTGCTCGACGATGCGGCGCACGGTGGAGAGGCCGAGCCCCGTGCCCTCTCGCTTGGTGGACCAGTACAGGTCGAAGCACCGCTCGAGCTCCTCGGGATCCATGCCGATCCCCGTGTCGGTGATCTGCAGCTCCGCCCGCGGCCCCGTGCGGCGCACCTGGACGATCAGCTCGCCGCCGCCCGGCATGGCCTGACGGGCATTCACGAGCAGGTTGATCAGCACCTGCCGCAGCACGCCGCCATCCATCAGGACCAGGGGCAGGCCCCCCTCGATGTCGGTCAGCACGCGGATCTCATGGGCCAGGTGCTCGGGCTCCATGAAGTCCAGCACCTCGCGCACGAGGTCTCCCAGATCCCCCGGCTGGCGGTTCACGACCCCGCCCCGCGCGTAGCGCAGGAAGTCCTCGAGGATGCCCTCGAGGCGGCTCACCTCGCGCTGCAGGGTCTGCACGCGGCGGGTGACGCGGCGCGCGCGCGGGTCCTGGTCGGCGGCCTTGGCGAACTCCTCCTCGAGCAGCGTCAGGTTGATCGCCATGGTCGAGAGCGGGTTCTTGATCTCGTGGGCCAGGCCGCGCGCCAGGCGCGTGAGCAGCTCCTCGCGATCCGCCGTGGGGCGGGGGGCGTCGAAGGTCGAGTCGCTCACGGGATCAGTCGGTCGAGAGGGGTCGCTGCGCTCTGCCGCCGGCCCGCCGGGGCCCGGCTGCACGCCCCTGTAGGACGCGGGCGGGACTCGATAGGCTAGCGGGCACCCCGGGTCGGCTGCCCGCGGTCGGGCCCCGCGCCCCTCCCCCGCCACGGCCCGCCCCCAAGGATCCTCCGTGGAGCCCCCCCGCATCCTCACCCTGGCCGACGCGCCCGACCCCGCGCCGGATGTCCTCGCGACGGCGGCCCAGGCCCTGGCCACCGGCCAGGTCGTCGTGGTCCCCACCGAGACCGTCTATGGCCTCGCCGTGCGCGCCGACGACCCGGCCGCCCTGGAGCGACTGCGCACGATCAAGGGCCGCCGCGAGGGACACGCGTTCACCTGGCACGCCGGCGACCCGCGCCGTGCCCTGGAGGGCATGGAGCTGCCCGCGTGGAGCGCCCGCGTGGCCGCGGCCCACTGGCCCGGTCCCCTGACCCTCGTACGGCGAGGCGCGCCTGAGGCCCTGAGCGAGGTGATCCAGGACGGCTGGCTGGGCGTCCGCGTGCCCCAGCACGCGGGCCTGGCGGCGCTGCTGGACCTCGTGGACTTCCCCGTGGTCGCCACCAGCGCCAACCCCACGGGCCAGCCGCCCGCAGCCGACGCCGCGGGCGCGGCGAGCGGCCTCGCCTTCCCGCCGGCCCTGGTCCTCGACGGCGGCCCCGCCCGCGAGGGTCGCGGCTCGACGGTCGCCCGGGCCGGCGTCGGCTGCCTGGAGCTCCTGCGGGAGGGCCCGCTCTCCCTCGAGGACCTGCGCGCGGCCGGCGGCCTGCGCATCGCCATGGTCTGCACGGGGAACACCTGCCGCTCGCCGATGGCCGAGGCGCTCGCCCGCGGCCTGCTCGCGCGCGCCCTCGGCGTCGCGGACCCGGTGGACTTCGGCTTCACCGTGCAGTCGGCGGGCGTGACGGCATGGGACGGCGGCCGCGCGAGCGAATACGCCCAGGAGGCGGTCGCGGAGCAGGGACTCTCGCTCGCCGAGCACCGCTCACACGCGGCCACGCTCGAGCGCCTGGAGGAGGTCGACCGCGTCTACTGCATGACCCGCTCGCACCGCGCCGCGCTGCTGCAGGCCCTGCCCCCGGGCCGCGGGCCGACCGTGGAGCTGCTGTCTCCCGCGGGCGAGGATGTCCCCGATCCCTTCGGCGGCTCCCTCGCCCTCTATCGCCAGACGCGCGACGCCATCCAGGCCTTCCTCGAGGCGCGCCTCGCCGAGTGGGTCTGAGCGGGGCGTGCGCCCGCCGCTGGCGCCTGTCTCGCGCGGCCGCTCGGGGTCAGCGCCCTGCGAGGCTCGCCAGCGCGCGCTCGCGCAGGCGCTCGAAGGCCTCCGGCGCGTAGGAGGCCGCGCGCAGGCCCGCACGCGTCTCGAGCAGCGGAGGGCAGAGCCCCAGCGCCTCGGCAAGGGCCGCCAGAGCAAGCTCGCCCAGCCCCGCGGCCTCCGCGGCGAGGGCCACCTGCAGGTGGCGCACGGGCAGCGTGGGCCGCAGCTCGGCCGCGCGGCTGAGGGGGTCCAGGGCCTCGCGTGCCTGGCCCCCAACGAGGAGCCCGAGCCCGCGTGCCACCGCGCCGGCCCCCTCGAGCTCGGCCTCGAGCGCGGCCAGCGCGGGCTCCCCCGGGCAGAGCGTGCGCGCCTCGGCAAGGGCCTCGTCACGCGCGCGCCCGCTGGGCCGCGCCTGGCCCAGCTCGCCCGCCCCGGCATCGCGCGCACGCAGGCCCTCGTAGGCCTCCCGCCCACGCCGCACGGCACCCACACCCTGCACCCGGGCATGCCCTGCGCCGTCGAGCAGCACAAGCCACGGCGAGGGCAGGCCACGGCCGGAGGCGCGCAGCCAGGCGAGGTTCGCGGGCAGCCATGAGAGGATCTCCGCGCCGCGCGCCGCGGGGCGGTGGACGATCCACGGATCGCGGTCCGTGAGGGGGCGCTCCTCGAGCGGCAGCTGCGCCCCCTCGGCGACGAGCCGGGCGGCCAGCCCCGCTGGGGAGTCGAGGCCGAGGCCCGCGAGCGCCTCCGCCAGCGACCCCTCCGCGGGGAAGCGCGAGGCCTCGAGGGCCGGACGCGCGTCCGCACCGACCAGCACCCACTGGGTGCCGTACTGAAAGATCCCGCTCCACGGGAAGGCGCCGGCGAACGCGCCCACGACCGCGCGCGCCGTGGCCGGAGGCAGGGCGTGGGGCGGCACCCACTGGCACAGCACGCCGCCCGGTGCGAGGGCCTGGCGCGCAAGGCCGTAGAACTCCTGCGTGTAGAGGTGCACGGCACCTGGAGCGTCCGGCAGCAGCGGCTCCATGGTGATGAGGTCGAACGCGCCGGTCCGGCGGGCCAGGGCGTGGCGGCCGTCGCCGGTGGTGACCGCAACCCGCGGATCCTCGAGCACGGCGCCGTTGACCGCGGTGAAGTGATGCGCCTGGGCCAGCACCTCAGGCGCGAGCTCGAGGATCTCCAGGGACTCGACCTCCGGGTGCCGCGCGAGGGCGCCCGCGGTGGTCCCCGTGCCGAACGCCAGCACGGCCGCGCGCCGGGGCGCGGGGTGCAGCAGCGCCGGCAGGTGTCCGAGCGCGCGCATGTAGGCGTAGTCCGGGCCGGTGGCCGTGGCTCGGAAGGCGTCCGTGAGGAGCGTGCGCTCGTCGCGCACCCGGTCATGCACGACCGTCACCGCGAACGCGCGCCCCTCCGCCCGCGCGAGCACCTCGAACTCGGGCCGTGAGAGGGCCGGGGTCCGAGCGCTGGGCGCACCGAGCGCGAGCAGCAGCGCCGCCGCGAGACCGGAGAGGAGTCCGGGGCCGCGAGCCCGGCCGGCGAAGGCGAGGACCGCGGCACCGAGCAGAGGCACGGCGAGCAGGCCATGCGCGCCGAGGGGTCCGATGCCCCACCAGAGGAGCGGCAGCGCGAGGCCCAGGGAGCCGAGCACCTCGGCCCGCAGCAGGTCCCCCAGCACGCGCCCGCGCTCCCCGACCACGGCGCCGTGCGCGAGCGGCACGATTGCCCCGAGAGGCACGAGGGGTACGGCGAGGACCAGCGCTCCAGCCAGGCCGCCCAGCTCCTCCGCCAGGCCGTGCAGCGCGGGGACGGACCAGGCGAGGGCCGCCAGCCCCGAGGAGGCCAGGGCGAGATGCGGGCCCCGGCGGCCCCGTGGGAACAGGGGCGGCAGGAGCAGCGCCCCGAGCCCGAGGGAGGTGAGGCCTGCGCCGAAGGCCGCGGTGCGGTCCGCGTGCATCGCGCCCAGGTCGAGGGCCGCCAGCCGCAGGAGCATCGCCTCGGCGACCAGGGTCCAGGCCGTGGCCACGGCCACCAGCAGGCCGCCCTCGCGCAGGGTGAGGGCGTCGGTCGCCTCTTCCGGGGTCGCGGCGTGGGCGGTCGGACCGGGAGCCGGGCCCTTCGCAAGCGCGAGCAGCCCCGCAAGGGCCCCCGCCCCCGCAGCGGTCAGGGTCAGCCCCAGGGTCCCCGCCCGCGCCGCTGCGGCCTCGGCCGGCCCGATGAGCGTGAGGAGACCGCCCAGGAGGCTGGCGGACCAGAGCAGGCCCACGCCGGCGCCGCCGCCGCGTACGAGCGGCGGCAGGAACGCCCCCTGGGCGAGGGCGCACAGCAGGCACGCGGGCCAGACCCAGGGCCCGGCTCCCACGCTCGCGCCGACCGCCACGGCACCTAGGGCGGCCAGGAGCCCCAGACCCGCGAGGCGCGGCCCGGGGGCCAGGGAGGAGCGGCCCGTCAGCCATGCGCCCGTGGCCCAGGCGGCGACCCAGAGCCCCAGGACGAGGGCCGCCCCTGCCCCGGCTCCCGCGGCGAGGTCCCCGGCGGTGAGCGCCATGCGCTGGGCCACGAGCCCGGCTCCTCCGGAGGCGGCTGCGGCGAGAGCGTGGAGGGGGCCGGCCAGCGCCTGCGCGCGGGAGTCCGGCGCCTTGGCGCGGTGATCCGGCGCCTTGGCGCGGTGATCCGGCGCCTTTGCGCGGTGACCCGGCGCATGAGCGCGACGGCTCATGCCTGCGCGGCGGCGTGCAGGGCCGCGTGGGCCTCGGCGGGCTGGGTGGCCCCGAGCACGGCGTCACGCACCGCGGCGTCTCCCAGGACCCGAGCCACCTCGGCCAGGGTGCGGATGTGCAGCATCTTCTGCTCGGCGGGGATCAGGAGCAGCACCACCAGCCGCGTGGGCAGGCCGTCGATCGCGTCGAAGTCGAGGGTCGCACCCTCGGGGACCACGCCCAGGGCGCCCACCACCTGGGCGAGGCCCGGCACGGTCGCGTGGGGAACGGCGAGCCCCTCCTCCATGCCCGTGGACATCGAGCGCTCGCGGTCCTCCACGAGCTCCAGCACGGACGCCTCCAGCTCGGGCGCCAGCTGCTCCGCCTCCACCAGCGCCTCCACGAGGACGCGGACGGCGTTCCACTTGTCGCCGGGGTCGAAGCCCAGGCGGATGGCGTGGGCGGGAATGAGCTCGTGCAGCTGCATGGAGACGCCCGCGGGCTCCGGGCCCGCGGGCGAAGCGGAGGCTCAGGCCGCCCGGGAGCCCTTGTTGGCTCCGAGCACCCGGCCGAGCGCGATGGCCACGAAGGCCACGCCGCCCGAGAGGAGTGCGCCCATCTTCGCCTGGCCCTCGAGGCCGGGGTCGATCTTGCCGAAGGCGGCACCTGCCACGAAGAGCGCGACCGTGAGCCCCAGGGCCGCGATCAATGCCGCGAGGAAGAGGTCCTTCACATTCATGCCGTTCGGCAGGGGGAAGCCGAGGATGCGGGCGAGCATGCCCAGGCCCACGATCCCGATCGTCTTGCCCGCCACGAGAGAGGCGAGGATGACCCAGGTCATGGGACCCATGGTGGACAGCTCCACGCCGGCGTTGCCCATGGCGAAGAAGAACAGCCCGAAGTCCACGAAGACCTTGGTCTGGTGCTCGTAGTTCTCGAGGGTCGAGTGGCCGATGCCGAGATCGGCGGCCGTCTCCTCACCCATCTTCGCGACCTCGTCCTCAGCGCTGAACAGGCCGGTGTCCCGGCGCGGCGGAGGCAGGAACGGCACGATCGGGACCAGGGCGAGGGCCGGGTGCAGGTGGGCCAGCATCAGGCCGCACCACGAGACGGTGCCGGCCAGGAAGATGTAGGGGGACCAGGCCTTCACGCCGTACTTGCGCAGGGCAAAGGCGAGTGCCATGCCGGCCACGACGAGGCCCAGGTACTCGGGCTTGGCAGGGTTCGCGGGGTCTCCATAGAAGATCGCGATGATCACCAGGCCGATGGCGTCGTCGGCCACGGCCAGGAGCAGGAGGAAGTTGATGGCCGGGTGCCCCGCGCCGAACACGGCCCGGGCCACGAGCCATGCCAAGGCGATGTCGGTCGCCGTCGGGATGCCCCAGCCCTTGAGGTGGTCGCCCCAGTTGGCCTCGGTGGCGCCAAAGCCCTCCATCCCCACCAGGGCCATGGCGAGGAAGAAGACCCCGACCGGCCCCGCGACGCCGCCAATGGTGGCGATGAGGGGATTGACCGCCTTCTTGGGCGGGTTGAGGGAGCCGCCGGGCAGGCACGCCTCGGTGATCTCCTTCGCCGCGATCCCGAAGAAGAACACCATGAAGATGTCGTTGATCAGGAACTTCAGGGTCAGGTGGTGACCGAAGACCGTGAGGTGCCCCGGGACCTGCCAGACATCGTCGCCGTGTCCGGCCCCGAACCAGTGGTGGTACCACTCGGGGGAGAGGTTGGCGGCGAGCAGGGCGCAGACGACCCCCGCGATGAGCGGGATCGAGAACTCCTGGAGGTACTGGACGATGCCGCCTTTCGAGTGGCTCACGGGTGCTCCTGGGCTGGGGTGCTGCCGGGGACCGCGCGGGCGGCCGCGCCCGGCAACGGGGCGGGGAGAGGATGCCCACGCAGGGGGGCACCCGCAACCCGAAAGCCCCCCGGGCACCGCGCTCCGCGCGGGGGCGGCAGGCCGCCCCGGTCTCGAAGCAAGATCCCCTCGAACGCGGGGAAGACAAGGGGCCGCCGGGCGTCCGTTCGGGTCCGGGCAGGATCCCTCTCCCGGCGTTGACTCGACCCCTGCGCGGCATCCAGAATGCCGCCTTGGCCGGGTGTGCGCCCAACTCCGCCCGAGCCAAGGACTTACACGCAGATCCCGCGCCACGCACCACGCGATGCTCACCCACCTGGTTCCCCTGCTGCTCTCCGCAGCGCCCGCCACGCTCCCCCTGGCCGCCCCCAGCGTGCCCGCAGCGCCCCTCTGGACCGCCCCGGTGGCCCTCCAGGACGGTCAGCCCCCCATCCAGGTGCTCGGCAACGACTACATCCTGAACTTCCCCGAGGGCGAGCAGCCCGGCGAGGGCATGAACCTGGCGGAGTTCGTGCGGGCCTGCCAGCAGGTCACCGACATCAACTTCACCTACGCGGACGACACGCGGAACTTCCTGACCCAGAAGCGGATCACCCTCCTGGGCACCAAGACGGTCCCGAAGAAGGACTTCTACTCCTTCTTCCAGATCATCATGTTCATCAACGACTTCGTCTGCGTCGAGGTCGGTGAGGGCTCGCTCAGCGTCATCAAGATCGAGTCCCTACAGGGGGGCGGCGGCCGGGGTGCCCAGTCCCGCGCGGACGGGATCCTGGTGGACGAGGAGGACCTGCCCCAGTACGCGGCCCAGCCGGCCACGCGCATCACCACGGTGATCAACCTGCCGAACACGGATGTGCGCAACCTGGCCAACAACCTGCGCACGCTGATGCCCGACCAGACCTTCGGGCAGATGCTGGCGGCGGGCAACTCGAACGCCATCATCCTCACGGGCTACGGCTCCACCGTGGCCGCCATGGCGCGCATGCTGCGCATCGTGGACGAGGCCTCCAAGACCGAGGTGGTCACGCCCGTCTTCGAGGTCCTGCAGCTCGAGTACGCCGCGGCGGACGAGATCGCCAGCCTCGTCGAGGAGCTGCTCGACGCCGGACGGCGCGCGACGCAGGGCCAGAACCGCCCGCAGCAGGGCGCGACGACGCAGATCACGGCCGGCCAGGCCGAGGCCAAGATCCTGGTCGACCCGCGCTCGAACCGCCTGCTGGTCATGGCAATGCCCGAGGACATGCCCCAGATCAAGGAGCTGGTGGCGAAGCTCGACATCGACATCCTCGAGCGCGCGGCGGCCTATCACATCTATCCGCTTGAGAACGTCAAGGCCGAGGAGCTCGCCGAGACCCTGAACGAGTTCCTGCAGGACGCGGGCCGCGTCGAGCAGGGCCAGGCTCAGGGTGGCAACGCGGCGCGCGGCGGAGCGGCCGGGGGCCAGAGCACCGAGTTCGTGGTGGTGCCGGACGAGGAGACCAACTCCCTCCTGATCGCCGCGAGCCGCACGCGCTACGAGGAGCTGCTGAGCCTCATCCGGCGCCTGGACCGGCGCCAGCCCCAGGTGCTGATCGAGACCGCGCTGATCGAGCTCACCTCGCGCGACTTCCTGGACATCGGGGTCGAGCTCGGCCTGGCGGATGTCACCGGGGACGGCGGCTTCGGCGTGACGAACTTCGGCCTCTCGGCCTTCGAGGACCTGGACGCCGACGGCATCGTCGACAGCCGCGTGCCGAACAACGGCACCGGCATCACCGCGGGCATCCTCGACGGGGACAACTTCAGCCTGCCCATGCTGCTCTCGCTCGTGGAGCAGAAGAGCAACTCCAATGTCCTGAACGTGCCCAGCGTGCTGGTCAACAACAACGGCAGCGCGAAGGTCGAGGCCCTGGAGAGCCAGCCCACCACCCAGATCACCAACACGGGCACGGTCGGCGGCACCCAGGAGAACTTCAACGGGTACCAGGACGCGGGCATCACGATGCAGATCTCCCCGTCCATCAGCGCGAGCCGCTACCTGCGCCTGGACATCTTCCTGAATGTCTCGACCTTCCAGGGCTCGTTCAGTGGGCCCATCCCCCCGCCGAAGGTCGAGCGCTCGGTGGAGACTACGGTCAATGTGCCCGACGGCGACACCATGGTCATTGGCGGCATCGTCATCGACAACCGCTCCGAGGACACCGATCAGGTCCCCGGCCTCGGCGACCTGCCCATCGTCGGCCGCCTCTTCCGCCGGGACTCGGACACCCAGAACCGCACGGCGCTCTACTTCTTCGTGACCCCGCACATCCTGCAGGACGCGGACTTCGCCGACCTCGCCGAGATCAGCTACCGCCGCAAGCTGGAGGCCGCCGACACGATCGGCCTCGACCGCATGCGGCTGATCGAGTCCGACTTCGGCACCCAGGAGGACGCGGGCAGCGTGGACCTGGAGGGCTTCGACCTGCCCCTCTACCAGCGGCCGACCGTTGGTGAGGAGGTGGACGCCGCCGAGATCGGCAAGGTCCCCAGCGAGGTCATGGAGGCCCTTGGAGCCGTGGGCGGGACCGACTCCTGAGTCGCTGCGCCGATCCTCCAAGCCCCGGGCAACCACCACCCCCATCCATGGCCAGCATCTCCGACCTCCTCCTCGACGCGGGCTTGACCCGTGACAAGCTCGAGGAGTGCCGGCAGCTCTCCGTTCGCAGCGGCGAGTCCCTCGACCGCAGCATCCTGCAGCGCGAGTACCTCGACGAGGTCACGCTGCTGCAGGTGTACGCCAAGCACCTGGGCTACGAGTTCCGCAAGAGCCTCGACGGCACCAAGGTGCCGACGGGCTTCGTGGACGGCGTGCCTGTGCAGTTCGCGCGCAACTACAACCTGGTGGCGCTCGAGGAGCTCGAGGACGGGACCCTCAAGGTGGCGACCTGCCACCCCCTGGACCCGCACCCCATGGACGACCTGGCGGCCATGCTCGGCCGCGAGCTCGATCCGGTGCTGGCCCCCAGGCTGGAGATCACCGGGCTGATCGCCCGCGCCTACCGCCACAAGGCGGACGGAGTCGACGAGGCCCTGGACGCGGTCAGCGAGGACGCCGACATCGGCTCCATGGCCGCCGAGATCGACGAGGCCGAGGATGTCCTCGATGTCTCGAACAAGGCCCCGATCATCAAGCTGGTCAACACCATCTTGTTCCAGGCGCTGAAGCTGCGGGCCTCCGATGTGCACTTCCAGCCCTATCCGGACAGGATGCAGGTGCGCTTCCGGATCGACGGCATCCTGTACGACATGGACTCGATCCCGCGCCGGGTCCAGGACGCGATCATCAGCCGCGTCAAGGTCATGGGCAAGATGGACATCGCGGAGCGCCGCCTGCCCCAGGACGGACGCGCCACGATTCGCCTCGGCGATGGCGAGGTCGATGTCCGTATCAGCTCGGTCCCCACCACCGACGGCGAGCGCATCGTCCTGCGTCTGCTCGACAAGACCGCCAAGCTGTACCGCCTGAACGAGATCGGCCTCTCGCACCGCAACGCCGAGCTGATCCGGCACTACATCGGCTACAACCACGGCATCATCCTGGTGACCGGCCCCACGGGCTCCGGCAAGACCACGACGCTCTACGCCTCGATGGCGGAGATCGACACCACGATGAAGAACGTCCTCACCATCGAGGACCCGGTGGAGTACGCCCTGGCCGGGGTCAGCCAGGTGCAGGTGAACACCAAGAAGGGCCTCACCTTTGCGGCAGGCCTGCGCTCCTTCCTGCGCCAGGACCCCGATGTGATGATGGTCGGTGAGATCCGCGACCTGGAGACCGCCGAGGTCGCCATCCGCGCGGCGCTCACCGGACACCTGGTGTTCTCGACGGTGCACACCAACGATGCGCCCTCGACCATCACCCGTATGATCGACCAGGGAGTCGAGCCCTACCTGGTGGCCTCGTCCCTGGTCCTGATCATCGCCCAGCGCCTCGTGCGGACCGTCTGCCCCCACTGCACCGTGATCGAGCCGATCAACGAGGAGTGGGCGGCCAAGCTCAAGAAGGTGGACCTCGACCCTGCCGAGCTCGACCACCAGATCGCCTACGGCACGGGCTGCGACGAGTGCTTCCAGTCGGGCTACTCCGGCCGGACCGCCATCTACGAGTTCCTCCCGGTTACGGAGGAGCTGCGCACGCAGGTCATGGAGGGCGGCAGCGCCACCGACATCAAGCGCGCGGCCGTGGCGCGGGGCCTCATCACCCTGCGCGAGGACGGCCGGGACAAGATCCGCAGCCGCCTGACCACCCCCGACGAGGTCCTCCGCGTCACCCAGCTCGACGTCTGATCCCCGCGATGCCCATCTACGAGTACGTGGCCTTCGCCCCCGGTGGCGCAACGACCAAGGGCGTGGTCGATGCGGACACCGAGAAGGACGCCCGGCAGAAGCTGCGGCGGCAGAAGCTGCTCGTCACCAAGCTGACCGAGACCCGGGGCGGCAAGCGCAGCAAGGGCAAGAAGGGCGGCAAGCAGCCCGGCCTCCTGGCCCGGGCGGCCGAGGCTCGCGCGGCGAGCCAGGGCCCCGGCGCCCGGGAGACCGAGATCGTGCTCGGCATCACGCGCCAGCTGGCGACGCTCCTCGGGTCGGGAATCGCCCTGGCCGAGGCCCTCTCAGCGGTGGTGGACCAGGCCGAGCAGAAGCGCGTGGAGACCATGCTGCGTCAGGTCCGCGAGGGCATCCAGCAGGGCAACAGCCTGGCGGACGCCCTCGCGCAGCACCCGGGCTGGTTCTCCGAGCTCTATGTGAATATGGTCTCGGCCGGTCAGGCCGCGGGCAACCTGGACATCGTCCTCTCGCGCCTCGCGGACTACATGCAGGCCCAGCGCGCCCTGCGCCGCAAGGTCGTCGGCGCCCTGACCTACCCGGCGATGATGATCGTGATCGGCATGATCGTGGTCACCATCCTGATGGCGAAGGTCGTGCCCGAGATCACCGCCATGCTGATCGAGCAGGGCAAGGCCCTGCCGCCTGCGACCCAGGTGCTGATCTCCATCAGCAATGTGGTCCAGGACTGGTGGTGGGCCATCATCGGCATGATCGGCGTCATGTCGTTCGCCTTCGAGCGCGTGTACCGCACCTCGGACAAGGGCCAGCTTGCGATCGACCGCAGCCTGCTCAAGATCCCCGTGCTGGGCGAGCTGCTGCGCAAGGCCGCGGTCGGCCGCTTCACCCGCACGCTCTCGACCCTGCTCCAGTCGGGCGTCCCCGTGATCCAGTCCCTGGAGATCACGCGCAAGGTCGTGGGCAACCGCGTCATCGGCGACGCCACCGACCACATCTCCAAGCGCGTGGTCGAGGGCACGGACATCTCCGGGCCCCTCAAGGCCTCGGGCGCCTTCCCCAGCGTGGTGGGCTACATGGTCGCCGTCGGCGAGCAGTCGGGCGAGCTCGAGCAGATGCTCGACCGCATCGCCATTGCGTACGACGAGGAGATCGATGTGGTCACCGAGCGCCTCACGGCCCTGCTCGAGCCCGTCATGATTGTGCTCCTCGCCGGCGTAGTGGGCTACATCGTCTACGCCATCGTCCAGCCGATCCTCGAGATCGGCCAGATCTAAACCTCCCCCAGCGAGCCACCCGGCTCCCTCCCGTCATGCGCACCCTCAAGTCAAGCCAAGCACGCGCCGCCGCCCAGGCCGGCTTCTCCATCGCGGAGCTCATGGTCGTGATCCTGATCATCGGCCTGCTCTCCACCGTGGTCGTCCCGAAGGTCATCGACCGCCTGTCCGACGCCAAGATCGGCAAGGTCAAGGCCGACCTGCCCGCCATCGCCGGCGCCCTGGATCAGTACATGATCGCCAACGGCCGCTACCCCGACGGGCTGGAGAGCCTTGTCCAGGGCGACGACAACGGCCGCACCTTCCTCAACCAGCGCACGGTGCCGAAGGACCCCTGGGGCAACGAGTATGTCTACCAGCCCCCCGGCGGCGGCAGCAACGAGTTCGAGCTCTTCACCTTCGGGCGCGACGGCGTGGCCGGCGGCGAGGGCGAGGATCGCGATGTCACCTACGCGATGATTCGCGACCAGGAGATCTGAGCGCGGTCGTGAGGGTCCCCGGTCCGCAGCGCCGCGGCCCGGCGCGCGCGCGCGCCGGCTTCACGATCCTGGAGCTCGGGATCGTGCTGCTCATCCTGGGCATGGTGACCTTCACGGTCTCGGTCTCCTATGACGCCCTCGTCCCCCGCGAGAGGCTCAACACCTCGGTGCGCGAGCTGGCGGATGTCCTGCGCCAGGCGCGCTCCGAGGCGATCTCCCGCAACGCGGAGTTCCTGGTCGAGTACGACCTCGTCGGGCATCGGTATCGGATGATCACGCCCCTCGCGAAGGACGGCTCGCGCTGGGTCGAGGGGGTCGACGAGGAGGAGTTCCGCTACGCCACCCAGTGGGAGCCCCTGCGCCCTGGCGTCGAGTTCCTCAAGCTCACCCTCGCCGGGACCGAGTTCGCGGGCGAGCTCGTGCGCGTCCGCTTCGACCCGCTGGGCTCGGCCTCTGACCACCTGGTGACCCTGACCCAGCCCGTCTACAACACCACCTTCACCGTGGAGGTCCTGCCCCTGACGGGGCTGATCCGCTTCCACGAGGGCACCTACGAGCGCGAGCTCCCCACCGACCGGGACTTCGACTGATGCGTCTCTCTCGCCGCCCCACTCCCGGCGCACGCTCGGGCTTCACCCTCGCCGAGGCCGCCATCACGATCGCCATCGTGGGCATCGGCCTAGCCTTCTCGGTCCAGGCCCTGAACGGCGCGGCCCAGACGGCCGCCCACACCCAGCGCATGAAGATCGCGCGGGAGCTGGGCGTGGAGCACCTGGGTGAGATCGCGGCCGGGCTCTGGTGGGACGACCTGGAGAGCACCCGCTACGGCACCTTCGCCGACAAGGAGCGCCCCGAGTACACCTGGGAGCTGGCCCTCGGCGACGAGCAGCTCGAGGCGGTCCGCACGGACGACCAGGCCGCTTGGCAGGGCCAGCGCTTCGACAACTGGCAGTACCGCCGCGACCAGGAGGCCATCAACAGCGGCTACTCCTCCGCCGAGGACATGGACGCCGAGGAGGAGACCGTCGAGGAGTACGAGCAGCTGCGCCTGCGGGTCTCGTTCCCGTTCCTGCCCGGCCTCGAGGACCTCGACCACCACATCGAGCTGGAGCGCTGGATCCCCTGGGAGCAGGTGTACGGCCCCTCGGAGGACGAGGAGGGCGCGGATGCGCTCGAGGACGGAGACCTGCCTGGGAGCCCCGGCGGCGCGGCCGGAGGGGCAGGCGCCGGAGCCGGCGGCGCGGCCGGGACCGGCAACACGGCCACCAAGGGAGGCGGTCGATGAGCTCTCCCTCCCGGCGCTCCGGCTTCAGCATGGTGGAGGTCCTCGTGGCCCTGCTGATCATGGCGCTGATGCTCACGAGCATCACGCGCATGCTCACCACGGTGCGCACCACCCGGGACCACATCCACAACACCCAGGAGACCATGATGGCCGGCCCGGCGATCATGGACATGGTCGAGCGCGACCTGCTGGCGATCTTCACCCTGGATCGCCCCAAGCAGCTGCACCTGCGCGTGCGCAACCGGGTCGAGCTCGGCCTTGACGCCGACCGCATCGACTTCGTCACCACCACCGACGGCAAGGAGTGGGAGATGTTCGAGGATCGCGCGGCGCGTGCGGACCTGAACGAGGTCGGGTATGTGGCGCGCCCCAACCCCCAGTACGACGAGTTCCTCGAGCTCTACCGCCGCGAGGACTTCGGGGTGGACGACGAGCCCTTCAGCGGGGGCCGCTACACCTTCCTCCACGACCGCGTCATGCGGTTCTCCATCGAGGTGTTCGGAGAGGACGGCGTGGACGCCGAGCTCGAGGAGGAGTGGGGCGTGCTGGTTGGGGACGAGGAGACCACGGGCCTCCCCGCCTGGGTGCGGATCTCGATGACCCTCGAGCTGGCCCCGCGCCTGCTCCGCGAGCAGCTGGTGCGCACCGATCCCGGCGACCGCGTGGTGACCTACACGCGCATCGTCCGCTTCCCGGATCCGCTGCGCGTGGCCCTCGACGAGACCCCGCGCCTGGCCCTCCCGGCCCAGCGGCCCGACACGGGCGGTGGGGCCCCGACCGGCCCCATCGACGGCACGGGCGGAATGGGCGGCGCGGGCGGCTTCGGCGGCCCCCTCCCCGGAGACGGCCGTGGCGGGGCCGGCGGCGGCGGCCGCGGGGGCGGCGGCACGATCACCACCACCGGCGGCGGGCGCGGCGCGGCCGGCGGCGGCAAGGGCGGCGGCTAGAGGCCCCCCCTCGCGCGGTCTCCCGACTCTTATTGAGCCTCAGGCGACGGGCTTGCCCAGGACCTCGCGCCCGCCCAGGTAGGGACGCAGGGGCTCGGGGACGCGCACCGTGCCGTCCGCCTGCTGGTGGTTCTCCAGCAGGGCGATCAGCATGCGCGTGGAGGCGGCCACCGTGTTGTTCAGGGTGTGGCAGTGGCGGACCTTGCCGTCCTCGCCGCGGTAGCGGAGGTTCAGGCGCCGGGCCTGGAAGTCGTGGAAGCGCGAGGCCGAGTGGGTCTCGCCGTAGCCCTCGCGGGAGGGCATCCAGGTCTCAATGTCGAACTTCTGGACCTGTCCCTGTCCTAGGTCGCCGCCGCACACATTGACGACCCGGTAGGGAAGCCCAAGGGACTGCAGCAGGTCCTCGGCGTTCTGGAGGATCGTCTGGTGGTGCTCGAGCGAGCGCGCCTCGTCGTCCACATCCACCACCACCTGCTCGACCTTCTGGAACTGGTGAACGCGGTAGAGGCCGCGGGTGTCCTTGCCATAGGTGCCGGCTTCGCGGCGATAGCAGCTGGAGTGGGCGACGAAGCGCAGGGGCAGGTCCTCGTGGGACAGAATCTCGCCCGCGTACATGGCCGTGAGCGGCACCTCGGCGGTGCCCACCAGCCACAGGTCGTCACGGTCGTCGCAGCGGTAGGCCTGCTCCTCGCCGCCGGGGAAGTAGCCCGTGCCCTGCATGGCCTCGGTGCGCACCAGGGTCGGGACCGTGACCGGCGTGAACCCCCGTGAGACCATGAGATCCAGCGCGTACCGCAGCACGGCCGACTCCAGGAGGACGAGGTCTCCCTTCAGCAGGTAGTTCCGCGACCCGGCCAGGCGCGCGCCCCGCTCGGTGTCGATCCAGCCGTGCAGCTCCCCCAGGTCCTGGTGGGAGCGCGGCTCGAAGTCGAAGGCGCGCGGCTCGCCCACCCGGCGCAGCTCCTGGTTCTCCTGGTCGTCGGCTCCATCGGGCACCTCGGCCGCGGGAGGCATGGGCACCTTGAGCAGCAGCTCGCCCAGCTCCCCGTCGAGCTGGCTCTTGCGCTCCTCGAGGGCCTTGAGCTCGGCCTTCAGGGCCTGCTGCTCCTCGAGCAGCCCGGCTCGCTCCTCCGGCGTCGCCTTGGCCATGCGGCTCCCGGCCTCCTTCTGCCGCTGCCTCAGCCCGTCGACCTCGACGCCCACCTCACGGCTCGCGGCGTCCAGCTCCAGGATGCGATCGATGTCGCAGGGGATGCGCTTCTTCGCCGCGCCTGCGCGCACGGCGTCGGGGTCCTGACGGATGAGCTTGAGGTCGAGCACGGCGGTCTTGGGTGTCCTGGATCAATCGCGCCAGGAGGACTCGAGCTTGCCGAACAACTTGTTCTTCTTGACGAACAGCTGCGCCTCGGCGCCCTCGCCCCCGGCCTTCACGCTCAGGGTCCGGTCCTTGGGGAACCAGACGGCCGGATAGCCGAACTTCTCCATGGCGTCCCGGTCCATGTGGACCCCCATGTCCTCGGGCTTCGATCCCCGCCCGCTCCCCGCCTTGCGCCAGCTCACCTCGGGATCGAGGACGCAGTTCCACATGCGCTCGTAGCGCTCACCGCCGCGGCCCAGGACCACCACCGACTGGCCGGGCACGGTCAGCTCATCGCCCTCCAGCTGGACATCGAAGTCCAGGTCGAAGGGGCCGCCGAGCTCGACATCGGTGGTCTCCCCCGGTCGCACATCCCAGGCCTTGGTGCTGCTGTCCGCGACCATGAGGGCCTTCACCGACTGGAGCTTCTTGCCCTTGGAGACCATGCCGTAGGCGAGGGTGTAGCGCCCCACGGGGACCTCCACCGTCTTCGAGCCCACGAGGTCCACATAGAGGTTCTCGAAGCGGTCGCGCCCCTTGAGGATCACATAGGTGGGCTTGGGGCCCTTGCCGAAGTCGAGCTTCAGCTCGCCCACGGGAAAGCTCACGCGGGCGACCTGGAAGCTTGCGCCGCCGTTCTCGGGAGTCAGCTGGTACCACTGGTCACCGAGCTTCACGAACTCGCTGTAGGGCACGGCACGCTTGCCGCCGCCGATCACCATGGAGTCCGGCTCCGGCTGGTAGACGCCCTCGGAGAGGCCCATGTGGGCCCAGGTCCCGGGGGTGTCGCCGTACTCCCCGTTCATGTTCTCATCGATGATCTGGACAGCCGTCCCCTCGATGTCGAGGGTCATGGAGGCTGACGGCGCGATGAAGATCAGGGCCGAGTTGTCCTGCAGGGCCGAGTTGTACTGGAGGCCCTGGTACTGGGTCTGGTCGTGACCGATCATCGCCAGGAACGACCAGGGCCGGCGGGCATCGCCGTCCCCCAGCTCCATGGAGATCACCTGGGGCTTGCCGCGCAGGGGCAGCTCCACATCCCCCTGACCGTCGCGGTCCACATCCACCATGACCTCAGCAGCCTTGGTGCGCAGGGCCTGCGGGCCACCCTCGAGGCGACCGATCTGCGCCGCGGAGCCCTTCCCCTGCAGGTAGATCTGGTGCCAGATCACGAAGTGGTCGTCGAGGAACCAGTTGGGGCGCTCGAGGCTCTCCACCTCCAGCGGCGGCGCCGGCGTGGCCGCCACGGCGAAGGGCTTGGCCGCCTCGGCCGCAGCGGCGGCCTCCGGCGTCCCCTCCTTGGGAGCCTCGCCGTAGCCGAGGGCCGTGAGCTGACGCAGGCGCTCCTCGTAGCCGGTCACCACCTTGTCCTTGAGCCCGACCGCCTCGCGCGCGTCAAGGCAGGCCTTGTAGCCCTCGGCCGCGCCGCGCAGGTCCGGGCCGCCCTTCTCGTGGATGTCGTCCAGGGAGAGGGCGACGAACTGCCAGGAGTTCGACTCGAAGTACTTGTCGCCGATGGCCTTGAAGGAGTCGGCCAGGCCGCGGAAGGCCGCCGCATGCTGGTTCAGGATCACTCGGTCCTTGTCGCCGGCGATGTTGGCCAGCCACGCGCTCTCGAGCTTCTTGTACTCGAGCATGAACTTGCGCCGATCGGCCTTGAACGGCCCGGAGAGGTTCGAGAAGAACACCTCCATGTTCTCGCAGAACTTCGTGCGCACCTCAGCGTTCCAGGCGTCTCGGATCGCGGCCATGCGCTCGAACACGACCTCGCTGGGGTTGTTGGCAATGCTCTCCGCGACCTCCACCACATAGAAGACGGCGTCGTCCTTGCGGGTGCGGACGAGCTTGCGCATCTCCTCCTTGGCGTTCACCTTGCGGGCCTGCTCGAACTTGTCCTTGAAGTCCTGCAGCCCCTGGGGCGCGGGCGCGATGGCCAGGGGCACGGCAGGCGCAAGCCGGGCAGCGCTGGGAACGAGGAGGGCGAGAGCGAGGAGGCGCGGGAGGGAGGGTCTCATGGCTCAGAGGACCGGGGAGGTCCGGTGCGGGCGGCGTGCCCGACGGGAGCGATTCTAGCCGCCAGGGGCCCAAGGGCCACGGGCCAGGACCCGCGCGTCCGGGGAGGCCGGTGGCCCCACGGTGGGGGCTCGGGGGCTCGGGGCCCTCAGGGACCTCAGCCGCGCCGACGCGCGGACGCGCGCTTCAGCAGGGACTTCTCTGCCCGGTCAAGGGAGCCGATCCCCTCCCGCTGGATCTTCTCCAGCAGCCGGTCCACCTCCGCCTCCTCCGAGAGGGCGGCCTCGGCGTGCCGTGCGGCGCGCCGCCGCCGCAGGCGCTCGAGCGGGTCGGCCCAGATCCAGCGGCGCTTCACGGCCAGCACGCCCCACGCGGCTCCCCCGAGGTGAACCCAGTGCGCCACGCTCCCGCCCCCGTCCCGGAGGGAGGTCAGCACCCCCACCAGGTCGCCGGCGACCACGATGGCCGCGAGCACCCAGAGCTGCACGGGGATGAACAGGAACAGCACCGTGCGCCGAGGGTCGAGCACGGCGGCGGCACAGACCAGGGCCAGCACCGCCCCGGAGGCCCCCACCACCGGGACGCGCCCGCCGCCCAGGAGCCACGAGGCCACGAGGTGCACGACCCCGCCGGCGACCACCGCCGCCATGAACTGCGTCAGGAACCGCTGGGTCCCGACCAGCCCCTCGAGCATGGTTCCGAAGAAGTACAGGCCCAGGACGTTGAAGAGCAGGTGCGAGAGCCCCGCGTCCGAGTGCAGGAAGCCGTAGGTGATGAGCTGCCAGAGCGGGGCGAACGCCGGGGGCTGGCCCCACTGGTCCGCGTTCAGCCCCAGCGCGCGCGGGATCGCCTCGCGCGCGGCCGGGCTCAGCGAGGCGAGCAGGTTCAGGACGAAGGCCCCGCCGAGGATCAGCAGCAGCCGCCGCACGCCCGGAGTGAGCGGCGGAAAGCCATAGCGCACGCCGCCAGCGGGAGCGTTCATGGTCAGCCCGCGGCCACTCCCGCGGCACCGGCCAGCAGGGCCTCGCCGTCCGCGCCGGCGGAGGCCGCAGCCGCGCAGAGGGTGTTGCGCAGGAGCATGGCGATGGTCATCGGCCCAACGCCCCCCGGAACCGGCGTGATCCAGCCGGCCACGCCCATGGCGGCCTCGGTGTCCACATCCCCGCAGAGCTTCCCGTCGGCACCCCGATTGATGCCCACATCGAGGACCACGGCGCCAGGCCGGATCCAGTCCGCCTTGACCATGCGCTCCCGGCCCACGGCAGCCACCAGGATGTCCGCCCTGCGGCAGTGGTCCTCGAGCCCCTGGGTGCGGCTGTGGCAGATCGTGACCGTTGCGTTGCGCTCCAGCGCCAGGGTCGCGATGGGCTTGCCGACCAGCATGGAGCGCCCGATGACCACGAGGTGCTTGCCCGCGACCTCGAGTCCGTAGCGGGCCATCAGCTCCAGGCAGCCGGCCGGGGTGCAGGGCCGGTGCCCCGGCCGGCCAAGGGTCCAGGCCGCGACGCTGCGCGGGGACAGGCCGTCCACATCCTTGGCGGGATCCAGGCGATCGATGACCGCGTCGGAATCCAGGCCGGCGGGCAGGGGCAGCTGCACCAGGATCCCGTGCACCGCGGGGTCCGCGTTCAGCCGATCGACCACCGCGTGCAGCTCCTCCTGGCTGGCAGTCGCGGGCAGCCGCACCGTGTCGACCTGGAACCCCGCCTCCGTCGCCGCGCGGTCCTTGTTGCGCACATACACCTGACTCGCGGGGTCCTCACCCACGAGCACCACGGTGAGCCCGGGCTGGAGGCCGTGCGCGTCACGCAGGGCGGCCGTGGCGGCCTGGACTTCGACACGGACGGCGGCAGCGGTGGCCTTGCCGTCGAGGAGCTGGGTAGAGGGGCTGGTCATGGTCGACGCGGCAGGCTGGCGGGAGCGGCGCGGCAGCGGGGCTCCCCGCGGGCGGCAAGGAGCCTCTTCGAGGGCAGGCTAAGGCCCTCAGGGCTTGGGGGCCAGCGCCTTTGCGCGGGAGAGGGCCGCCTTGGCCCAGCGCCCGGCCAGCAGGCCGAACGCCACCAGGCCGGCGTTGGTCCAGTGGCAGATCGTGATGGCCGTGGAGGCGCCGGTGGTGAATCCATAGGAGTGGAGCCCCACGCCGAGCTGGTTGACGCCGAACCAGGAGAACACCACGACGCTGCCGAGGACGACCGTGAGCAGGGCGAGACCCAGGTCGCGGATCATGCCGCCCAGGCGCGCGTGAACGATCACGAGCTGCCACAGCACGATCACCAGGGCTCCGTTCTCCTTGGGGTCCCAGCCCCAGAAGCGACCCCAGGAGTAGTTCGCCCAGATGCCCCCCAGGATCGTGCCCACCAGAGAGAACAGCAGGCCGAACACCACCACGCCATAGACCGAGCGAATCAGGGACGAGTGCCAGGCGACCTCGCGCCCCGCGGCCTGGAGCCGGCTCACGAAGGGCAGCGCCACGAGCCAGACCGTTGCGAGCAGCCACGCGAACAGGCCGGCGCAGTACCCGAAGGTCACCGTCGTGACATGCGTCGAGAGCCAGAAGTTCGTGTCCAGCACCGCCACGAGGCTCTTCATGGAGTCCCCGCTCGCGGCGGCGTCCTGCTTCTCCAGGACGAACGAGAGGAACAGGACGGCCACGGTGAAGGCGCTGCCCGCGGTCAGGGCGACGCGCTGGCGCTGCAGCCGCTCGAGTCCGAGGGCCAGAAGGATCCCGCAGGCTCCGATGAACGGCGCGGTCTCGTAGAGCGTGGTGATCGGAGGGCGCCCGTTGATCCAGCAGCGCCAGGCGATCCCGCCCACGAGCGCCGCGGCGCCCATGCTGGCAGCTCCCCAGGCGCCCTTGCCGAGCCAGGCCACGCCCGGTAGGAAGGACAGCGCGCCCAGCAGGAAGGCCAGGAGGAACGCCACCAGCGCCTTGGTGAACAGCTGCTGCTTCTGGAACGAGACCTCGGAGCCGACGCGCTCCAGCTCGCCGCGCTGGGCGGCGACCGGCTCGACCACGCTGGCGAAGCGCTCGAGGCCCGCGCGGACCGCGCTGTCCTCGCGCCGCGCCGCGCCTCCGAGCGCCTCCCCCAGCGCGTCCAGCGCAGGAGAGGCGAGCTCTCCCGAGGGGGCGCCCGAGAGCGCGGCCATCAGGGTGTCGCCCAGGTCCAGCCACTCCGGCTGCTCGGTGACGGTGCCCACGGGCGGCACGACCGCCAGCTCGTGGAAGGCCGAGGCCTCAGCGCTCTCCATGACGGCTGACACCTGACGAGCGACCTGCTGCCCCTCGGTCCCGGCCTCGGCCAGGGCCGCACGGAAGGTCTCCAGGTCCTGGAGGATCGTGATCAGGTCCACGCGCCCGTCCACGGCGAGGTCCCCGAGGGGCGAGCCCTGAGGGGCGCTGATGCCCGCGCGCAGCGGATCGAGGGCCCCCATCACCCCCTCGAGGGCGCGCACCTTGAGGGCCAGGTCGAGGGTCTGGGTCTCCTCACGCGTGCGCTCGTCCGCGCCCTTCGCCTGGGCGCGCTGCGCCCGGCGCATGAGCTCGTCACGCACCGGAGCCAGCTCGCGGTAGCTCCAGCGGTCACGCTTCTTGTGCGTGCCCGCGAAGGCGTCCAGGTCGACGCCTGCCGCCCGGAGGACATCCCAGTCGTCCACCTGCACGACCCGATAGGTGGCCGCCAGCTCCGGATCGAAGAAGCAGTCGAGAGCCCAGCCCACCGCGTCGAGCTTGACCTCCTCGCCGCCCCGCTCCACCGTCACCTTGCGCCCGTTGGCGATGGCCAGCAGCTTGTAGTCCGCCCAGGTGCGCAGGGGCTTCACGCGACCGCCGTGCTGCAGCGGAAGGCGCTCGAGGGCCGCGGCCGTCTCCTCGCTCCAGCGCACCGGGGCCTCGTCGCGCGCGGGCGCGGCGGGCTCGCCCGCAGAGGCTGAGCAGGGCAAGGCCGCGAGCGCGAGGAGCGCCGCAAGGCCCAGGGTGAGGACTCGCTGGAGGGTCATGGTGCTGCTCATCAGGAGGCCGGAGGATCAGGAGGCCCGGGCCGCGCGCGCCGCCTGCTGGCGCAGCCACTGTCGGAACTTGAGGGCAAGGGCGAGGGTCATCGCCACGCCGATCACGATCACCGCCGCGGTGGGCCAGTGATCGGAGGGGTTGCGAGTGACCTCGAGCTGGGAGTAGAGCCGGGCCGCATCCGGGTCGTCCTGGGGCCCCCAGTTCGCCTGGAAGAGAGCCAGTCCGTCGCGCCGCAGGGGCTCGTTCATGGCAATGCGGATCGCGTCCTCGGTGCGCCCCCCCGCGCCGTCGTCCTCACGCCACAGCACATCCGAGCGGAACACGCTCGCCATCCCGGTCCGCGGATGGAGCTCACGGTGGAAGTCCACCAGCTCGATCTCGCCAGGGAGGTCGAAGCGCCGACGGCGCAGGCTGATCGACCAGGTGCGCCCGTCCACCTCGAAGGTGTGCGGGAAGCGCGACCAGCCGGACAGGATCGCGCTCGAGGTGCTCCCCGCCTGACGCGGCTGGATGCGCGCGAGGATGCCGGCGAAGTTGCGCTCGTGCTGGTTCTCCATCTCCTGGGGCACGAGGGCCCAGCCGTCCACCGCCCCCACGGCCACGCCGGGGTGATCCCCCTGGGGCAGCACGCGCGCGTTCGGCGCGAACTGCTCGAGGACGAGGTCGAAGGGCAGCTCCGGAGTCTCAAACCGGCGCGAGCCGCGCTCGAGATCCAGGAAGTCCCCCTCAGGGACGATCCACTCCTCGACCTGCTCCTTCTGCGACGCGTCGTGGATGGCGACCTCCCACTCGTGGAAGGAGACGAACTCGCTGGTGGCCTCACCCTCGTAGAGGGTCACATGGCCATTGTCCGAGGCGTGCAGCTTGACGATGCCGGCCGCCAGCAGCACGACCACGCCAAGGTGCGTCGCCAGGAGCGACAGGAGGATCCCGCGGCGCGTGCCGCGCGCCTTGGCGTAGCGCTGCCCGACGCGCACGAGGCCGCCCACGAGCAGGTTCACCGCCAGCAGGCTCATGAGGAGCTGACCTCCGGGGAGCGGCAGCGCCAGGCGCCAGTCGCCGAAGAGGCCCACGCGCTCGGTGAAGAACCAGGACTCGAAGTAGATCTTCTGCGCGCGGAACAGCCCCACATCGACCTGGGCGACCGTGCCCAGCCAGGAGATCAGGAACAGCCCACCGAGGGTGGCCACCGAGAGCCGGTAGCTCGCGAGGCCGTCCAGAACGCGCTCGCGCCGGTCCTCGCGCGTGAAGCTCCAGGCAACCACGAGGGCGAGCACGCCCCAGAAGGGCCAGGTGAGGTCGAGGGTGTGGAGGTCCTGGAACATCAGCGTCCTCCGGGGCGCAGACTCGAGACGATCTCCTCGAGGGCCGGACGAATCGAGGCCACCGCGCCGGGGCGGTCGACGGCCTTCACGAACACATTGCTCGCGCCCTGCGGAACGATCACGCCGAGCAGCGTGGCCTCCGCCATGTCAGCCGCGCCCATGCCGGAGAAGGGGCCGGTGCCCTCCACGAGGACCGCCTCGCCGAGCCCCGACTGCAGCCGCGGCAGGCCGTCGAAGGCCGCCGCATCCAGCGCGTCCTGGCCCACCTGCCCCAGCCAGCGGTTGGCATTGGCGCGTGGGGAGCCCCCTGCCTCGCTGATGCTGATCTCCACGCCCTCGGGGCCGACCAGGGTGGCGAGGCGCATCGGCCGGGGGCCAAGCTCACGCCAGCCCGAGGGCAGGCTCCAGGCCACGCTGCGCTCTGCGGCGGGGGCGCTGGCCGGCGCCGCCGGGGACTCCTCCGCCCGCAGGTCCTCGCCCAGACGCAGGCTCGCGCACCAGGAGCGGAACGCCCCCTGCTCCGGCTCGACCACCGCGCGGGGTCCCACCATCTTCGCGAAGACCGTGAACTGACTCGAGGGCAGGATCGCAGCCACCATGCGCGCGTCCGCCAGGTCGGCCTGGCCCATCCCGCGGTAGTGGCCGTCGATCACGACGAGCACAGCCTGCCCACCGAGCAGCGGCACCTCGCTGCGCTCGACCACCGGCGCCGGCTGGCCGTCGTCGCCCATCTGCGCCTGCCAGCGCTCGATGTTGGCCTCGAGGCCCCCGCCGCTGCCGCCCAGGATCGTGAGGTAGGCCTCGGTAGCAGGATCACCCGCAACCTCGAGGTCCACGACCCGCATGCCCGACGCCGCGCGGGCGCTCCAGCCGCGGGGGAGGTCGTACTCAAAGGGCGGCAGCCCGCCGCTTCCCGAGGAGGGCGCACTCTCCTGGGGCGCCGCGCTGGCACCACCCCCCATGGGACCGAACCGCTGGCGGCTGGTGGCCCCGATCAGCACGGGCTCGGAGGCCGTGCGCGCGGTCCGGCGCGTAGAGATGGTCTTCACCGGGGCCTCGCCGCAGCCCGCGGCAAGGGGGAGGGTGAGCAGCGCGAGTGCGGAGACTCGTCGGATAGGGGCTCGTCGCATGCGGTCGATCAGGAGCGGCGCTCCAGGGTGAACTCGAGCACCCGCTCGAGGGCCTCGCGGGAGGCCGTGTCCGGGAGCTGCTCCAGGCGAGCGCGAGCGCTCGCCACAAGCGTATCGGCTCGCGCGCGCGCCAGAGCGCACCCGGTCACCAGGTCACAGGCTGCGAACAGGGCCGCGCGGCGGTCCGGGACCCCGGGGGCTCGGTAGGCGGCCTCGATGGCAGCGCGGGTCTCCATGTCCGCAGCCTGCCAGGCCAGGAGCACGGGGAGCGTGACCTTTCCGTCATCCACATCCGTGCCCACGCTCTTGCCCACGACGCTCTCCTCGCCCTCGAGGTCGAGCAGGTCGTCCGCGATCTGGAACGCAAGCCCGAGCTCCTCACCCAGGGCACGCATCTCCGCGCCAAGGGCCCCGGCATCGGGCCGCGCAAAGCGCACGCCGAGCTCCGCCGCGGCCCCGTAGAGCACGCCGGTCTTGGCGCCTGCGATCTCCTCGTATTGCAGCTGGCTGGCCTCGAAGGCATAGCGCCCCTGGGCCTGGCGAATCTCCCCCACGCAGATGCGCGCGGTGACGCTCGCAAGCACCTGGCTGGCGAGGGGCGAGGCCAGCTGGGTCGACAGGCCGAACGCGCGGGCATAGAGCCAGTCGCCGAGGAGGACGGCGGTCTGGTTGTCCCACTCCAGGTTGACGCTGGGCAGCTGGCGCCGGACCTCGGCCCCATCCAGCACATCGTCGTGCACGAGGGTCGCGAGGTGGATCATCTCGATGATCGCGGCGACCTCGGGCAGCTCGGGGTGGTCGTTGCCGCTGGCCTGGCCCATGAGCAGCAGGAGCGTCGCCCGCAGCTGCTTGCCGCGGAAGCGCGAGAGGTGCTCGAGCATCGCAGCCACCGCGGGGTCATCGCTCTCCAGCTCGCGAGCCAGCACGCTGCGCATGGCCTCGAGCTGGGGCTCGAGCGGGGCGAGCAGATCCGACAGGGCCGCGGTCATGCCACGCCCTCCCGCCGCTCCGGCGGGTGAGTCCCCGGCCGCGCGAGCGGCGCGGCGTCCGACGGCGTGTTCCAGTTGCGGGCCAGGGTCGGAGCGACCGGGACCGCCGCGCACGAGAGCCCCTCGAACGCATCCAGGAGCCGGCGCACCCCGCGCGCGAACGCGGCGCGGAGAGCGGGCTCGCAGCGCCGATGGACCACCCAGACAAGCGGAGGCCGTCCACTGCCGTCATCGAGACCGGCCAGGTCTAGGTCCTGCTGAGTCGCCAGGTCCACGAGCTCCGCCAGCGGACAGCGCGCCAGGTCGGGCAGGTCCACGGCGGCCACCAGCACGCGCTCGCCACGGGTTGCCACGAGGCTCGCGAGGATGCCGGCCAGGGGCCCCTGGTCGGCCTCACTCTCGAGAGCGAGCGGCCACCCCAGCTCCTGATAGCGAGGCGCGGTCCCGCAGGCCAGGACGACCTCGCTCGAGAGGGCCGCGAGGGTCCTCGCACCGCGCGCCACGAGGGACTCTCCCTCGTGCTCGAGCAGGGCCTTGTCCCGCCCCATCCGTCGGCTCGCGCCCCCGCAGAGGAGCCCAGCACTGAGGGACCCAGCGCTCAAGGACCCCGCGAGGGGGACTTCGGACGACCCCGGACCAGGCCCAGGATCGTGAGCCGCAGTGGGGCGCGGGGAGGACGCGGTCATGGGATCTTCGTGGGACGCGGGGCCCCCGCGGGCAACCCCGAACCCCGCTGGTGACTCACTCGCCGTCGGTGGTCTTGCCGGCGTCGATCGAGGCCTTGGCGTCCTCGCTCTCCTCCTTCAGACCCTTCTTGAACTGGGTGATGCTGCTGCCCATGGAGCGGGCCAGCTCCGGCAGCTTGCGGCCCCCGAAGAGCACGAGCACCACGAGCAGGATGATCCACCACTCGGGCAGGCCGGTCAGGGCAAAGGGAACGGTCGTCATGGCAGCACGCGCGGCAAGCCGCGGCGCGCATCATACCCGCCCGGACGCCGGCGCCCCAAGGCCCGGCGGGCCCGAGCGCAGCTCTTCCGCCCGCCGTGCGAGGCGCCGTGCCAGGCGCGGCGGCAGGGGCTCCAGGGAGGCCGGGCCCCGGGAGGCCACGGTGCCCTCGGACTTGCGCCCCACCCGCCCCAGGCGGCCGACCTCGAGGCCGGCTGCCATCAGGGCGACCCGGGGCGCCACGGCCGCGCAGTAGGTCGCAAGGCGCGCACCCGGGGCCATGCGCGCGGCGACGGCCGCCAGGAACGATGCGTCCCAGAGACCGGGGTCCTCGGAGGGCGCGAAGGGATCCAGGAACACTGCGTCACACTGCCACGCGGGTTCGTAGGCGGGCAGGAGGACGCGGGCGTCGCCAAGCAGGAGCCGCAGCCTCCCCTTCTCACCAAGGGGGACCCAACCGGCTCGCGCAGCCTCAGAGCCGGCCGAGCTCGAGCCCTCGCCGAGCGCGTTCTCCAGCGCCTGGACGACCGAGCCGTGCCAGGGCTGGGCCACGGGCTCCGGGGCGCGGGCCGCGAGCTCCAGGGGCACCCGCGACGCCTCGAGCGCGACGACCTCGAGGGCGAGCCCGGCTCGGGTGCAGGCCTCGAGCGCGGCGGCGAGGTTCAGCCCAAGGCCGGTGCCCACATCCAGGAGGCGCACGCGCCCCCCACGCTGGCGCGCGGCCAGATCGACACCCGCCACATAGCGCTCTCGCGCCTGGGACCAGGCGCCCGCCAGGGAGTGACAGGCTCGACCATCGGGATCGACGAGGGTGTGGCTCCCGTCGTCCGTGAGCTCGCGGAGCCAGAGGTCTCCCTCCGGTGGGCATGCTCCCTCCCTGGCGGCCCCTGAGGGGGCGCCGCTCGGAGGCTCACCGGGACCGCTGCGCATGCCCCGAGCCTAGCGAGGCGCACGCCTGGCGGGGCACCGCCCTCACGCAGAGCGGTCGACGCGCGCGGCGCTCGGGCCGCGATCGCCGGGCGCGGGCTCCGCGCCCGCCGCGGCGAACTCCGCGCGCAGGAGACTCAGGGCGCGGCCCAGGACGCGTGCTCCGCCCGCCGCGTCCAGGGAGCCGTCGAGAGCTCCGCCCATGCGCTCAAGGAGCGCCATGAACTCCCGGGCGGCGGCGGCCGCCTCGGGGCTCGAACCCACGGCTCCCGCCAGGCGCTCTTCGGCCTGCGCGAGCCAGTGGTCGATTCGAGGGGGGGCCCCGCCCTCGGAGCGCTCCGTCGCCGGAGCTCCCTCGGCCAGGCCCTGGAGCGCAGCCGCCAGAGCGTCACGATCGAGGTGGCCGGAGCGAAGGGCCTCCAGGGCCCGCGTCTCCAGAGACTCGAGCCTCGCATGGGCCGCGCGAGAGGCGCCCGTCCCCGGGCGGAGCTCGCCGTCGAGGCGCTCGTGCAGCTGGGCGAAGAAGCCCGTGAGGCGCTGCTCGGTGCGCGCGCCCGGGTCGGACGGAGCCCCCTGCGCCTCGAGCGCGGGAGCCAGGCCAGCGGCGAGGTCCCCGAGGATCCCCTCGAGGAGGGCGCCGGTGGCGCGCGGATCGAGGGTTCCGGCCTCGAGCCCCGCCTCGAGGCGCGCAAGGCCACGCAGGGCCTCCGCTCCTCCGCTGCGCACGGCATGCGCCGCGCGCGGAGCAAGCCCCTGCGTGAGGTCCGCCAGCCGGTCCTCGAGGCGCTGCCCGAGCGCGGCGACGCGCTCCGAGACGGCCCGGCCGCTGGCGGGCCGCTCGGGGAGACCGTGGCTCGCGGCTGCGGGACGGGAGCCGCTGGGCGTGGCGTCCCCGCGGAAGCCAGCCGGGGCGGCGGCCGGACTCGGCGCTGCGGTGGGAGCGAGGGTGCGGGTCTCGGGGCGGATCTGCATGGTCAATGGAGAGATCGTCCATCCGCCCGCCCGGGCCGCGCGAACTCCGCGACCCCGACGGCGTCTGGCGCATCTCCAGCCAGCCGCGCCACTTGCGCGTCCCGCCCGGCTGCGGTGGGAAAGGGCTTCCAGGGCCGCGGGAAAACGGTTCCGGACTGGATCGCGTCCGCGCCATCGAAATGATGGGGCCATGGACCCCATGACGCTGGTGGACGAGCTCGCCGCTGAGGTGGACGCCCTCGCGTTCGCGCCCCCCGTGGCCTGCGTCTACAACCCCCTCCGCTATGCGCGGGCGCCGCTCGAGCGCTACTTCGAGCGCATGTGGCGCCCGCGGCCGCGCGCCCTGCTGCTGGGCATGAACCCAGGGCCCTTCGGCATGGTCCAGACGGGCATCCCCTTTGGCGAGGTGGAGCTGGCGCGCACCTGGCTCGGGGTCGCGGCCCCCGTGGAGCGCCCGGCGATCGAGCACGAGAAGCGCCCGATCCTGGGGTTCGAGAGCACGCGCAGCGAGGTGAGCGGGGCGCGCGTCTGGGGCTGGGCGCGTGAGCGCTTCGCCAGCCCCGAGGAGTTCGCCGAGCGGTTCTTCGTCTGGAACTGGTGTCCCTTGGCCTTCCTCGAGGAGGGCGGCCGCAATCGAACGCCCGACAAGCTGCCCGCGGCCGAGCGCGCCGCCCTCGAGGCCGCGTGCGACCGCAGCCTCGCCCGCATGGTCGAGGCCCTGCAGCCCGAGCAGGTGGTCGGGGTCGGACGCGTGGCCGAGACCGCCGCGCGGCGGGCCCTGGGCGAGGCGGCACCGCCGATCGGGACGATCCTGCACCCCTCCCCGGCGAGCCCCATCGCCAACCGGGGCTGGGCGCCCCAGGCGGAGCGCCAGCTCGAGGCCCTGGGGCTCCTCGACTGAGCCGGTACCCCGGCTGGCTGGGCAGTGCACCCAACGGGGCCCGGAAAGGCTGGCGGGCTCCCACCGTCCGCGCCGATGAGCCGTAGGGGCCCTTCGCTGAAGGAGCCCAAGTCCCCCATGGAGCCCCGCGACCCTGACCCCGGCGCCACCTGCGCCCTCCCGTCCCCCGGCCGGCCCGCGGCCCGGGGCCTGTGGGCCTGGGTTGCGATCGCCGTGGCCCTCCACCTGGCCCTGGGCGCCGCCTTCTGGTTCGTCTGCGACGACGCCTACATCTCGTGGCGCTACGCCGCGAACCTGGTCGCGGGCGAGGGGCTGACCTGGAACCCCGGGGAGGCTCCGCCCGTCGAGGGCTACAGCGAGTTCGGCTGGGTCCTCGTCGCCGCCGCGGTGCAGGCCGCCGGGCTGGCGCCGGACACCTGGCTGCCCCTCTTGTCTCTGGCCTGCGGTGCGCTGCTGGCGGGGCGCGTGGTGCGCTTCCTGGGCCGGGACCTGGTCCAGCACCCTATCGCCCTCGCGGGCGGCGCCCTGTTCGTCGGGACAGCGATCCCCCTCTCCGTGTGGAGCACCGGGGGCATGGGCACCCAGCCCGCCTTGCTGTGCCTGTGGCTGTTCTTCGAGGCCCTGCTCGGCAGCCTGCACCGCCACGAGGGCGTGAAGGCCGGGCTCGCGGGCGCGGGCCTCGTCCTCCTGCGCGCGGACGGACACCTGTGGGTGTTCCTGCTGGGCGCCCTTGCCCTTGGAATCGCCCGCCTGCGCCGCGACGCCTGCCTCGCGCGTGCCGCGGCCTGGGCCTGCGGCCTGCCCCTCGCGGCCTTCGCCGCGCACACGGCCCTGCGGCTCGGGGTGCACGGGGACTGGCTGCCCAACACGGCCCGGGCAAAGGTGGAGCTCACCGCCTTCACCCTCGAGCGCGGCGCACGCTATGTGGGGAGCTTCCTGCTCGCCTTCCCGGGCGTCGTCCTGGCCCTGGGTGCCTTTGGGATGCACGGCCGGCGCGTGCTCGAGCGCCCCACCCTCGCGGCGCTCTTGGCGACCCTGGCCGCCCTGGCCTACAGCGTCGCGGTGGGCGGGGACTTCATGTGCTTCCACCGCTTCCTGCTGCCGGTCTGGCCGTTCGGCGCCGTGCTGTTCGCCAAGGCGCTCCAGGCGCTGGCCGAGGACGGCGGTGCGCGCAGGCGGGCGGCCCTGGTCCTGGCCGCCGTGGTCATCACCACCAACGCCCTGCCCGGCGCCGGGCTTGAGGTGGTCCCCCAGCCCGTGCGCGAGACCTGCTGGTTCCGCTTCAACGCCCGGGATGCGAGCGGCGCCATGCTGTTCCGCAGCGAGCACGAGCAGTGGCAGGACATGGCGGCCCGCGCGCGAGAGTGGCGCCGGCTCGGCGAGGCGCTGGCCGAGCACACGGAGCCCGAGGACCGGCTCTGCGCGGGCGCGATCGGCGCGGTGGGCTGGGCCTCGGGCCTCGTGGTCTACGACCAGTTCGGCCTCACGCGGCGCGATGTCGAGTCCTTCCCCGAGGTGCCCGGTGAGCGCTCGCCGGGCCACGACCGCTACGCGCCGCCGTCCTGGTTCCAGGCCGAGGGCGCCACGATCGCCCGCGCCGCCGTCCTCGACGCGCGGGTCGTCGCCCAGCGCGGGACCCCGCCGCCACACGTGCGGGTGATTCCCCTGGACCCCGATCGCTACGGTGCGAACCAGACCCTCGTGCTCGAGGGCTTCCCCCGGCCATGACCTCATCCCCCCACGCCAAGAACCGGGCCCCGCGGACGGGCATCGCCGCCGCCGCCGCCGCAGGCCTCCTGCTGGCCGCCTGCGGCGGCGGCTCCAGCGAGCCTCGCCCTAGCGTCCTGCTCCTCACCCTGGACACCACGCGCGCGGACTACCTGTCCTGCTACGGCTCCACCCGCAGCAAGACCCCGGCCCTCGACGGGCTCGCCCAGAGCGGCGCGCTCTTCGAGAACGCCGTGGCCGCGTCCGCGGTGACGCCCGTGGCCCACGCGTCGATCCTGACGGGCCGCTTCGCTCCCGGGCACGGCCTGCGGGTCCTCGCCGGCGGCGGCGGCGACCGCCTCCCCGCCGAGGTGCCCTCCCTCGCGCGCGCGTTCGGAGAGGCCGGGTGGGCCACCGGCGCCGTGCACTCCGCCTTCCCCGTCTCTCGGCGCTTCGGCCTCGACCAGGGCTTCCAGCACTTCGACTCGTTCGACGGGAAGGCACGCATCGACGAGACCGGCAAGACCACCTGGGATGTCCAGAACCTGCAGCGCCGCAGCGACGAGACGGTGGACCGCACCCTCGCCTGGGTGGCCGAGCAGGACGACCCCTTCTTCCTGTGGGTGCACCTGTGGGACCCGCACGACCCCACCCTCGTCCCGCCTGACGAGTTCGTCGCGGGGGTGCCACAGAACGAGCAGGGCGCCTACCACCCCATCCGCCTGTACGCGCGCGAGGTCGAGTACCTCGACCTGCAGATTGGCCGCCTGCTCGAGGGCCTGCGCGCCGCAGCAGGGGAGCCCGGCCTCGTGGTCGCGGTGACCAGTGACCACGGCGAGGGGCTCGACGACGGGATGGTGCGCCACGGCTGGGGCGCCCACCGGATGCTCTACCGCGAGCAGGTGCATGTCCCGCTGATCCTTGCGGGCCCCGGGGTCCCCCAGAGCACGCGGGTGAGCGCGCAGGTGCGAACGGTGGACCTGGCTCCCACCCTGGCGGAGCTCGTCGGCCTGCCCTTCGGCGGCACGCTGGACGGACACAGCCTGAGCCCCATGTGGAGCGGCACCGACGCCGCCGATCGCGTGGCCTACGCCGATCAGGTCAACGGCTACGACGGCAACGCCTCGATGGTGCGCCGTCGCCCGGACGCCGCGTTCCAGTTCGTCTGGATCGAGCAGCCGTGGAAGCTCTACTGGCGTCCCCACCAGCCCGGTGCGAGTGAGCTGTTCCACCTGGGCGAGGACCCCATCGAGAGCCAGAACCGGCTGCTCGACGAGAAGGAGGTGGCGCGCAGGCTCCTGACCGACCTCGCGGCCCTGGAGCCCTGGGTCACCGAGCCGTACAGCCCGCCCGCAGACATCGACGATGCCGCCGGGGCCCTGGGCGCCCTGGGCTACGGGGGCGGGGACGACGCGGCCGCGGAGTATCCGTGGGAGCGCGTCCCGATCAGCGAGGCCCTGGGCCTCGAGCCGCGCGAGGGCGACCCCCTGGTCCCGATCGTGCGGCGCTGATCCCTGCCGCGGCGCCGCGGCACGCGGCACCCAATCGAGAGCGCCCCGGGGAGGTCCACTCCCCGGGGCGCTCTCACAAGCCCGCTGGCTCAGGCCGGGCTCAGCCCTTGCACGCCTCGAGGAGGCCGGCGTCCATGAGCCGTCCCTCCATGAGCTCGCCGAGCTGGGCGGGGCTCGGGCTCACGGTGGCGCCCGCGGCCTCGAGCGCCGCGATCTTCTCCTTCGCTGTGCCCTTGCCGCCGGCGATGATCGCCCCGGCGTGGCCCATGCGCTTGCCCGGAGGAGCCGTCTGGCCCGCGATGAAGCTGACCACCGGCTTGGTCACATTGGACTTGATGAAGTCCGCGGCCTCCTCCTCGGCAGAGCCCCCGATCTCGCCGATCATGATGATCGCCTCGGTCTCGGGGTCGGCCTGGAAGGCCGACAGGCAGTCGATGAAGTTGGTGCCGTTGACCGGGTCACCTCCGATGCCCACGCAGGTGGACTGGCCGATGCCACGGGTGGTCAGCTGCCACACCGCCTCGTAGGTCAGGGTGCCGGAGCGGCTGACGACGCCCACCTTGCCCTTCTTGTGGATGTAGCCGGGCATGATCCCGATCTTGCACTCCTCGGGCGTGATGACGCCCGGGCAGTTGGGCCCGACCAGGCGCGTCTTGCTGCCGGCGAGGGCCTCCTTCACGCGCACCATGTCGAGCACCGGGATGCCCTCGGTGATGCAGCACACCAGCTCGACCTCGGCCTCGATGGCCTCGAGGATCGCCGCGGCGGCGAAGGGCGGCGGGACATAGATGACGCTGGCATTGGCCCCGGTGGCCTGGACGCACTCGGCGACCGTGCCGAAGACCGGCAGGCCGAGGTGGTCGCTGCCCGCCTTCTTGGGGTTGGTGCCCCCGACGAGCTGGGTCCCGTAGGCCAGGGCCTGCTCGGAGTGGAAGGTGCCGGTCTTGCCGGTGAAGCCCTGGGTCAGGACCTTGGTGTTCGCGTTGACGAAGATGCTCATGGCTCGGTCCTCCTTCAGGCTCCCTTGACCGCGGCGCAGATCTTGCCGGCGGCGTCGTCCAGGTCGGTGGCGGTGATGATCGGCAGGCCGGACCCGGCGAGGATCTCGCGGCCCTGCTCCACGTTGGTGCCCTCGAGGCGCACGACGAGCGGCACCTTGAGGTCCACCTGCTTGACGGCCTCGACGACGCCGTTGGCGATCACGTCGCAGCGCATGATGCCGCCGAAGATGTTCACGAGGACCCCCTCGACCTTGTCGTCGCTGAGGATGATCTTGAACGCCTCGGTGACCTTCTCCGTGGTCGCGCCGCCGCCGACATCCAAGAAGTTGGCAGGCTGTCCGCCGTTCAGCTGGATGACGTCCATCGTCGCCATGGCCAGGCCGGCGCCGTTGACCATGCAGCCGATGTTGCCGTCCAGGGCGATGTAGGAGAGGTCGAACTTGCTGGCCTCGACCTCCTTGGGGTCCTCCTCGTGGATATCGCGCAGCTCCTCGAGGTCCGCGTGGCGGAACATGGCGTTGGCGTCGAAGTTGATCTTCGCGTCGAGGGCCAGGACCTT
>JADHNZ010000066.1 GCA_016779225.1 Planctomycetota bacterium
GCAGTCACCCTTGGTCGCGGCAGCCGCGGGGGCGGCCTTCTCGGACTCGCAGGCGGACTCGCACTCGCTGGTGGTCGCAGCCGGAGCGGCGGCCTTCTCCGAGCAGCACTGGCCCTCGGCGGCGGCGGGGTTGGCGGCGGGGGCGGCGCTGGGCGCGTCTTCGGTGCCCGCGCAGGCGCCTAGAAGAAGGGCGGTCAGCGCGAAGCCGGGGAGGAAGGTCTTCATGGTGAGTCGTCTAGAAGGTCAGAGGGTGAGCCAGGGGCTTCACCCGGGTCGTGATCCTTCGGCTTGCGCGGAGGCTGAACCGAAGGCGAGCGGAGCAGGACCGTGTCCTGTGCTCCCGATTCTAGACGGCGCGGCGCGGGTTGTGGAGCCGGCACGGGCTCAGATCCCCTTCCGGGATGCGTCCGCCAAGGCCTCGAGGGCTCCGGGCACTGCCCCAAGCGCCAGGGAGAGGCGTTCTGACGCATCCGGCAAGCTATGGTGAGGGGGTGCAAGGGGCTGGAGCCCCGAGGGCCCAAGACCCTCGACCCGGCCCCGAGCGCGCCCCCGGCGTGGCGCCGGATGGGCGGACCGGCGGGCTCCCTCCCGCAGGGCCGGGCATCCGAACCGCTCGGCGGGTCGAATGTTCTCGTCGCAGGCGCCCACTGGGCGTCACCCGCCTGCACCTCGCCGAGCCCCCTCATGACCTGCGCATGAACCGAGCCACCGCCTCCGCGGCCGCCGCCGTCCTCGTTGCCACCGCCTCCCTCCTGAGTCCGTGGCGCGCGGCGCCAGCGACCAATGTGGAGGTCGCACGGCGGGTCTCGCGAGGAGTGGCGGAGCTGTGCGCCGTGGCCGAACCCGCGGTCGTTCAGGTCCTCGCCTTCGGGGCGAACGGCAGGCGCTACGGCGGCGCCACGGAGGGCTCCGGCGTGATCGTCCGCCCCGATGGAACGCTGCTGACCAACAACCATGTCGTGAAGGACGGGAGCCGCTTCCAGGTCGTCCTGAGCGAGGGCCGGCGCGTGGCCGCGGAGGTCCTCGCCCTGGACCCGGCCACTGACCTTGCGGTGCTGCGGATTCGCGGGGACCGACCCGGCACGACCTACCCCACCCTCCCCATCGCACCGCGCCCGGCCCAGGTCGGAGAGAGCGTGCTTGTGCTCGGGAACCCGTTCGGGATCGGGAGCAGCGTGAGCCAGGGGATCGTGAGCGGCCTGGGCCGCAGCGACCTGAACCTCGCCACCTACGAGGACTTCATCCAGACCGATGCGGTGATCAACCCCGGCAACTCCGGCGGCCCCATGATCAACCTCGAGGGCGAGGTCGTGGGCATCGCAACCGCGCAGGGACTCGAGAAGGAGGGAGACCTCGGCATCGGCTTCGCGATTCCCGCGAGCCTTGCGCGCCATGTCCTCGAAGAGGTCCTCGAGCATGGCGAGGTCATTCGTGGCTGGCTCGGCGTGTCCGTCGATCGCTGGTTCTCCCCGAGCCGGGTCGAGGGCTACGACGGCGTGAGCTGCGTCCGCGTGCGCTCGTTCGAGACCGTGAGCCCAGCGCGCGACGCGGGCATCCAACCCGGAGACATCCTCCTGGCCGTGGGCGGCCGCCGCCTCGTCACCCGCACGGACCTGATGACCTCGGTGGCCGTCCTGGATCCGGGCGACTCGGTGGAGGTTCGCCTGTGGAGATCCGGCCGCGAGCTCACGGTTCCCGTGAGCATCGCCCGGCGTCCCGACGGCGAGGAGTGAGCCGCCACCGGCCAGGCGCCGGAGAGCCTGCGGGGTGGTCCAGCCACCGTCGCCACAGCTGTCGGCGACTGCCCGGCACAGCGTCATGGCCCGGCGGTTATGGCCCCACGGTGTCGCTCAGGAGGCGAGTGCCATCCGCCAGCTCGGCGTGATGGCGCAGCCTCCAGCCCGCGCTGGGGTCCACGGGAAGCCAAGCGCTGAGGCTGGCCTCTGCCGTTGGGCCCCCGGGAGGAAGTGAGCCCCCGAGGCCGGATCCGGGCAGAGCCACTCTCGCGCCCGGGACAAGGCCCTCCCAGACTCCGCGAGCGGCAGGGGGCAGGCCCACGGTCCGTGCCTCGAGGCCACCGTCGCTCCAGGCGTGGACCTCGAGTCCGAACGCGCCGCTCTGGTGGACGGCAAGGCACCTCTGGCGGCGCGCCACCAGGACGGTGCCGCCGGTCCGCAGGAGCCAGCCGGGCGCAGTGCCAAGGCCCGGGGCTCCGGCATGCAGCGACCTGCCCGGTCCCTCCACGAGGGCCGTGCCCAGGGCCGTCCCTGGCTCCCCACACCACTGCTCGGTGACGGCCAGGCTGCCAGACGCGGTGGGCCGCAGGCGCACGACCGTGGGCGAGTTGCCCCGGGGGGCCGCCGCGAGGAAGCCCCCCGCGCAGGCGACCAGCGTGGATCCAAGACCCTCTGCGCCGGAGCCAGGCAACTCGAACACCGGGCCGGGCACGAGCCCCCACGGATCCAGGTGGAAGGTGTGCACGGCGCCAGGCCACGCCGCGCCCTCCGGCCCAGGTGCGCCCACCGCCAGCCAGTCCCCCGAGACCGCCACGGCCGCCCCGAAGCGCGCTCCCGGTCTCGGACTTGCGGGCAGGACCCTCCGGCAACCGACGAGGGACGAGCCGACGCGGTCCCACAGGAGGACCTCTCCCCCCGCTCCGCCGCCCGGAGCTCCGACCGCGGCATGGGCCCCGTCCAGCGCGACGGCGAAGCCGCGCTCGTCCCCGGCCTGCGACGGATGCACGGAGAGGGCCTCACTCGCCCAGCCGGCAGGCGTGATCCGAAGGAGGCGCACGGCCCCGGCGTGAAAGGCGCTGGCGCCGCCTGCACGCGGTGCGCCCGCCAGGAGCAGCTCGCCGCTGCCCGCGAGGCTGCTCCCCAGCCCTGCGAGCAGCCCGAGGCCGGGCTCCTCCACGGTCGTTCCGGGGAGCAGGGCGCCGGGACTCGACGCGCCCGAAGCGGGTCCTCTGCCAACCGGCGCGGCCCAGCGAAGGAGATGAATGCGACCTGCGTGGGCAGGCCCCGCGAGGGGCGCGCCCACCGCGAGCCAGCCCTCACCGCCCGCAAGCGCGGCCCCGAAGTGGGTGCCCGGCGCTCCCGAGGGATCCTCCAGGAGCAGGGCAAGGCCCTGCGCCCCGCGGCGCTCGAGCACCGCGCCCCCCCGCTGAGGCCCCGCGGACCAGTGCGGGCTGCCAACGAGGAGGCGGCCTCCGTGGAACAGGAGGGACGCCCCCACGCGAGCCGTTCCCCCCGCAGGATGACCCAGGGCTGCAGCGAGAGGAGGCCTGAGAGGGACCAGGACCGGGTCGTCCGCGGGAGGGTCGTCGGCGGGAGGGGCAGCGCCGGCTGCAGCGGGAGCGCCAGCGGCAGCGGCAGGGCCCAGGACGAAGGCAGCGGCGAGGGCGAGGAGAAGCAGGAGGCTCGGGATGCGCACGCAGCCAGGACGCCTGCCCTGGCCGCCGGTTGCACCCAGAGTCCGAGAAGGCCGCCTTGGAGGCCGGGAAGTTCCCGGGTGCAGCGTTCAGGAGCGGGGCCCGCGGGCTATGTTCCCGCCATGCTGCGGCTGGGAAGCGTCCCCTACCTGGTGGGCCGTCCCCTCGACCTGGGGCTCGAGGCCGACGAGGGCGTCCGCTACGAGCGGCGCGTCCCGGCCCGCCTCGTGCAGGGCCTCCGGGGCGGCGAGCTCGATGTGGCGCTCGTCTCGGCCATCGAGCTGTTCCGTCAGCCGGGCGCGCGGCCCGTGCGCGGGCTCGCGGTGGCCGGCCGGGGCGAGGTGGACAGCGTGCAGGTGTTCCTGCGCCGCCCACTCGACCAGGTGCGGCGCCTGGCGCTCGACCCCTCGAGCCGCGCAGCGGCCGCCCTCGTGCAGGTGCTCCTCGCGGAGCGGGAGGGCGGACCACCCGAGTACCTGGAGGTCCCTCTGGGCACGGACCCGCGCGAGGCCGACGCCGACGCCTGGCTGCGGATCGGCGACCGCGCCCTCGAGGAGACCTGGCTCGAGGGACTGGCGCACTGGAATCCGTCCGCCGCCTGGACCCGCTCGACCGGACTCCCGTTCGTGTTCGCGACCTGGCTGGTGACGGAGGGCGCTGCCGTCGGTCCGCACCTCGCCTCGCTCCACGCCGCGGCCGAGCGCGGTGTCGCCGCGCGCCGCGCACTCGCCGAGGAGGCCGCTCCCGTGCTCGGCCTGCCTGCCGAGGACGTGACGCGCTACCTCGTGGAGCAGTGCGTGTTCACGCTGGGCGACGAGATGGGTGCAGCCCTGCAGCTCTACGGGGAGCGTGCCCGAGCACTCGGACTGGCGAGCCAGGGCCTGGGTCGCTTCCTCGAGGTCCCGGACGGTGCCCCATGCCGAGGCTGATCGACGCGCGTCGCTGCCCCCACTGCGGGGAGGACCTCCCGCCGGAGGTCCCGCGCACCTGCTCGAGCTGCGGAGGCTCCCTGCAGCAGCGCTACCTCAAGGCCGGGTGCCTGACCTCGGCGCCCGGTTGGGTGTTCCTCGTCGGTGCCGCTTGGTCGGCGCTGCACGCGCTCGGTGGTTGAACCGAGCCGGCCGGCTCCCTAGAACGGCACGGCGCAGCGTCACGAGCTCATCGGGCCGCTGCCTCTTCCCTGCAGCGAGCCAGCCGGCACGCAGCCGGGGTCCCAGCGGAGATGACCGTGCCCAAGACCACCCTGTTCGAAGCCGACGACGAGGCCGAAGTGGAGGCCAAGAAGCCCGCCCGCAAGAAGGCGTCCAAGAGCCGTGGCGCCAGCGCGGACCCCGCCTCCAAGGCGCGTGACATCTCGGTCGCCGAGTTCTTCGAGAAGAACCGGCACATGCTGGGCTTCGACTCGCCGGCGAAGGCCCTGCTGATGGCGGTCAAGGAGGCCGTGGACAACAGCCTCGACGCGTGCGAGGAGGCGGGGATCCTGCCCGAGATCCTGGTCGAGATCTCGCAGGTCACCGAGAAGACCTACCGCATGGCCGTGGAGGACAACGGCCCGGGCATCGGCGACACGCAGATCGGCAAGATCTTCGGCCAGCTGCTCTACGGCTCGAAGTTCCACAAGCTCTCCCAGAGCCGAGGGCAGCAGGGCATCGGCATCTCGGCCGCGGGCATGTACGGGAAGCTCACGACGGGCAAGCCGGTCGTGATCCGCTCGAAGGTCAAGCGACGCAAGGCCGTGGAGGCGGTGCTCTCCATCGACACCTCCAAGAACAAGGCCGAGATCCACTCGCGCGAGGAGATCGACTGGGGCACGAAGACCTGCGGGACCCGCATCGAGATCGAGATGGAGGCCACCTACAAGAAGGGCCTGCGCTCGGTGGACATGTACCTCAAGCAGACCGCGATCGCGAACCCCCACCTGACCCTGACCTGGGTGGATCCGGCGGGTGAGCGCGTGGTCTACGAGGCCAACACCAAGGAGAAGCCCAACCAGACGGTGGAGATCAAGCCCCACCCGCACGGGGTCGAGCTGGGCCGCCTGATCACGATGCTGAAGGAGACGAGCGCGCGCTCGATCTCGGGCTTCCTCCAGGAGGAGTTCTGCCGCGTGGGGCCCACGGTCGCGAAGAAGATCGTGGATGCCGCGGGCAAGGGCCTGACGACCAAGAGCTACCCCTCGCGCATCGCGCGTGAGGAGGCCGCCGCGCTCTACGACGCGATCAACTCGACCCGCATCAGCTCGCCCCCCACGGACTGCATCGCGCCGATCGGGGAGGAGCTGCTGCTGCTTGGCCTCAAGAAGGAGATCGAGGCCGACTTCTACACGACCAGCACGCGTCCGGCCGCCGTCTACCGCGGCAACCCCTTCCAGGTCGAGGTTGGCATCGCCTTCGGCAAGCCCGGTCAGGGGTACGAGATGGAGGACACCGGGCGGATCAAGAAGAAGTCCCGCTCGGAGCAGGTGGTCGCGGACCTGGTCGCGGACGCCGACGAGCCGGCGCGCATCCTGCGCTTCGCCAACCGCGTGCCGCTGCTCTACCAGCAGTCGGCGTGCGCCATCGCCAAGGCCGTGGTCGGAACCAACTGGCGCTCGTACGGCATCAGCCAGCCCAAGGGCTCGCTGCCCATCGCCCCCATGGCGCTGATCGTCCACATCGCGTCGGTCTGGGTCCCCTTCACCTCCGAGTCCAAGGAGGCGATCGCGAGCTACCCCGAGATCCTGACCGAGATCAAGCGCGCCCTGCAGGAGTGCGGGCGCAAGCTCGGCATCCACATCCGCAAGGGCAAGCGGCTGCAGCGCGAGTATCAGAAGCGCGAGTACATCGAGACCTACATCCCGCACATCGGCATCGCCCTGCAGGAGATCCTCGGCCTCTCCAACACGGAGAAGGACGAGACCGTGGAGATCCTCGAGGGCACGCTCCACCGCTCGCGCAAGTTCTGAGCCGAACCGCTGGCCTCCCCCACCGAACGAGTTCCCCATGGCGAAGAAGAAAGCCACCCGCAAGGCCGCCAAGAAGGCGAGCACCAAGAGCGCCCCCGCGGAGCAGCCGGCCAAGAAGGCCCGCGGCTCCAAGCTGAGCTCGGAGGACCTGAAGACGATCAGCCTGATCGACCGGACCGCCTCCATGGTCCACACCAAGGTCTCAGGAGGGACGCTGCCCGAGCTCAAGTTCCCGGTGCGCTCCCTCTCCAATGTGAAGTACGACCAGAAGATCGGCTACTTCGAGCTGGGCAAGGGGCGCAAGGCGCGCGCTCTGACCTTCAACACGGTCAAGACCTTCGCCCAGACCCTGCGCCTGATGTCCGTCTCGAAGGAGATGGTCCAGAACAACGACTTCGCCACGAAGCGGGAGGCCTACTACGTCTCCAAGAACTGGGGAGCCTGCAAGTTCAAGGAGCAGCCGGAGTCCGACGCCGTGATGGACGACATCGAGGCGCTGGCCAGCCTCGACGGCCTCTCGCGCGAGCAGCTGCGCTACTACCCGGAGGAGCACGGCGGCTCCCTAGCAGGCCAGCTGGTGGTGATCGACCGCGACTCGGAGACCGGTGAGGAGGTGCGCATCGACTGCACCGCCATGGGCACCGGCGCGTACACGATCCCCCACTCGGTCGAGCACCTCAAGTTCGAGACCAAGGCCAAGTTCATCCTCGCGATCGAGACGGGCGGTATGTTCGCGCGCCTCAACAACCACAAGTGGTGGCGCGATGCGAACTGCATCCTGATCTCGATGAGCGGGGTGCCCTCCAGGGCCACGCGCCGCTTCATCCGGCGCCTCTCGGACGACCAGAAGCTGCCCGTGTACTGCTTCGTGGACTGCGACCCCTACGGCATCGCGAACATCTACCGGACCCTCAAGGTCGGCTCGGGCAACGCGGCCCACATCAACCGCTTCTTCTGCGTGCCCAACGCGCGCTTCCTGGGCGTGACGCCGCAGGACATCATCGACTTCAACCTGCAGGACGCCACGCACGAGCTGCAGAAGGTCGATGTGAAGCGCGCCCAGGACGCGCTGAAGAACGACCCCTTCTTCAAGTCGCACAAGCCCTGGCAGAAGGCGCTCCAGCAGCTGCTCAAGATGGGCGTGCGTGCCGAGCAGCAGGCCCTCGCCAAGTGGGGCCTCAACTATGTGATCGAGGACTACCTTCCTCGCAAGCTGAAGGACACCAAGTCGTTCCTCCCCTGAGGTGAGCGAGTGACCAGCGGCCGGCCCCGCACCCTCTGGCTGCTTCGCCACGCGCACGCCCATGACGCGCGTCCGGGAGAGGCTGAGGCAGACCGTGAGCTCTCGCCGCGGGGGCTCGAGCGCCTCGCGCTTGCGGCTCCGCGACTCGCGCGGCGCCTTGGCCGTGACTCCGTGGTCCTCTGCTCGCCCTGGCGCCGGGCCCTCCAGACGGGCGAGGCCCTGGCCGCGGCTCTCGAGGGCCCCCGCGCGGTGCAGTGCGCACGGCTCTCCCGCCCGCCCGGGCCCGAGCTGCTCGCCCTCCTCGCCGCTCTGGAGGCGCCTGACCTCGTCCTGGCGGGCCACGAGCCCTGGCTGTCCGAGCTGGCTCACATCCTCCTCGAGGCGCCCCCGCCCGGGCCGCTCAAGCGGCTCGGGGCCCTCGAGCTGACCGGGCCCCGACAGCCCGGCGAGGCCCGCCTGGCCCGCCTCTGGAGCCCCAGGGAGCTCCGCGAGGGTCCTGCGGGACGGAGCTAGGTCTGGCCCTCAAGGCAGACTGCCCGATCTGCCGACGCACTCGGGGTCCTTCCGCCTGGAACGATCCCCATGACCCCTGCCCCGTCCTGCCCCCGCGCTGCGTCCCTGCTCCTGTGGTTCGAGGAGTGCTCCCGCCTCGACGCCGAGCTCGTCGGCGGTAAGGGCGCGTCCCTTGGCGAGCTCTACCAGCAGCTGGTGCCCCAGGGCGTCCCCGTCCCCAACGGGTTCACCATGACGGCGTGCGCCTACCGCTCCTTCGTCGAGCAGCCGCTCGAGGCGGGGGCGCTCGGGACCTGCGAGGAGGTCGAGGGGCTCGGCCCCGTGCGGCTCGAGGCCGTCCGTGCCGCCACCCTGGGCGCGGCACTGCAGCTGGTCTACGAGGGAGCGGACGCCTCGGACCACCTGGACCTGCACGCCCGGGCCAAGCTGTGCCGCGCGCTGATCGTGGCCGCCCCCGTGCCACAGGAGATCCACGAGGAGCTGACGGCCGGCTACGAGACTCTCTGCGAGCAGTACGGCGCCGAGGTCGATGTGGCCGTGCGCTCCTCCGCGACGGTGGAGGACTCCGAGGAGGCCTCGTTCGCCGGCCAGTGTGAGAGCTACCTCAATGTCCACGGGACCGAGGATGTCCTGCGGCGCTGGAAGGACTGCTGTGCGAGCCTCTTCACCGAGCGGGCCGTGAGCTACCAGCTCCAGAAGGGCCTCTCCCCTCTCGACGCGGCGCTCGCCGTGGTCGTCATGAAGATGGTCCGCTCGGACCTCGCGACGAGCGGCGTGATGTTCACCCTCGACCCCGACTCCGGACACCAGGGGGTCGTGCACATCTCCTCGAGCTACGGCCTGGGCGAGCTCGTGGTGCAGGGCAGCGTCTCACCCGACCACTTCACCGTCTGGAAGGAGGGGCTGCGCCGTGGGCACGGGGCCATCGTCCACCGCCACCTGGGTGCCAAGGACATCGCGATGGTCTACGCCCGGCAGGGCGGTATGGAGACGGAGAGCGTCGATGTCTCCTCGACCCGACGCCGCGCCTGGTCGCTGACCCGCGAGGAGATCCTGTCCCTTGCGGAGATGGCGCTGAAGATCGAGGACCACTACGGCCAGCCGATGGACATCGAGTGGGCCAAGGACGGCCGCAGCCAGCAGCTGTTCGTCGTGCAGGCCAGGCCCGAGACGGTCCACGCGCGCCGCGAGCCCAGCAAGCTGGTGCGCTACCGCATGGAGAGCGGGCTGGTGGACCGCCTGCGCCTCGAGGGGCAGGTCCTGGCTGAGGGCCAAGCCGTGGGCACCCGCATCGGCTCGGGCCGCGTGCGCATGTACAAGTCCTACGAGGATGTGATCCTGAAGAAGCGTGAGCTGCGCAAGCGCCTCGCGACGGGAGAGCGCCTGGAGGACATCCCCTTCGAGGAGCGCGTGTTCGACCCCGGCGATGTGCTGGTCACCGAGATGACCACGCCGGACTGGGAGCCAATGATGAAGGACGCTGCGCTGATCGTGACCGAGAAGGGCGGGCGCACCTCCCACGCGGCGATCATCGCGCGCGAGTTCGGAATCCCGGCCATCGTGGGCTGCGAGGACGCGACCCGGCACCTTCGCCCCCACCAGGAGGTCACCGGGACCTGCGCCGAGGGCGACACGGCCTTCGTCCTGAGCGGGCTGCATCCGTTCGAGATCGAGGAGCACGAGATCGACCTGGACCAGGAGCTGCGCACCAAGATCAAGCTGAATGTGGGCTTCCCCGCGAAGGCCCTGGCCGACTCGCAGCTCCCCGTAGACGGCGTCGGGCTCGCGCGCCTCGAGTTCATCCTCACCAGCGAGGTCGGCGTGCACCCCCTGGCCCTGCTGCACTTCCACGAGCTCAAGGACTGGGCCGAGGGCGGGGACCTCTCCGCCGAGCTCGAGCCCTACCGCGAGCGCCTCGAGGCCGAGGGGCAGTACGAGGTGCGCATGCTGCTCGGCGCCATCGACCGCCGCACGGCCGCCTATGCCGACAAGCGCCAGTTCTTCGTGGACCGCGTGATGGAGGGCGTCGGGCTGATCTGCGCGGCGTTCCACCCGAGTCCGGTCCTCGTGCGCCTCTCGGACCTCAAGTCCAACGAGTACCGCGAGCTGCTCGGAGGGCGCGTGTTCGAGCCCGTCGAGGAGAACCCGATGATCGCCTGGCGCGGCGCGTCCCGGTATGTGGACCCTGCCTTCCTGCCGGCCTTCGAGATGGAGTGTGATGCCCTGCGCCTCGTACGCGCGCGCCTGGGCCTCGACAACCTGCAGCTGATGGTGCCCTTCTGCCGGACGCCCGAGGAGGGCGCGGCCGTGAAGACGCTCCTCGAGGACCGCGGTCTCGGCGATGAGGCGGGCGTGCCGCTGTTCCTGATGATCGAGCTGCCCTCGAATGTGATCGAGGCGGACCGCTTCATGGAGGAGATGGGCCTCGCCGGCGGCTCCATCGGCTCGAACGACCTCGTGCAGACGGTCTACGCCGTCAGCCGCGACGACCTCGAGGGGTACCGGCACCCGGTCGATGCGCGCTCCTCGGCCGTCAAGACCATGGTGCGCGCCGCGGTGCACGCGTTCCGCGCCCAGGGCCTCGAGATCGGGATCTGCGGCCAGGCGCCGTCGGACCATCCCGATGAGGTGCCCCCCTTCCTCGTGGAGTGCGGCATCACCTCGATCTCCGTCACGCCGGACACCGCCATCGCGGTACGCCTTGCCGTGGCGCGCGCGGAGAGCGCGGCCCGCGACGAGGCCGCGGCCTGAGGGGCGCCAGCCAGAGGCCAGCGCCCGCCCTCACCCGATCCAGCCGAGCGGGGCGCGCTCGAAGTCCGCGGGCATGCTGCGCGCTCGGGCTGCCTCCTCGCGCGCGAGGTCGAGGCAGCCGTGGAGCAGCTCCCCCATCAGCCTGGCGTAGGCCTCGTCACTCAGCGCTCCGTTGAACCACGCCTCCGCCAGGCGCCACGCGGCAGCCTGGAAGAGCGCCGCGGCTCCTGAGGGCCCGTGGGGCTCCGCGGTCCACAGCTCGTCGAGGTCTCCGGCCCCCTTCATGGCCTCGTCGAGCACGCGCGCCAGGGCGGCCGAGGGGCTGCCCGGCTCGGCGACGGCGCGCCCGCTCGGCGTGTCGACGAGGACGAGGCGGCGCTCGTGGGTGCCGCCCGCGACGGCGAACGACCCGCGCATGCGCGAGGGGGCTGCCTGGCAGGCAACCAGGGCCAGGAGGCCGACCCGGAGGACGAGCATGGAGCGAGGGTGGCAAGGCCGGGGACCCCGATCAAGCTTCCTTCAGGGGTCCAGGAGCAGGCGCACCGCGTGCACGATCGTGTCGTCCTGGATGAACAGGTCCAGCTTGCCGTCCTGCAGCCACGGGCGCAGATCCACCTCCCCCTCCTTGCCGGGCAGCCGCGCCAGATCGAGCTGGATCCGGGCCCGGGCCCCCCGCTGCCAGCTGCTGGGCGCCCCCGGCAGGCTCGTGATCCGCGCGCCCCAGGCCCAGCGGTGACCGCCCTCCTGGAGCACCTCGTACTCGAGGCTCACGCCGTCGTTGTCCGCCCAACCCGCGGCGGAGAGCTCGAGCTCGAGCAGGGCGCCGCGGATGCCGCCCGGCGCGAAGCGGAAGGTGTGCCGGAAGTTGCGGTCGTAGCCACCCTGACCGAGGCCGCGCAGCTGCTGCCCCTTGATCTCGAAGGTGCCGAATCCGCTGTCGGGGTCCCCCTCGGGGACCTCCTCCCCGCCAGCCTCGAGCGCCAGCGTCGCCTTGGGAAAGACCGAGCGCCGAGGGAGCTGCACCGGGACGAGCACCCGCTCGTGGGGCTTCACCTGCGCTTCGACGCGGGCCACCCCGCCTCCCTCGGCGAAGACCCACAGCTCCCAGCGCCCAGGAGCCAGCCCCGTGAGGGTGGTGCGCCAGCCCGCGGAGTACACCCCCGCTGGATCGTGCCTGGACCAGGTCAGCGAGTGGGGAGCCGCGAGTGCGAGGAGGTGGGTCTCCACGCGGGCAATCTCGAGGGGATCCCCCTGCTCGTCGCGCAGCTCGAGCTCCAAGATCCCGGCGAGCTCGGAGCGGCCGGGGAGGACGATGCTCTGCTCGGGCAGGGCGGGGTCCACCTCGACCACGAGAGGCTGCGTGAACCAGCCCACGCCCGTGGCGAGACGCTGTCCGGCGGCGGGACTCACGCCCTCGAAGGCGAATGCGCCGCTCGCATCGGTTCGCGCCGCCATGGGAGGCAGCGGAGCCGACGAGCCTCCAGGCCCGAAGTCCTGGAACGGCTCGGGCCGCTCCAGGAAGAACTCCTCGTCTCGGAGCAGCTGCACGGCCAGCCCCGCGACGGGGCGACCGCTCGCATCCCGCACGAAGCCGTGCAGGTCGGGAGCCGCCGCAGCCACAGGCTCCTGCGTGATCCCGGCCTCGCTCGCGACTGGCGACCGCGCCTCACGGACGGGGAGCTGGACGAGGGTCTCGACGCCAGCCTCCGAGGCCACGCCGTCCAGCTCGGCGAAGACCGCGGGCGGTGCCTCCGGTGAGGCGGCCGGGCGCGGCGTCCGGCCCACGGCCCCAGGCGCTGCTGGGTCACCTCCGGACATGAAGACCGCCGCCGCGGCCAGCAGGGCCACGGCGGCGGTCGGAGGGAGCCAGGCTCGCACGCGCTCGGGGAATCGAGGCCGCGCGGAAGGCTCAGTTCCCGAGGAGGTCCTCGAGGAACGAGCGCATGTTCTCACGGCCGGCGTCAAGGGCCAGGGCCTGCTTGGCATAGGCCTTGGCACCCTCTTCGTCCTTGAGGACCTGCTTGGACCAGAAGGCGCCGTGGAGCAGGATCCAGAAGGCCTTCTCCGAGTCGTTGAAGTTGTTCAGCTCTGCGTAGGCCTTGACCAGCTCGACGCCCGCGGCGATGTCCTTGCTGTCGATGCTCTGGGGCAGGCCGTTGAGGGCGTTCTCGAAGAGTCCGGTCGCATTCTTGGGGTCGACCTCCTTGGCCTTCTGGACGAGGGCCAGGTCCACGGCGCCGGCCTCGCTCAGGGTCTCGATCGCCTGAGGCAGGAGGGCCTTGGCCCAGTCCATCTCCATGGAGAGCACGGAGCGGACCGCCTCGAGGCAGCCCTTGGCACCAGCGCTGTCGGCGCCGGCGCTCGCGATGTGAGCGGCGATGGCCTTCCACGCGGCGACCCAGGCCTCACCCGGCTCCGCCGCGTCGAGGGCGCCGAGCAGCTTGGCGACCGCCTCGAGGTCGGCCATGCCCTTCGTGCGGAGCTCGGCCATGTGCTTCACATAGGCCTCGGGCCCGCCCTGCTGGTAGCCGGTGCGGCCGTAGACCTCGCCGTCGACCGTCATCATCAGGATCGTCGGGTAGCCCTGGATCCCGTAGGTGCCGACGAGCTCCTGGTTGCGCTCGGGGTTGGGGACCTTGGCCTTGGCCTCCTCGGAGCGCGGGTAGTCGAGCTTCACGAGGACATAGTCCTTGGTGGCGGCCTCGATCCACGCGTCGTGCGCGAAGACCTCCTTGTCGAGGCGGATGCACCAGCCGCACCAGTCGGACCCGGTGAAGTCGACGAACAGGTCCTTGCCCTGTTCCTTGGCGAGCTTGACCCCCTCGTCGAAGTCGGCCACCCAGGGGCCCTCCGAGGTCGGGGCGGCGAGCGCGGTCGCGCTCAGGAGCGAGAGGGAGAGGGCGGCAAGGGCTGCGCGCATGGGAGCTGTCAGGGGTTGGGTGGCTTGGGAGGTTCGGGGACGCGGGCCCCGGTGAGCCGACGAGAATAGCGCCCGGCCTCGGGGCTCTACGGGCGCGGCCCAGAATCCGTGGCGGTGGCCCGGCAGATTCGGGAATCCCTACTCGCCCCTTACGGGAGGCAGCCCGAGGGCGCGCCCCGCCGCCCCAGGAGGAGGCGCTGAGCTCCAGGGCGCAGGGTCCCGGGATCCATGCAGACACCCGCACCCCGAGGAGGGGTGCGGGTGTCTCCGGTCAGGCGCAGGGCTCGCCGCCCCTCGGGCCTGGACTCAGTCGGCCAGCTCGTCGCGCACGCGCTCGAGCAGGCGGCGGGTGGCGAGGATGCCCTCCACCTCGGAGAGGCCGCCCCCCTCGTACTCGATGCCGACGAACCCGCGGTAGCCGGCCGCCTTCACGGTGCGCATGACGCGCACATAGTCCGTGTTCTTCTCGTTGCCGGCCTCGTCGAAGTCGTGGCTCTTGGCGCTGACCGCCTTGGCAAAGGGCATCAGCTCCTCGACGCCCTTGTAGCGGTCGTACCACTGACCGCCGCCCACATGGAAGTTCCCGAAGTCCGGCAGGGTCCCGACGCGGTCGTGCCCGGCCTTCTTCATGACGCCGGCGAGCCACTCCCCGTTGGAGGAGGTGCCGCCGTGGTTCTCCACGATCACATTCAGACCGTAGGGCGTGGCGACCTCGGCGAGGCGCACCAGGCTGTCCGCAGCGCGACGCTGGGCCTCCGCGGGGTCGCCCCCGCCGGCCGCATTCACGCGGATCGAGTGGCATCCCAGGAATGCGGCGGCGGCGAGCCACTTGAAGTGGTTCTCGATGGCCTTGCGCCGCTGGCCGTCGTCCTCGTGGGCCAGCTGGCCCTCGCCGTCCACCATGATCAGCAGGCTCTGGACCCCGTGGTCCGCGGCGCGCCGCTTCATCTCGCCCAGATAGCGGAAGTCCCCCACCTTGTCGCGGAAGAACTGGTTCACATACTCGATCCCGGCAAGGCCGAAGCGCTCGCGCGTGATCTTGGCGAAGTCCAGGTTGTCGAGCTCGCCCCCGCGGATCGTGCGGTGGAGGGACCACTGGGCGAGGGAGATCTCGAACCAGTTGGCGGACCGGGG
>JADHNZ010000015.1 GCA_016779225.1 Planctomycetota bacterium
CGGCATAGGACACATGCACCAGGCTCCACAGGAAGGTGAACGAGAGTCCAGCTGCAGCCCCGTAGTCCGGCCACCTCCAGCAGGCCAGCACCAAAACGGCGGTGTTGATGAGCAGACCGGCCGCGCTGATCCAGATGGCCATGCGGAGCTGACCGGTGACCAGGTAGAAGGTGTCGTTCGCGACCGAGAACCCCACCACGGCCGTGCCCGGGAGCAGGATGAGGAAGGACACCCACACCGGGTGCAGATAGTCCTGGGGGAGGAACGAGCGCAGGGCCGGTCGCAGCATAACTGCGGTCGCGAGGAGCCCCACGCCGATCAGGAGCCCTGAGCCGACCGTGGCCCTCCAGTAGACCCGTCGAAGACCGCGTAGGTCCCGCACGCTCGCAAGCTGGCTGAGCACGGGGAGCGCGGTCCGACTGATGCCCTTCATGAACAGGCGCCCCACGTCCACGAGCCGCAGCGCGATGCGCAGGTAGGCCACCCACCGCGGGCTGGCGAAGCGCCCCAGGATCAACGCCGGCAGGATCTGGACACCAAGCGCGTCGATGTTCCGAATGATCCCGACCTTGACGCCGAGCCGGAGCCCCAGACCCCAGGGAGCCTGCCACCCCAGGCGCAGGATCTCCATCGCGGGCGGCAGCGCAAGCTGCCCCGACGCGCGCTCCCGTGCCCACACATCGAGCGCCAGCAATGACCCAAGCAGGCTCGCCGCGACCGTGCCGACACAGGGGCCCAGGGCATCCCCAGTCCACAGAGCCCCCGAGACGACGAGGACCACGCGCAGGAGCTCCTGGCCGTTCTCGATGCGCGCAACGGCGGCCATGCGCCGACTGCCTTCGAGGCCGGCCAAGGCCACCACGCGGGGCAGCTCGAGGAGGGGCGCGCAGCTCAGGATCCCCACGCAGCGCCCGATGAGCTCCACATTCGCTGCGTCGGAGCGGACCCAGAGGGACAGCAGGGCGGGTGCGGCAAGGAGGCCGGCCAGGAGAGTGAGCAGCGCAAGGGGCGCTCCCACCTTGGCGAGGTAGCCCAGCCAGCGGCCGGCATCCTCACGGCGCCCCTCCCCGAGGCTCCGGGCCACCTGCGAGATGGTCACCGGCACGAGGCCAAGGTTCAGACAGAACCAGAGCAGGGAGTACGCGGCGACGGCCAGGTAGAACTCCCCCTGCCGGACCGCGCCGAGGACATGGGTGAGGGCGAGGGTACCTAGGAATCCAAACCCTGAGATCGACAGGCTGCCCAGCTGCAGCACGGTGGAGTCACGCAGGAAGCGACTCCCAAGCGCGCGGCGCAGGGGGCCAGGGCTCATGCGGGGTCCGCGGCCTCAGGCAGGAACAGGATGTCCGCGATCCACTCCATCGAGGAGAGATCCTGCTCCTGATAGCCGATCTCGAACAGGCGCCGCACCACGGCGTCCTGCTCCGCCCAGCGGGTGTGGAACTCACGGTTGAGCAGCTCACTGAGGATCGGCGGCCGCTGCCCGGTTCGCTCCAGGAAGGGCACCAGGCCCTTCAGGACCGCGTAGTCGAAGCCCTCGGTGTCCGTCTTCACGAACGCGACCTCCTCGATGCCGTGCTCGCGCGCGAACGCGTCCCAGGTGGTGCAGCGGATCCGCTCCTCCTCGATCTCCGTCTCCGGGAAGATCCGCGCGTTGTCCCGCTCATCGAAGATCAGCTCCGTCACCACGGAGTTGCCTCCGTAGTTGTGAGCCGTCTTGAAGATGGTCCGCTCCTCGATGGCGTCGGACAGCGCGAGTTGATGGACCTCGACGCGGGGGTCGCTGGCGAAGCGCTGTTCGCACAGCGCGTGGTACTTCGCCACGGGCTCGAACAGGACCGCCCGCAGGCCGGGCCGTCGCTCCAGGACCGCCTGGGTGAAGAGTCCGATGTTGGCGCCCACATCCACGAGCAGGCCCTCCTCTGGGAGGTGCGGGAGGATGCGCTCGACCTCCTGGCGGACCACCTCGGCGTGGCCGTCGGCCCACTCCTCGAGGGTCTTCCGGCGCTGCCCGCGGAGGCGGCGCGCCCAGCTACGGAGGCGATCCAACATCACAGGGACCCTATCGGCGGGTCGGGCAGAGGATCTTGCAGGTCTCCGGAGGGCATGCAAGAGGCTTGGTGTGTCCCGGCCCCCTCGGTGAATCCGGCTTCCCTCTCGGCCTCGGCCCTCAGGCCCCGCCGGCGAGACTCAGGAGAGCCGCCCGCTGCTCCGCCCCAGAGGCTGCTCGCAGGCCCCGGACCTGCCTTGCCTCCTCCTCGGTCGCCCGTGCCACCTCCGCCAGCAGGCGCTCCTGAGCGCCCCGGGCGCCTCGATCGCTCCAGGCCCCCATGGCCAGCCGCCATCCGGCCGCACCGGCCACCCCCACCAAGAGGGTGTCCACGAGCCCGTCCACCCCGAAGCCTGGGCCCGTGACCATGCCGAGCAGCGCAAGCGCCACGGCCCTGAGCGCCAGGAGCGCGAGGGGAAGCTCGAGGAGCATGCGAGCAATGAAGAGACCCACTCGGGACCCTCCCGCCTGCTGGGTCGCCTCCCAGGAGGCCTGCGCCGCGGACAGCGCGCCTCGGCTCCGGCCCACCCAAGCCTCAAGCGCCTCCTCGCCAGCCGCGGCTCCGAGCCGCGCGACCTCGATGAGCTCGGGTTCGGAGAGCAGGCCGGGGGTCATGGGTTCCGGTCCCTGGCGCCTGGACGCCAGCACCCCCGCGGCCAGTGCGCCGGCCCCCACGAGGGGGCTCCGGCGCAGGAGCAGCCCGCCCGTGGCAAGCGCCCCCAGCTGCCCCCAGCTGCGGCGCAGCAGTGCACCGCCGAGGCCCCGAAGACCCTCGGCGAGGCCCTGTCGAGAGACGGTTCTCCAGCCGCCCGCAGACGCCTCGACCGAGGCCTGCACGCGGAGCGCGAGCCCCTCGCTCCAGCGAGCCAGGGCGCCGTCGAGCGCCGCGGTCTCCTCCTGCTCACGCGAAGCGAGCCGCGCGGCCGCGCGCTGGGCCAGGCGCGAGAGCCGGTCCTCCGCACCCTCCGCGTTCGCCTGCAGCAGGCGCCCGAGCGCCCCGGCCCGCAGCTCCCGACCGAGCACCGCACGCAGAGTGCCCCACTCCACCGCTGCGTCACCCGAGTCCCTCCCTGGCGGGGCCCCGACGCCTTCGGCCGCTTCGGCGCCGGGCGTTCGCCTGCCATCCACGGGCAGGACCGCCGCAGGGGCCTGGCCCAGCGCCTCCGCCAGAACGCCGTGGAGCTGCTCGAGGAGAGCCTCCCGATCCTCGAGGGAGTGTGCCTCCACATGCCCGAGGATGCCCACCACCCGCCGACGGCCCAGGAAGCGTGCCAAGAACCGGAGGCCCGCGAGCTCCACGATCCCCTGCGGATGCGTCACGACCAGAACGAGGTCCGCACGCTCCACAAGCTCACAGGAGAGCTGCCGATGCTCCTGCGCGTGACTGTTGTGGTCGGGTCCATCCACGAGCACGACCGGCGCCTCGAAGGAGCCGAGGGAGCGCACGCGTCGCACCTCGCCCCTGGAGCAAAGCGCGTGACCGAGCAGCTCCTCCGCAAGGCCCGGCTCGGCCTCGGCCGCGATCAGTCCCCGGGTGGTGGGGCGCACCGCGCTGACCTCTGACGCTTGCTCGCCCAAGAGGGCATTGAAGAGAGAGGACTTCCCCGCGCCACTGGGCCCCACGAGGGCCACGACTCCGGCGGGCCGTGCACGCTGTGCTGCGCGCTCCAGGTCCTCGAGAAGCGAACGTGCCTCTGCAGCATCCCCCTCCCCAAGCACCGGCTCCAGGGCCTCGAGGGCTCTGCGCCGGGCCTGCAGCCCCTGGGCCAGATTCAGGCGCCACTCGGTCACCCCGCTCATGGGTCCACCTCCTCACCGAGGGAGCGCAGCGCGAGGGCCACGCTCTCCTCTGCGCGGCTCAAGCCCAGAAGCTCGCCCCGCAGGGCCTCCTCACACCGGCTCCAGAGGCTCGCCTCAAGGTGCTCCTCGAGCCGGGCTGCCGCCCGGCGCGCCCAGCGCGTCCGTGCCTCCTCCGCCACGGAGGCGCCAAGGTGGGAGGCCAAGCGCTCCAGCCAGGCCGAGCTGAGGATGCCGAGCCCCCCCACCACGAGGTCCGAACCCAAGCCGCCGGTCTTCAGGGCGATCAGCGAACCCAAGGCCATCGGCGTGGTCAGCACGAGGTCCATCTGGAGCTGCAGGGCGGCCTCTCCACCGCGCTCGCTCAGGGCACCCTCCAGCAGGACGCGCAGCTCCTCTCGGAAGGCCGCACGGTCAGAGGCTGGCGCAGGAGTGGGCGTGCGCCCCGCGTCGAGGGCCTCCCCACGACGGACCGGGCGCAGCCACTGCTCGAGCGGCTCGCTGCACGCGGGGCCGACCCCCGCAGCGAGGGCCTCGCGCAGGTGGCCCTCGAGACGCCGCAGGAGACCGGGCAGATGGACCTCGAGGGCACGCCGCTCGGCTCCGTGCAGGTCGAGACCCACCGCCTCGGGGCTCTTCCGCAGGAAGCGTCCCAGACGCGCCGTGCCCGAGCGAAGGGCGCGGCGGAGCGGATGGACACGCGGATCGAGGAGCTCGCGCAGGGCGAGGACCGCCTCCTCCAACGGAAGCGCCTGCATCGCGACGCCGTGGCCCACCTCACGCAGGTCCGCGCGCGCGCGGTCCAGCAGGGCCTGCAGCCGCTCGCGGCGCTGACCGATGCGCCTGAGCAGCGCCTCTCCCTCACGGAGCGTGTGCCTGCGCAGCGCCGCACGCCCTTGGCGCAAGCCCGCCAGGTCCACCGCTCGCGTGGCGAGGTCCTCATGAAGGCTGGTTCGCATGGGACCGGGATCCACTCGCAGGGGCGCGGCGCCCTCCCACGAGTAGGTCGCCACGGGCCCCGAGCCCAGCTGAGCCCCGAGCGCCGTGGAGATCCGCCGTGCCTCGAGGTCGTCACCGCCGCGCACCACGAGCAGCCACGGCACTCCGCGGTCGATGACCTCCAAGCCGATGAACTCGTGCACGCGGGCGTTCGCATAGACGAGCGGGGTGACGACCAGCGCCACGAGGTCCGCAGCGCGCACGGCATGCGCCGCGCGCAGGTGATGATCCTCGCAGTGGCCGTCGAAGTCGGGCGTATCGGCAAGCAGCCAGCCATGGTCCTGCTCGACCGCACCACCCGACTCGCTGCCCTCGAGCCAGGCTCGGGGGTCCCCCGCAGCGCCGTGGATGACCACTCGAGTGGTGGCACCTCCAAGCGCGCTTGGTTCGGCTTCACGGGCCCCCAGCAGCCGCACCAGGCTCGTCTTGCCGGCGTTGTTCGGCCCCACGACCACGAGGCACGGAGCACGCGCAGACTGCAGGGCGGCCATCCCGGCGCGCACGGACGCCCGCCAATCCCGGAGCTGCTCGCGCAGGGCCGGGTCCAGGTGGGCTCCGTGGCCCCCGGACACCCGCGCCTCGACAGGCTGGATGGAGGTCATCTCCCCTCGTCCGGATCCAAGTCCGCCGCCTTGCGCTCGAATGCGCGCAGCATCTGATCCAGCTGCTGCGCCGCCTCAGGAGAGAGTGCCTCCAGCCGTGCGCGTGCGGCCCCCGCGGAGGCCTGCTCGCCGGCCTGCACCAGGGCGAAGGTGAGGCCCAGGAGGACCTCTGCACTCTCGGGCTGGAGGCGCTCCAAGGCCCGCCAGGCGGCCACGGCGCCAAGCCAATCCCCCTCCACGGTCGCCATGCTGGCGCTCAGCCGGAGGGCCTCCACATCAGCAGGGCTCTCCGCCAGGAGACGGGCGCACAGGCTGCGTGCCGCAGCCCGATCCCCCTGCGCCCATCGGGTCCGGATGACGGGGAGCAGGACCCGCGGATCCCACCGTCCGCTCTCGGCCAGGGCCCGCCGCGCAAGCTCCTCGGCGGGCTCCGCCAGACCGCGCCGGTGGAGGAGCTCGACTAGCCCCTCCGCGCCGAGCTCCTCGGCAGGCTCGAACCAGCGGCCACCCGCGAGCCCGGCGAGCCTCCTCCGCACGGCAGGCTCCACATCGTTGGCAAAGCCGAGGTCCCGCGTCACCTGCTCGAGGTCGGGCGCACCACGGTGAAGCACCACGAGCCGACCCCGCGGATCGAGGACGAACAGCGACGGAAGCGCCAAGGGAGCATCCGAGTCGGAGAGCAGGCCCTCCACCGCCTCGAGGATGCGAAGGGTCTGCTCCTCAGCCCGAAGGTAGCCACCGCCCCACCCGGCCTTGAGGAGCAACCCCTGGCCGCGAAGCGCCTCGGTCTCCGGATCCGCATGGAGCGCGAGAACCCGCACGCCGTCCCGCCGCCACTCTTCCGCGGCTCGGGCCAGGGCAGGAAGCTCCGCAACGCAGGTGCCGCAGTCCGCACTGAAGAGCGCGAGCACCGTGGGTCCCGCCGCACGGGCCGGAGCCAGGGCCCTGGCGATCCCGGTGCCCTCGACGCCCCTCAGCGCCGGGAGGGGGAGCGGACTGCGGAGAACCACGCGCCCTCCCATGCCACCCGACGCGGCCGGCGAGGACTCGCCCTCGCGAGAGGGCGCACTCGGGGGGGTCCAGCGCACGGCGCTCCCCCGGCCCCTTGCGAGGGTGAACCATCCATTGGGCATGACGCCCTCGAAATCCTCGCGCTCCCCGTCAGGCCAAGTGACAGTCACGCGCAGCGGCGCATCCCCTCGCGCAGCCAGGTGCTCCCAGGGCCCCGTCTGGCCAAGGAACCCGTCCCCGGCCCGCCGAGTCCGCACCTGCAGCCCGACCCCGTCCCGCACCTCGATCCGCGCGCCAATCCCGTCGCGCGCCTCGGGGGGACCCAGCAGGCGCAGGGCCACAAAGGGCCTGCGCTCGGCCTCCCCTAGGCGGTTCTCCAAGATGCGCAGCCGAGGCTCCCCTCGACCGCTTCGCAGCAGATCCAGGTCCCCGTCATAGTCCAGGTCCAGTGGCAGCACGGAGCGGCCGTCATCCTCGAGGTCGAGGCCACTCACCCACGAGACATCGAGGAACTGACCTCCACCGAGGCCCTGGTACGCCGTGTCGCGCTCGTGACCCGACCAAGACAGCCCCCTCCTCAGGTGCCGCGAGACCGCGGCCCAGCCGAGCAGATAGGGGTCCGCCTCGGGATCCACCGACCTTGGAGTCTGCGACACGACCTGCCGCCAGAAGTAGCTTCACAAGTCGTCGAGCCGCTCCCCCGTCACGAAACCCGCGGGGCAGGTGATGTCCAGGACCCCATCGAGATCCAGATCCACGAGCCGTCCTCCCCAGGCCCAGCGCCCCATGGCCGCACCGCCCGCGCCGGCCAACTCTCGGAAGCCCCCCTCCGAGCGGCGCAGGAACAGGCTGTTCCCACGAGCGTGCCGGGCCATGGCCTGACGCAGGACGCCGCCCTCCCCGCCGAGGAACCCAGGCTGGGTGGTGATGCGGCCACCCGCCGAGCTGAACATGTTCGACACGAACAGATCCTCGAGGCCGTCCTCGTTCACATCCCCGAGGCTGGCCCCCATCCCGGCAGCCACATCGCGCACCCCAAGCGCCTCGGCTCGCTCGACGAAGCGCCCGCCCTCAGAGATCCAGAGCTGGTTGCTCCCGAAGTCGTTCACCACATAGAGGTCCTGGTCCCCATCCGCGTCGGCATCCAGCCAGGTCGCGGCGAAGGTGAAGCGGGCGTTGTCGGCATCCAGCCCGACCTCCGCGGTCACATCGCGGAAGCGCAGGCCGCCCTCATTCCGGAGAAGGTGATTCGCCGCTCCGTTCTGAGCATCGTGATAGGGCATTGGTGCCCCGGAGCCGTTGTAGGGCGAGACATAACCGCAGACGAAGAGATCGAGGTCGCCGTCGCCGTCCGCGTCGCCCGCGGCCAGGCTGGTCACCGCGTCACAGGGAAGCTCCTGCGCAAGCGTGAATGGACGCCCCGTCATCACCAGGACCCTGGATCCAACGGCGAGGATCGCCTCTTGCAGCCCGTCGCCATCGAGGTCGACGAACAGTCCACAGGCCGTGCTGTCGAGGAGATCCAGGCCGAGGCGAGGCGCACGATCGACGAGCCGACCCTGACCATCCGGGACAAGCAGGAGGTTCGGTACGCCACCGGGTCCGGGGACGAAGACCTCCACGCGGCCGTCAAGGTCCAGGTCCGCGGCGCTCACACCGTGGTGCCCCAGCAGGCCCACCCCGAGCCGGGTGTCGAGGTCCCTACGCAGAGTGGCCGTGGAGGGACGCAGCAGCGCGGCACTCGCTGGATCCAGCCAGGTCGCCAGCTCGACCTCCTCAAATCCCTGCTCCCTCTGCAGGCGCGCCACGCGACTCCAGGAGAGAAGGGTGACCTCAGTGGGCGCGGAGAGCCCTGCGCCAGCCTCCAGCGCGGCTGGATGGACTGCCTCCACCTCCAGCACGACCTGCTGTGCCCTCCCGGCTCCGCGGACCTCCACGCGGACGGTGGCCCTGAGCTCCTCGCCCTCGGGAGCCAGGGCCACGACCTTGATCTTGAACCCGGCATCCGGACCCAGCCCGGCGAGGAGGCCCCCAAGGCCCACCGCCACCGACGGAGCTGCAAGAGGCGAGGCCCCGGCGCGCAGCCGCTGCCACTCCCAGGTCCCCTGCCCCTGCTCAAGCAGCTCGGGCTCGAGCCCGAGGCGCACCTCCCCCAGCCACGGGTCGAGCCCCGCAAGGTTGCCCTCCAGGACACCCCCGACGAGGGCCTTCCAGCGCGCCCCGAGCTCCGAGGCGAAGACCTCCGTGCTCCACCCGTCGGAGCGCGGGTCGAAGCGCTGCAGCTCCTCCCGCAGCGCCGGCGCGAGCGGCTCCTGGCCGGGGAGAACCAGCTGGGAGCCCTGGCCCTCCTGGAGGCAGGCGGGCAGCGCGAGAGCCGTCAGGAGCGCCAGCATGTCCGGATTCTAGAGAGTGCAGGACCCGCGACGCGTGGTCGGCTGCTCCAGATGCAGGAGCCCCCCGACCGCCGCAGCAGCCGGGGGGCTCCCGTGCTCCGTGCCCGAGGCGCGGAGCTCCGTCCGAGGTCAGCCGAAGGTCACCACGGCGGCCGTCGAGAAGTTCGAGGTCGGGCCGTCGCGGTACCAGAGCTGGAACACCCAGGTGGAGCCGGGAGCGATGGTGCCGTTGATCGGGTCCGGAATGATCTGAGGCACATCGAAGCCGGCGCCGGTCGAGGAGTTTCCGGACAGGCTCTGCAGCACGCCAGCGGAGTCAAACTGGCCCAGGCTGTTGAGCTGGGGGTTCGACGAAGCCGTCGCGGTCCCGGGGCTGAAGCGCGCCAGGGGTGCACCCACGCAGAGGCGCCCCGAGGCGACATTGATGCCGGGATCGTTCAGGGTGGCGCTGGTCACGAAGTACGCGAACTGGGAGGCCGGTCCCTGGGTCACATCGAGGTGCACCGGGAAGGCGTCCGCGGCGGACAGGGACCCGGAAGCCGCGATCTTGGCGTCGAGACCCGTCGAGTTCGGGTTGGCCGGGTCACAGCCGTAGGCCACGCTGCCGCCCCCGCCGGAGCACGGGTTCCCGGTGGAGCCGATCCCCGAGACCACCATGTCGTAGGTGTTGCACGGCAGGTTGGAGCCGGTCCAGATCTCCGTCCGCACCGAGATCAGCTTGTCGCAGGGATCCGGGTTGGTCCAGAAGATCGTCTCGTCGTTGCTGCCGGAGAGGCTCTCGGCGACGACATTGTTGCCGCAGTCGTCGTAGACGAACACATCGATGTCCCCCGCGCTGTGCGCGAAGAACCAGTCCATCTGGAGCGCGCCACCCGCAGGCACCTCGAACTGGTAGTAGTCCGGCTCGTCCTTGGAGACGAACAGCCCGGTGTAGCTGCCGTCGGTGAGGGTGGCCGCAGAGGAGCAGTCGCCGTTGGGGTCGAACTGATCCTGCGGGTTGGTCACGCAGAAGTTCGTGAGGATGTCGAAGGTGCCGGAGCCCGAGGAGCCGACCGTGCGGCTGCCGAGGCGGATGAGGTACTGCTGGCCGCCCACCGCGTTGAAGGCCACGGAGGTCTGGCCCTGACAGGTGCTGGCCGCGCAGCCGATCTGCGGGTAGTTCACGCAGTCGAAGCCGTCGTAGATCGCGATGCGGGTCTCGAGGGTGGTCCCCCCACAGGTGGTCACCTCATAGCCGTCCGTGGCGGGCGCGGTCCAGAGGTACCAGATGTCCCGGCGCACCGGCTGGCCACCGCAGTCCGCGGGGCCGTCGATCGTCGCACCGTTGTTGTCGAAGAGGAAGGTTCCAAGGCCATTGATCGGGGTGGCCGAACCACAGGAGTTGTTGCCGTTCTGGGCCGCCGCGGCGCCCATCAGCAGGGCGGCGGGGAGCAGGGCAGCGAGGGTGGCGTTGCGCATGGGCGTGATCGAAAAAGGAAGAAGGAGTGGGATGAGTCCCTCTACATTCTGCCGATCCCGCGTCAGATCGCCACCCGCCAATCGCTTCAAGCCTCGGGCTGGCGCGCACCCCCCCCTCCGAGTGCGCTGAGGGGCACCAGGACGCATCCCGGACGCGTCCCCACGCTCCCCGGGTCCTCAGGCAGCGCCCTGATCCGGCGTCTCGCCCAGTCGCTTCCGCAGGTCCTGGTTGGCCTCGAAGATGGTGCGCATGAGGGCCTTGCGGAGGTCGTCCTGGGTTCCAGACGAGCGCTCGCTGCGCGGGAGTTCGACCTCCCCGCGGCTCTCGACAGCACTCCGAAAGAGTCGCAGCTCCTCGAGCTCCCGCTCGGTGACCCCAAGGGTCTGAGTGAGCTTGGCAATCCGGCGCTTGAGCAGGTTCAGCTCACGCTCCACATCGGTCTCGCCGCCGACCGGGCGCACGGCCTCCATGGCCCGCGCGACGATCTCGTCGGCCAGGATCTGCGTGGCTCGCTCCAGGTCCTCTCCCCCCTCGACGAGTCCCACGAGGCGCTCGCGGTAGTCCGGCATGACGGCCGCCCCCGCTGTGCTCGCGGGCAGGGCGGGCGCCGGCTCCGGCGCAGCGACGCGCCGTGCCTCCAGGTCATAGAGCTCGCTCTCGATCCAGCGATCTCCGCCGCCAGACTCCGCGACCTCGAGCCCGGCCATGGCCACGCGCTCCATGACCGCGAGCTGGGCAGCCTGGGGGTGGTCCCCGTGGGACACGCCGATGCTCAGGGTCGTGCGATGGGTCGAGGTCCCCGTCTCGAACTCGAGCGTGCGAGCGGCCTTGAGGATCCGCTCGCAGAGGAAGCGAACCGAGGCCTGAGGGAGGTGCGGCAGGAGGAGCACGAGGCGGTCCTGCTCTGCGTACCCGAGCAGGTCACCCGCGCGAATGGTCCTCCGGACGATGTCCACAACGGCCTGCAGGACGGCGGCGCGGGACTCCTGCCCGTGGAACAGGGCGATCTCCTCGATGCGATCGGGCCGCAGGGCCATGCAGCACACAGGGAAGCCATAGCGGCGAGCCCGCTGATACTCGACCTCCATCAGAGACCGCACCTCTGCCTGGGAGAACAGGGTGCCGCCGCCGGACGCGAACGAGAACGAGGGTTCAGGAGTCATCGAGGGGAGCCGGGGGGGCCGGCTGACTCTCCCCGCATCGACCCGCCCGCGAGGCGGTCTTGAAACCAGATCGTCAGGATTTCCTCAGGCTTTCGAGGAAAGCGGCGAGGTCCCGGAGCTCGCGGTCGGAAAGCTTTTCCGCCAGGTCGGCCGGCATGGCTGAGACATCCTTGCGACGCGCCTCGACCTCGTCAGCGGCTAGCTCGTGGCGCTCACCCTCCGCGTCGAGCACCACCACGCCGTCCTCATCGTCCTCCAGGAGCCGGCCCACAAGGACCGTCCCGTCGGTCAAGGCGAAGATCCAGGACTGGTACCCCTCGGCCAGTGCCGCGTTGGGCTCAAGGATGGACTGCAGCAGCTCGCTCTGGGAGAGCCGGGAGGCGACGCCGTCCAAGCGGGGGCCCACCTCACTCACGCCCTGCTCCTCAACCTGGTGGCACCGCAGGCAGGAGACTTCCGCCTTCTCCAGGAAGATCCGGCGCCCCTCCTCGGGGGATCCCCCGGCCCGCACGGCGGCGGCCCGGGCCCCAAGGGGGTCCCCTGAGGCCCGTGCGCCCCAGGACTCGAGAGCAGCCTGGACCTCGGCGCCCCCGCGACCCTCGAGGGCCTCGAGCAGCTCGAGGGCCACGGCGGAGGTGGCCTCGCTCCCGGCCTCGGCACGCAGGAGGCGGGCCAGCTGCGCATCGGCCCCGTGGGTCTTCACCGTCGCCAGGGCACGCACAGCCGCCTGACGAGCCCCTGCATCCCCCTCTGCGGCACGCAGGGAAAGAGCGGCCACCGCACGCTCGGGATCCGTGCGGGCGAGGACCTCGAGGGCCGCAGCGGCGACCGCGCCGGCTCCGTCGGCGAGCAGAGCCTCCGCCAGGTCCACAACGGCCGGTTCCCCGCGCCTCACAAGGCCACGCAGGGCGTCCGCCCGCACCTCTTCATGGACGGCCCCATCACGCGCAAGCTCCGCCCGCAGGCCAGCCGTGACCTCGCTCGCCGCCTGCTCCTCGAGGCGCAGCCAGTGGCCCAGGGCGCCCCGACCCGAGCGGCGCGCCGCGGACAGCAGCGCTGCCGGCTCAACCTCCGCAGGCAGCGGCTGACCGACGACCGGTCGCCAGGAGCCGATCACGGGATCCACGGGAGAGGGGTCCTGCCACTCCGCGAGGAAGCGCAGGCCCTCCTCCACGAGGCGCGCTCCACGCCCCTCCTCCTGGAGGAACCCCGCAATGGCCAGCGCGTCCTCGTCGCGGTGAAGCTCGCGCGCAGCCGCCATGGCCCGGCGGTGGTCGTAGGCCTTGGCTCCGCCAGCGCCCAGCCAGGCCGCGAGGGCTGGCGCGGCCGCGGGGATCGGCACCTCATGGATTGCACGGGCGGCCTCGGCTGCGACCTCAGGGGTCGCATCTGCGAGGGCCCGCGCGAGCTCGGGGTCCGCCCGGCGTCGGAGCGCCACGACGGCGCAGCGGCGCACCGCCGGACGCGTGTCCGTGAGCAGTTCGACGAGCTCCGCCTGGGTCGCAGCCTCGAGGGCGTGAATGGCCTCGCTCCGCAGCCACGGATCCTCCGCGGCGTCCTGCTCGATCACCTCGAGCACGCGCTGCAGGGCCACGGACGACAGCCTGGGGGATGGCGCGGTGGCCAAGGAGCGCAGGGCCGCGGCGCGCTCCCTGCGGCCGTCGGCGAGCAGCGCGCGCTCAACGAACGCAGCGGCGGCCGGCTCGCCGAGCTCCCCCAGCGCGCGCAGGGTCTGCACCCGAACCTCAGGATCGGGGTCCTCCAGCAGCGGGATCAGCGTGCCGCCGATCCCGGACAGGAGCGGCCTCTGGCGTGCGACGGCCTGCGCCCCCCAAATCCCGTGGAGTCGAGCCAGGGGATGATCCCTGGCCTCACGCGCGACCTCCAGCAGCAGCCCGACGCACTCGCGCAGGACCTCACTGCCTGCCGGAGCCGCCACCGCGCGCGCCACCAGCTCGAGCTGTGCCTCGAGGCGCACATCGAACGAGGGCTGCATGAGCAGACCCTGCAGCTCCCGACCCGAGCGTCCGCGCATGCCCTCGGCGAGCAGGCTCTCGACCTCGGCCACCCCGTCGGCCTCGGAGTGCCCCGGGGGAGCGACCTGGAAGACGCGGCCCTTGCCCGTCATGCCCCAGCCGTTGACCCAGTCGCTGATGTAGAGGGTCCCATCGGGGCCGAAGTCGCAGTCGGTGGGCAGCAGGTCCTTGATGAGCGGCTCTGCGGAGACGAGCCGGAAGCCCGCTCCGGCAGGCTCATGCCGCACCGCCATGATCGAGGACCACTGGGCGCCTCCGCGGAAGTCGCACAGCATGAACGCGCCAGCAAGCTCGCCCCACCCCTGATCGGGGACGCGTGCCAGGCCGGAGGGGCCAGAGCCCACATTGGCGATCGGCGGCGTGAGGAACCAGGGCTGCTCGTCGTGGTAGGGCTTCCACTGCCCCTCCGCGTTCCACGGGCCGCGGGCGTTCGGCCAGTTCACATACTGATAGTGATGGCGCCACCCCGTGTCCCCTCCGGGCACCACATAGACCCAGCGTGCCTGGTCGCCTCCATCGGAGTTGTTGTCCCCGGTGAAGAGGTCCCCGCGCTCGTCGAACGCCAGCTCCTGGGGATTGCGCAGGCCCGTGGCCACCAGCTCGAGGTTTGAGCCATCAAGCTCGCACCGCAGGACGGCTCCGCGGTCGGGCAGGACGAAGTGCTTGCCCTCCGTCTGGACATTCAGACCCCGGTCCCCGATCGAAAAGTAGAGCCGCCCGTCCAGCCCCACGCGCAGGCCGTGCATGTCGTGCCCGAGGAGGGCGATCTTGACCCCGAACCCCGTATGGACGGACTCGCGCTGGTCGGCGACGCCATCCGCATCCCCATCCCTGAGCCGCCACAGATCCGGGATGCAGGTGAACCACACCTCCTCGCCCCGGACGAGGAGGCCGGCCCCAATGCCCTCGGCGGCGCCCTGGAAGCCGTCCGCATAGACGGTGGCGCGGTCGCAGGTCCCATCCCCGTCCTCGTCCACCAACAGCCGGATCCGGTCGTGCTCCGACTCGTAGGCGGCGAAGCCCTCCCCGGTCCTCGCCTTCATGTAGGCCACCCGATCCTCCACGGTGGTCGCAGCCAGCTCGTCCTCGAGCCAGTCCATGTGCGCCCGCATATCGGTGACCCCCGCATTCACGCGGAAGGACTCAGCCACCCAGACCCGCCCCTTGTGGTCCACGAACAGGCAGACGGGATTCGCTAGGTGAGGCTCCTGGGCCCAGAGGCTGCGTGTCCAGTCCTCCGGCAGCCGCATGCGCTGGAGTGCCTGGGAGCCCTCCTCACTGGCGCTCTCCACGCGCGGTGCGTAGGCGTCGGGGGCGACCTCGTGCTGAGGCGGGGAGAGCAGGGCAAGAGCCAGGGGCAATGATGCGCTCATGGGGCGAGTCTAGCGCTCGCGCCGCACATCCCCACGGATCCGGCGCGGCCAATCGTCACGCAGGACGAGGTCCACCACTCCCCCATAGCTCGCGACGCCCCGCGGATCGCCGGCCAGGCGCAGGTACGCGTCATTGGTCCGTCGGGCCGCGCCGGAGAGCGCGCCCCGTGAACGCATCCAGTACGCGTCCACCTCCTCCTGCAGCCGCAGCAGCTCCGTCGAGGCCTGGGAGCGTGCGACCTGTGCAGCCTCGTGCTGCGTGCGCGCGAGCGCCGACCACACGCTCCTCAGGAGCACGAAGTGCCCGGACAACCGGGCCCTCGGATCCTCGGACGCGGAGAGAGCCTGCCAGCCCACGAGCGAGGCCTCGTCCTCCCGAGCCTCGCCCCTGAGGTGCGCCCACTCGTGTGCCGCAGTGGAGAGCACCACGACCCGAGGCAGCCCCCGCTCCACATGAGGCTCACCGGTCCACGGACTGTAGAAACCCGCCAGACCGAGGCTGGCGAGCCATCCCTCGGGCAGGCTCCTCACGGGTGCGACCGAGGGGCCCTCGAGCCAAGGGCACTCCTGCTCAAGGGCGCCAAAGGCCCCTGCGAGGACCGTGGCGAGCTCAACCTCCAGGACCGGCTGCCGCTGGACACCGCGCTGGAGCAGGGACTCCACCTCGGCCCTCAGGGCCCGCTCCAGACGTGCCAGAGCCTCCTCTCGCGCCTCGGGCCCAGGGTCCATGAGCCCCAGGCGCTCGGAGTGCCGCTCGGCGCCGTGCAGGAGTCCGAAGCCAAGGAGCCCCAGGAGCAGGAGAGCAAGCCCAAGCACCAGGATCCGCCCCAGTCGAGCGAGGACCGGACGCCGCGGGTCCCGACCAAGCACAACCAGCAGAGCCAGGAGGAGGACCAGACCCCAGCCGAAGGCGCTCCCGGGGACGAGCCCGGAGAGCCAGCCCAGCACCCCGGCCCAGCGCGGGTGGACTGCGAGACGCCACCCTTCCGCCGCCGGGGAGGCCCCCAGGACAAGCGTCCCGAGGATCAGGGCGAGCAGAGCGAGGAGCGGCCGGAGCACCGCAAGGACTCTAGCACGGCCACTCGAGAGGGCGCCGAGACCGTTGGAAGGTCTCCTGAACGGGCCGCCCCGCGCCTCGAGCAGGGCCCGGGGGCACCGACCCGGAAGGCCCTGTCCGGATCCCCAAGGCGCGTCACGCGGCTTCGAGCGGCCTCACAACGGAGCCGGCGCCCGCCTGGTCGAGCCAGGGGGCGCCGGATGAGGATGAAGCCCAGAGCAGGCCGCCGAAGCGGGTCGCTCAGAGCAGGCGGCGGTAGGTCGGCAGGACGCGGGTACGGGTCTGAACACGCTCGGCAAGGAGCGGCCTTTGGGCTCCGCTGGGCGCGACGGTGGACCGGAGTCTCCAGCCCGCCGCGAAGGCGCCCACACAGCCCATCAGCCAGCCCATAAGGCCCAGCCCGAAGAGGAGACCCATTCCGGTCCCCGGTCCGACGAAGTCAAAGATTCTCTCTCCCATGCCCACAGCCTAGGGCCGACCCGCCGGCCGTGAACCATAACGGCCATAATCTAAGGGGATCACGGTTACAGGACCGTGATCCCCTTATCTGTGTGCGAACTTACCCCATACCGGCTAAGGGCAATCCTTGCCTCCGGGGCCATTCGGGCGGTCAGGCCAGGCCTGAATCAGCCTCGCAGCTCGGTCCAGTACTCCTCGGGCATGTCGTGGGCGATGTTCAGGGCGCCGTTGGCTCCCCCGTAGATCGGCTCCTCGAGGCGCACCACCGTGCCGGAGCCCAGGTGCTCCTGCATGTAGGCCTCGATCGCCCGATCCAGGCCCTTGATCATGCTGCCGCCGCCCGCGAGCACCACGCGCCCCTTGAGACGCTCCTGGAACTCGGGATCGAAGGTTCCGATGAGCTTCCCAAGCCCTTCGACGATGGGAGGCACGATGCGCGCGCAGGCCGTCTTGACGCAGTCCGTGATGTCGAACTCGGTCGGCTTGCCGTTAACCGGCAGCTTGACGACGATGCCGGTGGCCTCGGCTTGCACGGTGGAGTGCTTCTCCTTGATCGCCTTGATCATCTGCTTGGTGTGCTGCGCATCCGGGAACTTGGCGGAGATCTCCTTGCCAAGCTCCTCGTCGACGAAGTCACCAGCAGTCGTCATGGTCAGCTGATCGCTCTCCTCGGGCATCGTGCCGTGCATCCGGCAGAGGTCCACGGTGCCTGCGCCGATGTCGATCACCAGGGCGTCATCCAGCATGTTCTGGCCGTAGGCCACGGCGAACGGCTCGCTGCAGAGCATCACCGAGTCCACCGATTCGCGGGCCGCCTTGAGGATGGCGTCCTTGTTGTGGATCGAGGCCTGAGCAGGCACGCCGATCACGGCGTAGACAAGCTCGTCCGCGCGCGGCTTGGCACGCTTGACGATCTCGCGCACGAGGTCCTGGGCGGCACGGAGGCTCTCCGAGTCCTCCTCGCCATCCTTGTTGAACGAAAGCACGCCGTGCTCCAAGGGTCGGTGCAGGCGCAAGGAGAGCCGCTTCTCACGGGCCTCCTCGCCGAACAGCACATCGCGGCCCAAGAGCTTGCGGGCCACCGGATCCTTCGGATACCCCACGAACGACTCGACGGTGTCACGGACGCCGTTGGAGGAGCTCACGCTGGTCCGCGAGGTCCCCAAGTCGATGCCCACATAGAGAACGCCTTGGTCCTCTTTCTCGGTGTGTTCTTCGCTCATTCCAGTGATGCCTCCATCGCCCTATCCTTCGGGCGGGAGGATCCTAGGAGTTGAGCGTTTGCGCTGCGAGATCGCGGCGCAGCTGAACATTCGCCTCGAACAGCGCGCGCATCGTGGCCCGGTTGCGCTCGGCGCGGCTCTCGGATGAGCCCACCTCCCCAATCGAAGCGGGGCTCTCTAGGGAACTCGCATCTCTGGCCGCGCGCAGCCGAGCCAGCTCGACCTCCTGGAGGGCCAGCTGCTTCATGACCTTGGCCAGCCGTTTCTCGGCCAAGCGCTTGGCCTCGAGACGCTCTTCCAGAGAGCGGCCCTGGGGCTCGGGCGCAGCCGCGGGCACCTGCCGAAGCTGGGCCGGGTCGATGCGCAGGGGTGCCGGGGAAGGCGCGACGGGCCGCAGAACCGGGGCCTCCGGGGACCGCCGCCGACGCCCGGGCAGCTCGAGGTCGAGTGCATGGGCTACACGGGTGGATCCGGGACGGCGCTGGAACATGGCTAAGTGCGACTTCCTTTCCGAGGGCAAGCCTAGATCAGAAGCCCCGCCCCGTGGGGAGCCGAACCCACAAATCAGGCGGTTTCCGGCTTCTCTGGAAGCTCGGAGCCCCCGGCAGTTGGGCGAGGACGCCCGACCAGCCAACGCGCACCTCGCCCGAGGTCCTCGAGGATGAGGTACAGGCTTGGCACGAGCAGCAGCGACACCGCCGTGGAGAACGCGACCCCGAATGCCAGGGAGACGCCCATGGGGATCAGGAAGCGTGCCTGCAGGCTGGTCTCGAGCATCAAGGGCGTCAGCCCCGCGAAGGTCGTGAGGGAGGTCAGGAGGATGGGTCGGAAGCGCGTCGCACCGGCATCCACGACCTGCTGGAGCAGCGTGGCCCCCGGGTCCGTCCTACGCCGCGTGTTCACGGCGTCCACAAGCACGAGGTTGTCGTTCACCACCACGCCGGCCAGGGCGACCATCCCGAACATGCTCAGCACATTCGCATCCAGGCCCACGATCATGTGCCCGAGGAACGCCCCCACGACTCCGAAGGGAATCGCGGTCATGACCACGAAGGGCTGCAGGTAGCTGCGGAACGGGATGGCCATGAGGCCGTAGATGGCGAACAGGGCCACGAGCGCCCCTCGCACCAGTCCCCCCAGGACATCCTGCTGCTCCTGGCGCTCGCCCTCGAAGGACCAGTCGAGCCCCGCATAGCTCCCAGCGATCCCAGGCATCGCCGAGGCTGCGAGGTCAGCCAGGATGTCGCCGGGGTTCCCCACCGAGGGATCCACATCCGCGGTCACATGCACCGTCCTGCGCCGATCGGTGCGCTGGATGGTCGAGAAGCCTCGGCCCTCCTGCAGGGAAGCCACAGCCTCGAGCGGGACCTCGGCCCCATCCGGAGCGCGCACGAACAGGCGCTCGAGACTCTGCATGGTGCGGCGATCCTCCTCGGGGTAGCGGACCATGACCTTGACCTCCTCACGCCCGCGCTGGACGCGCTGGGCTTCCTCGCCGAAGAAGGCCTGACGCACCTGGCGACCCACGGCGTCCTGACGGAGACCGAGCACCTCTCCCTCGGGGAGCATGGCCAGCTGGACCTCCCGCTTGCCCCCGCGGAACGAGTCCGTGAGATCCACGACGCCGTCGTAGCCCTCGAGGGCGGCGCGCACCTCGGCAGCGGCGGCCTTGAGCACCCCGAGATCGGGATGGGCAAGCTGCACATCGATGGGCTTCCCGGCGCTCATCATCTCGGCACTGAAGCTGAGCTCCTCGGCGCCGGCGATGGGCCCGACTCGCTCCCTCCAGAGGGTCGCGAAGCGCTCGCTGCCCCAGTCCTTCGGCCGGTCCTCGCTGGGGACTAGGGCCACATGCACCTCTCCCAGGTGCCCGGACTGGGCCACCGACCTCCGCCGCTGGGGATTGCGCGACTGGGTGTTGCGCCAGGGCTGGGAGCCGACCGTGGCCATCACATGCGCGACCACTCCGTCCCCAGCCTCCTCCGCAATCTCGAGGGCGATGCGCTCCGCCCGCGCCACGGCGGCGGCGGTCACCTCGCGCGAGGTCCCAAGGGGCATGGTGATCTCGCAGGCCACATCGTCAGCGGGCAGCTTCGGGAAGAATCGGAAGCCGAGTGCGCCTCCCTGGATGAGGCCGGCGGTCAGCAGCACAACGGCCACCGCCACGGCAACCGTCACATACCGCCAGCGCAGGGCAAGCGCCACGAAGGGGCGGTAGGCCCTCGCGACGAAGGCCTCAAGCCCGCGGGCGAACAGGCCCTGGAACGCCCGCCAGGGCCCGAGGATGCCGCCCTTCTTGGCATAGGGCTTCACATGCACGAGGTGGGCGGGAAGGATCCACTGGCTCTCGACGAGGGACCACAGGAGGGTGGGCACCACGATCGCCGGGATCACGCGCCAGATCTTCCCCGTCGTCCCAGGCAGGCTGGCGAGGGGCCAGAAGGCCGCGACGCTGGTCAGCACCGCGAAGACCACCGGGATGGCCACCTCTCGCGTGCCGCGCACGGCCGCGGCCTCGCGCTGCTCCCCGGCGGCAATGCGGCGATAGACGCTCTCCCCGACCACGATGGCGTCGTCCACCACGATCCCGAGCACCACGATGAACGCGAAGAGGCTCAGCACATTGATCGAGACCCCAAGCAGCGGCATCAGGGCCACCGTCCCCAGGAACGAGATCGGGATCCCCAGCGAGACCCACCACGCGACGCGGGTGCGCAGGAACAGGGTCAGAACCACGAACACGGCGAGGAGGCCCTGCCAGCCATTGCGCAGGAGCGTGTCAAGGCGCCCGCGCAGGTAGCGAGCGTCGTCGCGCCACGGGGTCACCTCGACCCCCTCGGGGAGCCGCCCGGAGGCGCTCAGCTCGGCACAGAACTCCTTGACGGCGGCGGCGATCGCCAGCGCGCTCTGGTCCCCTACGCGGAACACCTGCAGCAGAGTGGTGGGCACGCCGTCGAAGCGCGCCTCCAGGTCCACATCGGCAAAGCCGTCCACGACCCGGGCCACATCGCCCAGCTCAATCCTGGTGCCGTCCTCGAGGGTGCGCAGGGGAAGAGCGGCAAAGTCCTCGCCGCTGTACGCCTGGCCCTTGGCGCGCAGGAGGACCTCTCCTCCTGCGGAGCGAATGGCGCCGCCCGGCACATCGAGCGAGCTGGAGCGCACCGCACGGGCCACATCCCCGAGGGTGAGGCCATAGCGCTGCAGGGCGAGCTCGCTGACCTCGATCGAGACCTCGAACGGCCGCACCGCGGCGAGATCCACCTGGGTGATGCCCTCGAGCGCGAGCAGGTCATCGCGCACGCGCTCCGCCACGCCCCGCAGCGCCCGCTCGCCGACGAAGCCGCTCACGGCCACATTGATCACCTGGCTGCGCGGCCAGAGCTCCTGGATCACGGGGCGCTCCGCGTCCTCGGGCAGCGAGGTGATCGCATCCACGCGCGTCTTCACCTCGCTCAGCACCCGCTGCAGGTCCTCCCCGGTCTCCAGCTCGATGGTGACAGCGCCCGCGCCCTCGGCCGCGGAGCTCGTCAGCTTCTTGAGCCCGGGCAGCCCCTCGAGCTCCTCCTCGATGCGGCGGCAGATGCCCTCCTCCACCTCCTCCGGTGCAGCCCCCGGATAGACCACCCCGATCTGGATGATCTCCGCCGAGAACTCGGGGAACACCTCCACCTTGAGGCCCCCCACCGCCAGTGCGCCCCCCGCGCACAGCAGGATCATCAGGATGTTCGCCGCGACTCGGTTGTGGACGAACCACGCGATGACGCCCTTGGAGCGCTCGCCCTCCATCAGCGAACCTCCACATCCCGGGGCAGGAGCCTCACGGCCATGCCCTCAACAGGGTTTGCGAGGGGGCTCACGACCACGCGCTCGCCGTCGTCAAGACCAGCCGTGACCACGACGGAGTCCCTCGTCCGCCAAGAGACCGTGACCTCGCGACGCGCAAGACGGCCCTCATCCTCGGCGACCCAGACCACATCGCCCGGACCCAGGGCGGAGCGAGGGAGCAGCAGTGCCTCCTCGATGGCTCGGCCCTGGATGCTGGCCTCGACATGGCTTCCTGAGAACAGCGGGACCGGACGCGGGGTGGCCAGGCCATAGGGGTCCTCCACCTCGAGCACGACCCGCACCAGGCGCGACCTCGGGTCCAGGCTGCCATCGATCCGAGCCAGCCGAGCCTCGAAGGAGACGCGCTGGCCCGCGAAGTCCGCCGCGAGCTCGCAGGAGACCGCCTCATTGGGCGCGAGTCCCTGTCCAACGGCGAAGGGCAGATGGGCCAGGTCGCGGTCCCGCAAGGGCACCACCACCTCGAGCGCGTCGGTGGACGCCAGCTCGCCGAGTCGGTTGCCGCGCTGCACAAGCTGGCCCAGTCCCACCTCGACGCTCTGCACCGTGGCGTCGAAGGGGGCGCGCAGCTCGAGGCGCTGCAGGTTCTGACGCACCACGGCCAGGGCTGCCTCGGCGGCGCGGACGGCGGCCAAGGCCTCGGCCTGCTGGGGCTTGCGCAGGGCAAGCTCGCCAGGTTCCTGGATCCCGAGCAGCGCCTGCTCGCGTGCGGCCTGCTCGGCCAGGGCAGCCTCCTGGGCCGCGCGCGCGCGGGCTCGGTCCACCTCGGCCTGGGCCCGCTCGCGCTCGAGCTCGAGGTCCGTCGGATCGAGCCGGAGGAGAGGCTCCCCCTCCTGGACGAGCGCGCCCTGGACGAGTCCGGGGGCGACCCAGCGCACCACGCCGGCAACCTCCGGCACGATCCATGCGCGTCGGATGGGACGCGTCTCGCCTGTGCCCTGCAGGACCGGGATGAAGGGAGCGCGGGTGGGCGCCTGGGTCTCGACCAGGGGTGCCACGATCGCCTCCGTCGGGCGCCCTCCCACCTCGCCCCGGTCGGCCAGGACGGTCGAGGCCTTCCAACCGCCCGCCAGAACCGCGGCGACGAGCAGCAGCTGCACGAGGGCCCTCACGAGCGCGCCTCCATGGCCTCAGGCGCGCCCACTGGGGCTTCTTTCGCGGCTGGCGCTTCCGCAGGCTCGGGCTCGGCGGAGTCCGCGCGGCTACCGGCTGCCACGCCGTGCCCCCCGAGCGCCAGCCACAGGTCCACCCGCGCCTCGTGCCGCGCGCGCTGCGAACCCAGCACCTGCGCCTCGATGGACAGCCGGCGGCGCTGGGACTCGAGGACCTCCACGATTCCCACGAGGCCGGCCTCGTACTGCTCCTGTGCCAGGGTCTCAGCACCCTCGGCCTCGCGGGCCGCCTCCTCCAGGGCGGCGTGCCTGCGGTCCGCAGCCTCGCTCCGCACACGGGCCCGCTCCACCTCGGCGCAGGCTCGCAGCACGAGCCCCTCCCAAGCCGCAACGGCCCCGCGCACGCGAGCGTCCGCAGCGCGCACGCGAGCACGCAAGGCGCCCCCCTGGAAGAGGGGCGCTGAGAGTCCGCCGACGAAGGACCAGACGCTGAAGTCCGGGTCACCGATGTCCTCGGCCTTCGTTCCGTTCCAGCCCGAGCTCGCGGTGAAGCTGATGCGCGGCCACAGCTCCGCGCGGCTCACCTCCGCGCGCGCCAGCTCGGCCGCAGTCCGTCGGGCCGCGCCACGAAGGTCGGGCCGCTGGCCAAGGACCGCGACCGGGACGCCGGAGGGGCTCTCGGGCGGAGCGCTGGGCAGGGCCCCCTCAAGCCCCCGGCGTCCATCGGCCACGCCGCCGAGCAGCGCCTCCAGCGCGCGCTCGGCGAGCGCCTCACCCTCGCGCGCCCCCTCGAGGATGGCGACGGCGCTGGCCACGCTCGTCCGCAGCAGGCGCAGGTCCAGGGCACGGCCCAGGCCGGCCTCGAAGCGCTGAGCCACCTGACGCTCGCTCTGACGCCAGCTCTCCAGGGTGCGCTCCGCAAGCTCCCGCTGGGCCCGCGCCTCGCCGAGGATCAGCCAGGCGCGCACCACCTGCCCCGCCAGGGACACGCGCGCCCCCTCCAAGTCGGCAGCGGTCGCCGCGAGGTCAGCCTCCGCGGCCCGCACTCCGGCGCGGATGCGTCCCCACAGGTCGACCTCCCAGGAGGCCGCGAAGGAGCCGTTCCAGGCGCCGAAGGTCCGAATGGGATCCGGCACGGGGATGCCCCGGGCAGCCAAGTTGATCTGGCTCCGGGTGTTCTGGAGCTCCGCCCCCACCGAGGGCAGCAGCGGCCCCCGGGAGATGCCTAGCAGCGCCTCCGCCGCATCCAGTCGCGCAACGGCACCAGCCAGATCGGGAGAGGCCGCGAGCGCCTCGTCCACCAGTTCGCCGAGCTCGGACGATCCAAGCGCGGACAGGAGGTCGAAGGCGCCCGTCGCCTCGGGTGCATCCCAGGCAGGATCCAGGAGCGGCAGGGGATCCTCCACCACGGGAAGGGGTGCTGCGCAGGCGGCGGCGAGGAGGGGAATCAGGAGAGCGGGCTTCGACATGACGAACGCGTCGGGGCCCCAAGGCCACCGGCGAGGAACTGGATGAGAGCCTCGGCGGCGGTGGAGCCGACGAGCAAGGGTTCGAGGGGCGGGCGGCCATCGCCCAGGGCATCGCCGCGTAGGAGCAGGTGCGTCAGCGCGCCGATCATGGAGTGCAGGCGCAGGAAGCATGCGGCGCGGGAGAGGTCGGGGTGGAGCTCACCGAGGGCCTCGGCGAAGGCCGCGTGGACCTCCTGGAAGAGGCCGTCGCGCACGAGCTCGCGCCAGGGCCCGGAGGGGTCGCTCATGGCTCGGGCGTGCAGCTGCACCATGCCGCCATCCACGCGGGCCACGAGCTCGAGCGTCGGCTCGACGAACGCGCGCGCCAGGCCTTCGAGGGACAGCCCGGCCTCCTTCAGCTCCTCGAGGCGCAGGAGGCGCGCACGGTTCAGCTGGGAGGCCCTGCGCTCGAGCACCCGTGCCAGCAGCTCCTGCTTCCCCCCGAAGTGGTAGTGGACCGCGGCCACATTCGTGCCCGCGCGCGAGGTGATCTCGCGGATCGACGCACCCGACCAACCCTGGGCCGCGAACACGGCCTCAGCGGCATCGAGGAGGGCTTGGCGCGTGTGCTGGGAGCTTCCCATTCCAACAAGCGTTTGAATCTAGCCTCGGACTCGGTCCCCATCAAGCACGGACGCGGACACCGAGGAGCCAGAGCGCTCGCCGGCCAGGGTCCTACCAGCCACCGGCATAGGGGTCCGGCTCGGGCCACCCCCACCAGACGGCAAGCCCGGACGCAAGCAGCATGACGGCCGAGCGCAGGAGCAGCGGCTTGGAGCCGGGCGGCACCCACGCGAGCATTCCCGCAGCGCAGCCGAGGAGAGCCGCGGGCCCGGTGGGAACGGACGCATAGAGGACCGCCTGCACGACGGTGGCGGAGGCGAGCGCGCCAAGGAGAGCCGCACCGGCCCAGACGCGCTCCCCGCCGGGAAGCGCCTGATCCACCGTCACGAGGCCCAGCGCAAGCCCAAGGGCGCCCAGGGTGAGCGCTCCCGATCCCGTGGAGTTCCCGAGCAGAAGCGCCCCGCAGAGGACGACGCCGCCCAGGCCTGCGCGTTCCCGGGCCAGCACAAGGGTCCTCGACCTGGCCCCATCCTTGGGCTGCCAGGACGAAGCGCGTCCTCCCAACCCTCGCTCGAAGGCCGCACCCAAGAGGACCACCGCGCAGGCGACCCCGGCGGTGCGGAGCCCTGGCAGGGAGTCCACCCAGTGGTGACTCCAGTAGGGCTCGAGGGCGAACGCCGCCCAGGCCAGCACGGGGGTCACCCAGCCCAGGACGGGCAGCGCAAGGACAGCGAGCATGCCACCCGTGCACCAGGCGAGGACCTCGCCTGCGTCATGCGGCGGCCAACCGGCCCACCTGCCGTGGAGAGCGAGGCGCGCGGCGACTGCTGCGCAGAGGATCGGGCCGGCACCGGCCACGCGTCGGAGCAGGGCTCCACGCTCACCGGAACGACGCCCCTCCTGCTCGGACGGGATAGCGCGCGCGCGGAGCACGCGAGTGAGCCCCAGGGGCAGGAGCGCCCCCAGGGCCGCAATCAAGAGGACGCGGAGCTCCAAGGAGCCGCGCTCACTTGCCCGCGCCTTCGAAGGCGAGGATCAGCCGGATCTCGTCCCCGATGGCCTCGTTCGGATAGGTCGTCATCCCGAAGTCGCGCCGGTTGATGACCAGCTCACCCTCGAAGCCGATCCGCTTGCCGAAGCGCTCGCCCCGGTCCCCCTCACCCAGGAGGCGCGCCTCGAAGGTCACCTCCTTCTCGACGCCGTGGAGAGAGAGCGTCCCGGTGACCGACAGGGCTCCACCCTCCTCGAGCGCGACCTTCGAGGAGGCAAAGGTCGCCTTGGGGAACTGGGCCACATTGAGGAAGTCCTGGCCCTTGAGGTGGTCGTCCCGCCCGGTGCTGGCGCTGTCCACCGACGCAGGATCGATCGAGACGCGGACCGCGCAGGCAGAGGCATCCTCACTGAAGGTCAGCTCGCCCTCGAAGGCGTTGAAGCGCCCCCAGGCCGCGGACAGGCCAAGGTGGGTCGTGCGGAAGAGGACCGCCGAGTGCACGGCGTCGATCGCGTAGGTGCGGGCCTCGGCCCCCAGGGGAGTGACGACGGCTGCGTGGGCTGCGGGCACGGCCTCGCCTCGCGTGGCGAGAGGAGCGACGGCCGCGGCGGCGAGGACGAGGAGGGACAGCTGGGTGGGGCGCATTGGGCGTAGGGGGATAAAGTTGCAGGTCGCTTGGAACGACGGGTCGGGCGGGGAGCATGGAACACGGGCCTCGGCCGTTCCAGCCCGCTAGAGTCGGCGCCATGCCCGAGCCCCCCCTGGCCCCCCTGCTGCAGATTCTCCTGCTGGGCGCCGCGGGCATCGGCGCCCAGTGGCTCGCCTGGCGCATCCGAGTCCCTTCGATCCTGCCGCTGCTCGCCCTGGGCCTTGCCGTGGGGCCCGGCCTGGGCTGGACCGATCCGGGGGCCCTCCTCGGCCCCCTGCTGCCCCCGCTCGTCTCCCTCGCGGTCGCCGTCGTGCTGTTCGAGGGCGGCCTCACCCTGGACCTGCGCGAGCTCAAGGGCGACGGAGCCCCCGTGATCAGGCTGGTCACCCTGGGCGTCCTGCTCACCTGGGCCGTGGTCTACGGCCTCGCCCGCCTCGTCCTCGGCCTCTCCGCCCCCCTCTCCCTCGTGCTGGGAGCGCTCCTCACCGTGACAGGGCCCACGGTCGTCAGCCCGCTCCTGAACCATGTTCGCCCCACGGGCACCGTGGGCCCCCTCCTGAAGTGGGAGGGCATCGTGGCGGATGTGATCGGAGCGACCCTTGCCGTCCTGACCCTGGGCACGCTCGCCGCTGGAACGGGCACCGGTGCCCTGCTCGGCGGCCTCGCGGCGACCCTCGGCGTCGGACTCGCGGTTGGGGCCGCCGTCGCCTGGGCGCTCGTCCTGCTGATCGAACGCCACGCCCTCCCCGACCGCCTCGAGGCGCAGGTCACGCTGGCCCTCGTCCTGTGCACCTTCGCGGCGGGGGATGCCGTCGTTCACGAGGGGGGCCTGGTCGCCGTGACGGTGATGGGGTTCGTGCTCGCGAACCAGAGGCGGGTGCGCGTGGCCCCCATCCTCCACTTCAAGGAGGTCCTGGCGACCCTCCTCCTCGGAGCGCTCTTCGTGACCCTTGCGGCCTCCATCCAGCGCGAGGCCTTGGCCGCACTGGACGCGCGCACCGGCCTCTTCGTCCTGGCTCTCGTCCTCATCGCGCGGCCTCTGGCGGCGTTTGCGTGCCTGGCCGGGAGCTCCACCACCTGGCAAGAGCGCGCCTTCGTGGCCGGGCTCGCTCCGCGAGGAGTGGTCGCCGTGTCGGTGGCCGCCCTCTTCTCGGAGCGCCTGGTCGGCCTGGTGCCGGATGCCGAGCGCCTCGTCCCCACGGTGTTCGCCGTGGTGCTCGGGACGGTCCTCGTCTATGGCCTGGGCTCGGCGCCCCTGGCCCGCGCCCTGGGCCTGGCCCATCGACAGGCCGAGGGCCTGCTGCTCGTGGGCGCCTCCCGGTTCAGCCAAGCCCTCGCCGCTGTCCTCTCGGAGCGTGGCATCCCCTGCGTCCTCGTGGACAATAGCCCCGGGCGCCTGGTCGCTCCGCGCCTCTCGGGCCTGCGCACGGTGCGCGCGGATGCCACCGCTCCCCATGTGGCCACGCACATCCCCATGGGCGGCCTGGGACGCGCCCTCGCGCTGACGCCCAACCCCGAGGTGAATCGGCTTGCCGTACAGCAGTTCGAGGAGTTCTTCGGGCGCAGCGAGGTCTACCGAGTCGCGGATGGGCGCGAGGATGTGACCATTGGAGCCGGCCGCACGCTCTTCACGCCCGCCGCGACGGCAGAGGAGCTGGAGAGCCGCATGGCCCGCGGAGAGACCGTTCGGGCGACCCGGCTGACGGAGGCCTTCGACCTCGAGGCGTGGAGGGAGCTCCAGGGTCCCGGCGCCCTGCCCCTGGCCCGCCGGACGCCCTCGGGACGCATCGGGCTCTTCACGGCCGCCGCCCATGCAGCCGCCCAAGACGGGGACGAACTCTTCTACCTCGCGCCTCCTGACGACGCCTGAGGGCTGCGCCCCGCGGCGCCGCATCCGGTCGCTCGTGCCAGGGACGGGACCGCACGGATCCGGGCTCCCGGGGACTGGTTCGGACCACAGCCAGCACCTACCCTCGCTGCATGCGCTGCACCCTCTCCGCACCCTCGCGACGCACGGCCCTCCTCGCGGCTCTCTCGCTCACCGCGTGCTACGACACGGACCCCTCCGCGACGGGCTCCACCGACCCGGGGACGGGAACGGGCGGGCCCCTCGCCGTCGGCGTCGCGCGCTACCAGGATGTGGACGGGGATGGCACCGTCAGCGCGGGCGATGAACTTGTCCTGCGGTTCGACCGCGCCGTGACCACCCTGGGGGCTGCGACCTCGGGCCTCGCCCTCCCCACCGAGCGCGACGAGCTCGGGAGCGGAGCCGCGCTCCTCGAGTCCAGCGCCAGCCCCTTCGTCCGCCTGGTCCTCGGCACCGGCGCGCAGCTGCGCACGCGCGGGGACGGTCGGCTGAACGCCGTGATGGAGGGCAGCGCCAGCGCTCTTGCGCTCGGCCCGAAGGTCCTGATCGAGGACGCCGGCGGCAACCGTCCCGAGGCCATCCTCCTCGACATCCTCCCGCAGCACGTGGCGCGCACCGAGGACCTGCCCACGCCCACGGGCAGCCGGTGCGTCGTGGTGCGCGACCTCGACGGGGACGGAGCCCTCGAGGCCATCATCGGCGGAGCCGGTGACTCCGGCGGCCGCCTCACGGCGGTGCGTCTCGAGGAGAACGGAACCTGGACCGAGCTTGGGGAGCTGACGCATGACTCCGAGGTGCTCTCCCTGCTGGTCACGGACCTGGACGGGGATGGACAGCTGGAGGCCGTTGCCGGCACTTCCGGCGTGGACCGCGTGGCGCGACTTGGGCTCGGTGGGCTGGCCTGGGTGGCGGACCTCCCGGGGAGCTCCCCCACCGAGTCGCTCGCCGCAGCGGACCTCGACCGTGACGGCCAGCTCGAGCTTCTCGTGGGGCGCTCGGACGGCGCCTGGCGCGTGACGGCGCCCATGGGCGATGCGTTGCCTGAGCTCCTCGAGCAGGGCCCCTGCCTTGGCCTCGTCGCGGGCGACCTCGACGGCGACGGCTGGGAGGACCTCGTCATCGCAACGGCCGACAGCCTGCGGAGCTATCGCAGTTCGTGCGCGATGAGCCTCGAGCCCTGGGGTTCGACCGCCGCGGGCGGGACCACGGACCTCGCCCTGGGCGACGCGGACGGGGACGGGCTCCTGGAGCTTGCGGCCGCGGGGCCGTGGGGCCTGCGCACCTACAGCCCGGCGACCCTGGCTGCTCCCGTAGGCATCACCACCCTCGGCCTCGGCGCACAGCGTCAGGTCTGGTGGGACGACCACAACGGCGACACGCGCCCCTCCGTCTTCGGCTGGGGTCGCGGCGCCTCCGACGCCGACCAGGACGCGCTGACCTGTTGGCCCGAGCCCCTGCAGCCCGCCGTTGAGGCCATCCAGACGGCCTCGCCCCTGCAGCCGGGCGCGAGCCTGGGCCTGGCCGACCTGGACGGTGACGGAGACCTCGACGCCCTCTCCGTTGGCGCCGCCGAAGCCGCGAGCCTGCGCGGCTCGCTCTCGGGCACCCACGGCGACTGGCTCCTCGAGGAGGCCAGTGACACGCCGCACGCCCAGGCCAGCTCCGCCGCCTGCGCAGGAGATGTGGACGGCGACGGGGACGAGGACCTGCTGATCGCCGAGCTGGGGACGGTCACCTTCTGGAGGAATGACGACGGTCTGCTGGTCGCAGCCGGGTCGGTGGACACCGGCGCAAACCGCGTCGAGGACCTGGCCCTTGCCGACCTGGACCAGGATGGTGCAGCTGACATGCTCACCGTGGGAACCGTGCTGGGCCTGCAGGTGTTCCGCGGCGACGGGGCGGGCTCCTTCGCGCCGGCCTCCACCCTCGTACCTCCCACCGCCCCTTCGAACGCCCTGGCCCTCGGCGACCTGGACGGAGACGGGGACCTCGACCTCGTCCTGGGAACGCTGCGCGGACAGCCCGACCTCGTGCTCGAGAACCTGGTCGTCCGCTCCAGCGGGGACACCCAGCCTGGCGGCGACACCGTCCCTCCCTGCACCTGGGCCGGTCTGATCGTCACCCAGGAGCTCTCGACCAAGATGACCCACGACCTGGCCCTCGACGATATCGATGCGGACGGGGACCTCGATGTGGTGTTCGGCCACGGGGTCGGCGAGCTGAGCGCCAGCTGGCGGAACGACGGCGCGGGGGCCTTCACCCAGTTCGAGCTCTTCCCTGACGGCTGGGCGACCCATGTGGTCCTGTTCGCCGAGCTCTGGGGCGATGCCGGCCGGGACCTGCTCCTGTTCGGAGAGGACACGACCCTCCTGCGTCGCAACCAGGAGGGGAGCTTCCCCTCTGGGACCGGAAACTCGGTGCAGCTCCAGCGCGCGCACACCACCGCCGCGGCCCTTGCGGATCTCAACGGCGACGGGGCGCTCGACCTGGTCACGACGCACGACTTCGGCCTCCCGACCCGAGCCTGGTTCGGTCCGTGGCCCGAGTTCACGGGCCCTGCGGACCGCGTCCTTCCAGCCCTCGACATGCACCAGGTCCTGGCAGTGGACCTGGACCGCAACGGCTCAGAGGAGCTCTTCCTCTCCAGCGAGATCGAGGGCGTCCCAAGCCGCCTGTTTCTGGCGCGCTGAGGTCTCCGCTAAGGGGCGCGGCGCCATAGCCGGAGCTCGAGCCAGAACGAGAGCCTAGGCCCCGGCGGCTGCCGAGGCGCGCTCGCGCGCCTCGGCTGCGCGACGGGGCTCCACCCCGCTCGCCTCCAGCAGCTCGGCCGCCTGATGCCATGCACCGGCGTTGGGTCGGCCTAGCTCCTCGAGTGCCATCGCCCGGCCCCAGGCGGCCCCCGCGTGGCGCGGGTCCTGGGCGAGGACAGCCTCCAGCTCGGACAGGGCCCCTTCCCAGAGTTCCCGCTCGATGAGTGCGCGGGCAAGCTGATAGCGAACTCCGGCCAGCTCGGGAGCCTCCCCGAGGAGCGCGCGCGCACGCACGGCGGCGCCCTCCGCGTCTCCGCGGCCGAGCAGGATCCTCACCTCGAGCTCGCGGCTCTCCGGAAGGGGCCGCTCGAGCAGCTCGAGCTGCTCGGCTGCTCGGTCCCAGGAGCCCACCTGCAAGAGCGCGCCTGCGTAGGCCAGGCGCACATGCGGCGACACGGGGTCCAGAGTGCTCGCCCGCGCCAGCTCCTCAAGAGCCTTGCCCACCTCGCCCATCCCGAGCCAGGCCTGCCCGAGCTGCATGCGCCCCACGGACTCGGACGGGAAGCGCGCGGGCGGATCGGCAAGGTAGCCAAGAGCAGTGAGGCCCACGGCGCTCGCCCACCCCAGGAGCCGCGCCCGGCCCTGGAGAGAGAGGAGGGTCCATCCGCCCTCGGCCGCCAGGACCGCGAGGGCGGGCCAGACAGGCAGGCGGAAGCGCGTGCAGACGAAGAACGCCACCACGCCCGCGAGATAGGTCCACGGGAACAGGAGCAGCGGGGTGCGCCAGAGGGCGCGGCCGCGGCGCAGCTGCCTGATGCAGGCGACCGCCCCCACCAGGGCGAGGGCGTGAAGTACCGCGAACGGAACCCAGCCCTCCAGCAGCCATGGGTCATGGGCCAGGGCGAACCAGGAGGGCTCGAGGTTGTTGCCGAGCTCGGCGTTGGCGAGCGCGAGCCGTGCCTTCCAGGCCAGGTGACGCAGGAATGCGGCGGGCTCGTCCAGCGCCCACGCCAGCGCCTTGCCCTGATAGTGCGCAGAGACCTCCGCCGCGGTCAGGTCCGTCCCGGCCTCGCTGCGCGCCAGGGCACGCGCGTCGTGGAACCCCTCCCACCAGCCGGCACGGGTCCCCGGCACGATGGCAGCCGACCCGTCACTCTGTGGGTTGTTGCCGATCCAGAGGTTCACCCCGGCCTGAGTGGCGAGGGGCACCCACTCGCCCCCCACGATCCGATTGCGCAGCCCGACCGGGACCAGGAGCCCGCCCCAGACCAGCAGCAGGAGCAGCAGGGCCCGGCGCTCGGCTCCCCCGCGGCGAACTCCGAAGAGGAGCAGGGCCGCCGTGAAGACCAGGGCTGTCGGCCGCGCAAGGGTGGCGCCAGCCCACAGGACCCCCGCGAGCAGCGCGCCCCTCGAACGCTCCGGAGCCTGGAGGAGGCCCAGAGTGGCCCACAGAGCCCAGGTCACGAGCGGGAGGAACAGGGCCGGGATGAGCAGCTCGGTATCGAAGTGGACCGGCAGCCAGGCCGTGGCCATCACCAGGGCGGCGGCGAGGCCGCGCCCCTCACCGAAGGCGCGCCGGCCCAGGGCATAGGTGCCCAGGATGGTCGCCGCGCCGAGCAGGGCCTGGGCCAGCCGCCAGCCCAGGAGCCCGTCACCGAGGACGCGCGCGACCAGGGACAGGAAGAACGGATACAGCGGCAGGCGGAAGTACGGCTCCTGGATGAACGGCTCGCCGGCGACCATGGCCCGCGCCCACTGCACGTGGTACAGCGCATCCATGCTGGGCTGCTGCGAGGTGGGCAGGTCGGCTAGGGCAAGGGCGTGGTGCACCCTGAGGGCCACCCCCAGCAGCACGATCAAGACCAGGGCCCAGGTCCTGCGTCGTCCCTCCGGGGCGAGCCCTCCCGGGAGCCCTTGGCCCGGCACACCGTCTCCGCCCCCGGTCATGACCGAAGCCTACCAAGGGCCGGCAGGTAGAATCGCCTCGATGCCGACCGGCCTCGACCTCCTCGTCCCCCGCCCACGGAGGCTCGTGCCTCGCGAGGGCCACCTGCTGCTCCCCGACGACGGACCGATCTCGGTGGCGGCCCCCGGGCCCTGGGTGCTGGCCCTGGAGCGCTTCCTCCCGGGGCTGCCCCTCGAACGAGCGGACACGGGCCTCGTCACGGTCGAAGTCGTCCCCGGCCTCGAGCACTGCACCCTCGAGGTGACCCCGGCGGGCCTCGCCGTTCGAGCTCCCGAGACGCTCCTGCTCACCACGGCCGCCACCGTGGCCCAGCTCTTCCGCCTCAGCGAGGGCGGCCGCATGCCGTGCTGCTCCATCGAGGATGCGCCGGCGCTTCGGCGCCGTGGCTACATGCTGGATGTGTCACGCGACCGTGTCCCCACGATGGATGAGCTCCGTGGCCTGATCGACCTCCTGGGGAGCCTGAAGTACGACCACCTCCAGCTCTATGTGGAGCACACCTTCGCCTACGCCGGTCACGAGTCGGTCTGGGCCGAGGCGTCGCCCCTCACGCCGGCCGAGGTCCGCGAGCTCGACGCCTGGGCCGCGGGCGTGGGCGTCGAGCTGGCTGCCAACCAGAACTGCTTCGGCCACATGCACCGCTGGCTCACCCTGCCGCGCTACGCGCCGCTCGCAGAGTGCCCGGAGGGGATCGAGCACGCCTTCAGCGTCGCAAAGGAGCCCTTCAGCCTGTGCCCCACGGACCCGGGCTCCCTCGCCCTCGTCGAGGACCTGCTCGACCAGCTGCTGCCGTGCCACCGAAGCACCACCGTCAATGTGGGGCTCGACGAGACCTTCGATCTGGGGCAGGGGCGCAGCCGCGAGGCGTGCGAGGAGCGCGGGAAGGGCCGCGTCTACCTCGAGTACCTGCATGAGGTCCACAACCGCGTGCGCCAGCGCGGTGCACGCATGCAGTTCTGGGGGGACATCATCGTCCAGCACCCCGAGCTCGTTCCGGCCCTCCCCCGTGAGGCGACTGCCCTCGAGTGGGGCTATGAGGCGGGTCACCCGTTCCAGGCCCACGCCGGGCTCTTCGCCGAGAGCGGTCTGCCCTTCTGGGTCGTGCCGGGGACCAGCACCTGGCAGAGCATGCTCGGTCGCCTGGACAACATGCTCGCCAATGTGCGTGAGGCCATGGACGCGGCCCTCCAGCACGGGGCCGAAGGCATGCTGATGACGGACTGGGGCGACTTCGGCCACTGGCAGCCCCCGTGCACCGCGTGGCCGGGCATCGTGGCCGCGGCCGCGGAGGCCTGGAATCCCGGGAGCATCCCCGAGGACCTCGCCGCCGCCATCGACTGGCTGGTCCCGGCCTCCCAGGGCAGCGGGGCCGGCCTGGTGGCCCTCGGCCTCGCCCACCGGTCCCTGGCCTGCTCCTCGATCAACGGCACGGCGGCGTTCTTCCACCTTCGCTACGCCCATGCGGCCTCCGTGGAGCGCGCGCCTGGGCTGACCACCGCAGCCTGCGCAGCGCACCTGGAGGCCCTCGGACAAGGCCTCGGCCAGGTCCCCACCTCCTCCCCAGTCCGCACCGAGCTCGAGGCGGCAACCGAGATCGCACGCTTCGGGACGCACCTGGCTGCGGCGCGGCTGGAGCACGAGATGGCTCCCCTGGAGAGCCTGCCTGAGCCACGGCGCGCCTCGCTCCGCATGGATGCCGTCCGCGCCGCAACCGCGCACCGCCACGCCTGGCTGATCCGCAGCCGACCCGGTGGCCTGCGAGAGAGCGCGGGTCGTCTCGAGGCCCTCGCCGCGCGCCTCGGCTGACCGCCGCTCAGGGGCCCGGGGTCCAGGTGCCGAACGCGCGAGCGCCGAAGACCGCGAGGCCGGCGCCCATCACGAGCGCCTGCACCAGGCGGGCACCGGCGGGCCGTCGCAGGACCGGGCGCAGGAGGCCCGCGGCGGCGAGCGCCAGCAGCAGGCCGCCGAGGACCCCACCAGCGCAGAAGAGCGCCACGGCTCCCCCGGGGTCGAGAGGCGCCGGAAGGACCTCGGGATGGGAGGCGAGGCCGAGCCCCATGGCGCCACCGGCCGCCAGCGTCTCCAGCGCCCCGCGAGCCCGAGCGCCGTTGAGCCAACCATCCGAGCCGAGGTAGACCGCAGCGATCGCGGAGGCAAGGCCCAGGGTCCGGGGCTCGAGCCCGAGGCCATCAAGCGGAGCCCAGAACGCGATGCCGGCTCCGACGGCCCAGACCAGCACGACGAGCGGACTCCGCAGGCCTGCGCCGGACGCTGCGGTCTCCGCGTCCGACGATGCGCCTCTCGCAACGCGAACGCAGAGCAGCGACAGGAGGCACAGCCAAGCAACGCCGGTCGCCGCCGCATGGGCTCCCTCCAGGAGCTGGGTGAGGCGCAGGGAGGGACCAGCCTGGCCCTCCCACGCCGCGCTCCCCGCGGAGAGCACCTCGACCTCGGGTAGTGCGTCCGGCCAGCGCACGACCAATGTGTCCAGGTGACCAGGACTCGTCTCGAGGAACAGGTCCATCTCCACGGCTGCCGAGGCCGCCGGCCCCCGCGGGCCCTGAGTCCTGAGCACGACCCACTGCCAGCCGTCGTCACTGCGCGCTCCATTCGGGGCCTCGAACCGGACCTCGCCCCTGTCGAGCTCGAGGGCGGCACCATCCACGACCACCGACAGGTGCTTGCGGAGGTAGGACCGGATGGAGTCCGCGCCCTCCTCGAGTGCCGCGGGCGTGAGGAGGCCGCTCTCATCGAGCGCGAGGTTCGGGAGGACCTCGGCGAGGCTGGTGACCTGCACCTTGACCTCCAGCTGGGGAGCCCCCTCGACCCAGGTCAGCACGGTGCGGCTCTGGGAGTCGGGATGGGCGCGGCTCCCGCTCTCGAGGAGCGCAACGCTCCTAGGAGCCAGCCGCGCGGTGCCCCGAGCCGCCGGGGGACGCGCGTGGGCACTGCCTGCCAGCGCCAGCGCCGCGAGGAGCGCAACGGCCACGAAGAGAGGACCGCGCCGAACCGCGCGACTCATCCGCGCCCCTTACCCTGCAGCGCCAACTCGAGGACCTCCTCGATGCGCTCAACGCCCACGAAGGTCAGGCGCTCGCGGGCCTCGTCCGGGACCTCGTCGAGGTCCACCAGGTTGCGCTTCGGTAGCACCACCGTTCGAATCCCTGCGGCGAGGGCGGCGAGGACCTTCTCCTTGATCCCGCCCACCGGCAGCACCTGCCCGCGCAGGCTCACCTCTCCGGTCATGGCCAGATCGGGGCGGACCGCGCGTCCGCTCAGCAGCGAGACCAGGGCGCAGGTCAAGGCGGTGCCCGCGCTGGGCCCGTCCTTCGGCACGGCCCCCTGCGGGACATGGAGGTGGAGGTCGAGCCCCTCGAGCGGCTGCTCCTCGAGGCCCAGCTCGGCGGCCCGAGCGCGCGCCAGGGTCACGGCAATCCGCGCGCTCTCCCGCATCACCTCTCCCAGGTGCCCCGTGATCAGGAGCTCGCCCTTGCCCGGCATGGACGCGGCCTCGACGAACAGAATCTCGCCTCCGACTGGGGTCCAGGCGAGGCCCGTGGCCACCCCCACGGCCCCCGCGCGCGCACGCACCTCATGGTCGTAGGGCGCTGGACCCAGGACCTGCGTGAGGACCTCCTCGCCATCGATCACGAGCGGGGACCGCTTGCGGCCCCGTGAGGAGCGCAGGGCCGCGTGACGGCACAGCGCCCCGAGTCGCCGGGCCAGCTCGCGTACGCCCGCCTCGCGGGTGTACCCACGAACCAGTGCGCGCAGCCCCGCCGCGCGGAGCTGAAGCTCCCCGCGCCCCACGCCCGCCGCGGCGAGCTGCTCGGGCCAGAGGTGGCGCCGGGCGATCTCGAGCTTCTCTCCCTCCGTGTAGCCGGGGAGCTCCACCACCTCCATGCGGTCGCGCAGGGGCCCCGGGATCTCGCTCAGCACATTGGCCGTCGCGAGGAAGAACACGCGCGAGAGATCGAAGGGCAGGCCTAGGTAGGCGTCAGTGAAGCTGCCATTCTGCGCGGGGTCCAGCACCTCGAGCAGTGCGGCCGAGGGGTCGCCGTGCATGCCGCGCCCCAGCTTGTCCACCTCGTCTAGGACGAACACGGGGTCCGGCGCGCCCGCATCCTGGATCGCCTTCAGGATGCGGCCGGGCATGGCCCCGACATAGGTCCGCCTGTGGCCGCGAATCTCCGCCTCGTCATGCACGCCGCCAAGGGCGACCCGCGCGAACGGTCGTCCAAGGGCACGGGCCACGCTGCGCCCAAGAGAGGTCTTGCCCACGCCGGGAGGGCCAACGAGGCACAGGATCGTGCCCTGGCCTGAGGGCACGCGCCGCCGTACGGCGAGGGCCTCCAGGATCCGCGTCTTCACGCGCTCCAGCCCGTAGTGGTCTTCCTCGAGCACCGCCTCCGCGGCGCGCAGGTCCACGCGCTGCCGCTCGGGCTGCGCCCAGGGCAGCTCCAGCACCGTCTCGACCCAGGTCCGGAGCATCGGGTGCTCGGCCGACTGCTCGGGCGTTCGCCCAAGGCGCTGGAGATCCCGCTCCACGAGCGAACGCACGCCCTCGGGAAGCGGCAGGGCCTCAACCCGCTTGCGCAGGTCGTCCAGCTCGGTCTCGAGCTCCCCCTCCTCGCCCAGCTCCCGCCGGATGGAGCGCAGCTGCTCTCGGAGGAAGTACTCGCGCTGCGCCTTGTCCAGGGTGCCGCGCGTGTCCTGACGAATCTTGTTCGAGAGCTCGAGGACCTCCTTCAGGTCGCCCAGCAGGCGGATGAGGCGATCGAGGCGCTGCTTGAGGTCATGGGTCTCGAGCAGCTCCTGCTTGGCCTCCACGGGCGCGTCCATGAAGGTGGCGACGAGATAGGCAAGCTGATTGGGGGACTCGATCCCCACCACGGCCTGGGCGAGATCCTCGGGCGCACCAGGCGCCAGCTCGAGGACCTCCCGCGCTCGCTCGCGCAGCGCCCGAAAGCGGGCATCGATCGCGCGGCCGCCGCGCTCGTCCTCCTCGAGCACCCGCACCCGTGCAACGATGTACGGATCGGTCTGCACGAACTCGACCACCTGGAACCGCTCCGAGGCCTGGCAGATCGCGTTGTGGCGATCCTCGCTCATGGGCCAGTAGCGCACGATCTCGGCGACCGTGCCAATTCGGTAGAGGTCCTCCGGACCGGGGGACTCGAGCTCGCCGTCGGTCTGCAGCAGCAGCCCAACGGGCTGGCCCTGCTGCATGGCCGCCTGGATCGCACGGATGGAGCGCTCGCGGCCGACCATCAGCGGGAGAGCCACGCCCGGGAACAGGATCATGTTCCGAACGGGCAGGACGATGAGCTCGCGCAGCTCAGCCTCCGCGGGGGCGGACTTCTTGCGTCGGGCCATGGGCCGAGCCTCAGGGGCGCGCGCCGAAGCGCCCGTACTGGAGGTTGTTGGAGCCCGTCGAGGACCAGGGCTCGTGAGCCCCGTGGGAGGCCGCCTCCGGCCGCACGGCACAGACCTCACCGAGAGCCACGCGGGTCTCCGGGACGCGGCCATCCAGGGTCAGGTACCAGCGGGACTCGGGCATCGTGCAGCAGGCGTCGTCGGGGACCGGATCCCCTTGAACCTCGACCAGCCCGCCGACGCGCACGGCCAGGCCTCCATGGTCCAGCTCCACGGCTGCGTCGTGCTGGGTCTCGAGCACCGCGGGGTCCATGCCCAGGCCGACACAGCACCAGGCCAGGGCGGCCCGCTGCTGCCCGAGGTCCCCACCGGAGGTCCACGCGCGCCCGCGCTCCGCGGGCACCTGACTCAGGGGACGCTCCCCCTCGAGCGCGAGGACCACCCGTACGCCCGCGAGCGCCTCGCCCTGGTGCCCTCCGCCGTCGAAGGCGTAGGACACGAGCGCCTGGCGCTCCTGGGTCACGATCTCCGCGTTGATGTGGCAAGCCCCACCCCAGACCGTCGCACTGCGCGCCTCCAGATAGCTGCCCGCGGGCCCCTGGGCCGCGGAGAGGTCCGACCGGCCTCCGTCCAGTGCGCTGCGGGTTGCCGCCGCGGCGTCATCCCCGCGCAGGGCCAGGCCAAGAGCAGGCAGCAGGGCCACCAGCAGGAGAGTCGTGAGGGTCTTCATTGGAGTCAGGCTCAGCCAAGCCCAGCATACGGGCTGCGATAGCAGGTCCGCTCGACGGTGCAGTCCTCGGGCCAGGCCAGCTGCCCGTCAGGCCCCAGCTGCTTGCAGGTGCGCTCGCACCAGCAGTGCTGGCTGCGATCCAGCACATCCTCGGCAGAGCGGGCAAGGCCGCCGGTCACCATCAGCTTCTTGCTGTTCAAGTCGGCACACAGGAGCTGCGGCAGGCCCTCCGAGCGCGCGGGTCGTTCCTCGGTCATCAGCGCACCTCCTGGACCCGCAGCAGGGCCTGCGCAAGCAGCCCCTTGGTCAGCGGGATCTTGTAGCCGTTCTCCGACAGGGGCTGGGCCTCGGCCAGGGCGTCCTCCTGTGCGAGCACCGTCGCATCCTCACCCGGCTCGCGCCCGAGCAGCTTCTTCTCTGTGCGGTGGCAGCGCCAGGGGGTCGGGGCCACACCGCCGAGGACCAGGCGGACATCCGCGAAGGTGCCGTCCCCAGCGAACTCCACCGACAGGGCCACGGCGGCCAGTGCAAAGTCGTACGCGTCGCGCTCCTTGAACTTCAGATACACCGAGCGGCGCGTCAGCGCTGCACGCGGAAGCAGGACCGCCGTCAGCACCTCATTGGCTGCGATGCGGGTCTCCCGCAGGGGGTTCCCCTCGCTGGGCAGGACAAAGAACTCCTCGAGGGGCATGCGACGGGCCCCACCGGGTCCGACCAGCTCGATCTCGGCATCCAGCGCAATGAAGGCCGGCGCGAGGTCGCTGGGGTGGACGATGTAGCTGGGTCCACCGCCCAGGATCGCGTTGTAGCGGTTCTTGCCGTAGTAGCTGAAGCACTCGGTCCCGCCCTTCTTCAGGCAGGGGAACTGCTCCATGCGGTAGTACCAGCAGCGCGGTCGCTGGTTCAGGTTCCCGCCGACGGTCGCCTGGCTGCGGATTTGGGGACTCGCGATGGACTCGAGGGTCTCCAGGAGCATCCCCATGCCGCCCTCGCAGCCCTCGAGGGCACCCGAGGCCGCGTAGGCCTCCAGGTCCGCGAGCGTCGTCAGGGCGCCCACACGCACCAGGTCGCCCTCCTCCAGCACGCCCCGAAGCCCGGGGATCGACTTCAGGTTGACGAGCGTCTCAGGCTCGACCAGGTGCTCCTTGAGCTCGGTCAGCAGGTCCTGCCCGCCGGCCAGCAGGCGCGCACGGTCGTCCCCGATCTCCGCCGGAAGCAGCTTCACGGCCTCCTCGACGCTGCGCGGCAGGGCCATCTCGAACGACTTCATCCTCTCCTCCCAAGGGCCTCGAGGACCCGATCTGGCGTGATGGGCAGGGCGCGCACGCGCGCGCCGCAGGCGTTGAACACGGCATTGGCGATGGCTCCAGCCCCAGGAACCCCGGTGGCCTCCGCCATCCCCATGACCGCCGAGCGCTGGTCGCCCTCGTCGATGATGGGCTGCATCCGAGGGATGTCCTTGGCTCCGGCGATCTTGTAGTCCTCGAAGTTCGCGGTCAGGACGGCTCCGAAGTCGGGGTCGACCACGCGCTGCTCGAACAGCGCATAGCTCAGGCCCTGCACCATGCCTCCGTTGATCTGGCTGCGGACCGTGAGGCGGTTGAGGGGGATGCCCTGGTCCTGCACGCAGGCCATGTCGAGCACCTTCACTCGACCCGTGACGGGGTCCACCGCAACGCGCGCGGCCTGGGCCCCATGGACACCTCCCTGGTGCAGCTCGGACTGGAACGAGCCGGTGACGCTGATGGGCTGCTGCCCCAGGAGCGCACAGGCCTCGAGCCAGGTCATGGACTTGCTGGCGTCGTCCGCACGCGTGATCCGGCCGCGCTCGAAGCGGAACCCTCCGGGCTCCCCCCCCAGCACCTCGACGGCGCGCTGCTCCATGGCCTCGCGGGCAAGCAGGGCGGCATGCTGGACGGCAGGCGCGACGCTGCCGGTGGTCACCGAGCCCCCCGAGGCCACCCCGGGCGGCAGGGCGCTGTCCCCGATCCGAGCCGTCACCTGGGAGCGCTCGAGCCCGAGCTCCTCCGCCACGATGGCCGCCACATAGGACCGCGCGCCCGTGCCGAGGTCCTGGACCCCGCAGCTCGAGGTCACCGAGCCGTCCGCCTGGATCCGCACCTCGCACTGGGCGCCGCGCCTCCCGCCCGCGCCCCACTGGGACACTGCAAAGCCGATGCCCTCCATCCAGCCGGCCGGAGGCGCCGGGCAGCCCGCCGGGCGCTCGAAGGCCTCCAGGGGCCGGTCCGCAGGGCCGGTTCGGAACGGGTGCTGGTCCCAGCCGATCGCACGCGCCACCTCACGGAGCTGGCGGTGGTGCGACTCGCTGGGCAGGTTCGCGATCCGCATCTCGACGGGATCCATCCCAAGCGCCGCCGCCAGCTCGTCCACCATGGACTCCATGGCGAAGGAGGCCTGGGGATGGCCCGGCGCACGCATGGCGCGGTTGCCGTCGAGGGCCGCGTGCACCGTGTGGATGCGGGCATAGGCCTCCTCGACCTTGTAGATGTAGGGCGGAGTCGGCAGGGAGCCGCCCGAGACGCCTCCGAACTTGTCGGCCTCCACGCTCAGAGCCACCAGCCGGCCCTGCCGGTCCGCGCCACCGCGCATGACCTGCCGCGTCCCGGAGCGGTTGCCGGTCATCAGGAACTCCTGGGGACGGTCCACCATCAGGTGCACAGGTCGCCCGAGCGCCCGCGCGACCTCACAGGCCACGCGACCCTCGAGGCCGATGCCGAACTTGGCACCGAAGCCGCCGCCCATGTACTCACACACCACGCGAACCTTCGAGGAGTCGAGACCAAGCGGCCGAGCGAAGCTGCCCGGGTTGCCGGAGACCGCCTGCGTGCTGGCGTACACCGTGGCCTCCTCGCCGCCGCGATAGTCCACCACGCAGCCGTGGGTCTCGAGGCACGCGTGGTGCTGAACCGGCGCCGAGTACTCGGCCTCCACCAGCACGGGTGCTGCCTGCAGGGCACGCTCGACGCCCTCGGCATCCCCGCGCTCGCCGCTCTGCCAGACATTGCCACGGCGGCCCAGGCTCGCGGCGTCCGCCTCCGAGACCTGCTCACGGGTCACCAGGGGATTGTCCTCGGCGGTCCAGTCGATGCGCACGGCACGAGCGCCGTCCTGAGCAGCCTCGGGCGACTCCGCCGCCACGACGGCGACGACCGCATCGTCCCCGAGGTAACGCACCTGATCCTTGTCGGGCTCCACGAGGGCCGCGTGCACCACGCCGGGCGTGGCCTGAGCAGGCGCGAGATCGATGGCCTCGATCCGTGCCCGCGTCCAGGGCAGCAGCACGAGGCGCGCATAGACCATGCCCGGGAGCCGCATGTCATGGGAGTAGCGCGCGGTCCCTGTGACCTTGGCCACCGCGTCCACCCGCGGCAGCGCGCGGTCCAGGACCGTGAGATCCTTGCGGTCCTTCCAGCGAATCTCGGGCTCCATCAGCGCCCCTCCTCTCGGTAGACCTCGTCGGTGCGCTGCCCGGTGACCTCCTGGACGGCTGCGAAGATGTGCGGGTAGGTCCCGCAGCGGCAGAGGTTCCCAGAGAGTCGCTCCTTGACGCGCTCCAGCGAGGCGCGGGGCTCCCGCTCGAGGGCGGCCACGGTGGCCACCACGAAGCCCGGGGTGCAGAATCCGCACATCGAGGCGTCCTGCTCGCAGAACGCACGCTGCACCGGGTGCAGGGACTCCGGAGTGCCGACCCCCTCGATCGTGCGCACCCGGCGCCCAGCGAGGTCCACCGCCAGGGTCAGGCACGAGTAGGCGGGGAGTCCGTCGATCTGCACCGTACACGCACCACAGTTCCCGCGATCACACACCTCCTTGGTGCCGGTGAGCGGCGGCTGCAGGTGGTGCCTCAGCAGCGAGAGCAGGGTCGTACGCGGCTCGACCCGCGCGGTGCGCGCCTCCCCATTCAGTTCGAAGCGGACCTCGACCTCGCCCCTTAGACGGGGAGCATCCGCAGCGCTGGCGGTCCCTGCGGCCGGAGCCGCGGTCCCCACGCCCGCCGCGAGGGCGCCGCCAGAGCCTTGGAGGAACCGGCGACGCGAGACGCCGCCAGCGGAGGAGGTGGACCGAGGTTCGGGGGGATGCTCGCTCATGGCGCGGTCTGCGGACACGGAGATGCGCCGCTTGGAGGCAGCGGCGCGAGCGATCGTCGTGTGCCGAAGGCACAACGGCGGCGCGGGTCACGATCCTAGGATGGCCGCGGGCTGGGTGCCATGGACTCGCCGCGCTCCCCACGACCGGCGCCCCCCTCATACACGCCTCGAACTCGCTCCCCCCGGCAGGCGCGCGCGCCAAGCAATTCGATGCGACGACATTGCAACCTCGGGCGCCAAGCGCCCAAATACGAGGCATGGACTCCCCGCCGCCCCTGATCCGCGCCCAGGGTCTCCACAAGCGCTACGGGTCCGTCCACGCGCTGCGCGGGCTCGAGGTGGAGGTCCCCCACGGAACGGTCGGGCTCTTGGGGCCCAACGGCGCCGGGAAGACGACGCTCCTGAAGCTCCTCCTGGGGCTCCTGGAGCCCGACGAGGGCACCGCAACGGTGGTGGGACTGGACCCTCGCAAGCGCACCGACCGCCTGGCGATCCGGACCCGGGTCGGCTACATGCCCGAGGGGGACTGCCTGCTCCCCGAGACCACCGCGGTGGAGCTGGTCTCCACCCTCGGACGGCTGACGGGCCTCTCCCGGGAGGACGCCATGACCCGCGCCCATGAGGTGCTGGACTATTGCCAGCTCGAGGAGGCGCGCTACCGGCCGGTGAAGGGCTACTCGACCGGCATGAAGCAGCGCCTGAAGCTCGCCCAGGCCCTGGTCCACGACCCAAGCCTCGTCCTCCTGGACGAACCCACCAACGGCCTCGACCCCAAGGGCCGGCGCCAGATGCTCGACCTCGTTGCCGACCTCGGCCGTACCCAGGGAAAGACGGTCCTGCTGTGCACCCACCTGCTTCCTGATGTGGAGCGCACCTGTGACCATGTGGTCCTCCTCCAGGCCGGCACGATCCGCCTCACGGGCTCGGTCGCAGAGCTGACCGGGGCCGACGCGTTCCGCGTGGACCTGCGGACCCGGGGGCTGACCGAGGTCCCCGAGGAGCGCCTCGCCGCGTGTCTCGCGCGCGCTGAGGTGACCCTGGAGACCCGGGGCGAGGAGTCCCTCCGCCTGGCCCTCCCCGCCCACTGCAGCAGCGCCGACAGCCTGTTCGCCGTCTCCCGGGAGGCGGGGTTCCATATCGAGGGCCTGACCCCCCTGCGCGCCAGCCTGGAGCAGGTGTTCCTCGAGGCCGTCGCCACCGCGGAGCGGGCACAGGAGGCCCCCCTGTCATGAAGGCCAGCACACACGCGGAGGTCTATCGCCCCTTCGAGGGCTCCCTGCTGGAGCGCCCGCGCCGCCCCCTGGTCCTGGCCTGGAGCGGCATTCGCCTGGGCTTCCGCAAGAAGCTGCCCGCCTTCCTGCTGTTCGCCCCGCCCGTGATCAGCGCGCTGGTCTCCTCGGTGATGGTCTACCTGATGTACTCCATGTCGGAGAACCTCGGGACCGAGGGCGGCTTCCAGGCGCTCCAAGCCCAGGCTGCCCTGGAAGAGCTCCTGGGCAATGTCGCCCGCAATGTGGCCTCGTTCGTGGAGGTCAGCGCCTTCTTCGCGCTGCTCGCAATGACCTGGTTCGGCGCGGGCCTCATCGCCGACGACCGCCGCACGGGGGCCAACCTGCTCTATTTCTCGCGCCCCGTGACGCGCGTGACCTACATCCTCGGAAAGTGGCTGGGAGTGGCCTTCTTCGGAGTGGTGACGCTCCTGGCTCCGGCCTGCCTCATCCTCCTCACCGCGATCCTGGCGTCCCCTGACTGGAGCTTCCTCAAGGAGGAGAGCTCGGTGATCCTGCAGACCCTTGCGTACTCCGTCGCCTGGATCAGCGTGGTCTCGACCCTCGTCCTGGGCCTGTCCAGCATGGTCCAGCGGCGCTCGATCGCCCTGGTGCTGACCTTCGGCGCAGTCATGGTGCTCCACGGGCTCGCGGAGGGCGCGGCGGAGATCTTCGAGATCCCTGGCCTGCGCGCCCTCAGCCTGTTCAACGACTTCAACGCCCTTGCCGCCGAGCTGTTCACCTATCGCCGCCTCCAGCCGGAGGACAGCATCCTCCTGATGGGGCTCGTCGGCTGGATCCTGGTTCCAGGGGCCATCCTCTGGCGTCAGGTGCGCAAGATGGAGGTCGTCGGTTGACCACCGAGCTCGACGCAGGGACCGGCAAGGTCGCCGCCAAGCAGGCCGGTCCGGCACCGATCATCGACGCCCGTGGCCTGGGACGCTGGTACGGCGAGGTCGTGGGCCTCAGCGACCTGACGGTTCAGGTGCCCGCCGGCATCACCGGCCTCGTCGGCCCGAACGGAGCGGGCAAGAGCACCTTCATGAAGTGCGTCGTCGGTGAGCTGCGCCCCCAGCGCGGCGCGATCCGCGTCCTCGGCCTCGACCCGTTCGCGAACCGCCACCTGTACGCGCGGATGGGGTTCTGCCCACAGCAGGATGCCCTGTACGACCAGCTGACGGCGTTCCAGTTCGTGGAGCACCTCCTGCGAATCGGCGGGACCCCGTCGCGCGCCGCGAAGGAGCAGGCCGCCCAGGCCCTGGAGCGGGTGCACCTTGCCGACGCCATGCATCGGCGCTGTGGCACCTACTCCAAGGGCATGCGCCAGAGGGTTCGGATCGCCCAGGCCATCGCGCACTCTCCCGAGATGATCGTCCTGGACGAGCCCCTGACAGGCCTTGACCCCGTCGCACGACACCAGATGCGCCAGCTCTTCGAGCAGCTCGCCGCGGAGGGCTCGTCGCTGCTGGTCAGCAGCCATGTGCTGCACGAGCTGCAGGGCCTCACGGAGCGCATCGTCCTCATCCACCGCGGACGGCTGCTCGCCCAGGGCTCCGTCCGCGAGATCCGCAACCTCCTGTCCCAGCACCCTCGCCGGGTGAAGGTCCGTGCCCAGCGCGTGCGCCCCCTGGCCCTCGCCCTCGCAGCGGAGCCCGATGTCCGCGCGGTGCGCTGGATGGACGACACCTCCGTGCTCTTCGAGACCACCGCCCCACAAGCCCTGCTCGAGCGCCTGGAGAGCCTGGTGCCCACGACCCAGCCCGGAATCCTGTCTCTCGAGGTCGATGACGAGGACCTCGAGGCCGTCTTCGACTACCTGGTGGCCTGACCATGGCGTTCCTCACCGCCCTGCTCCTGATCTGCCGGCTCGAGCTGCGCTCGCTGTTCCGCTCCGTCCGCACCTGGGTGGCCGCGGGGATCGCCCTCCTGGTCGCGGCCATCGCCGTCCTCGCCGGAGGTGCCGCCCCGGCCGAGCGCATCTTCTCCGGGATGAGCGTGATGATGCTCCAGATCATCGCACCGCTCGTCGGGCTCGTCCTCGGATCCGTCGTGATCTCCGAGGAGGTGGAGGCCCGGACCATCACCTTCATCTTCACCAGGCCGGTGCACCGCTCCGCTCTCTTCATCGGGCGCTGGCTGGCGGTGGGCCTGCTCGCGGCTGGGCTCCTGGGAGGCAGCGCGGCCCTCACCACCTGGGGGACCACCCACGCGCTCGTGCGCGAGCCCGCGCAGAGGACCGAGTGGGTCCGTGAGTTCCAGCGCGGAGAGCGCTGGGTGGAGGCCGACCGCAGCACCCATCGGAGGGTCCTGTACGAGGTCGAGGGCGGTGACCTCGAGCGCGAGTGGATCGGGTGGATCCAGCCGGGGGAGATCTACCCCCTGCAGCGACCCGACAAGCTGAACAGGCCGAACCGGATCCGGGGCCTGGCCGCGCTCCCCGTCGACATGACCCTCCCAGCGGGAGCCTCGACCGCGTTCGCCGGGGCGGCCGCTCTGGCGGCGCTCTTCTACACGATGATCACCGCCGGGCTCTCCATCTTCGTGAAGCGCCCCCTGATCTTCGGCCTCGGCTACGCCTTCGCGTTCGAGGGGCTGCTGGCGAACCTGCCCGGCTCGACCCAGGCCCTCTCGGTCCAGCACCATGTGCGCTCCATGCTGATCTCGGGGTCACCTCCCGAGCTCTTCGAGCGCTTCCGTCTCTTCGGTGAGATGGAGTTCTTCACTCCGGGAGAGGCCGTCCTCCGGCTGCTCGCCATCGGAGGCGGCGTCCTCGCCCTCTGTGCTTGGGCTGTCCAGCGCCGACAGTTCGTCCTGACGAGCTGACCCCCGTCGCGGACGCGCGTGTGCTCCCCTGGGGACACGCGCGGCTGCCGTGAGGCGCCCCGCCGCCTGCAAACGGCCGCGGGTGCCCGCTGCTCCCGCGCCGCACGGCCGCAGAGCCCGGGTGCCCGCGCCCAGGACGGCCTTGGCACGCCTCGTGCTCAAGAGGAGGCACCGGGGGCAACCGGTACCCAACCCAAGGTCGATCTGATGCGCATCCTGCTGACGCTCCTCTCGCTCCTCCCGCTCACCCAGCTGGCCCACGCCCAGGAGCTCTCGCTCTCCCTGGGAGACTCCTGCCGCCCGCAGGTGCGCGTGTCCTGGGGCCGCCCGGCACCACGAATCCGCCCGATCCACCGCTGCTCCTCCTCCTGCTGGAGCACCACGCGCGAGCGCGTCTGGGTGGCTGGCGCCACGCGCTGGATTGAGGAGCCGGCCCGCCACGAGTGGGTGCGGACACCCTGCGGATGGGAGCGCGTGTGCGTCCGCCCGGCGACCCGGCGCTGCGTCCAGGAGCCCGGTCGCTGGACCTGGCGGACGCGGCGGGTGCGCTCCTGCCACTGAGCCCCGGCCTGCGGCTCTACGGCGGCTAGCCGCCTGAGAGCGCCAGGGTCACATGGACCTCGGTCGCACCCATGAGGGTGCGGTCGAGGTCCTCGCATGGCTGGCCGTCCACCCAGACGCGGATGTGCCTCCGCACGACCCCGACCTCATCCGCGAGCCGGAACGCGAGCCCCGGGAACCTCGCGTCCAGGTCGCGGAGCGCCTGCCGAAGGGAGCCCGCATCCAGCGCATGCGTACGCACCCCGCGGGTGTAGTCGTCGAGGGCTCCGGGAAGGTGCACGATCACGGCGCGACCCCAGCGACCTCCACCGAGTAGACATGGGGCAGGTGACGAACCAGGGTCCTCCAGGTCTTGCCCTCGTTGACACTGCCCCAGACCTCGCCATTGGTGGTCCCGAGGTAGAGCCCGAGAGGATCATGCCCATCGTGGGCCATGCACTGCCGCTTGACCGTCCACCAGGCATGCTCCTTGGGGAAGCCGCGGTCGCGGCGGTCCCAGCTCGCACCGCGGTCGCGAGTGCGGAACACGGCAGGCGCTGCACCGGGCGAGGTGCGAGCCCAGACGGAGGTGCCGTCCATGGGGAAGACGAACGCCGTGTCCGGATCCCTGGGGTGGGTCACGATCGGGAAGCCGATGTCCCCGATGTCCTTGGGCATCGACTCGCCCACGCGCTCCCAGACTCCCTGCTCGCGATCCACGACGAAGATCCCGCAGTGGTTCTGCTGCCAGAGGCGATCCGGGTTGGTCGGACTCATGACCACGCAGTGCGGGTCATGGCCGAAGTCCGGGTCCCCGGGCACATAGTCGATGACCAGCCCCTTGTTCATGGGCTCCCAGGTGCGACCGGCGTCAAGGGACTCGAACACGCCGCCGCTGCTCATGCCCACGAGCAGGTGCGCCGCGTCTCTGGGATCCACGAGGATGGAGTGGAGCTTGGGACCATCCGGGGTCCCATCCTTCTCTCCGCCTGTCCAGCGGTCGAGGTCGGGGTGATCATTGAACCCGCGGACCGGCTTCCAGGTGTCCCCTCCGTCCCGTGACCGGAACAGCCCCTGGGGCGAGGTTCCCGCGTACCAGGTGTCGCGCTCGTCGGCGTGCCCGGGGGTGAGCCAGAAGGTGTGGTTCACGGTGCGCTGCAGCAGTCCCTCGGGAGCCTCCGTGAAGCGCGGAGGTCGGCGGGCCTCCGACCAGGTCCGGCCTCCATCCTCACTGCGGAAGAGCGTGGGCCCGAGGTGGCCGGTCCTGGCCGCGGCGAGCAGCACGCCCTTGCGCCGCGGATCCTCCACGAGGTGGTGCACCACATGCCCCACGAACCAGGCGTCCTTGAGGCTCCAGTGCTTGCGCTCACTGTCGCTCTTGAGCCGGAAGGCGCCCTTTCGGGTGCCCACGAGGAGCTGCACCCCTCCCTTCCGGGCCCTGGGGACGCGCAGCTTGTGCTTGGGCCTTTCCATGAGTGGATCGTACCAGCACACCTGCCAGGCCTCGGGCCGGGGCGCGCCGGGATGCAGTACGCTTCGCGAACCGCATCATGCTCGCTCCCCGCCTTGCAAGCCGCCTCGCTGGCGTCCTGAGCCTGCTGGGCCTTCTCGCCCCGGCGGGAGCCCAGCACCGCGTGGGGACCTTCGAGCTGCTGCTCCCCAGAGCCCGCTCGTTCGTGGTGCACGGGACCCTGCCCATCCCGCAGGTGGACCTCCGCGAGCCCGGCCGGACGCCCTTCGCCCTGCAGCTCGAGGGTGGAGGCAACCCGATCGTCCCTGCCCAGGTGGAGGTGGTGGCCTGGCGGGAGGATGGCTCCCCCCAGGTCGTCGAGCTCCTGGCTCCTCTGACCCTTGCAGACAATGCCTCGGGAGGTGTGCGTGCCTCGGTCGCGGTCCTGTACGGGGACTGGCAGCTGCCGCGGCCCTTGGTGCCTACGAATGAGGCCATTCCGCTCCTCGTGGGCGAGGGGGCAGCCCGCCTCGTTGCTGTGGACCCGCTCGGTCGACGCTACAGCGCGGTGCTTGGCGGCGCGCCGGGGATCGGACACCGCGGGGTCCGGATGGATCGTGAGGGGCATGCGGTGCGCAGCTGGCGGACGAGCGTGGTGCTCACTCCAGAGGTGGTGGCCCGTGAGGACTCCGTGCCCTCCCTTGGAGCGCATGCCTACTGGAGCCTGTACGCGGGTGACTCCAAGCTCACCCTGGACCTGCGCCTGCACGCGGGGCTCGTGGATGCGCGCAGCCCCCGGGAGGAGGACCCCCCCCCCGTCACCTACCTGCGCGAGCTGCGCTTGGAGCTTCCACAAGCCTGGAGCGCGCTCCCCCTGGTGGCGGACCCCGCCATGGGACCGATCCTGGAGGACGGCGGCCGCCGCGTGGTGCCCATCCTGGCTCCCCTGCCGCGCGGTACCTGCCACGCGCTGCCGGCTCGCTCGCAGCTGCAGCGCAGACTGACCGTCTTCAGGGAGGGCTCCGCCCCCGCCGACCCGCGCGGTGTCTGGATCTCCGGCCTCGCCTTCCCCGTCCACCGCGGCGGCGAGTGGAGCTGGTCGACGAAGGGGCTGAGGTCCTACTTCCCCCAGGGCGCGACCCTGCCCACCTTCGAAGACCTGGATCCTGCGGACTGGAGCTCCGCGGAGGAGCTTCCCCCGGGAGAGTCCCGCCCGGAGACGCCGAACTCGCGCCGTGGCGCGAACCTGCTCCGGCTGGGGCTGGAGGCGGAGCGCGACCAGGTCCGCCAGGCGCTGGAGCTCGGCATCCCCCAAGCTGGGCTGCTCGGGCCACGGATCGGCTGGGCTCAGGCCCCGCTGCCCGTCACCCCCGAGCTCGAGGAGCGAACGCCCCGCGCCTACCTGCTCGGGCACCGCGTCGCGGCTGCCGCATCCCAGGCGGGCTACGAGAAGCTGGTGCTGCTGCATCGCGCCCGCTCCAGCCGCCAGGCGAACTCCTGCTGGGCGCCCAGTGGACAGCCCCTCCCCCTCCTCCCCGCGAGCCCGGTCCCCAGCCAGGTCTCGAGCCCGGGCTACGAGGCCGTCCTGGCCTCCGGCCGGCGCCCGGCATACGACCGCGGGGCTCCGCATCTCGGCGAGGGAGGCAGCCCCACGGACGCCGGCTCCATCTGGAGCTGGCGTCCGCTCCGGGGCGAAGCGCTGATGGACTGGCTCCTGACCGCAAAGGCGCTGGCCTGGCTCGGGAACGACCACCTCGCCAAGGACGACCTCCAGCAGGAGGCCGTGCTCGCCGCGGCCGTGGATCCAGTGAGCGGACGGCCAGCGCAGAATTGGCTCGGGGCCCTGGTCGAGGCTGCTCAGCTGGAGCCGGGTCAGGGCTGCGCGATCGGAGCGGAGCATGCGACGGCCCTCGACGCCATGGCCGCCTCCTGGTGCCTGACGCCGCCGCTCCTTCGCAGCGAAGGCACGGAGTGGATGCTGACCTTCGGCCACCTGCTGGGCTGCGCGGCAGCTCCAGACGGAGTCGTGGTCCGGCGCCTGGTCACGGCCGAGCCCGGGGCCGAGGCGCGGTACGAGCGTCCGACTCTGGATGTGGTTGCGCTCCTTCACGCGCGGCGGATCCTCAACCACACCCTGGTGGGCGCGGAGGACGATCCCCTTGGACAGGTTCTCCGAGACCAGTTCATGCGCGTGACGCACGCGCTCACGACCCCGCCCGCCTGGGTCACCGGCTTCGACAACAGCGGGCCCGGACGACTGATGGACCCCGAGCCGGGACCCGGGGCGCGGCGCGCCGTCCCGGACCCCTTGTGGGAGGCCCTGGCCGAGGGCATTCGACTCGCCCCGCAGAGATCCACGGATCCCGCAAGCATCCTGCAGAGCCAGCGCGCCCTTCGGGGCGCGGCCCTGCAGCTGGGCGCCGGCCTGCGCAGCGGCCCGGAGCTCCATGTGGACCTCCTGCGACGCTGCGCCCTGGAGGGGGACCGCACCTCAGGGCTGCTCGTGGGCTACCTCGCGGTCCTCGAGGGCCGCAACTAGGGACGAGGGGCTGCGGCGCGGCTCCGAGGCCCTCGCATGGGTGCGGCAGGCAGTCACACCGGCCAGCCGTGGATACGTCCGGAGGGTGTCCGCAACCTCGCCCCGGCCCGAGAGATCGTCTCGAATCGGAACCCGGACGATGGACTGCGCGTCCTATGAGGCAGGCGCGGGGCCGAGCCCCTACCCTTAGAGTGGTCAGCGCCTGCCCGATCCTCCAGATGTTGGGAACACTCGAGTCCCTCCCGTCCTCTTGAGGGATCAGGTCGCGCCCCCTCTCCACCATGAGCCTCCACCACCTCCTCCTCGCCCTCGGCACGAGCGCGGGACTGTCCCTTGGCCAGGACCATCAGGCCCGCATGGGCGAGCCGGTCCCCGGCCTCACCGCGGCCGAGGCCGACCTCTTCGATGCAGGCGCCCTGGCCTTCGCAGCGGGCCTCACGATCCCCGAGGGTCTGGGCCCGATCATGAACGATGTCTCGTGCGGGGCCTGCCACAACATTCCCGCGCTGGGAGGTTGGGGGCCCAACACCGTGATCCGGTTCGGTCGATCCGCTCAGGCGGGCCAGCCCTTCGACACCCTGGATCTCCTCGGAGGCTCTCTGCTGCAAGAGCAGGCCATCGATCCGGCCTGCGCAGAGACCATTCCCGCCCAGGCCGATGTCACCAGCGAGCGCCTCGCTCCCATCTGCTTCGGCGCCGGTCTTCTCGAGGCGATCCCCGAGGCGGCCCTCGCACAGAACGAGGCCGTTCAAGCCAGCCTGGGCCTCGCGGGCTACCGGCGCATGTTCACTCCGCTCGAGGGAGGCCCGGCCGGGGCCTCGCGCTTCGGCTGGAAGGGCGGCCCGAGCACGGTGATGAGCTTCTCGATCGACGCGGCCAACATGGAGATGGGGCTGACCAGCGTCTTCATGCCGGATGATCAGGCGCCCAACGGGGACCAGGCCCAGCTCGCCCTCTGCGACAATGTCGCTGACCCGGAGGATGCGCCTGACGCCCAGGGCTACACCCGCGTCGACCGGATCACCCACTTCCAGGCCATGCTCGCGGCGCCGCCGCAGACGCCTCGCTCCGGGACCATGGGCGAGGGCGTGTTCGCGGCCGTGGGCTGCGCCGACTGCCACACGCCGACCTACACGACCGGTCCCCACGCCATCGGCGCGCTGTCGGGCGTGGAGATCCACCCCTACTCGGACTTCCTGATCCACGACATGGGGTCCGGTGGGGACGGCATCGCTGACGGGCCCGTGTCGGAGACGCAGCACCTGACTCGCGCCCTGTGGGGCCTGAGCCTGCGAACCTCGATGATGCACGATGGGTCGATCACAGGGGGCTCCTTCGACCAGCTCGTCCACGACGCGATCCTGGCCCACGGGGGCGAGGCGACCGCAAGCCAGGCCGCCTACCTCGCGCTCTCGCCCTCCGATCAGGGAGCTCTGCGCAAGTTCCTGCGCTCGCTTGGCCAGGCCGAGTTCGACCTCTCCGACGACGACCACGACGTGGACGAGTACGACTGGTTCTTCTGCTTCCAGCAGTTCAATGGCCCGGTCCCCACAGCACCGCATGGACCCGACAGCGTCGGCGCCCTGTGCGACCTGGATCAGGACGGGGACTTCGACCTCGTCGAGTTCGGCGCCTTCCAGCGCGCCTTCACCGGACAGTGAGCATGAGTCCCTCCATGAAGCTCCAAGTCCTCTCCCTCCTGCCCCTCCTCGCAGCGCCCTCCGCGGCGAGCGACCTCGACCTCCGGCTCCAAGCCGCCGGGGGCGCGACAACCGTCACGGCCAGCCCTGGCGAGGCCCTGACCTATGCGGTCCTGGGTGAGCTCACGGACGCGAACCACCAAGGCCTGGCCTTCTTCGCGTTCGACCTCGCCTTCGATGGCGGTGCACTGGTCCAGGCGGACGCTCCGACGAGCGCCGCCATGCTGAACTTCGCGACGCCGCTGGGCCTCAACAACCCGGCTGGCTTCGGCGGGACGCCCAGCCAGGGCGCGCTGCTGCAGGTTGGCGGAGCCCAGAACACCATCAACCAGACCTTCGCCGCCGCGCCCAGCGGGATGGTCATGACGGGTGTCGCCGCCCAGGGTTCGCCAGTGCTTCTGGCAAGCGGCCCCGTGACCGCGCCTCAGCAGGCGGGGACCTACCAGCTGGTCCTCTCCAACCCCCACGCCAATGTGATCGCCGCGGGAGCCGTCCCGAACCCGTTCTGGCGGGTGGAGCGCGCGGGAATCGCAGGCACCTCGAACCTGACGCTCACCATCGAGGTGGTCGATTGCACCGCGCCCGTGCCCTACTGCGTGGGCAAGGCCAACTCCCTCGGCTGCGTCGCGACGCTCTCCGCCACCGGCACGGCATCCCTGACCGGAGCAGATGACTTCCGCCTGCAGGCCACCAATGTGGTCAACAAGCAGTTCGGCCTCTACTTCTGGGGCTTGGGAGAGAGCAGCCTGCCTTGGCAGGGCGGAACCCTCTGCGTCCAAGGGCCTCTGCGACGGATGATCACGCACTTCAGCGGTGGCGCCGGCCAGGCTGGAACGGCCTGCACGGGCGTGCTGGACCAGCTCTTCCCCCAGACCGTCATGGCCAACAACGGCCTGCAGCCCGGGGACCAGGTGTTCCTCCAGGCCTGGTACCGAGACCCTCAGCACCCTGACGGGACTGGGGTGGCGATGACCGACGCCCTGCGGGTGACCATTTGCCCCTGACCTCCCCCCCAGCCCAACCCTAGCCACAGCCTCCAGGACCCAGGACTGCTGTCCAGATTCCGTCCAGGAGAACCAGAACGGCCCAGCCCGACCCTTGCGGCTGGCCCCCTGCCGACCCAAGAGTTCTACTTGACCCCTCTCCGAGCCCTCAGCGCCCCCCCCGGCACCCCCGGGGAGCGGAACGCGGGCTCTGGCCAACCTCACCGAGCATGAACCCCCACCGCATCCTCCTCCCCGGCCTGGCACTCGCCCTGGCCCCCCTTGGCCTCGCCCAGAACGACATCAGCTGGGTCACCTTCCACCAGGACGACACCCTGCTCTCGGGCGACAGCGGGACGCTCCTGAACGACCAGCAGGAGAAGGACTACGCCTGGGGTGACCTGGACAACGACGGGTGGACCGACCTCGTCATCGTCCGCAAGCAGCCCTACACCACCGCCGGCCGCTACCCCAATGTCCTGCTCATGAACGAGGGCGGCACCCTGACCGACCGGACTGCGCAGTACGCGACGGCCACGGATGTCCCCGGGGACCAGGGCTTCTTCACGCCGACCAACGACCGGGATGTGATCCTGGGCGATGTCAACCTCGACGGCTGGCTGGATGTGATCACCTGCACCACGATCACCCCCAACGAGCCCAAGAGCCTCAGCCACCCGCGCATCTACATGAACCTGGGCCAGGACTCGAGCGGACAGTGGCTCGGCCTGGAGTACCAGGAGTCGCGCATCCCGGACTTCGGCACCTACCCCAACTTCTGCGGAGTGGGCATCGGCGATGTGACCGGGGACGGCTATCCGGACCTCTACTTCGCCCACTACCACCAATCGGCGGTGGTCGACCTCAACGACCGCCTGCTGATCAACGACGGGACGGGCTCCTTCAGCGACCAGTCGTCGACCCGCATGACGCCCCAGATGCTCGACTCGAGCTTCGGCGTCTCCGCGGTCATCGCGGACATGAACGGGGACGGCGTGGCCGACATCGTCAAGGACACGGCCCTTGGCTCCACGGGCGCCTCGGGCCCGAAGATGTCCATCTCCTACAACAACCCGGCGAACCCCGGGATGTTCAACCAGTTCCAGGAGCCCTACCTCGGCGCCCCCTACCACACCAATGTTGGGGACCTGAACCAGGACGGGAAGCCTGATGTGGTCATCGCGGACGACGGCAGCGACCGGTACATGCTCAACCAGGGCAACGACCCCTTCGGGCGCGTGATCTGGTCGTCGGCCTACACCTACAACACGGATGACGGCTTCGGCTCCAACAACCTCGTCGCGGACCTCGACGGCGACAACTGGAACGATGTGCTCATCTGCGATGTGGATGTCGACATCCCCAGCTGCAGCCGTCGCCTGCACATCTACCACAACCGCGGCGGCACGGTCGGGGGCTTCGTCACCCTGCACGAGGAGTCCGGCGGCGGCGACCGCGGGATCACCGGCATGTCCACGAGCGACATGACCGGCACCCACGATGTGGCCGTGTTCGACCTGGACAACGACGGGGACAACGACATGGTCATCGGCCGCTGCAGCGGCACGGACCTCTGGATCAACGACACCTTCACCGGGGGCGGCTCCGGTCCCATCGGCACCCCGTTCTGCTCGGCGAACGCCAACAGCACCGGGTTCCCTGGCCTGATCCAGGCGGACGGCTCCACCAGCGTGGGCGCGGACAATGTCACGCTCACCGCGAGCCTCCTGCCCCAGTCCCAGTTCGGCCTCTTCATCGTGAGCGCCACCCAGGCCAACATCCCCGTCTCCCAGGGCAACCTCTGCGTGGGCGGCCAGATCGGACGCTTCAGCGCCCCGGGCCAGATCAAGAACTCCGGGTCGGCCGGCTCGTTCTCACTCTCCATTCCCCTGGGCTCCAACTGGCCGGTCACCGGCGTGAGCGCCGTCCAGGCGGGCGACACCTGGCACTTCTCGACCTGGTTCCGCGATGTCGGCGCCGTGTCGAACTTCACCAACGGGGTCTCGATCACCTTCCAGTGAGAGCCCTCCGAGCCTGGGTCCGCCCGGGTTCCCCCCCGCGGGGGCCGCGCCACCGGCGCGGCCCCCGCGGTCGTTGTCCCAGGGCCATGCCGCTTGCGGGCCCCGCCACGGCGGACCTCGCCTCCGCGGACAGTGACTGGAGGTCGTGCGCCTCGCATGATGGGCCCGTGGATCGCCGCAGGTGATCCTTCCGGCCCCTGCGCCCCCTTCTGCCGATGACGCAAGAGACCCCGCCCGGCTCCCAGGGCTCCTCGGACGCCCCCGTGGTGCGGTCCTCGGCCCTCCTGGTGGCTGGCCTCCTGCTGGCCGTCACTGCGGTGGCCACAGGGGCCGTATTCGCCCGGCTCTCCGAGCTGCCCGCCCTCTCCAAGGCCGCGTGGCGATGCGGCCTCGCCGCCCTGCTGCTGTCCGGCCCCGCCCTCAGGTCGGGAGGACTCCGCCGGCTCCCCCCCGCCCGCACCCTGGCCGCAGGCCTGCTCCTGGGCCTGCACTTCGGCGCCTGGATCTCCTCCCTGGATCACACCTCCGTGGCGGTGAGCGTCCTGCTCGTGAACACGACGCCGCTCTGGGTCGCACTGCTCAGCCGCCGCGTCAACGCCGAGCGGGTCCCAGCCGGTGCGCGCTGGGGCGTTGCGCTCGGCTTCCTCGGCGCCGCCGCGCTCCCCATCACGGAGGCCCTCCGCTCTGGCAGTGAGGGGGCTCGACTGACGGGCTCCCTCCTTGCGCTCCTCGGAGCCCTGGGCTGGGCCGGCTACACCCTCGCCGGGCGTGGGGTCGTGCGCCGCGTCCCTCTCGTGGCCTACCTCTGCGCCTGCTACGGCTCAGCCGCCGCGGGACTCGCCCTCGTCTGCGCCTGCACCGGCCAGCTCCGCGCACCGGCTTCCGCAGCCGAGTGGTGGCCGATCCTCGGCCTGGCGCTGGTCCCTCAGCTGATCGGGCACTCCATGCTGAACTGGGCACTGCAGTCCCTGCCCGCGGTGGTCGTCTCCCTCGCGGCCCTTGGCGAGCCGGTGCTGGCCTCGGTCCTCGCCTGGGTGCTCCTCCAGGAAGCTCCCGGCCTTCCCGTCCTCTTGGCGGCCCCGCTGATCCTCACGGGAGTGCTGAGCGCGGCTCGCGCGCGGCCGGGGAGCTGAGTAGGCTCCTGGGATGCGCCCCCTCCTCGCAGTCTGGTCCGGCCCGCGCAACCTCTCGACCGCGCTGATGCGCGCGTTCTCGAGCCGGCCGGGGACCCAGGTCTGGGACGAGCCCTTCTACGCGCACTACCTCGCGCAAACCGGCAAGCAGCACCCCATGCAGGAGGCCATCCTGGCCAGCCAACCCCAGGACGAGCAGGCCGTGATCGCGGACCTGCAGGCCCCACTCCCGGAGGGCTTCACCCTGGGGTACCAGAAGCAGATGGCCCACCACCTGCTGCCCCACATGGACAGGGACTGGATGGAGGAGCAGCACCATGCGTTCCTCATCCGCGACCCCCGCGCGATGCTCGCCTCGCTCGACCAGAAGCTCGAGCAGTTCGAGCTCGAGGACACGGGGCTGCCGCAGCAGGTCGAGCTGTTCGAGCGCTTCCTCTCGCGGGACGGAGTCCCGCCGGTCGTCCTCGACTCGGCGGACCTGGCCCGGAGCCCCGAGCAGGCCCTCAGCGCGCTCTGCGCAGTGGCCGGCGTGCCATTCGAGCGCAAGATGCTCACCTGGCCCGCGGGTCCGCATCCTCGGGATGGAGCCTGGGGCTCGCACTGGTACGCCAACACCTGGGCCTCCACCGGCTTCCGCGCTCCCAAGGACGAGGGGCCGCGGCCCCTTGATCCCGCGCTCGAGCCCCTGCTGGAGCGCTGCCAGCCCCTCTACGACCACCTCGCGGCCCACAGGGTCCGCGTCTCCTGATCCCCTGACCGCGCTGTCCTCCATGCTCCAGACCTTCAACGAGAAGAACCGTGACCTCATCGTCAGCGTCGGGGGCGCGCTGCTCCCGCGCGCCGAGGCGAAGGTGAGCGTGTTCGACTCCCTCGTCCAGGGAGGCGATGGCTGCTGGGAGGGACTTCGGCTCTACCAGGGGCGCATCTTCAAGCTGCGGGAGCACCTGGAGCGCCTGCGCCACTCGGCGCTCGCCATGGGCTTCGCGGAGATCCCCTCCGCGGACTCCATCGTGCAGGAGATCAAGCGCACCCTCGCCGCGAACGGCATGACCGACGGGGTGCACATTCGCCTCACCCTCTCACGCGGCGAGAAGATCACCTCGGGGATGGACCCGCGCCTGAACCAGGCCGGCCCCCTGCTCATCGTCCTGGCCGAGCACAAGGCGCCGGTCTACGAGAAGAAGGGCCTCCGGCTCGCGACCTCCTCGTTCCGCCGCTTCCCGCCGGACTGTCTGGATCCGAAGATCCACCACAACAACCTGCTGCAGTCCATCCTGGCCAAGCTCGAGGCGAACGCGGCTGGCGCCGATGACTCGATCATGCTGGATCTGCGCGGCTTCGTCGCGGAGACCAACGCCACCCACCTCTTCCGGGTTGCCGACGGCGTGGTGGAGACGCCGCGCACCGTGGCCTGCCCGGAGGGCATCACGCGCGCGACCGTCCTCGAGCTGTGCCGCCGGAACGACATCCCCCACGCGGAGCGCGACCTCTCCCTGGCCGAGTTCCACCGCGCGGATGAGGTCTTCTGCACGGGGACCATGGGCGAGCTGGCCTCGGTCACCTCCATCGACGGCCGCACGATCGGCTCGGGCGAGGTCGGGCCCATGACACAGCGCCTCTCCGGCCTCTACGGCGAGGAGACGCGCTCGGGCGGCGAGCAGGTCGCCTGAGCGCGCGCCTCAGGACGCACGCCCCCCCACGCGGGCCCCGGAGGCTGCCCAAGAGAGCCACAGGGCTGGGGCCGGACGGCCCCGCGCTGGTGCGCGACTCCCCCCGGCGGCGAGAGAGACCGAGCAGCTGAGTCAGCCCCTGAGGGAGTCCTCGAGCAGGGTGCTCACCAGGGTTGCGAAGCGAGCCGGGTCCGGCGGGGCCTGGCCCTCGCGGATCAGGGCCTGCCCGAGCAGCACCTCGCCCGCCTCCGCCACCCGCGGGCTGTTGGCGTCGACGCCGTGCAGCCTGGAGATCCCCTTGATCAGCGGGTGCTCTGGGTTCACCTCCAGGACCCGCTTGGAGGCCGGGAGCTCGTGGCCCGCGCGCCGCAGCATGCGCTCGGCGTGCGAGGACCACGCCCCCTCGTCTCCCACGAGGACGGCCGGCGTCTCCTTCAGGCGCGCGCTGTAGCGCACGGCGGAGACCCACTCGCCAACGGAGGAGCGCAGGGCATCCAGGAAGCCCTTGTCGGCGCCCTCCCGCTCCTCACGAGCCTTGCGCTCGTCGTCGCCCTCGAGGGAGGAGTCGCCCCGGTCGACCTGCCGCAGCGGTGTGCCGTCGAACTCACTGAGCCTCTGGAGCATCCACTCATCCACCGGATCGACGAACAGCAGCACCTCACGGCCCGCCGCCCGCGGCGCCTCGAGGTGCGGCGAAGCCAGGGCCGTGCGCAGGTCCGGTGCCACGAGGACCGGGAGTGAGTCGGCCTCCTCGCCCTGCGCCTCCTTGACCTCGGCCAGGGTGCGCCAGCCCTCCTCGGCGCTGGTCTTGAAGAGGCACAGCTCGCTGATGCGCTGCCCCTCGTCATCGCCGGCCCAGATGCCCTCCTTGAGCAGGGTGCCAAAGGTCTCCCAGAAGCCCTCGTAGGCCTTGCGATCCTCGCGCAGCAGCCGCTTGAGGGCCTCGAGCACCTTGCGCACGAGGTGTTTGCGGATCTGCCGCACGCGCGCATCCGACTGGATGCTCTCGCGGCTGACATTGAGAGGCAGGTCGCTGGACTCGACCACGCCCACCACGAATCGCAGCCAGGCGGGCAGGAGCTCCTCGCACTCCTCCTGGATGCGGACCCTCCGCGCGTAGAGGGAGAGGCGCGACTTGGCACGCGCGGGGTCGTGCAGGTCGAACGGAGCCTGCTCGGGGACATACAGCAGCGCCGTGTACTCGAGGGTGCCCTCGGCCCGCAGGTGCAGGGTCTCGAGGGGCTTGCCCCAGCCCGCAAGGTGCGAGAAGAACTCCTCGTACTCCTGGGTGGTGACCTCGTCCTTGGGGCGGGTCCAGAGGGGCTTCTGGGTGTTCAGCGTCTCGATCTCGCGAGTCGGCGCCTCTCCCTCCTCCCCGGGGCGCTCGACCTCCATCTGGATCGGGTACTCCACGAAGTCCGACCAGCGCCGGACCAGCTGGCGCAGCACCCAAGGCTGCAGGAAGCGCCGCGGGTCGTCCTCGCCGTCCTCCTCCTCCGCGCCCTCGGGCGACGGCTTGAGCGTGAGGGAGATCACGGTGCCCCGCGCCAGCCCCTCCGCGGGCTCGATCGTGAACTCTCCGTCGCCACGACTCGTCCAGCGCCAGCCCTCCTCGGTGCCCGCCCGGCGGGTCTCCACCACCACCTCGTCCGCGACCATGAAGACGCTGTAGAAGCCGACCCCGAAGCGCCCGATCAGCTCGGGGCTCTCCTGGGCACCCTGCTCGCGGAGCGCGTCCAGGAACCGTCGAGTGCCCGAGCTCGCGATGGTGCCCAGGTTCGCGACCAGGTCCTCACGGGTCATCCCGATGCCGTTGTCCGCGATGCGCAGGGTCCCGGACTCAGGGTCGGGGTCGAGGACGATCCTCAGCGAGTCGCCCTCCTCCATGAGCCCCTCAGTGGTCAGGGCCTCGTGGCGCAGCTTGTCGAGGGCGTCGCTGGCGTTCGAGAGGAGCTCCCGCAGGAACACCTCACGGTGCGAGTAGAGCGAGTGGATGACGAGGTCGAGGACCTGGCGGACCTCCGCCTCGAACCGAT
>JADHNZ010000067.1 GCA_016779225.1 Planctomycetota bacterium
GAGCAGCATCCCGAACACCGGGAAGAAGACCTTCAGCGGGTTGAAGTAGAGCACGGTGCGCAGGATCAGCGCCGTGAAGCCCAGGGTGTCCCGGATGGGCTTGATCTTGGAGCGCCCCGAGCGCGGCGCGTAGTCGATCGTCACATACTCGACCCGATGCCCATTGGTGAGCGAGGCCAAGGTGATCGTGGTCGTGAAGCTGAAGCCGTCGGGAAGGATCCCCAGGTACTTCAGGACCAGCTCGCGCCGAAAGGCCCGCAGGCCCGAGTTCAGGTCGGGGATCCGCACCCCGGCCAGGTAGCTCGCCAGCCGCCGCAGGGCCCACTTCGCAGGACGCCGCACCAGCGGGATGTGAACATTGGCGCCGACCCGCGCGCCCACGGCCATCTCGGCCCCGGCGTCCACGCGCGCAAGCAGCTCGCCGATGCGATCCTCCGGATAGGTGCCATCGGCGTCCGTGATGACCACCACCTCGTGGGCCGCGGCCTGGAAGCCCGTCTTGAGGGCCGCCCCGTAGCCGCGGTTGTAGCCGTGCTCCAGGACCCGCAGGCAGGGGACCTGGGCCTCCAGCTCCGCCAGCCGCTCGCGCGTGCGGTCGGTCGAGCCGTCCTCGACCACGAGGAGCTCCAGAGGCACGCCAAGATCGAGGGAGGAGAGCCGCCGGACCACGCCCTCGATCCCGTCCTCCTCGTTGTAGGCGGGGACGACCAGAGTCACGCCGCCGGCCACGGGGCCGGTCGTCGTCGAGGAAGGGGCTGCACTCATCGGCTCCGTCGCAGCCTAGCGACCGCAGCCGCGGACTTCGAAAGCGCCTTGGCGGAGAGTCCCGTGAGGCCACGCTGCTCCAGCTCGCCCAGGGGCACCCAGCGCATCCCCCCCGCGGGCTCTCCCGCGAGCCGCGCCTCGAGCACGCGGCCCTGGATCCGGTGGTGGGTCACGCTGTGGCGCAGCCCCTCGGCGAGCACCTCGCCGGTCTCCGTCAGGACCTCTGGCCAGCGCGCCTCGTGGATGCCCGGGGCGGCCTCCGCGCTCCAGGTGACCTCGCGCGTGGGCAGCTCCCAGAGCCCGCCCATGCGTCCGCTCGCGGGCCGCTGACGGACGAGGACCTCCTCTCCTCGCAGCACCAGCGCCAGCTCGACCTCCACCTCCACCACGGGACGGCGGGCCTTGGGCCGGGGCAGCTCGCTAGCACGGCCCTCGGCCAGGGCGCGGCAACGAGCAGAGACGGGACAGCCAGAGCAGCGCGGCACGCGCGGCGTGCAGACCGTTGCCCCCAGCTCCATCAGCGCCTGATTCCAGTCCCCGGGCGCGCGGTCCGGCACCAGGGCCCGGGCGAGGTCCCAGGAGGCACGCTTGAGCGCCGGGCTGGCCGCCGCCTCGTCCACCAGGAACAGCCGCGCGAAGACGCGCTCCACATTCCCGTCCACGAGGGCCTCGGGCTGGTCGAAGGCGATCGAGCAGATCGCTCCGGTGGTGTACTCGCCCACTCCGGGCAGGGCGCGCACGCTGGCCGGGTCGGTCGGAAACTGCCCAGCGTGGGACTCCAGGACCACCCGCGCAGCCGCGTGCAGGGAGCGCGCGCGGCGGTAGTAGCCCAGCCCCGCCCACTCGGCCAGGACCTCGTCCTCCGCTGCCCGGGCAAGGTCCGCCACGGTGGGGAAGCGCCGAAGGAACCGGACCCAGCGCTCCTCCACCACCTCGACCCGCGTCTGCTGGAGCATCACCTCGCTGATCCAGATCCCATAGGGATCGCGGGTGCGCCGCCAGGGCAGGTCGCGCGCGGACTCCGCGTACCAGGCCAGGAGGCCTGCGCGGAGCTCCGCCACGAGGGGGGGGTCGAGCGGCTCGGGGAGCGGTGCCACGGCCGGATCTTAGCCCTCGAGCAGGAGCGCCCTGCCGCCGGGCTCTGCTCGCGCGGCGTTCGACGCGGCGCGCGCGCCCTGGGTGTTTCGCTCCGCACGGTTCACTACCCTCCGCCTGATGCTGTTCCTGGCGGGATTCCTCTGCGGCGCTGCGCTGTGGGCCCTTGGGTGGTCGAGCGGCGGCCACCTGTTCGAGGTCCCCGCGGACGACAGCGCACGGGCGCACGCCCAGGCGGCAGCCGCGCTGCTTGGAAGCGCGCTCGTGCTCGGCATCCTTCCACGCGGCCTGGACGGCCGCCGCAGCTCGGTCCCGGTGCTCCTCGGCCTGACCTTCGGTCTCGCAGCCGCGGGCCTCGGCGCTCCCATGGCCGTCGCCTCGGGCTCGGGTCCGGGCGCGTGGCTGCTGGGCGCCCTGCTGCTGACGCCCCTCGCCCTGCGCACCGCGCCCCCCTACCAGCCCGCGGTGGAGCGCCCGCGTGCGGCAGCCCTCCTTCCTGCGGCCCTGTCCGCCCTCACGCTCTCCGCCGGAACGGCCCTGCTCGCTCGCGGGCTGCACAGGGCTCTCCCCGCCGACGGCGCCGACGCCGCCATGACCTGGACCGTCTTCCTGGTGCTGGCGTGCCTCGGCGCGCTCGTCCTGGCGCCGGTCGTCGCGCCCGAGCGACCGGAGCGTGAGCGCCTTGGCTGGTGCGCCGCCGCGTTCCCCGCCGCCCTCGCCCTGGGCCTGCGCGCCCTCGCGGAGGGCACGCGTCCGTCCGGCCTGCGCGACCTCCTGGCGCGCGTGGGCCTCGACCCTGCGGACGCCGGCACGGCGGCCTTCGACGCCCTGCTCGCAGCCGCCGTCCTGGGGCCCGCTGCCCTGATCACCGGGACCGTGCTGGCGTGCGCGCGCCAGGGACGCGCGTGGGTTGCGCTCGGCCTTGGCGCGGCCCTGGGCACCGCGCTCGCGCCGCACCTGCCCGCGCTCCTCGCGGAGGGTGAGGGTCCGGTGCGGACCGGCCTCGCCCAGGCGCTGGTGGCCCTGGCCCTGGCCTCGGGCGCAGCCGCGCTCGCCGCCGGACCGCGCCCCGGCCGCGGCATGCTCGCAGGCGCCGGCGCCGCCCTCGCGCTCTGGGCCTCCCCCGGCCTGCTCCCGATCCCGCGGGCATGGGTTCGCTTCCCAGTGGATCCCGCGCGCGTGGTCGAAGGGACTGCAGGCCAGCTTTGGGTCGAGCCCGCCGCGGAGGGAGCAGCCCGCGTGCGCCTCGACCACCGAGCGCTCACGGGCGCCGGGGGCGGCGAGGAGCTGGACGCAGCGGTGCTCACAAGCAGCCTCGAGGGAGGCGCGAAGCGGGTGCTGCTGGTGGGTCAGCTCGACCTCGCCCGAGCCGCCGCGCTCGTGGACCAGGGGGTCGAGCTGTGCGACCGCACGGGGACCTGGAGCGCGCTAATGGACGACATCCCGGCCGCAAGCCCGGACCCAGCCGCCCTGCTGCCGGGCGAGGTGCTCGGGACGAGCGAGGCCTGGCGGCGGTTCGACGAAGGGGCGTACGACCTGGTGGTCGTCATGCCCGTCCGGGACCGCGCCGCCCGGGTGCCGACCCGGCTCGCGGCCCAAGAGGGCTGCCGCGTCGTGGTCTGGCTGGATCCCGGCGCGCCGCTCGCGCGCCTCGAGCTCGGGGAGGAGGTGCTGCTCGCCGCCGCCGGCGTGCGTCAGTTCGCGATCGGCGTGGACCTCGGAGCGCGCGCAGTCCCTGGGACGCGCGTCCCCGCAGGCACTCCGTCTCCGCGCCCGCTCGGACTGGAGAGGCTGCTCGAGCGCCCCGAGCGCTGGCCCTCGCGGCATCGCGCGGCGATGCTCGAGCGGCTTGCCGTTGCCTGCGAAGAGGAGCCGGAGAGCGCCTCCCTGGCGCCGTTCCTCGAGGCCCTCGCCCGCGTCCACGCGACCCAGCGGCCCTCCAGCCCCTTCGAGTCCCCTGCGGAGGCCTTCGAGCTGGATGACGCCGCGCTCGCGGAGCTGGTCGCGGCCGGCACGCCCCTCGGGTCGGAGCCCTTCGCTCGCGAGACGCTCATCGGCGCGGCGGAGGTCCTCGTGCAGAAGCGACGCGTCGCGCAGCTGCTGGGGCTGTTCGAACCCCTCAGCGAGGCCTGGGGCAGGCCGGCACGCCTCGAGCTCGCGCTGGCGGCAGGCGACCTCGAGGCCCTCGACGGGGAGCGTGCGGAGGAGCGCCTGGACCGCCTCGATCCCGCGGACCCGCGCGTGCAGGTCCTGCTCGAGGCGCTGGAGCACCTCGAGGACGGTCATTGAGGAGGCTCCGGGAGACACAGAGCGACGCTCCAGAAGACACAGGGCACGGCTCCAAGAAACCGCCAGCGCAGGGTCAGGGTCGCCCGAATGCGCGATCGCTCCCAGTGGGATAGTCTTCTTCTAGAGGACAGCCTCTCCGCTGCCCTCCCTGCTCACCTCCGGGAGCATCCGTCCGCACGGACTCCAGGAGCCCCTCTCCCGCACCCTGCGAGCATGACACCGCGATCCTCTACCCGGACCCTGCGCATCGCCCTGGTGGCCCTCCTCGCGCTCCTGGTCGGCCTCCCGACGGTCCACGCCCAGATCCTGCGTCTCACCCTGGGACAGATGGTCGAGCGGACCGACGGCGCCGTGATCGGAACCATCATCGAGCGTCGCGTCACGCACCTCGAGGAGACCAAGGACGGCCCGGACCTCTTCTTCACCACGCTCGTGGTGGAGGGCGAGGACCTCGCGACCGGGGCCCAGACCAAGGTGGAGGTCAGCTTCCCCGGCGGGTTCGTGGACGACGAGACCGGCGTCTGGAACTCGGAGGCACCGAGCGCGGAGGACCAGCGCCTGGGGAACCGCATCGTCGCGTTCTGGAAGGAGACCGCGGACATGGGCGGAGGCTTCGCCTCCAACGCGCTCTACGCCTCCCACGGCGGCCTGTTCCGCGCCTTCGAGGACCGCTGGGGACGCGAGGTCGTCCTCGGCCGCGGAGAGGGCTACGCCATCGACCACAACCGCAGGCTGAGTACCCTGCGCACGGAGTACCGCCCCCTCCGCGAGGAGGTCGAGCGCAAGCGCAAGGAGGCGGGTGAGGCCCCGCGCTGAGCCCACCACCGCAGGTCCGCGGCGCTCCCCCGTCCGCGCGCCCCGCGAGCCCATCCCCCACCCATGAGGCGTCCCCCCCTCGCCGCTGCCACCCTCGCGACGGGCGTCGTCGCGCTGGCCCTGGCCCCGGGCTCGTCCAGCTACGACCTGCTGGGCCATACGCTGGGCCCGCTCGTGCGGGACGTGCGCGTCTTCAACGACTTCGAGGACCCGAGCGCCAACGACAACCTGCTTCCCGAGCCGATGTTCCCCGGCGCGGTCGGAGCGCCCCTCGCGATCTGGAAGGCGGCGGTCGAGTGGGGTAGCGCGCTGCACGGGGACGGCACGGGGGACCCGACGCAGCAGGATGGCCTGGGTTCGGGCGAGGCCAACTTCGACTTCTCCTGGCAGGGTCTGGCATCCGGGCCGGGTGGCCTGACCGACAACACGCACTCCTCGATCCATGCGGACGATGTGGGCGTCCTGGCCTTCGCCGAGTTCGGCCAGGGCGGCTGGCGCATCCGCTACTACGAGAACTGGACCTGGGACGACGGGCCGGGCGCGATCCCCGCGCAGCACTACGACCTGCAGTCCTGCGCCGCGCACGAGCTCGGTCACGCCCTCGGGCTTGGGCACTCCTCGTTCCTGACCACCATGTCGGCGGTGCAGTCGGGTGGAGACACCTCCAAGCGCTCGCTGCTGACCGACGACCGGCTCGGCGTGCAGGCGCTGTATGGAGTGCGGAGCGCGCTCAAGCCGCGCGTCACAGGCGCGAGTTGGAACGGGGTCACCCTGACGCTGACCGGGACCGGCTTCTCCGCCACGAACAACGAGGTGTGGTTCACGCGCGCGACGCCGGCCGCCTCCGGACAGATCCCGAAGGTCACCGGGGTGCCGTCGTCGGGCAGCGGGACCCTGATCACCGTCGCGGTGCCGCAGGACGCGGGCAGCGGAGATGTGCTCGTGCGCGTACCGGGGAGCAGCGGGGCCAGCCTCTCCAACGCCTGGCCCCTGCTGATCGGCTGCCAGCCGATCGTCCCCACCTGCCCGACCACGGCCAACAGCGCCGGTCCGGGAGCCGTGCTCTCCGCGACCACCAGCCAGAGCGTGGCGGCGAACGATCTGGTCCTCTCGGCGACGGGCGTCCTGCCCGGCCAGTTCGCCCTGGCTTTCTACGGAAGCTCCCCCGCGAGCCAGCCCGTGGCCGGCGGGACCCTGTGCATCGGAGCACCGCTCCACCGCCTGCCCCCCGTCCAGGCCGACGGCCTGGGACAGCTCGTCGTGCCCGTGGATCTGACGGCCCCCCCCGCGCCCGCGGCCACGATCCAGCCTGGCCAGACCTGGCACTTCCAGCTCTGGTATCGCGACCCCGCGGGCGGCGCGGGGAGCGACTTCAGCAACGCGCTGGCGATCCCCTTCTGCCCCTGAGCAAGGCCTCGCCCCTCAGGCCGCGGGCGCGGCTCCGCGGGCGGCGGCCTTGGCCTTGCGGCGCGCCGACGCGCGCAGGTTCAGGAACTCGACGAAGAGCGAGAAGCCCATGGCGAAGTAGATGTAGCCCTTGGGCACGTGGAAGTGCAGCCCGTCCGCCAGCAGGGTGACGCCGACGAGGATCAGGAACGCCAGGGCGAGCATCTTCACCGTCGGGTGCTTGCCGATGAACGCGCTGACGCGTCCGGCCGCCAGCAGCATCACCGAGACGGCGATGACCACGGCGAGGATCATCACGCTGATGTGCTTGACCATCCCCACTGCGGTGATGACCGAGTCCAGCGAGAACACCACGTCCAGGAGCACGATCTGCGTCAGCACGCTGCGCACGCTGACGGTGCCCTTGGCCTCGGTGTGGTCGGGCCCCCCCTCCATGGTGTGGTGGATCTCGCGCGTCCCCTTCGCGAGCAGGAAGAGCCCGCCGAACACGAGGATCAGGTCCTTCCCCGACAGAGCGAGGCCCGCCACCGAGAAGAGCTCCTTGGTGAGGCCCATGACCCAGCTGATCCCCAGCAGGAGCACGATCCGGCCCACCATCGCAAGGGTCAGGCCGATCATGCGCACGCGCGCCTGATGCTCGACCGGCAGGCGCTGGGCGAGGACGGAGATGAAGACGATGTTGTCGATGCCGAGGACGATCTCGAGGGCGGTGAGGCTCGCGAGGGCGATCCAGGCGTTGGGGTCGGAGAACCAGTCCATGGTCGAAGGGGCTGCCGAGAGGGCAGCCGAAGGGGCTAGCGGAGGCGTTCGAGGACGGCCGCCGCGTCTCCCTGCACCGCGCCGGCAAGGCCGGCCTGGTCCAGGGCGTTCAGGAGCAGGCCCACCAGGCCCGCATCGGTGGGGTGCAGCTCATCCCCTTGCAGCGCGTCCTCGTCGTCGGGAGGCCACGGAACGCCGAGCGCCGTCGCCTCGCCGTCCACCGTCTGCGCGTGTCCGCGACGCAGGTCGAAGAAGGCCACGGTGTCCCGCTCCTCGGCCCAGGCACGCACCTTGGCATCGAGCTCCAGCTGGGCCTCTTCGCTGGGCACCTGCTCGCGAGTCAGCATGATCCCCACGGCGTCCGCCATGTCGGGGATGCCGCCGACGATCATCGGGCACTTCAGGCGGTCGAGCTGGGCGAGGCCGCGCTCAAGCGACGCCCCCCGCGCTCCGTCGGGCCGGTCCCCGTAGGCGAACCAGAAGGGGAAGTCGAGGGCGAGGACCAGGGTGGGTTCGAAGGCCAGGGCCTGCTCCACGGCAGCCTGGCCACGCGAGACGGGAGAGGTGAAGAAGAAGGAGTCGCCGGCGTCGAGGACCTCGACCACGCGCTCCCCCAGGGCTGCTTCGACCACGCCTCCGAGCCGGACCTCGAGACCAAACCCCGCGGAGGCCGAGGCCCCGATGACCGCGACGCGCTCGAAGAGGCTCGGCTCCTGCCAGAGCGCACGCTTGGCGGGTACGGCGTCCGCGGTGGAGGCTCCTCCCTCGGCCCGAGGCGCACAGGCTGCGACCAGGGCAGCGCCTGCGAGGACGAGCGAGAGAGCGGTGCGGGAGAGCATGGGCTGGGGAGGACGCGTCGGCTGGCGGCTGCTGTTCGGGCGCGAAGGCACTGGCAAGAGGCACTGGCGAGGGGCAAAGCAGCGCGGGCGTTCGGTCCGCCGGGCCAACTCGCGGACCACCGCCTCACGGGGTGAGGCCGGTCCTCTGGGTATCGTAGCGGCCCCGACCCGAGGACTCCCCGGGTCTTCGATCCCCCATGAACACGCGCAGCCAGGAGCCCTCGACCTCGCCTGCGTGCGGGGCCGTCTGGCGGAGGCGGGCATGACGACGGGCAAGAGGGAGGACCGACCGGCGCCCGCCGCGGCGGCGGAGACGGCAGAGACGCCGGCGCTCGAGGGCCTGACGGCGGGCGTGCGCCTGCTGCTCGCGGCGGCCCTCGCCGCGGCGGTCGCCTGGGTCCTGCTGCCGGCGCTGGGAGGCGACTTCGTCTACGACGACCTCACCCTCGTGCAGCGCAATCCCTGGATCACGAGCCTTGGCCGGGCGCTGAGCGCGTGGGACGAGCCGCTGTGGGGCTTCGAGAGCGAGCGCTATGCGGGCCAGGTTGGCTTCTGGCGCCCGCTCACCGTGCTCGCCCTCGCCGCAGGACGGGCCCTCGGCAGCGGAGAGCCCTGGGGCCACCACCTCGTCTCGGCCGCGGCCCTGCTCCTCGCGTGCCTGGCCGCCTGGAGGCTCGTGAGCCAGCTGACCGGATGCGCCTGGACCGGCTGGGCCGCGGCCCTGCTGTTCGCGTGCCACCCGATGACGACCCAGGCCGGCGCCTGGATCGCCGCGGTGAACGATCCGCTCGCGGCCGCGCTCGTGCTGGCCGCCCTCGCCGCGCGCCGACGCTGGCAGGAGGGGGGCAGCCGGCAAGGAGCGCCCGTGGGCTCGGGCCTCCTGTTCCTGCTCGCCCTGCTGACCAAGGAGCAGGCTCTCGTCCTGCTTCCCGGCGCGCTGCTCCTCGACCTGCTCTGGAAGCGCGGCCTCCGACCCGGCGCAACAGGCCCGCGCAGCTGGCTGCCCGTTGCGGGCGCGCTGGTCCTGTGGTGGCTGCTGCGCTGGAGGGTCTTCGGCGAGCCGAGCGGAGGCCTGGGCGGAGCCCTCGTGGACCTAGGACTCTCCGCGGGCCGCACCTGGGAACTGCGCGCGGAGGCGCTGGGTGCGTGGATCGCCGGGGCCATCCTGCCCTTCGAGGGGCAGCCCTTCTTCCGCGCCGTGCGGCCCGTGGCGGACTGGTCGGAGCCGGCCGCGCGGCTGGCCCTGCTCGCCCTGGTGGGCTGGGCCGCGGCGCTCGCTGCCGCCCTGGGCCTGGGGCGGCGCGGGGCCGCGCTCGCGCTCGCGGCCATGCCGGTGGCCGTGCTGCCCGTACTCGTCGACCCCGAGCGCGCAGGGGCCTTCCCCATCGCGGACCGCTACGCCCTGCTGCTCGTCCTGGCCGCCTGCGCGCTGGCCGCTGCAGGTCTCCTGAGAAGGCTGCCCCGGGGCGCCGCCCTGGGGCTGGCCGTGCTTGCCGCGGCGGGCATGTCCACCGCCGCGCGCGACCGCGCGGCCCTGTACGAGGACAACCTCACCTTCCACCGGGCCGCCACCCTCGAGTCGCCGGATGTGGCCCCGGCCTGGTGGGGCCTCGGCCGCGAGCTGCTCATGCGCTATCAGGTCTCCGCGGAGACGGGCCTGGTGGACGAGGCCATGGCGGCCTTCCTCAAGACCCTCGCCCTCGGTCACGACTACGGGGAGCGCCAGCCGCGCCTGACCGCCGACGCGCCGGTGCCCGAGCGCCTCGCCGAGCTGCTGCCCCTGATCAACGACACGAGCGCCAAGCCGCGGCCGGATCCGCGCGTGATGGTCAGCGGCTTCGATCGCCTCCAGGGGAACCTGGGACAGGCGTGGTGCTACCTCCTGAGCGCAGCCATCTCGCCGGACCCCGACTTCGAGACGCCGGAGGCGGTGTTCAAGGCGGTGGCCCAGGCGATGCCGAACGAGTCCGAGCCTCGGGTGGGCCTCGGCGCGACCCTGCTGGCCCAGGGGGACCTGGCGGGCGCGGAGCGCGAGCTGCGCGAGGCCACACGCCTCGATGCGCGCAACGCAGAGGCCTGGTTCAACCTGGGCTCGACCCTCTCACGCGCGGGCAAGCACGACGAGGCCATCCAGGCCTATCGCGAGGCCGTAGCCCTGCGACCGGACCGCCGCTCGCAGGTGCGCCTGGTCTCCACGGCCATCGACGCGGGGCGTCTGGACGAGGCCGCGCGCCTCCTCGGGGAGCTCCGGACGGCTGCGCCCCGCGACCCCGAGCTGGCCTACCTCGAGGGCGTGCGGGCCCTGAGTGCGCGTGACCTTACGCGCGCGCTCGAGTGGTTCGACCGGGCCATCGCCGTAGAGCCCGACATGAGCGAGGCGCACCGCTACCGCGGCACCGTCCTCGCGCAGCAGGGCCAGCGCAGCGCCGCCATCGACGCCCTGGGCCGCGCCTGCGAGCTGCTGCCGGAGAGCTTCGACGCCCACTACCGCACCGCCCAGCTGCTCCTCGCCGAGCCGGCCACGGCCGCGAGCGCGCGCCCCTACCTCGAGGTGGCCTACAAGCGCTCTCCCCCCGGCGAGCTGCGCGCCGCCCTCGCGGAGTTCATGGCCCAGTTCGCGGGCGCGGACCCGGATGCCCTGATGGGCCTCGCCGCCCTCGAGCAGGCCCGCGGGGACTGGCCGGCCGCCTTGCGGTGGACCGAGCGCGTACTGGGGAACCCGGCGGCCTGGCAGGGGCGGCCCGGTCGCGAGGGCAGCCTCGCCAAGGTGCACGAGCTGCGCGGGATCCTCTTCGAGCGCCTCGAGCGCGCGGCCGAGGCCCAGGTGGAGTACGAGGCGGCCCTGGCCCTCGACTCGACGGCCTTCTGGCCCCAGCACAACCTGGGGATCTTGCTCGTGAAGCTCGGCCGGCCGGACCTGGCGCGGCCCCTGATCGCGGGCGCCCTTGAGAACCTCGACGCCCTTGGGCGGGCAGACGATCCCGAGAGCCTGCGCAGCGCCGCCGAGAGCACCCTGCGGGGCGTGCTCGCGGCGATCGACCGCGGTGAGGCGGAGTTCATGGGTCCGCGGCCCGAGCTGCCTCAGGCGCCACGCGACCGCTGAGCTGGACCCGGCGAAGGACGCCGGGCGGTCAGTGCCCGACAGCGGCCACGTCGATCGCGTCGGTCGCGAACACGGGACCGTCGACGCAGCACTTGGCAAACGGCCACGAGCCGAGCGGGCCCTCCTGGGCCGTCGGGACCGCACAGCCGTTGCAGATGCCCACGCCGCACCCCATGTAGGTCTCGAGGCTCATCCAAGAAGGCAGGCCCGCGGCGCGAGCGGTGGCCACCACGGCGCGCATCATCGGATCGGGGCCGCAGGTGAGGATGCGCCCAGCGCGGGGCAGGTCGCCGCGCTCCCAGGTGGCCTCGAGGGCCTGGACCACATTGCCGTGGAACCCGCGGCTGCCGTCGTCGGTGCACGCGACGACCGGGACGCCGAGGGCCTCGAACTCGGCGAGGTCGTAGAGGAGGCCCTCGTGCCGGCCGCCGTAGACCAGGCACAGCGCCTCCGGGCTCGCGGGCGCGGCCCCGTCGACGCCGGCGAGGGCGTCCTCGATCGCCATGTGGAAGGGCGCGGAGCCGATCCCCCCCGCCACCATGATCAGCGGCTGTTCAGGGGTGGCCTCGAGCACGGGCCAGCCGTTCCCCAGGGGCCCAACGGCCACCAGGCGGTCGCCCGGCGCGCAGGCCGCGAGGGCGCGGGTGCCCGGACCCATCGTCTTGATCAGGAACTCGAGGCCCCCGTCCGCGCGCTGGCGGAAGACCGAGAAGGGCCGCGGGATCGCGGGGGAGAGGGCATCGTCCCGCCGCAGCATGAAGAAGCGGCCCGCGCGCAGGCGCTCGACCGGCTCGTCGAGGTCGAGGATCAGCACGACCCCGTCGGAGCCCGACGGACGGACCTCCCTCACGGTGGCGCGCTGGCTGCGGGCATCGGGGGGCGGGGCCGGCATGGCGGGGATTGTAGGAACAGCCGTGGCCGCCGCTCCGCAGAACTCCAGAGAGCGATCGTGCAGGCGCGGACCCCACGCGTCCGAGGGACGCGGTACCCTCGGGCCATGCGGCACCAAGCGCTTCTCCTCGGCGGAGCCCTCACCCTCGCCACCGCCTGCCAGGCTCCCCTCCGGGGCGCGGCCGACACGGGCCTGGATCCGCTGGGTCGCGTGCAGCCCGCGGTCGCTCCGAGCGCGGCGGCCGAGCAGGCTCTTGCCCAGGCGCGGAGCGCCTTCGAGGAGGAGCCCAGCGAAGAGACGGCCATCTGGGTCGGCCGCCGGCTCGGCTACCTCGGCCGCTACCAGGAGGCCGTGGACTGGTACACCCAGGCCCTCGAGACCTGGCCCGACTCCTACCGCCTGCGCCGCCACCGCGGCCACCGCTGGATCACCCTGCGCCGCTTCGCCGCGGCGGAGGCCGACCTGCAAGAGGCCTGGGAGCTGGCGTGCTTCCACCCCGACCAGGACGAGCCGGACGGCGCCCCCAACGCCTTCGGCGTGCCGCGCAGCAGCGACCACGGCAACATCCTCTACCACTGGGCGCTGGCCGTGTACCTCCAGGGTCGCTTCGACGAGGCCGCCCTGGTGTGGCAGCTGGCCGTGGACCACGCGCGCAATCCCGACAGCGAGGTCGCCGCGCGCTACTGGCTGGCCCACGCCCACCGCGCGGCGGGTCGCCACGCGGAGGCGCGCGCGGCCCTGCGCCCCGTCCAGCCGGACTGGATCCTGCTCGAGAACCACACCTACCACCGCCTGTGCCTGGTCATGAGCGGGCGGGCGGACAGCGCCGAGCTGGTGCGCGGCGGGTCGGACTCGTTGGTCCAGGAGGCCACGGTCGCCTACGGGCTCGCGGCGTGGAGGCTGCAGCAGGGCGGCGACACCCAGCGGGCCCGGGCGGCCCTGGCCTACGTGGCCGAGCGCGGGGACTGGGCCTCCTTCGGGACCATCGCCGCCTCGGCGGACCTGGCGCGCCTGGGGTACGGACCCCAGGGGGCGGGAGCCGAGCGCTAGACTCCCGCGCCTCCTGGAGCCGCAGGAGCCGCCATGTCCCTGCTGATCCTCGAGGACCTCAAGAAGCACTTCGGCGCGCAGGAGGTCCTGCGCGGCGCGTCGCTGATGGTGGATCCCGGGCAGAAGGTCGGGATCGTCGGCCGCAACGGCGGCGGCAAGTCGACCCTGTTCCGGATGATCACCGGGGAGGAGCACCCCGACTGGGGCAAGGTCACCCTGCGCCGCGGCGCGCGCCTGACGGCGGTGGATCAGCGCCCGGTCTTCGGTCCGGGCGTGACCGTCCGCGCCCATGTGGAAGGCGGCCTGGACGCCGCGCGTGCCGCGAGCGACGAGCTGAACCGCATTGGCGAGGCCATGGGCACCGCCGAGGGTGAGGCCCTCGAGCAGCTCATGCGCGAGCAGGACCGGCTGATGGGCGAGCTCGAGACCCTCGGCGGCTGGGACCTCGAGCACAAGGTCGAGAAGGTCCTCTCGGGCATCGGCCTCGCCGAGCGCCTGTGGGAGCGCGAGGCCGACACCCTGTCTGGCGGCGAGAAGAACCGCGTGTCCCTGGCGCGGGCCCTGGTGGGCGGAGGCGACCTGGTCTTGCTCGACGAGCCCACCAACCACCTGGACCTCGAGGGCATCGAGTGGCTCGAGAAGTACCTGCGTGAGCTGCACTCCGCGGTCCTGGTCGTGAGCCACGACCGACGCCTCCTGAACAACTGTGTCGAGCGCATCCTCGAGCTCGAGTTCGGGCGGCTGACCTCCTATCCCGGCAACTACAACAAGTACGTCCAGCTGAAGGAGGAGCGCTACCAGGACGACCTGCGGGCCTACGAGCAGCAGCAGGACTTCCTCCGCAAGGAGGAGGCCTTCATCAAGAAGCACATGGGCTCCCAGCGCACGGCCGAGGCCAAGGGGCGGCAGAAGAA
>JADHNZ010000016.1 GCA_016779225.1 Planctomycetota bacterium
CCGCGAGGGCCGCACGGGTCCCCGCCGCGGCGGCGAGGGCGCAGGCCGCCTCGTCCAACGCCGCGTGCTCGAAGGGCGCGGCGGATAGGCGCGGGAGGCCCTCCGCCACGAGGACCGCGCCCACACGCTCGAACCCGGCCGCGCGCGCGCGCAGCTCCGCGCCCTGCCGCGCACACTCGAGGACGACGGCCAGCGCTCCCGCCTCCCGGGCGCGGACGATGGCCGCCTCCAGGGCTGCGCGCGGGGGGAGCTCCGCCTCGCCGCGCCAGGCCAGGGTCCACACGGCGCGCAGGGCGCCGCGCCAGGGGTGTGCCGCCGGAACCGCCCAGAGGCCGGGCTCCAGCTCGAGCGCGCCCGGAGCCTGCGCGATCCACGCCGCCGCGCCAACCGCGTGCTCGCCACCGCCGCTCAGGGTCACGCCGGGCCCCCAAGGAGGGGCGCCACGCTCTGCTCGCACCTCATGCCAGGTCCGTGTCCGCAAGGGTCCAGCGCAGCTCGCGCGCGAGGAGGTCCTCGTCGGCCCGCGCGTCGAAGCTGCGGCCGACCAGGGCATAGGGGGTCGGCGCGGGTCGCCAGCCGCGCTGCTGGAGGCGCGTGAGCTCAGGGTCTGCGTCGCCGAGCGCCAGGGCGAGAGCGCTCCAGCCGCGCGCGCGCGCGCAGTCGTCGAGCGCGGCCTCGAGGGCCCACCCGGCGTCCTCATCTCGCAGGGGAACGAAGCGGTCCACCAGCAGCCCAACGCGCGCGGCTCCCTCCTGCCGCTCGCGCAGCACGGCCCAGGCGGCGCAGGCGCCGCCCCGGCTGAGGAGCACGCGCGTGTAGGCCACCCCCGGGCGGGACTCGAAGCGCCAGCTCAGGAACGCCGGTCCGCGGTCGAAGGCCACCGCGGGCGCCTCGCGCGCGAAGTGATCCTCAAGATCCGCCGGCCAGGGCGCGTCGAGGGCGAGGTCGAGGTCCCAGCGGGCCGTTCCGGCCTCCGCAACCGGGCGCGTCAGCTGGAGGAACTCCTGCAGGACGCTATAGCCCAGGCCCGCGCGCCCCAGGCGCCAGGCCGGGCGCACGGGGAACCCGAAGCAGAACGCGAAGGGGTCGCCGGATGCCCCCTCCTCGCCGACCCCGCAGTGCTCCTCCATGAACGCCTCACAGGCGGCCTGGAACGCCGCGGCGCGGGCGCGCGGAGCGAGCTGCGCGCCCGCGAAGGTGTCCACGGCCTGGCCGGCGCGCAGCAGCTGCCCGTGCACCCGCACGCTCTGGCCGAGGGCGCCGTAGTGGGCGAGCACTTCTCCGGCCTCGTCGCGCAGGGTGACGAAGGGAGCGCCCCCCGGGACGCGCTCGGTGCGCCACTCCCACTCCAGTGGGGTGCGCCGCGCGTGCCCGGGATCGAGGGCGCGGAACGCGGCGTCGAAGGCCTCCTCCAGGACCCCGTCCCGGTTCGAGGTCCGCCGCGTGTCCGCCCAGCGCATCCCTGGATCCTGACGACCGGGGCCGGACGATGGAAGCGCGACGCCGCCCGCGCGCCCCCACGCAGGCCTCCCCCGCGAGCTGAGGGCCCCATCGGCCGGGCGCGGTCGCCGCCCGCAAGGCGTCCAGGGCCGCAGGAGCGCCGGTGGCGGGAGTGCATGGGAATCGAACCCACCGGTCACGCTGTTCACGCAACCCGACCGGCTTTGAAGGCCGGGCGGAACACCAGCTCCGATCCACTCCCGTGTACCGGCAAGCCCAGTCTAGCCGCAGGCGGGCCCGGTCACGCGCCGGTGGCGGGCAGCAGGCGGCCAGGCGCCCCGTGCTCGAGGCCGTCCGGAAGGCCACCGGCCCAGCGCCGCCAGATGCGCCGGCCCCCACTCCGACCAAAGAGGGCGACGCTGAAGGGCGCCCCCTCAGGCTGGGAGTCGAAGCCCTCCGGCAGCGGCACCTCCACGGCCGGTGCGCCGTGGACCACGGTCTCGCCCAGCCGCGCCACCACGACGGCGTCCTCCAGGCCTCCCGCATCCTCGACGCGCAGGACCACGCGTCGCCCGCTCCGGCGCAGGGTCACCGTGGCGCGCGGCGCGCCGGGCTCCTCGCGCAGCATCTCGAGGCGCGTGCTCAGGGGCTCGGCCCACGCCACCCGACGCCGCTCGAGAGGAGCGTCGAGCAGGAGGCGTCCGCCCGCCGAGAGCTCCATCCGGCCCCCTCCGGGCCACAGATTCCCCTGCCAGGAATAGAGCGCGCCGACCAGCGGATCCGGGCCCGGGCTGCGGCTGCCACCCTTGAGACTCAGCGGCAATGACCGCGAGGCGCCGGGCTGCAGACGGAACGCGGCCGGCAGGCCCTCGACCTCGAACGCACCACCGCGGGCGAAGAAGCCCACGCGCACCTCCACCTCGACCGGCAGCGGGTTGTGGAGCGTGAGTACCTCCTCCCAGCGCCCGGACCAGGTCCCGTGGACGGCATCGGACTCGGGGGCCGCCTCGGGCACGACGCGCAGGACCGGCGCCTCGACCGGCCACGAGCGGCAGTCCGGCGCGAGCCGGGCCAGCGCGCGCGCCGCCAGGGCCCGATGGGGCTCGTTGCTGTTCAAGCCATGGAAGCCGAGCACGCACGCCGCGAGGAGGTCATCGGGGTGGTCGACCGACCAGGCCCAGCGCTCGATGCCCCGCGGGAGGCGCTGGAAGTGCGGCGTGCGCCAGCCCCCGGGGCCAAACCCGATGGCCTGGTAGCGCCGGGCGGCGAGCTGCTCGATCGCCTCCGCGTCCACCCGGTCCACCAGCAGCATGGTGGGCAGGCCGTGGGCCTGGGCCAGGGCCAGCTCCTCGGGGAGGTACGAGGCCACGCGCAGGGGCGGCCGGGGCTCGAGCCCCTCGAGGCGCTCCACGAGCGCAGGCACGAGGCCCGGCTCCTTGAGCTCGATCATGTGGAACGGCAGGTCCCCGCGGCGGTCGAGCAGCTCGAGGGCCTCGTCCAGGAGCGGAATGGGCTCCCCTGCGAACCCGCGCCCGAACCAGCCGCCCGCGTCAACGCCCACGAGGGCCGCCATGCCGCGCGCCGCAAGCCGCCCCTCCGCGTCCGTGGTTCGCTCGAGGGTGTCGTCGTGCATCAGCACGAGGTCCCCGCCGGCGCAGGCGCGGAGGTCGTACTCGATCCCGTCGAGCCCGACCTCCAGGGCGCGGCGCAGGCTGGCCAAGGTGTTCTCGGGCGCCTCGCGCGGGCTGCCGCGGTGGCCGAGCAGCAGCGGCGGCGGGCCCACGAAGGGCGCGGTGGCCGCGAGGTCCTCGTGGCCGGCGAACGGGCCCGCGATGGTCACCGTGAGGCCGGACGGAGGACCAGGAGCCGCCCCGCGTACCCGCAGGCGACGAGGCTGGTGCCACGCCCGGAGAGCGTCGCCGCGGCGAGATGGTGGAGGCGCTCGGTGTCCTGTGCGGCGACCTGCGCCGATCGGGCACCGTCCTCACGGCCGTCGAGCGTGATGCCCAGCCAGGAGGAGTCGCCGCGCACCAGAACCGTCACGGCCCCGTCGTAGCCGGCCGTCGCGGCCTCGAGGCCCGCACGCTGCGGGGACAGGTCCGCCAGGACGGCGCCGCGGAGACGGTCGAGGCTCGTGAGGAGCACGCGGGTCTCCCCGGCCGCCCAGACGCGCAGGCGACCGTCGTTCCCGCAGAACACCGCCTCCTTGTCGGTCGCGGCCACCCGGGCAAGCGGCTGCAGGCCGCGGAAGAGCACATCGGCCTCGAAGCCTCCGGAGCGTCGCTGGATGCGCACGAGGGAGCCGTCCTCGAGGGCGAGGACCGCGCCGCCCAGGCCAGGAGCCGCCCCCTTGGCTGCCGCAGGAAGCGGGCAGGTGGCGTGCACGCGACGGGTGCCGTCCGCATCCCAGGCGAGGACCGTCGCCTGCTCCGCGAAGCCCGCCACCAGGAGCTCCGGCCCCTCATGCAGAGGGCACATGTCTCCGATCGCAACGGCGTGGACCAGGGCGCGCTCGCGCAGGAGCTCCTCGGTCTGCCAGGCGCCGCCCGCGGGTCCCGGGACCCAGCGATGCAGGTGCACGACGCCCTCGCCCGGGTCATCCTCTCCACCCTGGGCGATGCCCACGGTGACGAGCTCGGCACCCGGTGAGCTCGGGTCCAGGTCCCCGATGGCGCACTGGATCGCCTCCCCCGGCAGGGCCGCCACGAGCTCGGCTCGGAAGGAGCCGTCCGGCCCCACACGCACCACATGCACCTGGCCGTCTCCGGAGGTGACCGCCAGCTCGTCGCCGGGGCACTCGGGCACCAGGTCGCCCGCTGCGCAGCCGCCCATCTTGACGCCGCGCTCGAAGGCAACCTCCACCTCCCAGGTCGGCTGGGTGAGGGGCAGTCCCAGGCAGCCCCCAAGGCCGAGGGGCAGACAGACGGCGAGAGCGCGCCCCGTGAGCCTCACGCGATGCCTCCCTCACGCAGCTCGATGGCGTGGGCGCCACGCTCGACGACGGCCCCCACGCGGTGCGCGAGCACGCCACGCTCCTGCATGGCTCGCTCCAGCTGCGGGGCGTCCTCCGGCGCGACCGCGATCAGCAGGCCGCCCGAGGTCTCCGCATCGAAGGTGATCGCCACGCGAGCCGCCTCGCACGCCTCGTCCACGAGCACCTCGCTGCCGATCGCAGCGCGGCTGCGGTTCGAGCCGCCGGACACCACGCCCTCGCGCGCGAGCTCTAGGGCGCCCTCGGCCAGGGGCAGGTCGGGGACGGTGAACGCCAGGGTGACGCCGCTTGCCAGGGCGATGTTGCGCGCGTGCCCCACCAGGCCGAAGCCGGTGACATCGGTGCAGGCGTGCGCGGTCACGGTGGCCATGGCGTCGGCGGCTGGCCCGTTGAGGGTCGCCATCACCTCGGCGGCCCGACGCACCAGCTCGGGGGAGGCCTTGCCGCGCTTGCCGCCGGTGGTGAGCGAGCCCATTCCGAGGGGCTTGGTCAGATAGAGCACATCGCCGGGGCGCGCGCCGGCGTTCCCCACCACGCGCTCGGGATCCACCACGCCGGTGACCGCGAAGCCGAACAGCGGCTCGGGCCCCTGGACCGTGTGCCCGCCAGCCAGGACCGCGCCGGCCTCACGCACCTTGTCGAAGCCCCCGCGGAAGATCTCCCGGATCCACTCGGGGGAGAAGTCCTTGGGGAAGCCCGCCAGGTTGAGGGCGGAGATGGGCCGCCCGCCCATGGCATAGACGTCGGAGAGGGCGTTGGCGGCCGCGACGGCGCCGTAGAGGTAGGGATCGTCCAGCACGGGTGGGAAGTAGTCCACCGTCTGCACCAGAGCCACGCGTGCCCCGGCGCCGACACCCTCGGCCTCCCCCAGCAGGACGACGCCGGCGTCATCCAGGGTCTGGGGTCCGATCAGCAGGCGGGGATCCGCCGCGGGGTTGGCCTCACGCAGGACCTGCGCGAGCTGCCCAATGGGCATCTTGGCCGCTCACCCTGCGCAGGCTGCGTAGTCGGTCAGGCGCTTGTCGGGGGTCTGCATGAAGGGGCGCTCGCTCGAGCGGCGCGGAGTCTACTCGATGGGGACCTCCGGATCCCTGGTCCCGCCCTGCGCCCATGGGACACCTCGCTGCCCTCCCGGGGGATGCCGCCACATGACGCGGATTCGAACGCAACCTGCTCGAACCTCCGGTGTTGAGGGCGCCACGCAGGGTCGCTCCAGGCCCGTCCTCCGCCCAGGCCCGACCCCATGCAGCCTCCGTCACCCGAGCATCCCTCTGCCCTCCGCCGCCTGCTCCTGTTCCTCCTCCTGACCGCGGCGCTGCTCTACGCGGGCATCCGTGAGCTGGCGGGTGACGGAGGCCTAGCCCTGGTCTCGGACCACCAGGTCCTCGTCCGTCACGACATGGTGTCGGGGTCACTGAGCTCGGACGACCGCCCCGGCGCCCACGGGTTCGTTCCGTGGCTCGAGGAGGTGCGCGTGCTGGATCGACGCACCCTGCGCTATGTGATGGGCGGCGACGGCCCCGAGCCCGACCAGCGCGTTCCGGCCCTGGTCGTGCGCGGGCGCGACGGAGCGAACCACGCCTTCCTCGAGGTCGAGCTTCAGGTCGCGCTGGACAGCGAACGGGCCGAGGTCGCCCTGGTGGACCACGGCGGCTCTCGAGCAACGATCCTGCGCCTGGTGGACGCCTACGCCCGGCCCGTGCTCCGCGCGGCCTTCGGCGCCTACGCCCCGCGCGACATCGTCCTGCCCGACAACAAGCAGCGCGGGACCGCCGCGGCCACGGCCGCGCTGGAGCGCCTGCTCGACCGGCACGGCATCCGGCTGCTGGAGCTGTCGGTCTCCAAGCCCCAGTTCGCCCCCAAGTACCAGGAGACGATCCAGCGCAGGAAGGTGGCGGAGCAGGAGGTCACCCGGCTGGAGACCGAGCGGCTGGCCCTCGTGGCCGGGGCTCCCGATCGCCTCACGGGGCTGCGCGCCCAGGAGGAGCGGCGCCTCGAGGAGCTCGAGCGCGAGCTCGCCGAGGCCGAGCGCCTGGCCGCGCGCGCGGCCGAGGAGCTCGTGGGGCGCACCGAGGGCGAGGTGAGCGACCAGGTCACCGCCGCGACCCTCGAGCGGGACACGGCCCTTGCCAAGGCTGAGGTCCTCGAGGAGCGCCACCGTGCGGAGGCCGCCGCGTTCATCCGCGAGCTGGAGGCCCTCGCCGCCCAGGGGGACCTGCCCGTGCGCTCCGCCCTCGCCGAGCGCCTCAGCTCGGTCACCTTCGACCTGCTGCCCGTCGAGGAGCACGAGGCAGCCCCCCACACGAACGGAGGCTCCCTGTGAGCGACGCCACCCCGCAGCCTCCTCCCCACGGAGAGCCCTCCCGCCTGGCCACGGCAGGCCAGTGGCTGGCCGCGCGCGCCGGGGCCCTTTGGTCCCTGTCACGCCCGCTCCTGCTCAATGCGGGCGCCTGGCTCCTGCCGCGCCTGCGTGGCGCCTGGCAGCTGCTGTGCACGCTCGTCCGGTCGGGGGCCGAGCGCGCGGGCGCCCTCCTGCGTGCGACCCGCGGGCCGGCGCGGCGGACGATGCGCCTCGTCGTGGCCAGCTCCCTCGCCGCTGGCCTGCTCCTCGGCCTGGGGAGCCAGCTCTTCGAGCGCGTGCCCGCGGACGCGATCGCGGTCCGGCAGGTCCAGTGGGCGGGCGGCGGCATCGAGGACCTGGACCGGGCTCCCGGGCTGCACCTGCGGCTGCCCGGTCGCGACCTCTGGCACGAGCTGCGCGCGGGAACGCACCTGATCGTCTTCGCCCCCACCGAAAGCGGCGGCACCCACGCGCGCCTGGAGGTGGCCACGGTCGAGGGGGAGACCTGCCTGGTTAGCGTCGTCGTGCCCTACCGCATCCTCCCGGGCGAGGCACACCTGCTGGTGCAGGAGGGCATGCGCGTCGACTATCCCGTGCGCGCCGTGGCGATCTGCCGGCGCGTGCTGCTGGAGGAGCTGGGCACGCTCACCGCGGAGGAGTTCGCGGATCCGGGCGCGCGTGCGCGCGTTGAGGCCGCCATGCTGGGTCGCCTGCGCACCGAGCTGGCCGTGGCGCACCTCGAGCCCCTCGACGCGCTGATCGGGGAGTTCTTCTTCGACGAGACCTACGAGCAAAAGATGCTCGAGCGGCAGCTGGAGTCCCAGGCCCAGCTCACCCAGGCGTCGCTCCTCGAGCGGCACCAGCAGGAGCGGCTCAACACAGAGGAGAAGGAGCGCCAGGAGGATGCCGAGGCCGCCCTCTTGAGGGAGTTCGCCCTCCGGGAGGAGGCCCTGCGGGACGCTCACGCGCAGCGCCTCACGGAGCTCGAGCGCGACGCGCGCCAGGCACGCGAGGCGCTGCTGGCCGAGGCAGAGGTGCAGGCTCTGCAGCTGCGGAACGAGGGTGAGCTCGCCCTGGCCGCCGCCGAGGACCTGCGCCGCTCCCTGCTGGATGCCGCGCTGCAGTCCCCGGGCGGGCGCCTGCATGTGGCGCGGCAGGCCGCGCAGAACCTGCGCTTCGGACGGGTGACCCTGGACCCCAGCCGGCCGGAGGTCCCCACCCTGCTGGACCTCGACCAGCTGGTGGGCCTGCTCGTAGGCGCCGGGTCGGAGTCACGCGGCAGCGACGCGCGCTGAAGCAGCCGGGTGCAGCCACCGGGGGTGCCCCCCGGTGGCGGCGAGCTCGCCAGCTCAGCCGGCCGAGCCCGCAAGGCGCGCGAAGGCTGCCAGCAGCGCCTCCTCGTCCCCGGGCAGGAGCGTGCGCGGATCCACGCGCACCGCGTCATCGTGCACGCGCGCGAACACGGGCGGATCCATGGCGCGCAGCGCGGCCGCCAGCGTGCCGGCCGAGCGCGCGGGATCGACCACGCGCACCACGGGGCCCGCGAGGAACACGCCCGGAGCGGAGCCGCTGCCTGGCTGGCTCTGCCCCGGCTCCGAGCAAGCCTCGAAGCCGAGCGCCTCGAGGGCGCTCGCGAGGCGCTGGGCGACGGGCTCGAGGCTCTCTCCCTCCGCGAGCAGCATGCGGCGCGCAGGCAGCTCGTCCCCACGCCCAGCGAGCAGCAGCTCCAGGGTCGCCTCCAGCCCGGCGAGGGTCACCTTGTCACACCGCAGAGCCCGGTACATGGGGTCCCGGCGCAGACGCGCGATCGCCTCGCGGCGCCCCACGCAGAGGCCCGCCTGGGGCGCTCCGAGGAGCTTGTCCCCGCTGAAGGTCACCACATCCACGCCGCTGTCCACGGCCTGGGCGACCTCGGTCTCACCCCCGACCCGCTCCCCAAGGGGGCTCATGGTCGGCAGCTCGATCAGGCCGGAGCCCAGGTCCCAGGCCGTGGCCACCTCGCGCCGGCGGCCAAGCTCCGCCATGGCGGCAGGGTCCACCTCGCTGGTGAACCCGACCACGCGGAAGTTCGAGGGGTGCACCTTCATGAGCAGCCCGGTCTCGGCCGTCAGCGCCGCCTCGTAGTCCTCGATGCGGGTGCGGTTGGTGGCGCCGACCTCAACCAGGCGCACGCCGGCCGCGGCCATCACCTCGGGCACGCGGAAGGAGCCCCCGATCTCGACCAGCTCGCCGCGGCTGACCACCGCCTCCTGGCCGGTGGCCAGGGCGTGCATGGTGAGGAGCGCGGCGCCCGCGTTGTTGTTGACGGCGATGCCGGCCTCGCAGCCGACCAGGCGCCCGAGCAGCTCGCTGATGCGGTCGTCCCGGCGGTTGCGCTCCCCGCTCACCCGGTCCACCTCCAGGACGCAGAAGGAGCGCGCGGCCTCCTCCATGCGCGCGGCCACCTCCGGGTGCACCGGCGCCCGCCCGAGGCCCGTGTTCAGCACGACGCCGCTCACATTCACCGCGCGGCGGATCCCGCGCGCGCGGTCGCGCTGCACGAGGGACCGCATGGACTCACCGAGGCCGCCGCCCGCGAGGCGCGCCTCGAGCCCCTGGGCGTCCAGGTCTCCCGCTCGGATCTCCTCGCGCCAGGCCTCGACCAGCCGCTGCGCGAAGGTGCGCAGCACGGCGCGGCCGACCTCCGGCGCAAGGGGCGCCACGCTCGCGTCCCGCAGCACCTCGTCCACGGAGGGGAGCAGGCGATAGGGGTTGTCGGTGCCAGAGGCCATGGCTCCAGTGTGGGCCACAGGCTGGGGCCAGGGAAGCCCGAAGCGTTCCGCGGAAAGCGCGCCGGGCGCCGAGCCATCGAGTAGCCTGCGCCGGTGAACGCTCCCTCGCGCCGTCCCTGGACCCTGGCCAGCCCCAGCGCCGAGCCCCTCGCCGCGCTCCAGCGCCTGTCCGGCGTCACGCCCCTGCAGGCTCGGCTGCTCGCGAACCGCGGACACCAGGCCGACGAGGCCTGCAAGGCTCACCTCCAGCAGGGCCTCGAGCTGCACGACCCCATGCAGCTGCCCGACATGCAGGCGGCGGTCGAGCGACTGCACCGGGCGGTAGAGGAGCGCGAGACCATCCTCGTTCACGGGGACTACGACGTGGACGGCGTGACCGGGACCACGATCCTCGTGCGCCTGCTGCGCCTGCTCGGCGCCTCGGTGGAGTGGCACATCCCCCACCGCATGCGCGACGGCTACTCGTTCGGGGACCACTCGATCGCCCGGGCCGAGGCCGTCGGGGCGCGCGTCGTCGTGAGCGTGGACAACGGCACGAGCGCGGTCGAGGTCATCCGACAGCTCAAGGAGCGTGGCATCGACACGGTCGTCACCGACCACCACGAGCCCCCCCTGGGTGACCTCCCCCCGGCGGTCGCCATCGTGAACCCCAAGCTCCCGGGCTCCGAGTATCCCTTCCGCGAGCTCTGTGGAGGCGCGGTCGCGTTCAAGCTCGCCTGGGGCCTGTGCCAGCGCGTGACCGGGGCGGCGCGGGTGCGCCCCGACCTGCGGGAGTTCCTGATCGACTCCATGAGCCTGGTGGCCGTGGCGACGGTCTGCGATGTGGTGCCCCTCCTGGACGAGAACCGCTCCCTGGCCCGCTCGGGCCTGCGCTCCCTGGCGGCAACGCAGCACGCCGGGACGCGGGCCCTGCTGCGCGTGTGCCGGCTCGACAAGCAGCAGCTCACCGCCAGCGATGTGGGCTTCGGGATCGGGCCGCGCCTCAACGCCGCGGGGCGCCTGGACTCGGCGGCGCGCAGCGTGGAGCTCTTGCTGTGCGAGGATGAGGGCCGCGCGCGCGTCCTGGCCGAGGAGCTCGAGGCCCTCAACACCCAACGCAAGGCCATGACCGAGACCCTGCTCGAGAGCGCGCGTGCCCAGGCGCGGCTCTTCGGAGACGCAGCGGAGTGGCCGGTGCTCGTGCTCGGCAAGCAGGGCTGGCACCAGGGACTCGTGGGCATCGCCGCCGGGCGACTGGTCGAGGAGTTCGGACGCCCCGCTCTCGTGATCGGGTTCGACGGCGAGGAGGGCCGCGGCAGCGCGCGCACCGTGGAGGGGGTCGATGTCCTCGAGCTCATGCACGCCGGCAAGGAGCACATGCAGCGCTACGGCGGGCACGCCCAGGCCGCAGGCTGCGAGGCGCGGCTCGAGGACCTCCCCGCCCTGCGCGAGGCCATCTGCTCCGCAGCGCGTGAGGCCGGCGTGGCCGATCGCTCCGGTCCCGCGCCGCTCCAGGTGGATGCGGAGCTGCCCTGGAGCGAGGTGAGCGAGAGCCTCCAGCGCCAGCTCGATCACCTGGCCCCGTGGGGCGAGCGCAACGCCGAGCCGCTGTTCCTCTCCAGCGGCGTCCGCCTCGCCGAGCCCGCGCGGGCCGTGGGCGACGGCAAGCACCTCCTGCTCAAGCTGCGTGACGGCGACGCGGTGCTCAAGGCCATGGCCTTCTTCCAGGGGGACCGCATCGCCGAGCTCCAGCAGGGCGTGGACCTGCATGTGGTGTTCACGCCCACCTGGAACGAGTTCCGCGGGCAGCGCAACCTCGAGGTGCGGCTCCTCGACTTCGCCGTGGGCGAGCGGCCGCAGCTCGGCTGAGCCTCGGCCGTCCGGAGCAGCGCCCCCCCCGGAGCCCTCGCCCCCGTCACTGGGTGACGACGAGGCGAATCATGTTGCTGACGCTGCTGTTGGACCCGCAGGGCCCCTGCGGATCCCGGTACCAGAACTGGAAGTAGTACGAGGCGCCGAGGATCAGCTGCGCCCCAACCGGCATGTTCGCCTGGATGTAGTCACCCAGTCCGGCGGGGGTGTTGACGACCCCAAGGCTGCTCGCCACCTGCACGGCCGGGAACCGGTACTTCACCCCCACGGCGCAGGTGAGCCCGTCCCCCAGGACGGTGTTCGGGCCGCTGCCGAGCGCGTAGAACAGGATCCCCGGCGCCGCGGGGGGGAGCTGGGTCACCTCGAAGGTGAGGTCGTCCATGTAGCGACTCGAGCTGCCGCGGCCCTCGAGCAGGGCGCCGGCTCCGGTCGAGTTGGCGCAGCCCGACCCGCCCGAGCCGTCGTTCCCGCAGGGCCCCTTGCCGGGACCGCAGTCGCACACGATGTCGCCCGGGTCCTCGCACTCATCGGGGATCAGGTTGGAGTTGTCGTCCCTCGACCCCCCGATCATGATGTCCACCGAGTCCGGTCGGCCGTTGCCGTTGCAGTCGATGAAGTCCTCGTCGTCATCGGTGATCGAGGCAGCCGTGAGGTCGTCGGCGTCCCCGCCCGACTCGCGCTCGGTCCGCAGCCCCAGCACCTCCGCCGCGACGAGCACGCCGGGGTTGCCGTTGCCCCCCTCGACGGGCGGCATGAGGATGTCGCCGGGCTCGATGGGGATGCCCTGCAGGGAGTCCGTCTGTCCGACCGTGGCCGAGCCGCGGCGCAGGCTGAAGAGGACCATGTCCTCGCCGCCCTCCCAGGCGAAGGGAATCTTGGACAGCTGGCAGCCGGCGATCCCGTTCTCCAGCAGGATCAGGGCGTCCAGGTCGTCGAACAGAGGATCGAGCCCCAGGGAGCCGGCGTTGGCGTACACGCTGATCACGCCGGAGTTGGAGACCAGGATGTCCGCGGGGCTCACGCCCTGTGCGGCCGCGCTGTCCGAGTTCGTATAGCCGAACGGGTCGGTCAGGGCCCCGTCCAGGGAGAAGAAGAGGGCCGAGCCCAGGCCCTGACCGATCTGCAGGGCATCCACATGGCTGCCCGTGTCCTGGGTGGCGAAGGGCAGGCCCTGACCGGGGATGTTCGGCTCCTTGAGCGCGTGCCCCGGAGCCAGGGCTCCCGTGGGGCTGGGCTCGCCGTTGCCGTCCACACAGAGCGCCTGGACCCGCGCCCAGGTCGAGCCGGTGTTCGGAGCGAGGGGCGGCGGCGGCAGGAAGATCGTGCACCACACATCCCCCGAGACATCGGCCACCGCAGCCTCGCTGCGCACCGACGGATCGAGGGGCGTCTGCGGGTTGCCCTGCGCATACTCGTCGACCGTGAAGAACACCCGCCAGTTGGTCTCCTGCGGGTTGTTCTTGATGATCGCATCCTGGCCCGTGGAGAACGCGTCCACATCGATCCCGCACGGATCGCCCCCGAGGTGCCCGACACAGCTGGCGTAGTTCGCGAGCCCCAGGTCCCCCCCACTCACCTCGATCTTCACGCCCCCGTTGCCGCCGAGGAGCAGGGGCGTGGCGTCCAGGAGATCGCCCTCGGTGACGAAGTCCGTCGAGCCTTGAGCGAGGGTCCCGATCAGGGGTCCGTGGTAGTCCAGGCTGTAGGTCATGCGCGCCTGGGCGGTGGCGTCCGCCGTGAGCAGGAGCCCGGCGGGCAGCAGGGCCGCGAGGCGCGCAAGGGTCGCCCAGGGGGGCGCAGGGGACTGGGTGACGGGCCGCATGTGGGTCTCCAGAGGGCGACCGCGACCCTACCAGAGGGCGCGCGAAACAGGGGAGCCGAGGCGCGCTCAGCGCGGATCCAGCTCAAACTGGCCCCGCTCCCATGAGGCCAGCGGGCGCCCCGGCCGGGAGCGCGCCACGGCCTCGAGGTCTGCGGGCACGACGGAGACGCGGCCTCCGCGCGCCATCAGCCACCGCAGGGGTCCCGGAGAGCGGTCGAACCAGGCCGCCGCGCCGCCGGCCCTGGGCGTTCCCTCGAGCAGCACGCCGACGGCCCCGTCCTCCGTGGACCAAAGGGCCACGCCGCCGCCCGCGTCCGAGGTCACCGCGAGCCTCCCATCCGCCGAGAGGTCCAGCGCGGAGAGGGGTGCGCCGTGGGGCACGGCCGGCTGGTCCGCGTCTCGCAGCTCCTGGCCCTCGCGCAGGACGCGCAGGCTGGCGGCTGGCCCGCGGCGGGCCGTGACCAGCACGCCTCCGCGCTCCCGCACCCAGTCCGCCCGCAGGATGCGCCGACCCTCCGCGGCCAGCACTCCGCTGGACGGGTCGAGGCGACGCAGGTGATGGTCGTTGCCGTGTAGCACGAGCGCGCCGTCGAGGCGCAGCAGGCTACGCGTCCCGGGCTGGCCGTCGAGCGAGGGCACCTCGAGTCGCGTGGCGATCCGCTCACCGCCCCCCAGGAGCCAGGCTCCCTGCCCCTGCCTCTGCGCGAGCAGCAGCTCTCCGCCCGCTCCGAACGCCGCGAGCTCCACCGGCTCCGGCAGCTCGAGAGCCCGCGGGGGACCGAAGCCCTCGGACGCGTCCTCGCTCAGCACGAGGACCCGCCCGCCCGACTCCACCAGCACCACCTGAGCGCCGCGCGGGCCAAGCGCCGCCTCGGCCAGGCTCCCCTCCCAGGAGGCGAGGATTCGCCCCTCTGCGCTCTCGAGCACCCATGCCCCGGACGCGCCCCAGACCAGCGCCCGCGTCCCGTCGTCGCTGAGTCGGAGCTGCGTCGCGGGAGTGGCCCGACGCCAGCGGAGCGCGCCCGGCTCGGCGCGCGGCGCCTCGCCCTCACCCGCCGACGCGTCCTCCCGGTCAGCGCGCTCGCGAGGGGTCTCCACCACGGACACCTCTCCCTCTCCCAGCAGCCAGGCGTGCTCCCCGCCAGGAGCGAAGGCCGCGGCGTCCGCGCCCTTCGCCTCCACATCGAAGCACCCGGCGGGCCGATGCGCTGCGTAGGCGAAGGCCATCTCGAACGCCGAGGCGGCGATGACCTCGCGACCGTCGAGGCTCCAGGTCAGGAAGGACGGACGCACGAAGTCCCGGGCCCGGCCGGTGACCGTGCCCGAAGGCGCCAGGAGCAGCAGGCCGCCATCCCCCAGCAGCAGGACCGCACGGCCCCCGTCAGGGGCGACCGAGCCGGAGCGCGGCGTGGCACCCGCCAGCTGGACCTCGACCCACGCGGGCGGCGCAATGGCGCCCGATCTGGCCCCCGTGGGCCCATTGGGAGAGGCCCGCGGACCGAGCCGACCCACGAAGGCCCTCTCCTTGGACCAAGCGAGCGCGAGGCCGGCCTCCAAGACGAGGCCGCTGAGGCCGCCCTCGAGACGGGGCGCCCCCTCGAGCAGCCCACCCCGACCGCACAGGTTCCCGGCCTCGTCCAGCCAGACGGGGGCGCCGTCCGCCGCGCCAGCTGCGCGCACGGACGCGGCGAGCGGCTGGGGGTCCTGCCCGTCGCTCGCGGCGAGGCCGGGGCCGAGCTGCTCGAGCCGGCGCCCTGCAGCCTCCGGCTGCGTCACGAGCGCAAGCAGGGCACCCGGCTGGCCCGCGATGGCGACCGAGCCGGGCGCACCGCGAGGCCACTCCTCAAGGGGTGCCCCCGTCTGCGCCTCGATCACCAGGCGGCGGCCATCCGCGCAGGCCACGAGGCAACGGCCCCCGTCCAGGGGTCGGAGGTCACAGGGCGCGGCCTCGCGCAGGAGGGGTCCGAACGCGAGGCCCATAGGCTCTGCTCCCACGCCGGGCGCGCCAGCACCGCGGCCAGCCGCATGGGCCCCGATCCCCAGCAGCCCGGCCTCGGGGTCCGCAAGCAGCAGCAACCCTCCGCAGGCCACGAGGCGCGTGCCCTCACCGACGGTGAACCCGGGCGGGAGCTGGGCCAGGTCCACGGTCTCGCCCCCCGGCCGGCTGCGCCGCAGGCGCCCGTCGCGATCGAGGGTGACCCACTCCTCGCCCTCCTCGCCGGCGACCGGCACGAGGGCCAGCAGCTTGGTGCCCGACGGCAGGCGCAGGGTGCGCGCCAGCCGGTCCTCCAGGAGCGGCTCGAGCAGGGCGCTGCTCGCGGCGGGTCCGGGTGCCAGCTCGAGCGCCTCCAGCGCGAGCCCCACGGCGGCGGCCGGCCGGTCGGGGACGAGCTCGGCCACGCGGCCGACGAGGGCGCGGCCGCGGGAGAGGTCGAGGGCCGCGCGCACCTCGGCCAAGAGGTCGAGGGTCACAACGAGGGCAACGGACAGCACCAGGAAGGTCGCGGTCAGCCCGCTGGCGATGCCGGGGTTGCGGCGCGCCCAGCGACGCAGGCGCAGGGCGGGTCCGGCCGGCCTGGCCTGCACGGGCTCGAAGTCACAGATGCGGCGCAGGTCCTCGGCGAGGGCGAGGGCCGTCGGATAGCGCCGCGCGGGGTCCTTCTCGAGGGCGACCTGGAGCACCGCGGCGAGGTCCTCCCCGGCGGCGGGGCACGCGGCGCGCGGGTCGGGGGTGGGCGCGTGCAGGATCGCCTGCTGGATCTCGAGCAGGCTCGTGCCGGTGAACGGCCGCGCGCCGGTCAGGGCCTCGTGCAGGGTGACTCCGAGGGCGAACACATCGGACGCCGGGCCCACCTTGCCCACGCGCCCGTCGTGCTGCTCGGGCGCCATGTAGGCAGGAGTGCCGAAGACATCCCCGGACTGGGTGAGCGTCTCGCCCAGGCCACTCCCGTCGGTGGCCAGCCCGAAGTCCAGCAGCACCGGACGGCCCTCCTCGTGCACGAACAGGTTGCCCGGCTTGAGGTCCCGGTGCACGACGCCGGCCTCGTGTGCGGCATGCACCGCGCGGGCGGCGGCCTCGAAGAAGCGCAGCAGGCCGTGCAGCTGCGCGCGCGTGCGCGGGAGCAGCACGGGGCCGCGTCCCTCGCGGGCGCTCGCGCCGCTGCGCGCGAGCTCGAGGGCGTGCCCCAGGTCGTGCCCCTCGAGCACCGGCATCGCGATCCAGGGCGCCTCGGCCTCCACATCGGCGTCCAGGACAGGGCAGATGGAGGGATGCGCCAGGGCGGCGAGGGCCTCGGCCTCGCGGCGGAGGCGCGCCCGGCGGTGGTCGGTGATGAACGCCCCGGCGAGGAGCTTGAGCGCCACCGTGCGCCGGATGCGCGTGTCCTCGGCCACCCAGACACTCCCCTGGCCGCCCTTGCCCAGCTCCTCGAGCAGCCTGTAGGGACCGATGCGCCCGGCGCCTGCCTCCGCCGCCTGCGCCTCGGCGGGGGCCTCACCGCCGCCGCCCTGCAGCCTCAGGAACTCCTCGGCCACGGCCACCTCGTGGCGTGGAAAGCGGCGCAGGTACTCGCCCAGGCTGCGCACACGCCCTGCCGCCTCGTCCTCGTCGTAGAGGCAGAGGAAGTCGAACACCGCGGCAGCGGTCGCCTCGCCCTGGGGGTCCATGCGCGGGGGCATGGTACAAAGGGGTGTATGCAGCCCCCCAGCGAGCCCGGCGCCGGCGACCCGGAGGCCTTCCCCGCAGAGGAGCTCGGCCAGACCATGGTCTGGGTGCAGCAGGCCCAGGGCGGGGACCGTGAGGCCTTCGAGACGCTCTTTGCCCACCTCACCCCCGCGCTCTACGCCTGGGCGGACATGCGTATCCGCCCCGCGCAGCGCGGCCAGCTGGACCCGGGCGATGTGGTGCAGGAGGTGTTCCTCCGCGCGCTGCGCGCGTTCGACGGCTTCACCCTCGACGGCCCGTCGATCCGCGCCTGGCTGTTCCGGATCGCCAAGAATGTCCTCCTCGAGGCCGGCCGCGCCGCGCGCAAGCACGGCACCGGGAGCTCCGGCTCGGAGACTCGCGAGCTGGCCCTGCACGGGATCCCGGACTCCATCACCTCCGCGTCGATGCGCCTGGCGCGGGACGAGCAGCTCACCGCCTTCCGCGAGGCGGTCGAGGCCCTGCCCGAGGAGGACCGCGCCCTCGTGGTCCACTGCGGCATCGAGGGCATGAGCCGCAGCGAGGTCGCCGACCGCCTGGGTCTCGGCGTCGAGGCCGTCACGAAGCGCTGGCAGCGCCTGCGCACGAAGCTCGAGGAGCGGGGCCTGCCCGAGATGCTGCTGGCCCTGGCCCACTAGGTCCGCGCCTCGCCAGACCACCCGACGAACCCCACCCCATGCCCAGTCCCACCACCCGCGGTGACACCGCCGAGCTCGCTCTTGCCGGAGCCCTCGTGTGGCGCCGGGGTCCGCGCGGGCTGGAGATCGCCCTGGCCCAGCGCGGCGGCCGCTGGGGGCTCCCGCGGGCAGGCGTGGGCTCCGGCGAGGCCCGCGCCGCGGCCGCGACCCGCCTCGCGAGTGACTGGACCGGCGCGGGCGCCGAGGCGCGCGGCTTCGCGGGGACCGCTCGTGGCGAGGCTGAGGGACGCAGCCTCTCGACCTGGTACTTCCACTTCGAAGCAGGTCCGCTGCAGAGCCTCGCACGCCCCTGGGTGCGCTGGTGCTCCATCAGCGAGGCCCGAGCGCGGCTCCAGGACCCTGAGGAGCAGTCCCTGCTCGCGGGTGTACGGCCTCCGCTGCTGGACCGGGGGTCCGGAGGAGCGGTCGCTGCTGACGCGGCCGCACGCCCCTGGACCGTCGCCCTGGGCGTGAGCCTCATGGGCCTGCTCCTCCTCGAGACGCCGGCCGCGGCGGGCCGGGCCTGGGCTCCCATGGCCTCCACCATGCTGGGGGGCGCGCTGGGAGCGGCCCTCACGGGCTCGTGGGGCTGCGCGCGCTGGCGCGACCGCGTCCCGCCTCCGACCACGCGAGCCCTGCTCGCCGCAGCGGCGGCTGCCCTCTGCGTCGGCGCCCTCGCGGGCTGGGAGCCTGGAGCGCCGCAGGTCGCGCGCACGGCTCCGCTGGCAGGAGCCCTCGCGACCTGGTGGATCAGTGCGCGGGCCGGCGCCCCACCGCGCGGGTGATCACGAAGCCCAGGGCCAGCACGCCAAGGACGGTCGCGATCTGCGCGCCCGTGGGCTCGAACCGACGCAGCTGCTCGGCGCGCTGCTTGAGGTCCGTCCGCGTCGCACCGCGGTGAGCCTCCACGAGAGCCTCCAGGTTGGTGGCCTCGACCAGCTCGAGGTCGGCCCCCAGCGCCCCGAGGTCGACCTCCGGCTCCGCGAGCGCGCGCTCCACCGCCTTGCGAACCGGCCGGCGCGCGAGGTCGGGGTGGACGGGCTCCTGGAACGGCCAGAGCCCGAGCACGGAGCCCAGTAGGAGGCCCATGAGCGCGCCGTGGGTCGCACGGGAGCTGCGCTCGAGCAGCCGCTTCAGGCCGTTGGAGAGCAGTCCGATCCCGAGGGCGGCGCCGACGCCGACAGGCGCGAGGATCGCGAGGCTGGCCGCGGTGTTGCCGAGCAGCTCGTCGCGGGAGAGGCTCCCGATCACCGTCTCGTAGAGTCCGAAGAGCAGCAGGAGGTAGGAGCCGCTCACGCCGGGGAGGATCATGCTGGAGGCCGCCACGGCTCCCACCCCCACGAGGGCCAGGGGAGTGGTGGGGACCTGGATGGACTCGAGGCCGAAGGCCAGGGCGACCATGACGCCGACCCCGGCCAGGACCCACAGCACGACGGCCGCCGAGAGAGGACGGACCTGGGCCCAGAGCTCGGGCACGCCCCCGAGGGTCATGCCCACGAAGAGGCTGTACATGAGCCAGCGATGTGTCGAGACCAGGTCTACGAGCAGACCCGACAGGCTCGCCACCGCGAGAACCGCACCCAGGCCGAACAGCGCGACGAAGCGCAGCTCCTCCCGCCCGGGGCGCAGCCGCGTGAAGGCCGCGATCGTCCCCACAAAGCGGTCGTAGAGCCCGACGGCGAGGATCATGGTGCCCCCGCTGATCCCCGGAACGAGGTTGGCGAAGCCCATCAGGGCGCCGCCTAGAAGGAGCCGGCCAGCGGGGGCCTGGGGCTCTCCCTCACGGGAGGTTTCAGGGAGATTCACGAGCGCCTCGCAGATCAGGCCTTGACGAACGCGGGGCGCCGGGGGATCCTTTTGGCTCGGTGCGCCCGCCGTGCGAAATCAGATCGCTCCCAAGGCCATCGGCCCGAGAACCCCGGCTCCGCCGACCAAAGTCCCAAATCCTCCCGAGTCTCCGACCATGATCCAACGGACCCTCCGCCTGGCCCCTGCCGCCGGGCTCCTTCTCGCCGCACCCGCCCTTGCCCAGGGCCCCCACTTCAACGAGGCCTACGCCTCCATGAGTGGCACCGACAACTACGAGTACATCGAGCTGGTCGGCACCCCCGGCGCGTCCCTCGACAACTACTTCGTCGTCGTGATGGACGGTGACTCCCTCGCCGCCGGCACCGTCGACCGCGTGTGGGACCTCACCGGCAACACCATCCCGGCGGACGGGTACTTCGTCCTCGGCTCGATCAATGTCGCCAATGTCGACTACGACATGGACCAGGGTCCGCACGCCCCCTACGGCGACGCGAACCACCTGGAGAACGGGTCCAACACCTTCATGCTGCTGAACATCACGGACCCGGCCGCCATCGCCGACCTGTACAGCTACTACAACACCGACACCGACAGCGATGACGACGGCACCACCGCGATCGGCACCGATCCGCGCATGACCATCGTCGAGTCCTTCGGCGTGCTCGACGGCTCGGACCCGACCGACGCGGTCATGGACTGCGCCGTGGTCCTCGGCCCCGACCTCAGCGGCCCCTACTCGCCGGCTGGCTACTTCCGTCCGGGTGACTACCCGAGCGACTGGTGCTCCGACACCTGGCTGGACTTCACCAACCCCTCCAGCGGCGGCCTGAGCAACCACACCCCCGGCACCGCGAACCCGGCCTCCACCTGCAGCACCCTCCCGGGGACCTCCGGCCCCTGCGGCGGCGGCGGCGGCGGCACCTCGATCGGCACCAACTACTGCACCGCGGTGGCCAACTCCAGCGGCGTTGCTGCGAGCATCTCCGCCTTCGGCAGCACCCTGGTGGGGCAGAACAACGTCGCCCTCACCGCGACCTCCATGCCGACCAACCAGTTCTCCTACTTCGTCTGTGGCCAGGTCCCCGGCTTCGTCGCCGGCCCCGGCGGCGCCCAGGGCAACCTGTGCATCATCGGCCAGCTCGGCCGCTTCACCGCCCCGGGCCAGGTCCTGAACTCCGGCGCCGCTGGAGAGGTCAGCCTCACCATCGACCTGACCTCCATCCCGATCGGCCAGGGCGTGGCCGTGGCCCCGGGTGACACCTGGAACTTCACCCTGTGGTACCGGGACAACAACCCGACCCCGACCTCGAACTTCACCGACGCGATCGGCATCACCTTCCAGTGAGGCCGGGCGGGCCCTTGGGGCCCGCTCAACGCACCGCGCGGGGCGGCGGGCTCGAGGAGCCCGCCGCCCCGCGCTCCTTCCGGAGTCCAGGCGGCAGGCCGCAGGATCCTGCCCCGAACCGGAACACCCGGCCGCCTTGGGGCGTCCAACCCGTAGACCAGAGCGCAGCCCCACGCCGCGGGCTCCACAGCAGCCGAGACTTCGTAGGATCAAACCATGCTCCCCACCGCTCCCCTCCTCCTGGCGCTCGCTGTCCCCCAGGCTCCCCCGGGCTACTACGCCACGGTGGATGAGACCAGCGCGAGCACGCTGCGGACGACCCTGCACGCGGTGATCGACGACCACACGCGGCGGCCGTACACGGGGGGCAGCATCGACACCTGGGACATCCTGAATCTGGCCCAGGAGAACCCGGCGGACTCCAGCGAGATCCTCGATGTCTACCGCAACCGCGCGTACACGAAGGGCGACCAGGACTACAACCGCGAGCACACCTGGCCCAAGTCGTACGGGTTCCCGAACGACGGGCCGGACAACTACCCGTTCACCGACTGCCACATGCTGCACCTGTGCGACGGTGGCTACAACTCGGCGCGCAGCAACCGGCCGTTCCGTATGTGCAGCAGCGCCTGCTCGGAGTACACGAGCGACGGCGGCGGGTCAGGGTCCTACCCGGGGAACTCCAACTGGGGCAGCGGCCAGTTCACCAACGGCACCTGGGAGGTCTGGAGCGGCCGGCGCGGGGATGTCGCGCGCTCGCTGCTCTACGCGGACCTGCGCTACGAGGGCGACACCCACGGCGTGACCGGCGTGGACGAGCCGGACCTGATCCTCACGGACAACATCTCGCTGGTGGCCTCGTCGAACACGGGCCAGAACGAGGATGTGGCCTACATGGGCCTCTTGTCGGTCCTGCTCACCTGGCACGCCCAGGACCCGGTGGACGCCTTCGAACTCCAGCGCAATGACGTGGTGTTCCAGCTGCAGGGCAACCGCAACCCCTTCGTGGACCACCCCGAGTGGGTCGACTGCCTGTGGAACGGGTCCTGCAATGGCGGAGGAGGAGGCGGCGGCGGCGGCTCAGCAACCAACTACTGCACCCCGGCCACCCCGAACTCCTCGGGCGGCTCCGCGGCGATCACCTGGTTCGGCAGCTACACCGTCGCGGACCAGGACTTCACCCTCGTGGTGAGCGGCCTGCCCTCGAGCCAGTTCGGCTACTTCCTCGTGAGCGAGACCCAGGCCGTGGTGATCAACCCGGGGGGCTCGCAGGGCGTGCTCTGCCTGGGCGGCACTATCGGCCGCTTCAGCAGCCAGATCCAGAACAGCGGAGCCCTGGGGACCTTCTCGATCCCCGTGAGCCTCAACTCACTGCCCACGACCCCCGCCGTCGCGGTCGCGCCCGGGGACACCTGGAACTTCACCGCCTGGTACCGGGACAACAATCCCGGACCGACCTCCAACTTCACTGACGCGCTCGCGGTCTCGTTCGACTGAGGTGGTCGCGGGCGCTCAGCGACGCAGGTCGCTCGCCCACTGGTCCCAGCGCCTCGTCGCTCCCCCCCGACGCACCGCTCCAGCCGGCGCCTCCAGGAGGACCAGGCTGGGGAGCTCGCGCACGCGCAGTGTGCCCCCGAAGTCCACCGGGCGATCACCGCGCGCGGCCAGGACCTGCTCCAGGGCGCAGGAGCCCTCGGGAGCCGCGTGGGCCTGGCCCTCGCCGAGTCCCTGCACCCGAATGCGCGCGGGCTCGAGGTGCGGGAGCCAGGCCCCCGCTCCCGCAAGCTGGCGGACGAGGTGCGCCAGGGCCTCGTGCAGGCCGGGCACGGCGCCCTCGGCCAGGGCGAGAGCGCGCTCGAGGCTCGGCCCCGGATCCGCGTCACGGGTCACCAGGACCGAGCTCCCCGAGCGCGGGTCAGCCACCACGGCCAAGGGCTCCACGGTGGCGACCCCCGCTGCCCTCAGGTGACAGAGCAGGTTCCACTCCCGCTCAGCCGGCGAGGCTCCTCCGGGCGCGCGCAGCCGCCAGCGCAGCCCCTCGAGCGCTCCCCAGGGCGCGAAGCGCCGCAGCCGCAGCCAGCCCGTGCCCGCGCCCCGGGGCGCTCCACGCAGGCGCTCTTCCCCGGGCAGGGGCGTGCCCGGGAGCGGCAGCCGCAGGGTCTGCCAGCCCGGCCCGGAGGGCAGGTCCTCCGCCGAGGCGCTGCCCCACAGCTCGCCCTCGAGGAGCGCGTGCGCGTCGTCCGCCCCCAGCGCCCAGGGATCCGGAATGCCTGACGCAAGGCTGCAGCGCAGGTCGGTCGGGGCGGAGCGGGGTGCGGTCACGGGCCGGGTCCTCGCCTCGGAGTCTAGCGCTCCGCCGAGGCCCGCCCCGTACACTCCCCCAGCCCATGGCACGCGTCTTCCTCCTCGACGGTACGGCCCTCGCCTACCGCGCCCACTTCGCCATGGCCCGCTCGGGCCTGACCTCGCCCGAGGGGCTCCCCACCGGGGCCGTGTTCGGCTTCACGAGCACCCTGCGCCGGATCCTGCGCGAGGAGAAGCCCGACCTCATCGCCGTGGCCCTCGACCCAAAGGGCCCCACCTTCCGGCACAGGCAGTACGCCGAGTACAAGGCCACGCGCGAGAAGGCGCCCGAGGAGATGATCGCGCAGCTCGACCTCATCCGCGAGGTGGTGCGCGCCCACGGGATTCCCCTGTTCGAGGTCCCCGGGTTCGAGGCGGACGATGTGATCGGCACCCTCTCGCGTGAGGCGGAGGCCGCCGGCCACGAGGTCATGATCGTCACCGGCGACAAGGACCTCATGCAGCTCGTCAGCGAGAGCGTGCGCCTCTACAACGTGTTCAAGCCCGGCGTGGAGCTCGTCATCGAGGGGCTCGAGGCCGTCAAGAACAAGTTCGGCACGACCCCCGACCATGTGATCGATGTGCTGGCGATCATGGGCGACGCCTCCGACAATGTCCCCGGCGTCAAGGGCATCGGCGAGAAGGGCGCCCAGAAGCTGATCGGGGAGTTCGGCAGCGTGCAGGGCGTCCTCGACCGGCTTGAGGAGGTGAAGGGCAAGAACCGCGAGCGCATCGAGGAGCAGCGCGACCAGCTGCTCATGAGCCTCGACCTCGTCACCATCGACACGCAGGTCCCCCTCGACCCGGGGTTCGCGGGCATCTCCGCGCCCGAGCCCGACGTGGCGGTCCTCGCCGAGCTCTTCCGCTCGCTGGACTTCCGCAGCATGGCCCAGGAGGTCTCCCAGGCGGTTGCACGCGAGGAGGAGGTGCGGGACTATGTGACCGTCACCAGCCCCAGCGAGCTCGAGGCGATGATCGCCGAGCTGCGCGAGGCCGGGCGCTTCTCCTTCGACAGCGAGACCACGGGCCTGCAGCCCCTCGAGGTGGCCATCGTGGGGCTCTCGTTCTCCGCCCAGGCGGGGCGCGCGTTCTATGTCCCCTTCAACGCCAGCCCGCCCGTCCTGCCGGGGGGAACGGAGGCGCTGCTCGAGGCCCTGCGTCCCCTGCTCGAGGACCCCGAGCTCGAGCGCATCGCCCAGAACTGGAAGTACGACGCCCTCGTCCTGTCGGCCCACGGGATCCAGGTCCCGCCGCCGGCGTTCGACACCATGGTGGCGAGCTTCACCCTGGCGGGAGCCACGCGGCGGCACAACCTCGATGACCTGGCGCTGGTCTACTTCGGCCTGCACAAGATCCCGACCAGCGCGATCATCGGGAAGGGCAAGAACCAGGTGACCATGGCTGAGGTCCTCGTGGAGCAGGTCGCCGAGTACGCCTGTGAGGACGCAGAGGTGACCTGGCGTCTCTTCGAGGCCATGGCGCCGGAGATCGACGAGAGCGGCAACGCCGAGCTCTTCCACGACCTGGAGCTGCCCCTGATCCCCGTGCTGGCTGCCATGGAGCGCCGCGGGATCCGGCTGGATGTGGAGCGCGTCGAGGCCATGGGCGAGGGCCTCGAGGCCGACATCGAGGCCAGCCTTGCTCGCATCCGCGAGCTGGCGGGCGTGCCCGACCTCAACCCCGGCAGCACGAAGGCCCTGGGCAAGGTGCTGTTCGAGGACCTCTGCATCCAGGACGAGGCCGGCGTGAAGCGGGTCAAGAAGACCAAGACGGGCTACGCCACGGATCAGGCGACCCTGAACCAGTTCTATGGCGAGGTCGAGATCGTCAAGGAGCTGCTCCAGTACCGAGAGCTAACCAAGCTGAAGAGCACCTATGTGGACGCCCTGCCGCGCTATGTGAATGCGCGCACCGGCCGCGTGCACTGCTCCTTCTCCCAGGTCTCCGCCGCCACGGGGCGGCTCGCCTGCTCGGACCCCAACCTGCAGAACATCCCCGTCCGCACCGAGCGCGGCCGGCGCCTGCGCGAGTGCTTCGTCCCCCGCCTGCCCGACGAGAGCGGTGAGTGGGTCCTGCTCGCAGCGGACTACAGCCAGGTCGAGCTGCGCATCATGGCCCACCTCGCCCAGGAGCCCTTCCTGATCGAGGCCTTCGGGCGCGGGGAGGACATCCACTCGGCGACCGCGGCCGCGGTGTTCGGCGTGGACGCCGGCAGCGTGGAACGAGCCATGCGCTCCCAGGCCAAGGCCATCAACTTCGGGCTGCTGTACGGCATGGGCCCGCAGCGCCTGGCCCGGGAGACGGGGCTGACCCTGCCCGAGGCCCAGGAGTTCATCGGCCGCTACTTCGAGGCCCTGCCGCGGGTGAAGGAGTGGCTCGACCGGACCCGAGCGGACGCCGAGGAGCACGGCTTCGTGACGACCCTCTCGGGCCGCGTGCGCGCCCTGCCCGACCTCACCTCGAGCAACCGCATGGCCCAGATCAACGCCCAGAACGCGGCGGTGAACACGCCGGTCCAGGGCAGCGCAGCGGACATCATCAAGCGCGCCATGATCGACCTCGAGGCGCGCCTCGAGGCCTCACCCCTGCGGGCCCAGCTCCTGCTCCAGGTGCATGACGAGCTCGTGCTGGAGGTGCCGGTGTCCGAGCTGGAGGCCACCCGCGAGATGGTCCGGGAGGCCATGGAGGGCGCCGCCGACCTGGCGGTCCCCCTGGCCGTCGACTTCGGGCACGGGGCCAGCTGGCTCGAGGCCCACTAGGACCGCCTGCGTCCCGGGGCTCCACCTGCGGCCCGATGCCGCACAGCCCCTCCCCCGAGGTGCCCCGACCTGACGCCCGCGGAAGGTGTTCGGGCCCCCTGCCGCTTGGCCGGGGGCGCTGAGCGTGATAGAACGGCTCCCCCTGCCCGCGGGGAGCAGGGCGCCCAGGTCCACCAGGACCGGGCCCCGGAACCGGCCCCGAGCCCCGCGAGCCTCAAGCGCCATGGCCCAGACCGAGCTCGAGAAGACCGCAGAGGCGGGACTGTTCGCCGTCGACCCGGAGCTGTGCATCGCCTGTGATGCCTGCTGCCAGGACTTCCCCGAGATCTTCTACATGGGTGGGGACCAGAAGGCCCACACCCTCGATGACCAGCAGGCGACCCTCTACAACGCCCGCACGGTGGTCGACATCTGTCCGACCAGCGCCATCGGGTTCTCCGGCGAGCTCCCCCCCGCCGAGCTGACCGTTGAGCTTGAGGAGGTGCCCGGCTGGGAGGCCGAGTTCGCGCGCTGGAAGGGTCTGCCCGAGGACAAGGTCGAGCGCGACCGCCGCTACGGCCGCGACTACAAGGTCGAGACCGAGAAGGGCTGGATCGAGATCACCCTCAACCTGCCCACCCGCGTGCCCGCGGTGCGCGACCGCTTCCGCTACGGCGCCCCGGCGGAGATGCCGGAGTACAACGTGCATGTGTACCGGCAGGGCGCCAAGGTCGCCCTGACCGCGTGGGTCCCGCGCCTGTCCCCCAGCGACAAGCAGGACGCCAAGGTGCTGAAGGCCAAGATCCTGGCCCTGACCCACACCTCGAGCTCCTTCCCCGGCCGCTTCACGACCGAGTGGGAGTTCCCGAACGCCGACATCGTGGGCATGCGTCACCGCTTCGACGCCCACGGGCAGGTTCGGATCCTGGCCTTCACCGACCAGGCCGCCATGGACGCCCACCAGTGGGAGTCGCACTTCATCACCGAGAAGTGCACCTCCTGCTCGATCTGCGAGCGCGTCTGCCCGACCAACGCCATCTCCTCCGGCGAGCGCTACTTCATCGATCCGTCGCTGTGCATCAACTGCAGCGTGTGCGGGGTCTACTGCCCCTTCGACGCGATCGATGACAACATGGAGGTCACGGTCCAGAAGATCAAACCCAAGCAGGTGCCGAAGGCACGCGTCGACGAGGCGCTCTGCACCGGGTGTGAGTTCTGCGTGGATGTCTGCCCCTTCGAGGCCCTTGAGATGCGCGGGCTCGTGGACGCCGGCGAGTACAGCCTGCCCCAGACCTCTCAGATCGCCGCGGTGATCGACAAGAACTGCGTCTCGTGCAAGCTGTGCGAGCAGGTCTGCATCAAGGACGCCATCGATGTGCCGCGCCCGCACCAGTTCGAGGACATCGGCATGTCCTTCATGAGCTACCTCACGGACGAGCACTGAGGTCTCCGCCGCCGCCGCCAGCGGCGGCCAGGAGTGCTCCCGCGGGGCGCCTCGGCACGCGAGCCGAGGCGCCCCGCGGCATTCTGGGCCCGGGCCGGCTCGCCTCAGGAGCCCGCGACCTTCCGGACCTGGAGGGCCGGCCCTTGCTCCGGGGCGCGCTCAGGCTCGTACACGATCGGGTGCGCCGGGAGGCTGCGCCACCCGTCGCGCTCCCAGACCTCGAGGGCCTCCGCATGGCGCACGCCGGCGCGCACCGCGTCGCCCACCGCGACGCGGGTCCAGCCCGAGCCCTCCGCCTCCACGAGCTCGCGCAGGAGCCTGTGGTGCTCGAACCAGCGCTCGGGCGGCATGGAGGCGTCGAGGGCGAGCAGCGCAACGGACGCGTCGTCGAGACGCGCCTGCAGCGCCGGTAGGGTCGGATAGTGGTTCGTGTACTGGCGCCCGTTCCAGTCGTCCGTGATCAGGAAGCGCGAGGCGCGCAGGACGAAGCGCCGGGGGCGCGGGCCGCCCTCCAGGGCAGCGAGGCCCCCGATCACGAGCCCCTCACCAATCGCGTCCGAGGCCACGAGGACGCGGGCGTCGGGCGCCTCGGCGCAGAGGGGCGCGAGGAGCGGCGTCGCGCCGAGCTCGTCCTTACGCACGACCTCGAAGGGCCCCGCCAGGAAGGCGACCGCCGCGAGGCCGAGCCAGGGCAGGGGCCCACCCCCGAGGCGCCGCCCGAGGGCCTCCGCGCCGAGGCCCGCGAGGAGCGCCCAGCAGGGAGCGATGAGGCACAGGTGCCGGGTGAGCGGGCTGCTGGGCAGGATGACGAGCAGCAGCAGCAGGCCCACAAGGAAGGCCCCCGAGGCTGCGCGGAAGGCGCGCCGAGTGTCCTCGAGCTCCTGCTGCGCTCCGTCCGGCTCGAGCGCTGCCGAGCGCGTGGGAAGCAGCAGCCCGGCGAGGGCAAGGAGTGCCACTCCCATCCCGCCCAGGTCCGCCACGAGCCCGCGCAGGTAGATCGGCGTCGCAGACGCGGTGTAGGCCCAGTGAGGCGTGGCGCCGCCATCCCATGAGCTGGCCTGGTAGCCGGTCGTGAACAGATACCAGGGTGCGCAGAGGCCGAGCACGAGCACGGCGGGGAGCCAGAATGCCGGCCGCCGCAGGAGCTCGAAGCGGCCGGTGAGCAGCACGCCCAGCGCGGGGACCGCCGCCAGGGCCAGGGCGTTGCCCTTGGTCAGGATCGCGACCACGGCCCAGAGTCCGAAGGCCAGGGAGCTGCGGAGGTCCCCGCGCTGGAGCAGGCGCGCACCGGCCAGGACCGCGGCCGTGCATCCGAGCGCGAGGGGCAGCTCGGTCATGACCATGCCGGAGAGCCGCTGCACCAGGGGCAGCGCGATCAGCAGGGCCACCGGGCCCCAAGGGGGCAGGCCCAGGCCGCAAGCGGCGCGCGACACGAGAGCGAGGAGCGCCGCCCCCACTGCGCACACGAACGCCACCGCGCTCGCCGTGCCCACGCCGAAGACCACCATCCAGAGGCCAAGCGCGCCGTAGAGGACCGGAGGCCACTGCCCGATCGCGACCTTCGGCAGGTGCGCGTAGTAGGTCCGTGCGTAGCCCACCGGGTCCGCGTAGGCGCCGGAGAGGAGCCAGTCGCGCACCATGATCGCGGTGACGAAGTGCGCGGGCTCGTCGTCCTGGGCGCCGACGCCAGACGCCAGCGCCCCGCGCAGCCAGGCGGAGCCCAGGAGCACGAGGAACCCGGCCAGGAGCACGGGCAGGAGCGAGCGGACGCTGCGAGCCATCGCCCTCTCACTATCGGCACGCCTGGCAGCTCAGCGTTCGGAATCCGGCGGGTCTGTTTCTCCGCCAGGCTGCTCAGGTCGCCCCGAGGCCTGCCTCGGGGCCTCCTGGCCGAGCAGGCTGGCCGGGAGAACGATGGCGCGCCCGTGACGCCTGCGCAGGCGGTCGAGGCTCTCCGTCGCCCGTGCGAGGCGTGACTGGGACTCAATCCACAGGTCCCGGGACGAGGGGTGGCCGTTGAACAGGGAGCCCTGCTGCGGCCGCCGGACATCCTCGAGCTTGCTCACCGAGACCCCCAGGAGCCGCAGCGGCCGGCGCTCGATCCGCCCGAGCAGCTCGTGCGCGACCTTGAAGATCCGCGGCCCCAGGTTCGTCGGGTAGTCGAGGGTCTTGGAGCGCGTGACGGTGCTGAAGTCGCCGTAGCGCGCCTTGAGGGTCACGGTCCGACCGCGCAGCCCCTTGTCCCGCAGGGTGAAGGCCACCTCCTCGCAGAACGAGAGCAGGAACTGGCGCAGCTGGTCAGGGTCGGCGAGGTCCTCCGGAAAGGTGCGCTCCATGCCGTGGGACTTCTCCTCACGGCGCGGCGTAACCCGGCGCGGGTCGATGCCGTGGGCGAGGTCGTGGATCCAGAGCCCTGACGCGCCGAAGCGCTGACGCACCTCGTCGCGCGGCAGGTCGGCCAGGTCCGAGACCGTCCTCACTCCCAGGGCCTCGAGCCGCTGGGTGAGGCGCGGGCCGACTCCGTAGATCTTGGAGACCGGCAGGGGGTCGAGCACCTCGCGCACCTCCCCCTCGCGGATGACGCGGAAGCCGTCGGGCTTGTCGAGGTCGCTGGCAAGCTTGGCCAGGAACTTCGTAGGGGCGACGCCGACCGAGGCGACGAGGCCGGTCTCGCGCAGGATGTCCGCCTTGATCGAGCGCCCCACCTGGATGCCGTCGCCGAACAGGCGCTCCGAGCCCGTCACATCGAGGAAGGCCTCGTCCAGGCTGAGCGGCTCCACCATGGGCGTGTAGCGCTGGAACACGCCCATGATCTCGCGGCTGACGCTGGTGTACTTGTCGAAGTCCGGCGGCAGCAGGACGAGCTCGGGGCAGCGTCGCCGCGCCTCGGCGGTCGGCATGGCCGAGTGCACCCCGAAGGCGCGCGCCTCGTAGCTGGCGGCAGCGATCACGCCGCGCCCCGAGGCCGGCCCCCCCACGCACACCGGCAGACCCGCCAGGGACGGGTTGTCACGCAGCTCCACGGACGCGTAGAAGGCGTCCATGTCCACATGCAGGATGGACGGAACGGGGGAGGACGACATGGCCGGGGGCGCCGCTCGTTCTCCGCAGGGAGTCCGGTCGAGGGGGGAGGTGACCGGCCAAACCGCGGAGGGGGACCCGCCATCGTACCCCAGGGAGCGCGACTCCCAGGGGCTGCCCGCCCGGCGGCCCGGCCTCGGCGCCCCCGGGCCGGCCGGTAGGATCCCGCCCCCATGGACCGCCGCCCCGTCCACCTCGAGGCCCTGGGCCTGCACCTGCCCGACGAGCAGGTCACCAGCCTGGCCCTGGAGGAGCGCCTCGAGCCCCTCCTCGCGCGGCTTGGGCTGTCCCCAGGCCGCCTGGAGCTGATGAGCGGCATCCGCGAGCGGCGGTTCTTCCCACCGGGCACGCGCCCCAGCGCCGTGGCGGCGCGGGCCGCCGAGGACGCGCTTGCCCGCAGCCCCCTGGACCGCGGGCGCATCGGGATGCTCATCCACGGCTCGGTGTGTCGTGACTTCCTCGAGCCCGCCACCGCGTCGGTGGTCCATCGCGCCCTGGGCCTGCCCCCCACCTGCCAGGCCTTCGACCTCTCGAACGCCTGCCTCGGGGTCCTCGACGGGATGGCCCTGGCCGCGGATGCCATCGCCGCCGGGACGATCGAGGCGGCCCTGGTCGTGACCGGGGAGGACGGCCGGCCCCTGGTCGAGCGCACCCTGCAGGACCTGCTGGCCCTCGAGGACGACCGCGTCGCGCGCCGCGCCCTCAAGACGGCCTATGCCTCCCTCACCATTGGTTCCGGCGCGGCGGCCGTGCTGCTTGTCGGAGAGGGTCTGGCCTCCTCGCCGCACCGCTGGCGCACCAGCGTCGCCCGCGCCGACACGGACGCGGTGGAGCTGTGCTCTGGTGACCACGCCGCGGGCGGTGGCCTGCAGATGGAGACCGACAGCGAGGCCCTGCTCCAGGCGGGCAACGCCCTTGCGTCGCGCACCTTCGAGCCGTTCCTCGAGGCCGCTGGGTGGGCGCGCGAAGACCTGCAGGCCGTGGTGACCCATCAGGTCGGCAGCGCCCACCGCCGCCTGCTCTACGAGACCCTCGAGCTCGACCTCGCCCTGGACTTCCCCACCGTCACGACCCTGGGGAACATGGGCTCGGCCTCCCTCCCCGCGACCCTGGCCCTCGCCGACCGCGAGGGCTTCCTCGACTCCCGCTCGCGCGTGGCGCTGCTGGGGATCGGGAGCGGGCTGCACTGCCGCATGGCGGCCCTGGACTGGAACCCCGCATGACGCCTCCCCACCTCCTCGACGCCGTCGTCCTCGAGCCCGGTCGCCCCGCCGACGCCGCCGTCCTCTGGCTGCACGGCCTCGGGGCGAATGGCCACGACTTCCCTCCGGTCGTGGCGGAGCTCGGCCTGCCCGCGGAGCACGCGATTCGGTTCGTGTTCCCCCATGCCCCGAGCATCCCGGTGACGGTCAACGGCGGCATGGTGATGCCCGCCTGGTACGACATCCTCGCCATGGACTTCGACCGGCGGGCGGACGAGGCCGGGATCCGGCGCTCGGCCGCGCAGCTCGCGGACCTGATCCAGCGCGAGCGCGACCGCGGAATCCCCTCCGAGCGCATCGTCCTCGCAGGGTTCAGCCAGGGCGGGGCGATTGCGCTGCACCAGGGCCTGCGTCACCCCGAGCCGTTGGCGGGGATCATGGCCCTCTCCACCTACCTGGCCGCGGACTGCGACCTGGCCGCGGAGCGCAGCCCCGCCAACGCCGGAGTGCCCGTGTTCCAGGCCCACGGCACCCAGGACCCGATGGTGCTGCCCGCCATGGGCCAGGCCGCGCGGCAGAGGCTGGAGGACCTGGGCTACGCGGTCGAGTGGCGCGAATACCCCATGCAGCACCAGGTCTCCCGCGAGGAGATCGACGCCATGGGCGCCTGGCTGCGCGGGATCCTCGGCCTCCGGGAGGCCTGAGGGGACCCAGCCTCGCAGCCGCGAGAATTCGCCCGGGACGCGTCTTGCGCCCACCCCTCGCGGCCCCTACAACTCCGGCTCACGGATTTCAGGCATTTGTGAAATTCGTGAAGACCCACGGGTTCTCCCCCATGTCGACTCCCTCCACCGACCCCCCGGAGCAGGCCCTCGTGCCGGTGCTCGACCCCGAGCTGGCCGCGGAGCTCCCGGCCTTCGAGGCCTTCTTCAAGGCCTTCGGGTTCAAGCCCATCCATGGGCGAGTGTGGGGCCTGCTGGTGCTCGCTGGGCAGCCGCTCTCGAGCAAGGAGATCAGCCACGAGCTGTCGATCAGCCAGGGCGCCACCAGCACGACGCTGAACGACCTGACGGAGTGGGGCGCCATCCAGTCCTCGTTCGAGTCCCACCGCCGCTGCAACCTGCACGCCCCGGTCGAGAACACGCTGTCGATCGTCGCGACGGTCCTGCGCAGGCGGGAGCAGGTGGCCTTCCAGCGCTTCCGCGAGGGCGCGACGCGGGCCCTCGCGGTGATCGAGAAGCGCCACGGCAAGCGCGACGCGCGGGTCCTGACCCTGCGCTCGGTGCTCAGCACCTGCGACATCGCCGACGCCGTCATGCAGCTGGTCTTCAGCTCGGTGCACAACGCCCTGGGCGACCCGCAGAGCCTGCTGTCCAAGGCGATTGGAACCGCCCTCAAGATCGGCGGAGTGCGCATGCCCGGCCGCGCAGAGCCGACCCTCGAGGCCCCGCTGCCCGAACAGGAGAAGAAGGGTGCCTGACCTCCCGCGCATCGTGATCACCGGCGTGGGGCTGACCTCGCCGAACGGCAACTCCCTCAGCGAGTACCGCGCCAACCTCCTGGCCGGCGTGAGCGGCGTGCGTCCCTGGGAGATCCGCCACTTCGGCCCGACCGTGGCCGGACAGGTGGACTACCCGGCCACCCAGTACCAGAGCCGCAAGGCCCTGCGGCGCGGGACGCGCGCGGGCTCCATCGCCATCTGGTGCGCGAACGAGGCCGTCGCCAGCTCCGGGCTCGACCTGGACGCCGTGGGCCGGGACCGGGTCGGCGTCTATGTCGGCACGACCGAGCACGGCAATGTGGAGACCGAGAACATGATCCATGAGGTCAGTCAGTACGACTTCGACCTCAGCTTCTGGTCCCACCACCACAACCCCCAGACCGTCGCCAACAACCCCGCGGGCGAGGTGACCCTGAACATGGGCATCACGGGCCCCCACTACTGCGTGGGTGGCGCCTGCGCAGGCGGGAACCTGGGCATCATCCAGGGGGCCCAGATGCTCCAGCTGGGCGAGGTCGATGTGGCGCTCGCCGGCGGAGTCTCGGAGAGCATCCACACCTTCGGGATCTTCGCCTCCTTCAAGGCGGAGGGCGCCCTGGGTGAGCACGCCGACCCGGCCCAGGTCTCGCGGCCCTTCGACCGGGCCCGCAACGGGATCGTGGTGTCGGAGGGCGGGTGCCTCTACACGCTCGAGCGCCTCGAGGACGCCCAGCGCCGCGGAGCCACGATCCTCGCGGAGGTGCTCGGCTGGCATGTGAACTCCGATGCGGCGGACTTCGTGCTGCCGCTGCCCGAGCGCCAGACCCAGTGCATGCAGCGCGCGGTCGAGCGAGCGGGCCTGGCGCCCGAGGGGGTGCACCTGGTCAGCACCCACGCGACCAGCACGCCCCAGGGCGACATCCAGGAGACCCAGGCCCTGCGCGAGGTGTTCGGCTCGAGCCGCAGCACCTGGATCAACAACACCAAGAGCTACATCGGCCACACCATGGGCGCCGCGGGCGCCCTGGAGCTGGCCGGCAACCTGCCGTCGTTCACCGACGGCGTGGTCCACCCGACCATCAATGTCACCGACCTCGACCCGGAGTGTGAGCTGCCCGGGCTCGTCCTGAACCAGCCGAAGGAGGTCGGTCGCATCGACACGATCATGAACCTCTCCTTCGGCATGCTCGGCATCAACTCGGCGCTCGTCCTGCGCAGGCCCCAGGCCTGAGCTGCGCGCGCCTCCCCACCCCCTCCCCAACATGAGCAACGAAGACATCGTCCTCGCCATCAAGGACATCATCGCCACCATCGCCCCCGACGAGGAGCTCGACGGCCTCACCCTCGAGGTCCCGCTGCGCGACCAGATCGAGCTGGACTCGATGGACTTCCTCGACATCGTCATGGAGCTGCGCAAGCGCTACGGCGTCAATGTCCCCGAGGAGGACTACAAGAACCTGGCGACCCTGCAGGGCTGCGTCGACTACCTCGGCCCGCACATGGCGGACAAGGAGCTCGTGGTCTCCTGACCGCGGGCCTGCCCCTCCCCTCGCCCGGGCGCTGCCCAGGATCGCCCCTTGAGCTCCGCTGCCCCCGAACGCTGTGACGCGGTCGTGATCGGCGCGGGGCCCGCGGGCCTCGCCGCCGGGATCCGGCTCGCACAGCAGGGCCTCTCCACCGTGGTGCTCGAGCGCCACTACCTGTGGGGAGGCCTCAACTCCTTCTACAAGAAGGGTGGACGGCGGTACGACGTGGGGCTGCATGCCCTGACGAACCACGCCGACCGCGGGGCCCGCAAGCTGCCCCTGCCGCGCGTCCTGCGCCAGCTGCGCATTCCGCTGGAGGCGCTCCAGCTCGGCGAGCAGCTCGGCTCACGCACGGTCTTCCCCGAGGCCTCCCTGCGCTTCTCGAACGACCTCGACCTGCTGCGCTCCGAGGTGCGCGCCGGATTCCCCGCGGCGGCCGATGCCTTCGACGCCCTGTGCGACGAGCTGGCCGCGCTGCCGCACGCGGTCGAGGCGGGGCCCCAGAGCGTCCGCGCTCACCTGCTCGAGCGCCTCGGCGACCGGCTGCTGGTGGACCTCGTGCTGCACCCGCTCCTGTGGTACGGCTCCCCCACGCCGAGCGATGTCTCGTGGCCCCTGTTCGTCGTGCTCTGGAAGAGCATCTACGAGGAGGGCTTCGCACGGCCGCGCGGCGGCGTGCGGCCCGTGCTCGAGCTCTTGAACGGGCGCCTGCGCGAGGAGGGGGGCGAGCTGCGGCTGCGCACGGGCGTGTCGGAGATCCTGCACGACGGCGGGCGCGTGCGCGGCGTGCGCACCGACGGGGGCGCGGAGCTGGAGGCCCAGCTGGTGCTCTCGAGCGCGGGGTGGCCCGAGACCCTGCGGATGCTGGGGCCGGAGTTCACGGACCACGCACGCTCCGCCCCGATCGGCGAGCTGACCTTCGTCGAGGCGTGCATGCACCTCGACCGCCCGGCTCCGGAGCTGGGCTTCCAGGACACCATCACCTTCTGGAACCACGCCGACGAGGCCCTCTACCGCTCGACCGGCGCGGAGCCCTACGACGCTCGGAGCGGGGTGCTGTGCTGCCCAGAGAACTACGCCGGCCAGGAGCCCGAGACCGAGGGCGTTGTGCGCACGACGATCCTCTCGAGCGCAGCGCCCTGGCGGGACCTCGAGCCTGAGGCCTATGCGGCCACCAAGGCCGCCGCGGTGGACGCCGCCTGGGAGGAGGTCCGGCGGTTCGCTCCCGACGCCCGCCCCCACGCCGTCGCCCTGGACGCGTTCACCCCGCGCACGATCACGCGCTTCACGGGGCGCCTGGACGGAGCCGTCTACGGCTGCCCCCAGAAGGTTGCTCCCGACGCTGCCGGCCTAACGGGCCTCCAGATCCTGGGCACGGACAACGGCTACCTCGGCATCGTCGGCGCCCTCGTGGGCGGCGCGCAGGTCGCCACCCTCTCCGGCGCATCCATCACCCCCCGGGCGCTCGAACCCGCTCCTGAGGCATGACTCGCGAGACCCGCTTCTTCACCGGCAGCCGCGACGGCAAGCGGCCCACGGCCCGCGACCCGCTGGCGGGCGCGGCCGACCGCTACGACGTGGTGGTGATCGGCTCGGGCCTCGCGGGCCTGACCGCGGCCAACATCCTGGGCCGCGCCGGGCACCGGGTGTGCGTGCTGGAGCAGCACTACAACTTTGGGGGGATGGCCACCTGGTTCAAGCGGCGCGGGGGGCATGTGTTCGACATCTCCCTGCACGGCTTCCCGTGGGGCATGCACAAGACCGTGCGCCGCTACTGGGGACCCGAGGTCGCCAGCCGCATCGTTCAGCTGGACGGCATCCGCTTCGACAACCCCCAGTTCTCCTTCGACACCGCCTTCACGCGCGACGACTTCACGAACAAGCTCGTGGAGGTCCTGGGCTGCGACCGCCAGCAGGTCGAGGCGTTCTACGCCGACCTCGCGGCGATGAACTACTACGACCAGGACACCCGGACCACGGGCGATGTGCTCGAGGCCTACTTCCCTGGGCGCAACGATGTGCACAGGCTCCTGCTCGAGCCGATCTCGTACGCCAATGGCGCCCACAAGGACGACCCCGCAATCTCGTACGGGATCGTCTTCTCGAACTTCATGTCCAAGGGCGTGTTCACCTTCACGGGCGGCACGGACCTCCTGGTCAGCGACATGAAGCGCATCCTGCAGAGCAACGGCGTGGACCTGTTCAACCGAGTCCAGGTCGAGCAGATCCTCGTGGAGGGCGGACGCGTGCGCGGTGTCCTGGCCGAGGGCCGCGAGATCTCCGCAGAGGTGGTCATCTCCAACGCGGGCCTGCACCCCACGGCGCTGAGCCTGCTCCCGGACGGCGCGCTGGACCCTGCGTTCCTCGAGGGCGTGCGCGCCGTGCGCCCCAACTGCTCCTCCACCCAGGTCTACATGGGGCTGCCCGAGGGTGAGGACCTGCCCTGGATCGCGGACCTGTTCTTCACCAGCACGCGAGAGACCTTCGACAGCCACGCCCTGTGCGACCTGCATGGGGAGAGTCGGACCTACAGCTTCTACTACCCCAAGGTCCGGCCGGGCGCGGAGCGCTGCTCGGTCGTGGCGTCCATGAACGCCCGCTGGGAGGACTGGAGCAGCCTGGATGAGGGCGCCTACGAGGCCACCAAGGACCGGCTCGTGGCCGAGACCCTCGAGGACCTCGAGCGCCGCGTCCCCGGCCTGACGAGCCGCTTCACCCATGTCGAGGCCGCCACGCCCCGGACCTTCGGCTTCTACACCCAGCACCTGCGCGGGGCCTCGTTCGGCACGAAGTTCGAGGGCCTGCGCTACTCCATGGAGCTGCCGAACCAGGTCGAGGGCCTGTACCACTCGGGCTCCGTGGGGATCATCATGAGCGGCTGGCTCGGGGCGGCCAACTACGGCGCCATCACTGCGAACAAGGTCGACGGACACCTGGCGACCCTCCTGAACGAGGCGCCCTGAGGCGCCGCTCCCCCCCATGGACTTCCAAGACCAACGCGTCGTCGTCACCGGCGGCACCCGCGGCCTGGGCCGCGCCGCCACGCTCGCCTTCCTCGAGGCGGGAGCCACCGTCCACGCCACCTACCGCGGGAACGACGCGGCTGCCGAGGCGCTCAAGGCCGACGCGGGCGCAGCGGCCGACCGACTCGTGGTCCATCGCTGCGATGTGGCGGACGCCGAGCAGGTGGCTGCCCTCTGGGAGGCCCTGGGCGAGGCCCCGGTCGAGGTCCTGGTGAACAACGCGGGCATCCGCAGGGACGCCATCCTGCCCCTCATGGAGCAGGACGCCTGGGACGCCGTCATCGCCACGAACCTCACGGGCGGCTACCTCATGACCCGCCAGGCGGTGAAGAACATGATGGGTCAGCGCTACGGCCGCGTGATCTTCGTCACCTCCCCGGCCGGGCATGTGGGCTTCCAGGGGCAGACCAACTACGGTGCCTCCAAGGCCGGCCAGGTCGGCATGGCCCGCAGCCTGTGCAAGGAGGTCGCGGCCCGCGGGATCACCGTGAACTGCGTCAGCCCGGGCTTCATCGACACCGAGCTGATTGGCGACCTGCCCGACGACCTGCGCAAGGAGTACCGCAAGAGCGTCCCCAGCCGGCGCTTCGGCAAGCCCGAGGAGGTCGCCGCGGCGATCCTGTTCCTCGCCTCGCGCGAGGCGGCCTATGTGAACGGCGCGACCCTGGAGGTCACCGGTGGGCTCTGAGTCCGGCGCCCTCCCGGCTCCCGCCGAGGTCCTGCCCCACGCCGAGCCGTTCCTCCTGGTGAGCAGGGTCCTCGCGGCCTCGCCCGGCGAGGTGACCACGGCCTGGGACATCCCCGAGGACCTGGACATCCTGCGGGGCCACTTCCCCGGCAACCCCGTTGTGCCGGGCGTCTACCTGTCGGAGCACGCCTTCCAGAGCGCGGCCATCGCGATCTACATGGGTGACGACGACCGGGACGGCCCCGGGACCCCGGTCCTCACGCGCATCGAGGACGCCCGCTTCAAGGTGATCGTGCGCCCGGGCGACACCGTGGAGACGACGGCGCGCGTGGACGAGGTCCTCTCCAATGCGCGCTGGTGCTCGGCCACGGTTCGCGTCGGCGGGAAGGTCGCCGTACGCCTACGCTTCGTCCTGGCGGTCGCAGACGCGGAGGCCCCCGCGTGAGCGACTGGCTGGGGCTGGCGGGCAAGCGCGTGCTCGTGACCGGGCTCTCGAACAAGCGCAGCGTGGCGGCCCACATCGGGCTGCAGCTGCGGGAGGCCGGCGCGCAGCCGGTCTGGATGGTCCGCACCGCGGAGCGACGAGAGGAGGTCGCTCGCCTCACGGGGGACGACCCCGTGCTGGTCTGCGATGTGCGCGAGGAGGAGCAGATCCAGGCCCTCGCGGCGCAGGTGCGCGCCCTTGGCCCCCTCGACGGGCTCGTGCACTCGATCGCCTTCGCCCGCTACGAGGGCGGCGCGAAGCCCTTCCACCAGACCCCGCGTGCCCACTTCCTCGAGGCGGTGGAGGTCTCCTGCTACTCGCTCATGGCCCTCTGCGGAGCGCTCGAGGGCCAGCTGCGCGAGGGCGCCTCGGTGGTGACGATCTCCATCTCCACCACGACGATGGCCTCGGAGTCCTATGGCTACATGGCCCCTGCCAAGGCCGCGCTCGACTCGGCCGTGGCCTTCCTGTCCAAGTCCCTCGCGCCGCGCGGCGTGCGGGTGAACGCCGTCCGAGCGGGCCTGCTCAAGACGCGCTCCTCCGCGGGGATCCCGGGCTACGCGGACGCATGGCTCTTCGCCGAGCAGGCCACCGTGCGCAAGCGAGGACTGGGCACCGACGAGGTTGCCTCCACGGCCCTGTTCCTGCTCAGCCCGCGCTCCTCCGGCGTCCTGGGCCAGGGCCTCGTGGTGGACGCGGGCATGGGCTCGAACTACTTCGACCGCGAGATCCTCACCCGCGCCACGCGCCCCGACTGACGGCTGGCCATCTGGGCGAGGACCGACGCGCCGGGCTGAGCGCCTTGACCCTCCAGGGCGGGGCGGCTGGGATGCACCCATGCGCAGCGCCTGGACCGTCCTCTCCCTCGCCGCCCTGGCCGCTCACGCCGCGGCGCTCCCTTCCCACGACGGGCCGGATCCCCTGGCCGCCTGGGACCTCACGGGCCAGCGTGTCGCGGGGAGCCATCTCGAGGCCCGCCTGGGACCCGCGGGACGCATCGAGGGCAGCCTGCGCCCCGTACGCCTGGAGGAGTTCGAGGCCCTGCACTTCGACGGCGCGTCGCGGGTGGTGCTGGCCGACGATCTCAGCGCGGTGCGGGGGATCCTGCCCAGCCGCCACCTGACGGTCGAGGCCTGGGTCGCGGTCGAGCGTCCCCAGGCGTGGGGCGCGGTGCTGGGCGTGGTGCAGGACAACGGCAACGCGGAGGCCGGCTGGGTCGTGGGGCACGACGACCGGGTCTTCACCTTCGGGCTGGCGAGCGCGGGCGCGGACGACGGGGACGGGAGCATGACCTACCTCAAGGGTGCCACTCCCTTCGAGACCGGGCGCCTGCACCATGTGGTCGCGACCTATGACGGCCAGGAGATGCGCCTGTTCGTGGACGGCAAGCTGGACGCGACCAGCAGGGCCCAGTCTGGGGACCTGCTCTACCCTGCGGCGGCTCCAGTGACCCTGGGGGCCTACGCCGACCAGGACGAGGACCACCGCTTCGGCGGGCGGATCGCCAGCGTGGCGCTCTACGACCTGTGCGCGGGCGAGGCCTGGGTCGCGGAGAGCTTCGAGCACGGACGCGCCCTGCGGGCGCTGCCGCCCTGGTACGCGGACGCGGAGACCTTCGAGCTGGTGCTCGGCCCCTACCTGCAGTTCGGGACCGGCACGGGCATGACGATCATGTGGGAGACGACGCGCCACGCCACCACGCGCGTGGCCTGGGGCGACCGGGTCCTTGGAGCCGAGGAGGAGCCTCCCCGCTTCGAGCACGAGGCCGAGGGCGAGCCCAGCCGCATCCACGAGGTGCGACTCGAGGGCCTCCAGCCGGGCGGGGTCTACTACTACCGAGTCGAGTCCACCGACGCCGCGGGCAACCTCCTGCAGGGTCCCGTGCGCTCGTTCCAGACGGCGGTCCCTCCGGGGACGCCCGTGTCCTTCGCGGTGATGAGCGACACCCAGGGCAACCCGGAGGTGTCCCTGGCCCTCGCCAACCTGGCCTGGGCCCAGCGCCCGCAGTTCCTGGTCCACGCGGGCGACCTCGTCTCCACCGGCAAGGACCTCTCCCACTGGACCCAGCACTTCTTCCCGGGGATGGGCGAGCTCATCCAGCGCGTGCCCTTCTATCCCGTGCTCGGCAACCACGAGCAGGACGCACGCTTCTACTACGACTATGTCTCCCTGCCGGACCCGGAGTTCCACTACGAGTTCACCTGGGGCGATGTGCACTTCCTGATGCTCGACTCGAACCGCGAGGTGGGCCCAGGCTCGCGGCAGCACGCCTGGCTGGAGGAGCGGCTCGCGGCCTCCGCGTCCCTCTGGAAGGTCGTGGCGTTCCACCACCCGCCCTTCAGCTCCGACGAGAACGACTACGGGGATCGCTGGCGTGGACCCGGGACCGCCGGAGACCTGCGCACGCGCGCCCTGGTGCCGCTGTTCGACCGCTACGGGGTGGACCTGGTGTGGAACGGACACATCCACTCGTACGAGCGCACCTGGCCCCTGGTGGACGGGCGCCCGGTGGACGAGGGCGGCACGACCTACCTCGTCACGGGGGGCGGAGGGGGCGGCCTGGAGACGGCGGGCCCCGTGCGGCCGCCCTTCCAGAACAATGTGCGCCACGGGCACCACTACTGCATGGTCGCCGTGAACGGCCGCACGCTGGAGTTCAAGGCCTTCGGCCTGGACGGCGAGCTGTTCGATCTCACGCGCATCGAGAAGCGCGGTCGCTGAGGAGGGCGCCGCTGGATTCGGCGCGGGCGGGTCCCTAGCTTCGGTTCGGGGCCGCCGCCCCGACCGCACCATGCGCCTCCCGCACTCCCCCAGCGCCACTCCCCTGCTCCGACGAGCGCTCCCCTGGGCCCTCGGCTCCGCCCTGCTCCTGTCGAGCTGCGGTGGCGGTGGAGGCGCTGGCCTCGACGAGCCCACGGGCCCCGGGGACACCGCGCCGGGTCAGCTGCTCACCGTAGGCCCCGGTCCCCACCCGCGCATCGACCTGCCCGGGCGGATCTCGGTGCTCCTGCAGGTGCTCACCGAGGACGGGCGCCCGGTCGCGGGGCTCGAGGCCACGGACTTTCGGCTCGAGGAGGACGGTGCCGCGGTCAGCCTGACCGAGAGCGCCCAGCGCCTGCTCCCCAAGCCGCGGGTGTACCAGGCCTACGCCCACCTGCTGCTCGACCGCTCGGGCAGCGTGAGTGGCACCTCCGAGGGCCTCGAGGCCGAGCGCGCTGCCGCCCACGCCTTCGTGGACGCGGCCCTGGCCGAGCCCTCGGTCGCGCTGGCCGTCTCCTGGTTCGCAGGCGACCCGGGGCTGATCCCTGGATCCGTCCCCGGCTCCGGGGCCCCCCTGGGGTTCACCTCGGACGCGACGGCCCTGCACGCTGCGATCGACAGCGACGAGGTCGTGGTCACCTCCACCTCGACCAACCTCTACGGCGCCTTCGTCGCAGGCCTCGACCTCCTGGCCGACGCCGCCGCAGACGCAGAGGAGGCGGACCTCGAGTTCTTCTCCCTGAGCCAGGTGACCTTCACGGACGGCACGGACCAGGCCGGGCTGGTCTCCCAGGCCCAGGCCCTCGCGAGCCTCGAGGCGGGCGTCACCGTGTCCGACGGGACGCGCCCGGTCTCCTCCTACACGATTGGACTCGGCGCCGAGATCGACCCGACCGCCCTCGGGCTGCTGGGCCCTGACGGCTTCGTGCAGGCCGCGAACCTGCCCGACCTCACGCCGGGCTTCGTGGATGTGGCGAGCGAGGTCCGCGACCTCGCCAACAGCTTCTACCTGATCGGCTACCTCTCTCCGAAGCTCGCTGGCACCCACGACCTGACCGTCACCGCGCTCTCCGACGGAGGAAGCGCGTCCCTCGACCTCGTCTTCTCCGCCGACCAGTTCTCCGGGGGCGGGGGCTTCCTCGACTCGCGCGGGGCCGAGGACCTGGGGCTCGATCCAGCGCTCCCTGGCGCGGTGGACGGCCTGCTCGCGGAGGCCGAGGGTGCCGCGACCGTAGCGCTCGCGAGCGAGAGCGCAGGCGGCGCCTCGCGCTCGCTCCGCTTCCGAGGCTGGGCTGAGGACCTCGCGCCCGCGGACCGCTACGGCTCGACGAGCGGGCTCCTCGTCACCGCGGTCGACGGGGATGACCACCTCACCTGCACGGGCCTCGCGCGCACGAGCGCGGGTCTCCTGGCCCTCGTCACGACCCGCAACGGCCCCGCGGACCCGAGCCCGCGGATCGCCCTCCTGCGCATCGCCGACGACGGGACGCTGGAGGTCGCCGGACCCCTGGCCGATCCAGACACGGGACTCGCGCGCGCGCTGGCCCTGTGTGCGGAGGAGGAGGCGGCGTTCGTCCTCGGCGAGGTGGACGCCGAGGGCGTCTCGCTCTGGCGCGTGCTGAGCCAGCCCTTCGCCTTCGACGCTGCGTTCGGTGGAGCCGGCCGGGCGACCTGGGCAGCCGAGCCCACGGCCTCCGGCATCGATGTCGCCCTCGCCGAGGCGGGCTCGCCAGTCGTCCTGGCCACCCTGCCGAGCGGCGGCGTACGCCTGGTGCGCTTCGACTCCGCAGGCGCGCTCGTCTCCGCGTTCGGCGTGGGCGGCGTGGCAAGCGCCCCCGCCCTCGGCCTGTCCGCTGAGGCCCCGAAGGCCCTGGCTCTCGATCCCCAGGGACGAGTGGTCGTCGTCGGCTCGGTGGGCAGCCCGGCGCAGCCCGCAGCCTGGCGCTTCCAGTTCGATGGCTCGCCCGACACCGACTTCCGCGGTATGACCGGCCAGCCCCAGTTCGGCACCGGCCTGGTGCTGCTGCCCCCGGTCTACCTGCAGGGCGATACGGCGCCCTTTGCCCAGGGCGCCTCCCTCGCCCGCGTGGCCGCGCGCACCGACGGGAGCCTCCTCGCGGCGGGAGCGCGCCCGAACGGCGAGGGCCACACCGACGCCGTGTGGCTGCGCCTGCAGGCGAACGGGGCCCTGCCCCCGACGGGCCCCAGCCCCCCGGGCTGGAACGGGGTCGGCTTCCTGATCGAGGACGGCACCCTCGGCGACGACTTCCACGAGGAGGTCCGCCACCTCGCGATCCGCAGCGACGGCTGGATCCTGACCGGTGGGCGCAGCGCGCCCAGCCCTTCGGCCGCGGGCCCCGTGGTCTGGATCGACGGGGACGCGCGGCGGGTCCTGGACTAGGGCCGCCGAAGGGCGGCGGACCAGGCGGCCTCCACGCGACGGGTCACCGCCGCCCAGGTGAACGGCGCCAGCTCGGAGGGCCCCGACGGCGGTGCGGTGCCGGCGGCGAGGGCGGCCTCGAGCCCCTTGGCCAGCTCCTCCACGAAGGCCTCGCGCGTGCCGGGCGCCACGCGGTCGGGCCCCTCCAGCGCCGGCAGGGGAACCAGCTGCAGACGCTGGGAGAGGGGCTCGGCCAGCGCGTCCAGGACGCCGGGCAGCGCGGTGGCCACCAGGCGACAGCCCGCGGCCGCGGCCTCGACGAGCACCAGGGGCAGGCCCTCGTAGAGCGAGGGCAGCACGAACACCTGGGCGGCCTGCATCGCCGCGACGAGGTCCGCGTCCGAGAGGCGCCCGAGCACCTCGACCCCCGGCTGGCTCAGAGCGCGAGCGCGAAGGGCCTCGGCCTCGGGCCCGGCGCCTCCACCCGCGAGGCGTAGCGTCGCGCCAGGCCGGCGCGTGCGCACGGCGGCGAAGGCGTCCAGCAGGGGTCCCACGCCCTTGGCCTCGCTCCACTTGCCCACGAACAGGAGCGACTCAGGATCGGGCTCGCCCTCGCGCGGCCGGAAGCGGGCGGCATCGAAGCCGGCGCCCACCACCGTGATCCGCTCGGGAGGCAGGCCGAGCGCCTCCCGATAGCGCGCGGCATGGTCGGCGTGCAGGGCGCAGAGCCCCTGCGCGCGGGCCGCTCCCGCGGTGACCTCCTCGCGGAGGTGCGCGGTGAGCTGCATCTGGCGCAGGCCCGTCCCATGGCCGTGCAGGACCACGGGGACCTCCCCCGCAACCTCACAGGCCAGCGCGGCCCCGAGCCAGGCGTGGTGGACATGGAGCACATCCGGCCGCTCGGCCTCGAGCGCGCGCTCGAGAGCAGGCCTCCACGCCGCGCGCCAGGCGTCGAGCTGCTGCGCGCCGAGCTGGCTCCAGACCGAGCTCGGGTAGGGCATCACATCGCTCATGCCCACCACGGGAAAGGGCAGGTCGCCGCCCTCGCCGAAGCGGACCGCGTGCACGCGCGCCCGATCGACGCCGGCGACCGCGGGAAGCGGCTCCTCGGCAGGGACCCCGCACAGGACCGCGTGGCTCCACCCCTCGGCTGCGCGGGCCAGCGCCTCGAGGGTCGTGCCGCTCCCGGTCCAGCCCGGTCGCTGGGTCGTCACCTGCAGCACCTTCACGGATTGGAGGGTACACGGCGCGCTGGCCGGCGGCGGCTAGACTCACGGGCGTGGACGCCCCGCTCCTGGTCCAGGTCGCCGTGCGGCGCACGCCCGCTGCCCCTCCCACCGGCGCGGAGCGCGTGCGCGTCCAGCGTGCGCACGCCCGCGAGACCCTCGGCCTCGCGAGTGACCTCGCCGGCGGGCCCGCCGGGCCGTGGCCCCAGGAGGAGGACGGCGGACGCCCGCTCCCCCTCGAGGGCTGGCACTGGTCCATCAGCCACGACGCGCACCTGACGGTCGGCGGCCTGGCCCGCGTACCCGTCGGCGTGGACACGGAGCGGATCCAGGAGCGTCGCCTGGCCCTCGCGGAGCGCGTGCTCAGCGCAGAGGAGCGCGTGCTCCTCGTACACGAAGAGCCGGCGCTCGCCTTCACGCGCGCCTGGTGCGCGAAGGAGGCCGTGCTGAAGGCGCGCGGGATCGGGATGGCGGGGCTCTCGCGCTGCCGCATCCGTGCCGTCGAGCCCGAGCGGCTGCTGCTTGGCCTGGATGGCGAGGAGTGGCGGGTCGAGCAGGCCCGCGTCGACGACAGCGTCGTGGCCGTGACCACCGCGGGAGCGAAGTGGTGCCTGGAATGGAGCGGGGTCGCGGTGGGCCCCCTGCACGCGAGCCCCTAGGATCGGGGCATGACGACGCGCGCTCTCCCGCTCCTCGGACTGCTCGGACTCCTGGCAGCCTGCTCCGCCGCGACGCGGAACGCGCCCGCGCCCGAGCAGCCTGCGCCGCCGAACATCGTCTTCTTCCTGGCGGATGACCTTGGCTACGGCGAGGTGGGCTCCTTCGGCTCAGAGCTGATCCCCACCCCACACATCGACTCGATCGCCGCGCGGGGAATGCGCCTCACCCAGCACTACTCGGGCAGCCCGGTCTGCGCCTCGAGCCGGTGCGTGCTGCTGACCGGCCTCCACACGGGCCACTGCGAGGTGCGCAACAACTGGGAGAACGGCGGCTGGGACGAGGGCGACCCCGAGGGACAGTGGCCACTGGCCGCGGGGACCGCAACGCTTGCGCGCCAGCTGCGGGATGCTGGCTACGCAACCGGAGCGGTGGGCAAGTGGGGCCTTGGCGGACCGGACACGAGCGGCGCCCCCGAGAACCAGGGCTTCGACTTCTTCTGCGGCTACCTCTGTCAGCGCATCGCGCACAACCACTACCCCACGCACCTCTGGCGCAACGGGGAGCGGCTGCCCCTCGGGGACAACGCCTGGTACGACGCGCACCAGCGACTGGCCGAGCCCCTCGAGAGCGAGGAGGAGTACTACGCCCGGTTCAACTCGGGCGTGTACGCGCATGATGTGATGCAGGAGCAGGCGCTCGAGTTCCTCTACGCCAACGCGGACCGGCCCTTCTTCCTCTACTACGCCTCGCCGATCCCCCACGCCTCCCTGCAGGTGCCGCCCGAGTGGCTGCTCCCCTTCCCGCGCGAGTGGGACGAGGAGCCGTACCTGGGGACCAAGGGCTACCTGCCCCACCCGCGCCCGCGCGCGGCCTATGCCGCCATGGTCGCGCACCTGGATGCCCAGGTCGGCGCAGTGCTGGACACCCTCGAGAAGCTGGGCGTGGCCGACAACACGCTCGTGGTCTTCACGAGCGACAACGGCCCCACCTTCAACGGCGGCACCGACTCGACCTTCTTCGCGAGCGCGGCCGGGATGCGAGGCCTCAAGTGCTCGGTGCACGAGGGTGGCATCAAGGTCCCCACGGTCGCGTCCTGGCCCGGGCGCATCGCGCCGGGGACCAGCTCCGACTTCGCCAGCGCCTTCGAGGACTGGCTGCCGACCCTGCTGGAGCTCGCCGGCCGCGCGCCCGTCGCGGCCACCGACGGGGTCAGCCTGGTGCCGACCCTCACGGGAGCGGAGGGCCAGGTCCCCCACGACCACCTCTACTGGGAGTACGCCGGTCAGCAGGCCGTGCGCGAGGGCCGCTGGAAGGCGGTGCGCACGCGCCTGCGCAAGGGCGACCTCTCGACCATGCTCTTCGACCTCGAGACGGACCCCGCGGAGCGGCACGACCTCGCCTCCGAGCGGCCCGAGGTCCTCGCGCGCATGCAGGCGCTCTTCCTCGAGGCGCGCACGCCCTCGGAGCAGTTCCCCCTGCCCGCCATCGACCTCCCCGTGGAGAGCGAGGGCTGACGCGCGACCCCGGGTGGAACCGCCTAGGGGACCGGAGCAGCACTCATCGAGGCGGGCCGAGGGGCCGCACCTCGCGGCCCTCGACCCCGGTCAGGCGGTCGCCCAGGCGCGCCCTCAAGGCGTCCGCACCCGCGCGCAGGCGCGCCACGACCTCCGGGTGCGCGGCCGACCGGTCGACGCTCTCACCCGGGTCCGCCTCGAGGTCGTACAGCGCGAGAGGCTGCTCCACGCCGTAGTCGTACTGGGCGGGGATGCCGCCGAGCCCCCCTGCCCGCGCACCCAGGGACCGGTAGCTGTGCGGGAAGTGGAGCTTCCAGCGGCCGCTCACGACGGCCTCCAGGTCCCCCGCGTGGTACCAGAGCCCGTAGAGCTCCTGCGGTGAGCCCGCGCCCTCGGCGCCGAGCCAGAGGTCGAGCGCGCTGCGGCCGTCGATGGGCAGACCCGGCAGGGGAGCCTCCACGAGCTCCGCGATCGAGGGCAGGACATCAATGGTCATCAGCGGGTCCGCGACGACCCGGCCCGCGGGAACCCCGCGCGGGTAGCGCAGGAGGGCCGGAACGCGGACGCCGCCCTCGAAGGTGGTGCCCTTGCCCTCGCGCAGACCGCCGGTGCCGCCGGCGTGGTCGCCGTAGCTGAGCCACGGGCCATTGTCCGAGGTGAACAGCACAAGCGTGTCGTCGGTGACGCCGGCGCGATCGAGGGCCGCGAGCACCTCCCCCACGCTCCAGTCGAGCTCGCGCACCGTGTCCGCGTAGGCGGTCGGCCCGCGCCCGGCGAAGCCGAGGGACGCGAAGATCGGCACATGGGGCATGGGGTGCGCGAGGTACAGGAAGAAGGGCCGCCCCGCCCCCGCCTCGCGCTCGACGAACTCGACCGCCCGCTCGGTCACCGAGCGCGTGAGGGTCGTCTGGTCAGGGTCCAGATCGAGGACGGCGTCCCCCAGCATCAGCGGCAGCGGCGCCCAGGCCCCAGGGGACTCGGGATGGAACCTCCACATGTCGTTGGAGTACGGCAGCCCGTACCACTCATCGAAGCCGTGGCGCGTGGGCAGCGACTCGGGGTGGTGACCCAGGTGCCACTTGCCGAAGAGCGCGGTGGCGTAGCCCTGGCCCTGCAGCAGCTCGCCCAGGGTGGTCTCCTCGGGGTTGAGCCCACGGCGCGATCCCGGGCCGAGGGCGCCCGCGATCGACAGGCGGTTGGCATAGCACCCCGTCAGCAGCGACGCCCGCGAGGCGGAGCACACGGGCTGGCTCACATAGAAGCGCGTGAAGCGCGTCCCCTCGTCGGCGAGGCGATCGAGGTGCGGGGTGCGCCAGCGCGTCTCCCCGTAGCAGGAGAGGTCGCCCCAGCCGAGGTCGTCGGCGAAGATCACGACCACATTGGGCGGCAGGTGAGTCGCGCAGAAGGGCGCCTCGGAGTCGGCGCCAGGACCGCCCGGGGCCGCGCAGGCGGCCAGGAGAGCCAGGGCTCCGAGGGCGAGCCTCATCGTCCCCGCTCCTGGTCCGCCAGCACCTCGAGCACTCCGCGCGCGGGGACGGCCGGAGCCTCCCCCACCCGCAGGAGGGGCGGCTGGGCCCCGCGCCGCTCGAGCTCGGCCGCGAGCACGCCGGCCAAGCGCCGCAGGTCCTCGGGGCGCTCCTGCGCGAGGTTGGTCTGCTCCCCTGGGTCTCGAACCACATCGAACAGCTCGAGCCGCTGGCTGCCCTGGAAGAACAGCAGCTTCAGGCTCCCCATGCGCACGGCGCTGTAAGGCTGGATCCCCGGCCCGTGAACGCCCCAGAAGTGCGGCATGTGCCACACCAGAGGGCGCACATCGAGAGGGCCCTCACCGCGCAGGACAGGCCGCAGGTCGCGCCCATCCACCGCATGCCCCTCGGGCGCCGCGAGCCCTGCCGCCGCAAGCAGGGTCGGGTAGAGGTCGTGGCTGATCACGGGCTCGTCGCTCGCGCTGCCCGGCTCCACCTGGCCGGGCCAGCGCACGACCCACGGCACGCGCACGCCGCCCTCGTACGCCGAGCCCTTGCCCGAGCGCAGGGGCGCGTTGTGGGAGTGACGCTCCCCGCCGCGCGCGTGAGCGCTCAGGCCGCCGTTGTCAGAGGTGTAGACGAAGAGCGTCTCGTCCAGAATCCCCTCGGCCTCGAGGGTCGCAAGCAGTGCGCCCAGGGCGTGATCCACCGTCTCGACCATCGTCGCGTAGGCCGCCTCGGTCGGGTGCAGGTCGGGGTAGTTCGCCAGGTACTTCGCGTTCGCCATGATCGGCGCGTGCACGGCGTAGGGCGCGAAGGAGAGGAACACCCGCTTCCCCGCGCGGGCCGCCTCGCGCACCTCGCGACAGGCCTCGAGCGCGAGGGCCTCGGTGAGGTACACATCATGGTCGTGGTAGTCCTCCAGGCCAGGCACATCCCACACCGACGCGCCCAGCTTGCCCTGACGCCCATTGGCACGGAACTGATGCAGCCCGAGGAACGAGCCGGGCCCTCCCGGCGCATGGCCCGCCACATTGACCTGGAACCCGAGCGCCCGCGGGTCCTCCCCCGGCGAGCCGATGCCGCCGAGGTGCGCCTTGCCCACATGGATGGTCCAGAAACCCGCCTGGGCCAGGAGCCGGGCGAGGGTCGGGTCGTCGGGCCCAAGGCCCTCCTTGCGCCAGTCCGGAGCCACGAGGCGCTCCCCCTCGCTCCGCTTCCAGGGCCCGGTCTGGTCCCGGTCCGCGTACAGCGTCCAGTAGGTGATGTGGGAGCGCGCCGGGGACTGCCCGGTGTGGATCGCGGTCCGCGTGGGGGTGCACACGGGAGCGGACGCGTAGCCGTGCCGCAGCACCATGCCCTCGGAGGCCAGGCGCTCCAGGTGCGGCGTGCGATAGCGGTCGTTGAAGGGGGTCCGCTCGGCGTGGAAGGGGAGCGAGGCGTCCTGCCAGCCCAGGTCGTCCACGAGGAACAGGACGATGTGACGCGCGCGCGGAGCAGGGTCCTCGGCGAGGGCCCCGGCGGCGGTCCCGAGCAGGAATGCCGTGGCCGGCAAGATGTGGCGCAGGTCCATGCCCGCACCCTACCGCGATCGCGGCAGGAGCCCCAGCGATGGCCGTCCACCGGCCGCTATGCTCTGGGGTCCCGCGGCAAGCGCGGGTCCTCAACATGCCCCTCGAACTCGTCGGCAAGGAGGGCGACCAGGTCGCCCGCATCCGTCCCCAGACCCCCCTCGAGAACGCCCTGGACGACGCCCGCGTCTTCGGCGGCGGCCTCGGTGAGCTGTGGCCGTTCGCGCCGCACTTCCTCGAGCTCGACGGTGCCTTCCTGCACTTCGTGGACGAGGGTCCCCGAGACGCTCCGGTGATCCTGTGCGTGCACGGCAATCCGACCTGGTCCTTCCAGTGGCGTGAGGTCCTCACGCGCATGCGAGGCCGCTACCGCGTCGTCGCCCTGGACCACATGGGGATGGGCCTCTCCGAGCGCCCCCACGACTGGAGCGACACGCTCGCCGCCCACCAGGCTGGCCTCGAGGCCCTGATCGAGCACCTCGACCTGCGCGACATCACCCTGGTCGTGCACGACTGGGGCGGCCCCATCGGCCTCGGCGTGGCGGCTCGCCAGCCCGAGCGCTTCCGCCGCTTCCTCATCACGAACACCTGCGTGTGGCCGGAGGCTCAGCTGCCGGCCGCCCTCGCTCTCGGGCGCCTCCCCTTCCTGGGCCCGTTCCTGACCGGCGGGCTGGGCCTCATGAACCGCCTCCTGGCCTCGACGACCACGACCAAGGGCCTCTCCCCCGAGGTCGCCGAGGGCTACCTCGCGCCCTACCGCACCGCGGGCCGGCGCAGGACGGTGGCCTCGTTCGTGCGCGCCATCCCGCGCGGGCCTGGTCACGAGAACCACGAGGCCCTCGCCGCGGTGGACGCCGCGCTGCCCGCTCTGCGCACCAAGCCCACCACCCTCGTGTGGGGCATGCAGGACTGGGTCTTCACTCCGGCCATCCTGCGCGGCTGGCGCGAGCGCATGCCGCGCGCCGAGGTGCGGGCCCTCGAGGGCGCCGGGCACCTGGTGATGGAGGATGCGGGCGCCGAGGTGCTCGACGCCCTGCGCGACCTGCTCGACCGCGACTGAGCGCCGCCTTGTCCGACCCGTTCCTCGACCTGGGCCCGCTGAGCGCGCGCGTCAATGTGGCCGAGCACCTGCTCGGCCACGCGGCTGCGGCGCCCGAGCAGGAGGCCATCGTCGAGCGCAACGGCCGCGCGCGCCAGAGCTGCACCTTCGGGGAGCTCGCGGCACGGACCACGCGCCTCGCGAGCGGCCTGGAGGCCCATGGCGTGCGCGCGGGCGACCGGGTGGCGGTCTTCGTGCCCCCTGGCCAGGACCTGATCGCGGTCGTGTGGGCCCTCCTCCGCATGGGGGCCCTGCCCGTGCTGGCGGATCCGGGCATGGGCCGCGAGCGCCTGCTGGGTGCGATCGAGCGCACCGCTCCGCGGGTGCTGATCGGCGTGCGCCGCGCCCTGCTCGCGCGAGCCCTGTTCCGAGCGCCGTTCCGCTCCGTCGAGCTCGCCTTCTCCATCGGCCCGCGCCTGCCGTTTCGAGCCCTCCCCCTCGAGCGCGTCGAGGCGGCCGGAGCGCCGGAGCACCAGCCCTTCGATGCCGCCTCCGACTCCCCCGCCGCGATCCTGTTCACCTCGGGCTCGACCGGCCCTCCCAAGGGCGTGCGCTTCACGCACGGCATGCTGGACGCCCAGGTTCGCGCCCTGCGTGAGGCTCTGGCCTACGCACCCGGTGAGCGGGACCTCTGCGGCCTCCCGGCCTTCGCGCTCTTCGACGCGGCGCTCGGGTTGACCAGCATCTTCCCCCCGATCGACCCCGCGCGCCCCGCCACCGCCGATCCGGCCGCCCTGCTCGCGGTGTGCGAGGAGGAGCGGGCCACTACGGCCTTCCTCTCACCCGCCCTCTGGCGTCGGCTCGTTCCGTGGATGGAGACGGAGGGCCGCCGCTTCGCCACGCTGCGGCGCGCGACCTCTGCGGGAGCGCCCCTGCCTGTGGACATCGCCCGCCGCCTGCGTGCGCTGCTGCCGGAGGACGGCGAGCTCTTCACGCCCTATGGCGCCACCGAGGGGCTCCCCGTGTGCGTGATCGACGGCGCAACGCTTGAGGGGCACGCCGAGCGCATCGCAGCCGGCGCCGGCACGCCGGTCGGCGCGGCGGCCCCAGGGATCGAGCTGGCGATCGCCGAGGTGACCGACGGCCCCCTCGACGGCTGGACCCGCGAACGAGCACTCCCCCTGGGGCGGATCGGGGAGGTGCTGGTGCGCGGGCCCGCCATCACCCAGGAGTACGACGCGGCCCCTGAGGCCACGCGCCTCGCGAAGGTCCCCCACGAGGGCGGCGGCCCCGCCTGGCATCGCATGGGCGACCTGGGACGCCTCGACGACGAGGGGTGCCTCTGGTTCCTCGGGCGCAAGAGCCACCGCCTGGAGACCGAGCAGGGAATGCTGGCCCCCATCGAGCTCGAGAATGTGTTCCTGACCAGCCCGCTCGTGGAGCGCTGCGCGCTGGTGGGCGTGGGCCCGCGCGGCCGTGAGCTCCCGGTGCTGGTCGTCGAGCCCGCGGGGCGGCCGGTCCCGCGCGACGAGCACGAGACCGCGCAGTTCATCACGGCCCTGCGCAGGACGGCGCGCACGACTCCCCGCACCGCGGGCATCAAGCGCTTCCTGTTCCACCCCTCCCTCCCGGTGGACCCGCGCCACAACTCGAAGATCCACCGCGAGGAGCTCAAGACCTGGGCCGAGGGGCAGCTGGGGGTCTCCCCGTGAGGGCCCTCGTCACGGGCGCTGGGGGCTTCCTGGGGGGCGCGATCGCGCGACGCCTGCGCGCGCGCGGGGACGAGGTGCTCTCGGTCAGCCGCGGGAGCCACCCGGCCCTGGCCGCGTGCGGCATCGCGCACCACGCCCTCGACCTCGCGCGCCCGGGATCACGCCTGCGCGAGCTGATGCAGGGGGTCGACGCCGTGTTCCACTGTGCGGCTCGCCCCGGAGTCTGGGGGCCAGCGGAGGGCTACCTGGCCCCGAACCTCGACGGCACGCAGGAGGTCGTCGCCGCCGCCGCCCGCGCGGGCGTCCGCGCCCTCGTGCACACCTCCTCGCCCTCAGTCTGCTTCGACGGGCACAGCCACCGGATGGCGCGCTCCCTGCCCCTGGCCCGGCGCTTCCTCGCCGCCTATCCAGAGAGCAAGGCGCGCGCGGAGGAGCTCGTGCTGCGCGGACTCGGCCCCGACCTTCCCGGGACCATCCTGCGACCCCACCTGCTGTTCGGCCCCGGCGATCCGCACCTCGTCCCGCGGCTCCTGCAGCGCGCTCGCGCAGGGCGCCTGGTCCGGGTGGGATCCGCGGACGGCACGCCGACGGAGGTGAGCCTGTGCTTCATCGACACGGCCGCCAGCGCCCACCTGGCCGCGGCCGACCAGCTGCTCGACCGCGGCCCCCAGGCGCCGGTCGCGGGCCGTGCCTACTTCCTGGCCCAGCGTGAGCCAGTGGACCTCTGGGCCTGGATCCAAGAGGTGCTCGACGGCGTCGGCGCCCCGCCCCCGCGTCGCCGGGTCTCGGCCACAGCCGCACGGGTCCTGGGTGCCGCGCTGGAGGCGGCCTGGCGCCTGGCCGGCCGCGCCGAGGAGCCGCCCCTCACGCGCTTCGTGGCCGCCCAGCTCTCGACCAGCCACTCCTACGACCTCGAGCCCCTCGAGCAGGACCTGGGCTGGCGGGAGGAGATTGGGATGGCTGAGGCCACGGCCCGCACCATCGCAGCCCTACGCGAGGCGTGAGCCCGCAGGAGAGGGACGCGCTGCGGCGCGCCGCCGGGCTCAGGCCGCGCCCTCGTCGAGGATTCGCCAGAGCACCCAGCAGGCCACGCTGCGCAGGGGCCGCCAGGCCTCGGCCCGCGCCTCGAGCTCGCGCGGGCCGGGGCGCTCGCAGAGGCCGTCGAGGCGCCGCAGCCCCTCCTGCAGGCCGAGGTCCCCGGGCGCCATCACATCGAGCCGCCCAAGGCGAAAGAGCAGGAACATCTGCGCGGACCAGGGGCCGATGCCGCGCACCTCCACGAGGCGCGCCACCACCTCCTCGTCCGGGAGTCTGTGCAGCCCGCGCAGGCGCAGGCTCCCGTCCAGGCTCCGGCGCGCGAGGTCACGCAGCGCGAGGACCTTGTTCCCCGAGAGGCCCGCGCCCCTCAGGCGTGCGTCGTCCAGTTCGAGGAGCTCCTCGGCGCGCGGGAAGCCACGGCCCGGCGTCAGGGCGCAGGCGCGGCCCCAGATCGTCTGGGCGGCGCGGGTTGCGAGCTGCTGGAAGCAGATGGCGTGGGCCAGGGCCTCGTAGTGGCTGCGGGGCCCTCCCGCCATGGGGAAGCCGGGGAAGGCCGGCACCCGACGCAGGGCGCGGCCCAGGGCCGGATCGCGGCGTGCCAGGGCCGCAAGGGCGCGGGCCGTGGGCAGCCCCGTCGCGTGGGCCCCGCTCACGGCCGGACTCCGAGCAGCTGCCCGAGGGCCTGCCGTGCGCGCGGTGAGGGCTCGGACCCGAGCCGCTCCTCGAGGCGCGCGCGCTGGGACTCCGTCAGCCCTCCTCGCAGCGCTCCCGCAGAGGCGGACCGCACCAGCCGCTCCAGGCACGCGCGTCGCACCAGGGCATCGTCGTCCTCCACAGCGGCCGCAACCCAGGCGTCGCGGGCCTCGGGACTCGCGGGGACCGCGCGCGCCGCGCGGGTCCGCAGGGCGGGCTCCGCGTGGAAGGCGAGCAGCCCGAGGAGGGCATCGCGCGCGTACCCTGCGGGGTCGCTGCCAGCCGCGGCCGAGGCCAGGGCGGGAACGGCGCGCCAGCTGCGAACAGAGGCCGCGCCGGGGCTGGGGTCCCGCAGCTCGCCCCCGTCCATGGCCTGGACGACCCACTGATCCACGGGCTTCAGGTGGTCCAGCTCCATGAGCAGGTCCCCATCCGGGTCGACCACCACATCGAGCAGGGTCCCGTCGAGGGGCAGGTCCACCGCGGCCTCGCGCCCCGCAAGCTCGATCCTGTGCCGGCCGCGGCCGCTGCCCGTGACCACCTCGACCTCCACCTCGAGGCGAAAGAGGGGCACCAGGTCGTCGACCTCCTGCACCTGGCGCAGGACCAGGTGCAGGGCGTCGCCGCGCTCCTCCTGGCGCACCTCGAGGCGCGGTGCCCCACCGCCCTCGACCCACTGCTGCACGAGGGGCCGCAGGTTGTGGCCGGTGGTGTCGAAGACGGCCCGCACCAGGTCGGCGGTCTCCACGAAGCCTCCCGCGTGCCGGTCCAGGTAGTGCGCCACCGCGCGGTCGAAGTCCTCGGGGCCGACCGCCCGCCGCAGCATCTCGATCACCCAGGGCCCCTTCGTGTAGACATGGTGCGCGGCGTCCGGGCAGGCACCCGCCACGCGCCACCCGGCCGAGAGGGGCATGCGCGGGTCCGCCGAGCGCAGGAAGCGCTCCGCGCACTCCTCGAGTGCCAGCCGCCGGGTGGGCTCACCGGCCGCCTGCCCAAGCCAGGCGAGCTCCATCCATGAGGCGAAGGCCTCGTTCAGCCACAGGTCGCGCCAGCCCCAGCAGGTGACGAGGTCGCCGAACCACTGGTGGGCCAGCTCGTGGGCCACGAGTCGGCGCGGCCAGTGGCCGAGGTCCAGGGCCTCGCCCTCGTCGCAGACGATCGGGTCGTGGACGAAGGTGAGCGTGGCGTTCTCCATCCCGCCGATCACGAAGCCCTCCAGGGCGACCTGGCCGTAGCGGGCGTAGGGAAAGGGCTCCTGCAGGTGCTCCTCCATCCAGGCGAGCATGGCGGGCGTCTCGCCGAAGGCCCTCCGGGCCCGGTCCTCACCTGCCCCTGCAGGCACCGCGTACTCGAGCTCGACCTCACCGACGGCGTCACGGACGCGATCGAAGCGCCCTACGGCCAGGCCCAGTAGGTAGGTCGGGACCTCCTCGTCCAGGCGCCAGTGCCAGGTGCGCGTGCCGTCGGCGTGCCGCTCGGCCGCGACGAGCCGACCGTTGGCGAGGGCCTCGAACTCCTCCGGCACCCGCGCGCGCACCTCCAGGGTGGCCCGATCGTTGGGCTCGTCCCACAGGGGCAGCCAGTGCCGGTGGTCGTTGGGCTGCCCCTGTGAGAAGGCCAGGGGAACGGGCTCCGCACTGAACCGGCGCGCCTCCCGGAAGTGCAGGCCGGTCTCCGGCCGCGCCCGGTAGCGCACGCGCACGACCTCTTCCTCGCCCCTCCGGAGCGGGGCTGCTAGCTCGACCTGCAGCTCCTCTCCTTCCACGCGGAAGCGAAGCTCGCGGCCGCTTGCGTCCTCGATCCCCAGCACCTCGAGTCCCGCGGCGTGGAGTCGCAGCTCGTCCACCGACGACCGGAGGCCCCGGAACCAGCTGCTGCTGACCCCCTCAACCGTGCGTTCGCGCGGATCCACGCGCACCTCGACCTCCAGGTGCGTCAGGTCCGCCCGCCGCTCCTCGCCGGCGCGCCCGAGCGAGTCCGCCTGGAGCAGGTCGGCGCCCCCGCCGGCCCGGGGCGCCGCGCAGGCGGCGAGGACCAGGGGAGCAAGCCGCGTGAGCAGGGTCAGCGTGCGCATGCCTGCATCGTTGCGGAGCGCCCGGGCGCGGACAAGCAGGGGCCCCCCATGGCCATCGGATTCCGCAGATCAGCCTCGACCCTCGCAAGAGCCGCGTTAAGGTACGCCCCCGTTCGGAGTGGGCCCGATCCCCCCCCCGAGGGGCCGGCTCCGTACGAGTCCAGTCCCCTCACCCCCCGACCAGAGGATCGGTCACCCCATGACTGCCAGCACCCGCCAGGAGGCGGTTCGCCGCATCTCGCACGAGAGTCTGCTCGACGCCGCCATCGTCGACGCCCCCGCCAGCGCGCGCATCCCCGAGTACTACGGACGCTATGTCTTCAATGACCGCGTCCAGCGCGAGCGGCTCCCCTCCCCCGTCTACAAGGCGCTGCGTCAGGTCATCGAGACCGGCGCTCCCCTGAGCCGCGACATCGCGGACGCCGTGGCCAGCGCCATGAAGGACTGGGCCATCGAGAACGGGGCGACTCACTACACCCACTGGTTCCAGCCCATGACGGGCTTCACGGCGGAGAAGCACGACTCCTTCCTGAAGCCGACCGGCGACGGCAGCGCCATCCTCGAGTTCTCGGGCGCCCAGCTCTACCAGGGCGAGCCCGACGCGAGCTCGTTCCCCTCGGGCGGCCTGCGCGCCACCTTCGAGGCCCGCGGCTACACCGCGTGGGACCCGACCTCGCCCGCGTTCCTGCGCAAGACCCAAGAGGGAGCAACCCTCACGATCCCCACGGCGTTCTGCTCGTGGACCGGCGCCGCCCTCGACAAGAAGACGCCGCTGCTGCGCTCGAACGAGGCCGTCTCCAAGGCTGCCACGCGCCTGCTGCAGCTCGTGGGCGAGTCCCAGGTGAACCGCGTGAGCGCGAGCGCGGGGATCGAGCAGGAGTACTTCCTGATCGACCGTGAGTTCTTCACGCTGCGCCCGGACCTCCTGGCCTGCGGCCGGACCCTGTTCGGCGCCCGTCCCTACAAGGGCCAGGAGTTCGACGACCACTACTTCGGGAGCATCCCGACCCGGGCCCTGCGCTTCATGCACGACCTGGAGTACGAGCTGTGGACCCTCGGCGTCCCCGCCAAGACGCGCCACAACGAGGT
>JADHNZ010000017.1 GCA_016779225.1 Planctomycetota bacterium
GGCCCAGGAGCCGCGCGACCTCGGCGAGCGCCTCGCCCGGCGGGCCGTCGAGGGCGGCGGCCACGCGCGGCAGGCGCTCGAGATGCGGCGCCAGGGCGGCCCGCACGCGGGGCACGGCGTCCGCCGGGTCGGGCTCCGTCTCCTGGGACAGATCCGCCAGCCCCAGCACGAGGGCGAGCGATCCTTCGGCGGTGAGCAGGGGACCCCACTCGGCCGCGATCAGGGCCTCGAGCTGCCGAGCGTCGAGCAGGGCGCCGGGCTCGAGAGCCGGGGCGACGAAGGGCGAGAAGCCCTGGTGCAGACCGCTGAGCTCGCCCCGCAGGTGCGGCAGCGGGAGCAGGGCCGAGGCGCGCCAGCCCTGCGCCCCGAGCTCCTCGGGCCAGGTCACGGCGGCGTCGGGGAGCCCGAAGCCTGCGGGATCGTGGATGCTCGCCGCGCCGCTCTCCCAGGGCTCGAGACCGGTCAAGAGGGCTGCGAGGCCCGCGTGCAGGCCCGCCGCGCTGCCCACCGCGGCATCCGCGCGTGCCCCGCGCGCGGCGAGGTCCGCGAGGTGCGGGGCGACCGCGGGATCCAGCCAAGGATCGTCGAGGCGCAGGCCGTCCACGGCCACGACCAGGAGGGTCTCGCAGGCCGGCACGGGGCCGGCCGGAGCGACGGGCTCGGAGGGCGCGGGGTCCCCGCAGGAGGCGAGCAGCACCCCGGTCAGGAGGGAGCCGCCCCAGTGGACGCGCGTGGCCCTCAAGCCGGCGCCTCCCCGGCCGCCGCGAGGCTTGCGAGCAGCGCCTCGAACTGGGCGGGGTCGGGATTGCCCCCGGAGACCACCACGGCGATGCGCAGCGGAGCCTGCCCGGCGCGGCCGTCGAACAGCCCCGAGCGCACGAGGGCCAGGGTCGCTGCGCCGGCGGGCTCGACGGTCTCGCCCAAGGCGGCCAGCTCCCGCTGGGCCGCGAGGATCTCGGGATCTCCCAGGGTGTGCATGCCGTCGAGCGTGCGGCTGCAGATGGCGATGTTCAGGGCGCCCGAGTTCGGGGGACAGAGCCCCTGAATGCCCGTGTCGATCTCGGGCAGGAGCACGGGAGTGCCGGCCTCGAGGCCGCGGGTCATGGAGGGCGCGCCCGCGGGCTCGACGCCGTGCAGCTCGATGTCTCGGCCGCGCAGGCGGCGCAGGGCCAGGCTCGTGCCGGCGGCGAGGCCGCCGCCCCCCACGGGGATCACGACCACCTGGACCTCCGGCCACTGCTCGAAGAGCTCAAGGCCCACGGTGCCAGCGCCCTCCACCGTGGCTTCGGCATCGTAGGGATGCACGAGGACCTTCCCGCCCGCGACGAGCTCGGCGCAGGCCGCCTCGGCCGCCATCCGGTCGGGCGCGAGCAGGACCTCGGCGCCGTGGTCACGGCAGGCCTGGATCTTGTTCGCGTACGCGTCCGCGGGCATCACGATCGTGGCCGGGACCCCGGCGCGCTCAGCCGCCCAGGCGAGGGCGCGGCCGTGGTTGCCGGAGCTGGTGCAGACCACGCCGGCCGCGCGCTGGGCGGCATCCAGGCGCTGGATGCTGTTCCAGGCGCCGCGGGCCTTGAAGGCCCCTGCCACCTGGCGGTTCTCGAGCTTGAGCCGCACCTCGAGGTCCGGCCGTCCCGCGTCGAAGGGGACCAGCGGGGTCTCCTCGACGACGCCCCGGATGCGCTGCCGCGCGGCCTCGAAGTCGATGGCGTCGAACGCGGACAGGTCCCCCGGCTGCTGCATGTCATCATGATGCCCTGCGCGCTGGAGGGGTGCGACGCACGCCCTCACTCTCGCGGCCCGCCCCCACCATGTCCCTGCCCTACACCGCCCCCTGGCTCCTGGCGCCCATGGAGGGCGTCACCGAGCCCCTCTTCCGGGGAATGGTCCTGGGTCTGCACTCCCCGGCGGAGCTGGGCGGGGCGTGCACCGAGTTCGTGCGGGTCTCGAGCGCGCCCCTGCCGCGCAGGGTCCTGCGCGCTCACCTTGGGGCCCAGGGGCCGATCCCCGTCGCCCTGCAGCTGATGGGGAGTGACCTGCAGCACCTCGCCACGACGGCGGCCCGGGCCGTGGAGGTCGGCGCACCCGTGCTGGACCTCAACTTCGGGTGCCCCGCCAAGGGCGCCCTGCGCGGCTGTGCGGGATCGGCCCTGATGGACGACCCCGAGCGCCTCCGCGAGCTGGTCGCGGCGACCTGCGAGGCGGCCGACGGGCGGGTCCCCGTCACGGCGAAGCTGCGCGCGGGGGGCGACGACGACTCGCGCCTGGAGGAGCTCGTGGACGCGGCGTGCACCGGCGGCGCGGCCCTGGTCACGATGCACGCGCGCACGCGGGCCGAGGCCTACTCGGTGGACGCGGACTGGGAGCGGCTGCGGCGAGCGGCGGACGCCGCGCGGGCCCATGGGGTGCCCGTGTGTGGAAACGGAGGCGTGGACCGGCACGCGGACCTGGAGGCCCTGCGCCGGGAGACCGGCTGCGCCTATGCGATGGTCGGCCGGGGCGCCCTTGCGGACCCGTGGATCTTCAGCGGGCACGAGGCCAGCGGCGCGGAGGCGGCCGGCTTCCTGCTGGCCTACGGACGGGGCCTCGAGGCCCAGGGGGCCTCGACCCGCGGAGCCGCCGCGCGCGTCAAGCAGCTGCTGGGGCACTGGCGCGTCGGAGGCCTCGTACCGGACGAGGAGGCGCGCAGGAGCTGGCTGCGCGAGCGCGACCCCGAGGCGCTGTTCGCGCGGCTCGAGGCCTGCGTGCCGCAGGGAGCCCGCGGCTCCGACTAGGCGCTTCGCAGCTGGCCCTGTCCGTCAGGCGAGACGCCGGACGGCCTCGGCCAGGAGCGCCGGCCCGAAGCCCGAGCCCCGACCGGAGATCGTCGCGGGTCCCGCCATGTCCACATGGCCGTAGCGCGCCTCGGTCCCGTCCAGCTGCCAGCGGATGAACTCGCCCGCGCAGGAGCTCTGGGCGTTCATGCGGTCGGCCACGGAGTTGCGGAAGTCCGCGACCGTGCTGGCGAACTCCTTGCGGTGGAACTCGGGCGCGAAGGGCAGGGGGTGCACCAGCTCGCCGGTGTGACGACCCGCCGCGACGAGGGCGTCCTCGAGCTCGCCGTCCGAGGCCAGCAGGCCAGCGTGCAGACGGCCGGTGGCCACGAGCTGGGCGCCCGTGAGCGTCGCGGCGTCGAGCACGATGCTCGCCTTGAGCTTGCGCGCCGCGAAGCTGACCCCGTCCGCCAGGACCAGGCGGCCCTCCGCGTCGGTGTTGTTGATCTCCACGCGCATCCCCGAGTGCAGGGTGAGGATGTCGTCGTTCTTGAACGCATCCGGGCCGATGGCGTTCTCGGCCAGGCACAGCAGGGCGCTCACGCGGGCGGTGCAGCCCGTGGAGGCGAGGGTGCGGAACGCCCCCAGCACCGCGGCGGCACCCCCCATGTCGCTCTTCATGCCGACCATGCCCCCGCCAACCTTCAGGCTCAGGCCGCCGGTGTCGTAGGTGATGCCCTTGCCCACGAGTGCGATGTGCCCCTTCGGTCGGGCCGGAGCCCAGGTCAGGATCAGGAGCCGCGGCGCGGAGCGGGCGCAGCGGCCGACCCCGTGCATGCCCCCGCAGCCGGCGGTCAGCAGGTCCTTGCCCACGATCGCGCGGGTGCGAACGCCCTTGATGCCCTTGAGCAGGCGCTTGGTCTCGCGCTGGAAGGCGGCCGGGTCGAGCTCGCTGGGCGGCAGGTCCACCAGGCGGGCCGCCTCGCGCAGGGAGTCCACGGAGGCCTGCACGGTCGGGTTCGCCCGCAGGGCCCGACCGTCGGGTCCGACGGAATGGATCGCACAGGAGGGCCGGGGCGTGACGGCCTTCGAGCGCCCGTCGTAGAGGGGGAGCGCTCGGGCCACGGCCAGGGTGGCGGCGAGCTGGTGCTCGGCGTCGTCCAGCAGGAGCAGGACCGCGCCCTTGCCACGCTTGCCCGTGTTGGAGAGGGTCATGCAGCGGCGGATGGCCTCGGCACGCGCCGGGCTGTTGTGGCGTGAGACCTCGTTGGGCAGCACGCCCACGGCCACCCGCCGCGGCGCCTCGGAGCACAGGGTTCCGGCCGCCGCGCCCTCGAGCCCGGGCGCCAGGTCAGTCATCAGCTCCGCCAGGAGCCGCCGGACCTCCGCGGAGAGGCCCTCGAGCCCCGGGTGCGTCGAGTCCCCCTTGAGGGCAGCCTCCGAGCCAAGGACGAGCAGGTGGTCGGCTCCGCGGAGCAGGGCGGCGGTGGTGGAGGCGTGGCGCAGGGAGATCATGGCCACCAGGGTAGTGCGGGCGGCGGACCGGCCCCAGGTGCTTCCCGCGCGCAGGCCCCCGAGGCCCCCCATGCTCGCCGCCCGCGGTTTTCCAGACCTTCATCGCCCCCCGGGCTGGCCGAGGGCGGAGTACAATCGACCTCTGGCCCTGCATGACCGAACTCCCATGAGCACGTGGACCGCGCGCGAGAGCGAGGAGCTCTACAACATCCCCGACTGGGGAGCCCCGTTCTTCTCCATCGACGACCGCGGTCACCTCGTGGTGACGCCGGAGGGACGCGAGGGAGGCCAGGTGGACCTGCCTGAGCTGATCGGCCAGATCCGGCGGCGCGGCGTGGCGGCCCCCATCCTGCTGCGCTTCGACGGGATCCTCCGGGCCCGCGCCCGCCAGATCAACGCGGCGTTCAACAACGCCCGCCGGGAGTACGACTACCGCGCTCCCTACCGCGGCGTCTTCCCCATCAAGGTGAACCAGGAGCGCCATGTGGTCGAGGCCCTGCTCGCCGAGGGGCGCCTCTACGGCATGGGCCTCGAGGTGGGCAGCAAGCCCGAGCTGATCGCCGGCATCGCCATCCAGGCGGGCGAGGGCACGCTGATGATCTGCAACGGCTACAAGGACGCCGAGTATGTGGAGATGGCCCTCCTGGCCTCCCACCTCGGCATCACGGCCGTGGTGGTGGTGGAGAAGCTCACGGAGCTCGACACGATCCTCGGCGCCGCCAAGCGCCTGGGCATTCGGCCCGTCATCGGCGTGCGCTCGAAGCTCACGATGAAGGGCTCCGGCCGCTGGCAGGACTCCGTGGGCGACCGCTCCAAGTTCGGCCTGACCGCGCGCGAGGTGGTCGAGGTCACCGAGCGCCTCAAGGCCGAGGGCATGCTCGACTGCCTGCGCCTGCTCCACTTCCACATCGGAAGCCAGATCGCGCACATCCGCTCCCTGAAGCAGGCCATGCGCGAGGCGAGCAACATCTTCGTCGGCCTGACCGAGATCGGCTGCTCCATCGACTGGTTCGATGTGGGCGGCGGCCTCGGGGTCGACTACGAGGGCAACTCGACGGAGAGCGACTCCTCGATGAACTACTCGCTCCAGGAGTACGCCAATGATGTGGTGTGGATCCTGGGCGAGACCTGCCGCAAGCACGGCATGCGCCAGCCGACGATCGTCTCGGAGTCCGGCCGGGCCCTGGCCGCGCACCACGCGATCCTGGTGGCCGAGGTCGTCGGGGTCTCGACCTTCGAGGGCACCCATGACGAGCTTCCGCTCACGAACGACACCCACGAGGTCGTGCGCGAGATGGCCACCCTGGCCGAGGGCGTGACCGAGGACAATGTCCAGGAGCGGTACCACGACGCCATGGACCTGCGCGAGAAGGGGGCGACCCTCTTCGAGGCAGGGCTGCTCAACCTGCGCGGTCGGGGCCAGCTCGAGGAGCAGTACTGGCGCGTGATCCGCGAGGTCCTGAGCCACACGCGTGCCATGGAGTATGTGCCCGAGGACATGCAGGGCCTCGAGCGCGCCATGTCCGACACCTTCTTCGTGAACATGTCGGTCTTCCAGTCGATGCCCGACTCCTGGGCCATCGGCCAGATCTTCCCCGTCATGCCGCTGCAGCGGCTGAACGAGGAGCCCACGCGCCGCGCCATCCTGGCGGACCTGACCTGCGACTCGGACGGCAAGATCTGCCGCTTCCTCGATGTGCAGGGCACCAAGGATGTGCTCGAGCTGCACCCCCCTCGCCAGGGCGAGCCCTACTACCTGGGCTTCTTCCTCGTGGGCGCGTACCAGGAGATCCTGGGCGACATGCACAACCTCTTCGGCGACACCAATGTGGTGCATGTGGACCTCGACGAGAAGGGACGCACGCGCCTGGTACATGTCCTGCGCGGCGATCGCGTGAAGGAGGTGCTCTCCTATGTCGAGTACTTCGAGGAGGACCTCCTGCGCAGCCTGCGGCGCAGCGTCGAGGACTCCCTCGAGGCCGGACGCATGTCCTACGAGGAGTCGGCGGCGTTCTGGGAGCGCTACGAGGCCGGCCTCCGCGGCTACACCTACCTGACCCACCAACCGAAGGCCGAGACGGCCCGCACCGAGACCCCCCAAGCATGAACATCCAACCCGGGGCGCGCGTGCGCCTGGAGTACGAGGTCTACGACGCCACTGGCGACCTCTTCGAGTCGAGCGCCGAGCAGGGCGCGGTCGAGACGATCATTGGCTCGGCCGAGCTGCCCGCGGGCGTCGAGGACGCCCTCGTCGGCAAGGCCGAGGGTGACGAGCTCCAGCTGGAGCTCGAGGGCGAGGACGCCTACGGCGAGTTCGACCCCGGCCAGCTCGAGACCGTCCCCCGCGAGAGCTTCCCCCCGGAGGAGGAGCTCAACCTCGGCGACCTGATCGAGCTCGAGTTCGAGGCCGAGGAGGGGGACGACCCTGACGAGGTCCCCGCCGAGCCCATGGTCGCGCGCGTGATCGAGCTCACGCCCGAGGGCGTCGTCCTCGACTTCAACCACCCCCTCGCCGGCCAGCGCGTGGCCGTGAAGGTCAAGGTGCTGGGCGTCGAGGCCGCCGAGGACTGAGCCGAGCCCGCTCCCCGGGCCGGCGGCGCTTGCCTCACGCGAGCGGTGCGCTGGCCCGGGTCGGGTCGTGCTCGATCCCGAGGAAGCGCTCCATCCAGAGGCGCCCCGCGTAGATGAGCGGGGTGTCGAGGAGGGCTAGGACCAGCTTGAACAGGTAGACGGCCAGGATGATCCGGCCGATCTCCCCCCAGGCCAGGTCGAGCCCCCAGCGCAGGAAGATCCCGTTCACGATGAGGGTGTCGACCAGCTGGCTGATGGCGGTCGAGCCGTTGTTGCGCAGCCACATGTGGCGGCCACCCGTGAAGCGCCACCAGAAGTGGTAGAGGCGCACATCGAAGAGCTGGGCCACCAGGTAGGCCAGCATCGAGGCCGCCAGGAGGATCGCGGGGTTCGCGAAGGTCGCGCCGAACGCCGCCTGCATCGCTACGCCCGTGTCGAAGGTCACGGCCGTCCCATCCGCCAGGGCCCAGCCGCGCTCGGGCTGGGTCCACCAGTCGCTCGGCGGCAGGGCCACCGCGAGGTTCAGCACGCCCAGCATGAGCAGGCTCATGACGAACCCCCACACGACCATCAGGTCCGCGCGCCTGCGCCCCCATAGCTCGCTCACCAGGTCCGTCAGCAGGAAGGTGATCGGGTAGGTCAGGATTCCCGAGGTCAGCGTCTCTCCCGCGAAGAAGGGCACCCAGTCCGGGACCACGAAGAGCTTGGTCCCGATGATGTTGGTCAGGACCAGGGACACCACGAAGAGCGTGGCGCAGAACGCGTAGGTGGCCTCGGCCCGGGGGACTCCGGCGGGTGAGGAGGGTTGAGTGGTTGGGGAGCCCATGGCTGCGGTCGCGGAGGCTGGGTCACCATAGGCTAGACTGCGCGGCCCAAGCAGCCTCGCCGGCCAGGAACGCACCCAGCGACCCGACCCGAGCCCCCCCCAGCGCCCCACCGAACGACCCCGAGCTCCCATGCAGGTGATCGAACAGCTCCGCCAGCTCTCCCCCGAGCGCTTCGAGACCATCTACGAGACCCTGGCCCGCGACGGCTTCGGCCCCCTCGACGGCGAGGTGGCCAAGCTGATGAAGTTCCGGCCCCAGATGATCCGCAAGGTGCCCTTCGCCCAGCGCGCGCGGCGGGCTCGCATGATCCTCGAGCAGGGCGGCAACGCCGAGATGTGCTACGAGCTCTTCGGGACCTACCTGTTCGCCGCCCAGAAGCAGCTCGTGCTCGACTTCCTCGACGGGACGGGCGTGGAGCACGAGGACGGGATGATCGGCGACCCCTCGGGCGCCCTGCCCGATGGCTCGAAGGTGGAGGCCACCGTCGCGGACCTGGACGGCAAGTACCCCGCCGAGGATGTCACCCTCTACCTGTCCCTCTGCAGCGAGCAGTGGCCGGGCGTGCCCGAGGTCGACGCGGCCTGGCGCAAGCGCCTCGGCTGAGCCGCGCGCGGCGCAGGCCTTGCCTCAGCACGCGAGCGAGCGGCGCAGCCCCACCGGGCTGCGCCGCTCGCTGCGTTGGGGCCAGCCTCCTCGCCGCCCCGGGCCGGACCTCCGTCAGTCCTTGGCGCGCTCGACGAAGTGGCCGTCGCGGGTGTCCACGCGGATGCGCTCGCCCGCCTCGATGTAGGGCGGGACCTGGACCTCGAGGCCGCTGTCGCACTTGGCGGGCTTGAGCTGGGCCTGGGCCGTGGCACCCTTGATGGTCGGGTCGCACTCCGCGACGGTGAGGGTCACCACGAGCGGAAGCTGGATGCCCACGACGGCTCCGTCGATCAGCACGGCCTGGACACCGACGATGCCATCCACGATGTAGTCCTCGTCGCCAGCCAGCTGCTCGCGGGTGAGCTCGAACTGGTCGAAGGTCTCGTCGTCCATGAAGTGCCAGCTCGAGCCATCGTTGTAGAGGTAGCTCGCGCCGTGGCGCTCCATGTCCACCTCCTCGAACTTCTCCCCCGAGCGGATGGACTCGTTGAAGAGCTGGCCCGTGACCAGGTGCCGGAGCTTGGTCTTGAAGATGGTGTTGGCACCCCGGGCCGTCGGGGTGGAGACCGAGTAGTCCGCGATCATGCAGGGCATGCCCTTGAACACGATGCAGACGCCCTTCTTGAAGTCGCTGGTGTCGATCATGAGGCGCGGGATTCTAGGTCCCGCCGCGCGCCGACGCTACGGGCGCCGGCCGGCCAGGGCCGCACCGCGCGGGCGGGGCTGGCAGCGGGGGCAGACATGGGTGCCCCGCTGGCCCACGACCAGGCGCTGGATGGTGCTCCCGCAGGTCCGGCAGGGCTGTCCCCCGCGGCCGTAGACCTGGAAGAGGTGCTGGTACTCCCCGGGCTTGCCCTCGGGGGTCCGGTAGAAGGTGTCGAAGGAGGAGCCCTCCCGCTCGATCGCCGCCGCGAGGATGCTGCGGATGGCCTGGTGGAGGGCCTCCGCGCTCGCACGCCGGACGCTCGCGCTCGAGCGCAGGGGGTGCAGACCGGCCCGGTGCAGGGCCTCGTCCACATAGATGTTGCCGAGACCGGCCACGAAGGACTGGTCGAGCAGGAGGGGCTTCAGCGCGCGGCGGCGCGACCGGAGGCCCGCCCAGAGGGCCTCCTCCGTGAACTCGGGGCCGAGGGGCTCGGGCCCCAGGTGGGCGAGCGCTGCCTCGGGGTCCGCATGGAAGGTGAACCGGCCGAACTTGCGCACATCGAGGAAGTGCAGGGCGCCCCGGTCGAGCTGCAGGGACACCTTGCGCCACTCGGGCACCGGCTCGCGCGGCGCGGTCACCACGAGGCGCCCAGTCATGCGCAGGTGCACGAGGAGACCGCCGGCCGGGCAGCCGCGGCGCTCGAGGTCCAGGCACACGAACTTGGCCCGACGGTGCACGGCGGCGATGCGGGTGCCCACGACCGCCGCGCGGAAGGCCGGCTCGCTGCTCCCGCCGAGGGTGCGCAGCCACTCGACCTCCACGGCGCGGACGCGACGGCCCTCGACGCCGGGGCGTACCAGGCGCGCGGTGGTCTCGACCTCGGGCAGCTCCGGCACGCCTCAGGCCCTCCGGTCGGCGCGCTCGCCGACGCGATCCGAGAGGAACTCCACCGCGACCCAGATGGCCATGCTGGGAGGCAGCACCAGGTAGCTGAACCCCACCACCAGCGGCAGGCCGAGAGCAAGGGCCTGGGGCGTCGAGAGGTCCGTGAAGAACCACAGCAGGAGCACGAGGGCGCCGGCGAAGAGCTCCGTCACCACCGCGGACAGGTACATCTGCCCCGTCATGGCGCCGGCCTCCTTGCGGAACACGAGGTCGCACTGCCCGCAGCGCTCTCCCAGGCGGAAGCGCGAAGCGAAGAGCCCCTCCGCGCCACAGCGAGGGCAGCATCGCTTCAGGGCGCGGGTGAGGGCCTCGGCAACCGTCGGCTCGTGCATGACTGCACTCTACGGGGACCCGAGGCCGCACCCTGCGACCCGCGGCCGCAGCCTTCCCCGCAAAAAACCGCAGGTCCCCGGGGGACCTCGGACGAAGGGAGGAGGGGGCTCTCTGCCTGTGGCGCCCCTCTGCACCAACCCGAGCGTCCCGGCACCGTAGGCTTCCCCCATGGCCCCCACCCCCACCAGGCCCCTGGCGACCCTGTTCGCGAGGCTCGTGTTCTTCGGCGCCCTCGGGGCGACCTGGTACCTGGGCAGCGAGGCCAAGCGCGGGATCAGCGGGCGCGAGGAGGCCGCGACGCGCGAGCTGGACTGCCCGGTGCAGTTCCGGCGGCTCGGCCCCGAGGCGGGCTTCGCCTTCACCCACGAGGCCCCGCGCCTCGATCCACGCCTCGACCCGGTCCTCCCGCAGATCGCCGGCACGGGCGCGGCGGTCTCGGCCGTGGACGCGGACCAGGACGGCGCCCTCGATCTGTACGCGACGACCGGCGGCGACGGCAAGCCCAACGCGCTCTTCGTGCGGCGTGGCGAGCGCTTCGAGGAGGTGGCCGAGGAGGCGGGGCTGGCGCAGCTCAACCGCGCCGGCGAGTTCGCCTCCCACGGCTCGGTGTGGGCGGACCTCGACCACGACGGGGACCAGGATGTCGTGGTCTACGGCTGGGGCCGCCAGCGGCTGCTGCGCAACGATGGGGAGCTCCGCTTCACGGAGGTCTCGGCGGAGGCGGGCCTCGACCTCTGGATGAATGCAGTGGGCGCGGTGCTCTTCGACGCCAACGCCGACGGCTGGCTCGACCTGCTCCTGCTGGGCTACTACCGCGAGGACACCAACCTCTGGGAGCTGGAGACCACGCGCATCCTCCACGAGGACCAGGAGTTCGCCATGAACGGGGGCCGGAACCGCTTCTTCGCCGGCGGCCCCGGCCTCACCTTCACCGAGCGCACGGAGGAGTCGGGGCTCGCAGGGAACCGCTGGTCCTATGCCGCGGCCGCGGCCGACCTCGATGCGGACGGTGACCAGGACCTCTACATCGCGAACGACTACGGGACCGAGGAGGTCTGGCGCAACGACGGCACCGGCCGCTTCGAGCTCTGGCCGGACCTCGGCCTGGACGCCGAGTCGAAGAGCGGCATGTGCGTGGCCCTGGGTGACGCGACGAACAGCGGGCGCCTGGCGGCCTATGTGACGAACATCACCGAGCCGGGCTTCCTCCAGCAGGGCAACAACCTGCGGGACCTGCGGCTCGCGGACCAGGGCCTTCAGACCAACCGGGCCAACGCCATCAGCGCCAACTGCGGCTGGGCGTGGGGCGCGGACTGGGGCGACCTGGACTGCGACGGCCTGCTCGACCTGGTCGTGGTGAACGGGTTCCGCTCGGCGAACCCCAAGAAGGAGTACTGGTACCAGATGGGCAAGCTGGCCGGAGGCGTCGGCGGGCTCCTCGAGGACGCCACGCACTGGGCGCCCTTCGAGGACATGAGCCTCTCCGGGTACCAGCAGTCCGCGGTGCTCCTCAACCGCGGGCGCTGGAGCTTCGCCGATGTCTCCCCCTCCAGCGGGATCGACGACCGGCACGACGGCCGCGCGGTGATCCTGGCCGACCTCTGGGACGACGGGTTGCTGGATGTGGTGGTGGCGAACCAGAACGGCCCGCTCGTCGTGTATCGCAACGAGTCACCGGCCGGCGCGCACTGGATCGGGTTCGACCTGCGCGGGACGAGCTCCAACCCGGACGGGATCGGGGCCGAGGTGCTGGTGCGCTTCGGCGGCGAGACCCAGCTCCAGGTCGTCACCGCGGGCCACGGCTTCAGCAGCCAGACCGACCCCAGGATCCATGTGGGCCTGGGCGAACGAACGGTTGCCGAAGAGGTGGTGATCCGCTGGCCCTCCGGTGTGGAACAGACCCTTACGAACCTGCCCGCGGGGGTCTATCACAAGGTCGAGGAGCCCGAATCCTGACCCCGCGCGCAGCGCGGCCACCCCTCCCCTACAGCTCCGACCGGCTTCCCCTCATGAGCACGACCCCCAGCGCCCCCTCCGGCTTCCTCTCGAAGATCGGCCCCAAGCACATGGTGTCGACCCTGATCACGATGATCCTGGTCTTCGGCGAGCTGAACTTCGGGATCGTGGGCGGGTTCGGCCGCATGGTGGCTGCGCTGGGCACCTGCATGGTCGTGGAGGCGGTGCTCTCCAAGGCGGTGATCGGTCGCACGGTCCCGCTCCTCAGCGCCTACATCTCCGGCAACAGCATGGTCATCCTGCTCAAGCCCCAGGATGTGCTGTGGCCCTTCGCCCTGGGCGCCGCGATGGCGATCTCGTCCAAGTATGTGCTGCGCTGGCGCGGCCGGCACCTCTGGAACCCGACCAACCTCGCGATCTGCGTCCTGCTGCTCATCGCGCCGTCGGTCTCGGCCATCCTGAGCCACGAGTGGGGCAATGCGTGGACGACCAACGCCATCGTCTGGGTCGTGGGCCTGATCGTCGTCCAGCGCGCCAAGGTGCTCCACATCAGCATCGCCTATGTGCTGGCGTTCCTCGCGCTCGCAGGCCTGCGCGCCTGGCATCTGGACCTGCCCTACCTGACCGAGGCGGCGCCCCTGACGGGTCCGATGTACCAGCTGCTGGTGTTCTTCATGATCACCGACCCGGCGACCACCGTGGCCACCCGGCGCGGCCGCATCAGCGTCGCCGTGGGGATCGCGGTCCTCGAGCACATCCTGCGCCTCGGCGCAGACAGCCAGGCCGCCTGGGCCACTCCGTTCCAGACCGCGCCCGCGCTCTTCGCCCTGTTCTTCCTGGGCCCCATCGCAAAGGTCGTCTCCCTCGAGCTGCAGGCGAGGGACTCCGAGCCCAGCCCGCTCACGGGCAAGGTCGCGGCCTGAGCCGCCTGGCGCGCCGCCCTGGAACCGCCGGCCTGGCCGCGCCTAGGCTGTGGAGGTGAAGGCACACCTCCCCGCCATCCTGCTGCTCCTCGGAGCAGCCTCCCTCGCCGTGGTGCCCGGCGGCTGCGCCAGCGCCGAGCCCTCCGCGCAGGAGCCCGTTGCTCGCTCCGGCTCGGTCCTCCCCTTCGCCCCGGAGGCGACCTGGAGCGCCGCGGTCCAGGTCTTCAAGGGACTGGGAGGCGCGACCGCGGAGGTCGACGCGGCCTCAGCACGCCTGCGCATGACCTGGAGCGGAGCGCGCGTGGTCGCAGAGCTGCAGCCGCACACCAGCGGAGGAACGATCGTGCGCCTGGGAGCCCGCAAGGAGGGCATCGACTCGCCCGCAACGGTGAACGCCGTCCTCAGTCGCGTGCAGCAGGTCCTCAACGGCCGCGGCCGTCGCTGAGCAGGCGTCGCTCCTGCGGCTCCGGATGCGCCCGGGGCTCTCAGCTCTCAGCCCTCATCCGAGGGCGCGGCGGCGGCGGCCTCCGCCGCGAGCACGAACGCGCCCTCGATGCCCGCGCCGGCGCCTAGGCCGGCCGGCTGGAGCCAGGAGGCGTGTGCGCCGAAGCGCTCCTCAGGCAGGTAGCCCGCCGCAAGCTCCAGGAGGCGTGTGCGCACGCGGTCCAGAAGGCCGGGCCGCAGGCCGACGCCCCCGCCGACGAGCAGGCGCTCGGGGGCGGTGGTGAGGGTGAGTGCGAGCAGGCCCTGGGCCAGGTCGTGCACGACCGGCTCCCAGGCCGGGTGGTCGTCCGCGAGCTCCTCCGCCGGCCGACCCGCCCGGGCCGCGATGGCGGGGCCGCTCGCAAGGCCCTCCCAGCAATCCCCATGGAACGGGCAGCAGCCGGCGAAGGAGTCGCCCTCGGCGCGGGCGAGCCGCAGGTGCCCGACCTCGGGATGCAGGCGCCCGCGAACGGGCGCACCTCCCGCCAGGATCCCCGCGCCGATCCCCGTGCCCACGGTGACATAGACAAGGTCCTGACAGCCCTGGCCCGCGCCCCGCGCCTGCTCTCCGAGGGCCGCCCCGACCACATCCGTCTCGAAGCGCAGGCGCGTGTGCGGGCCAAGGCTCAGGGCCGCCGCCAGGTCGACCCCCGCCCAGCCCTCCTTGGGCGTGCTCAGAAGGCGCCCCGTGCGGCTGTCCAGGGGTCCGAAGCAGGCCACCCCCACGGCCTCGAGGGTTCCTTGGGAGCTGAGGACCTCCCGCACCGCGCCCAGCGTCTCGTGCGACGAGCCGGTCGGGACCTCCTCGCGCGCGAGCTCGCGGCCGCCGGCCCCGCGCACGGACACGACGAAGCGCGTGCCCCCTCCCTCAACCGCGCCGAGCGCTCCGGGGGGGCGTTCAGGCTGCGACGGTGCCCCTCCCACCGCGCTCAGAGGTGAACCTCGATCTGGCCGTTGCGCTCGACGCAGGTGTAGGTCTTCGCGTCGCTGCAGACGACCTCCTTGGGGCGGCCGGTGGTGGCGTCGAACTTGTAGTTGTGCAGGGGGCACACGGCGAACCGGCCCTCGTGCAGCGGACCGCGAACCAGGCGCCCGCCCTTGCCGTGAGGACACTCGGTGTCCAGCGCGTGCACTTTGCCGTCCACCCGGCAGAGCAGCAGCTGGCGGCCGTCCGACCCCAGATCCCCGATCTCGATCGTGCGCGCCTCGCCCTCCACCAGCTTGGCGGCGTCGGGCACGATGACCGGACGCTTCCCGAACAGCCCGAGCAGCTTCTTCAGCATGGGGCCGATGGTACCCTCGCCCCCGTCATGCGACCCGTCCTCGTCCTCGATTGCGTCGGGCTCTCCCTCGACCAGGTGGGCGAGCACACGCCGCACCTCGCGGCCCTGGCCCGCCGCGGGGCCTCCGCTCCCCTGGAGGCGGTGCTCCCTGCCGTCACCTGCTCGGCCCAGGCCACCTACCTGACTGGCCTGTGGCCGGACCAGCACGGCGCCGTCGGCAACGGCTGGCGCCTGCCCAGCACCGGCGAGGTCAACCTCTGGCGCCAGGCCAACAGCCTGGTGGAGGGGGAGAAGGTCTACGAGACGGCCCGCCGTCGCGACGAGAGCTTCACCTGCGCGAAGCTGTTCTGGTGGTGGAACCTCGGCGCCGCCGTGGACTGGTCGGTGACCCCTCGTCCCCACTACCTCGCGGACGGCGCCAAGCAGGTCGCGATCTACTCGTGGCCCACGGCCTATGGGTCCCGGCTGGAGGAGGAGCTCGGCGCCTTCCCCTTCTTCGACTTCTGGGGACCGAAGGCCGGCCTGCCCTCGAGCGAGTGGATCGCGCGCGCCGCCATCCGCACCCTGGAGGAGCAGCGCCCCACCCTGACCCTCGCGTACCTCCCCCACCTGGACTACGACCACCAGCGGTACGGCCCCGAGGACCCGCGCAGCCTGCGCGCGCTCCGTGAGCTCGACGGGCTCGTGGGCGAGCTGGTGGCGGCCGCGGACCGCGCGGGCGCGACGACCGTGGTCCTCAGCGAGTACGCGATCGACCCCGTCTCGCGGCCGGTGCATGTGAACCGCGCCCTGCGCGAGGCGGGCCTGCTGGTCACGCGCTCGGGCCCGGGTGGCGACACCCTCGATGTGTACGCAAGCGGAGCGTTCGCCCTTGCGGACCACCAGCTGGCCCATGTGTACACGCGGGACCCGGCCTCGCACGCCGCGGCTCGCGAGGTGCTGGAGGGTCTCCCGGGCGTCGACGCGGTCGCTGGCGGCCCGGAGCGCGCCGCGTGGCACCTGGACCACCCGAACGCAGGCGACCTGGTGGCCGTGGCCGAGCCGGACGCGTGGTTCACCTACTACTACTGGTCGGACCCCGCGGACGAGCCCGACTTCGCGCGCACCGTCGACATCCACCGCAAGCCGGGGTACGACCCCTGCGAGATGTTCGCGGATCCGGCGCTGCGCTTCCCCGCCCTCAGGGTGGCTCGCCGCCTGGCCCAGAAGAAGCTCGGCATGCGCTACCTGATGGATGTGATCCCCCTCGAGGCCGAGCTCGTGGGAGGCAGCCACGGGCGCCTGCCCCGCACGCCCGAGCGGGGGCCGGTCTGGCTCTGCTCGGAGCCGTGGTCCGAGGCGAGCCCCGAGCCCGCTGGCGGCGTGGTCGGCGCCACCAGCGTGCGCGACCGGCTGCTGGGCCTGCTCGACCTCGCGTAGGGACCGGCCCCTCAGTCGTTCGTGAGCCCGTCCAGGGCCGCGTCGTCGTAGAACGCCAGGCCGTGCCCGGCACCGGCCCGCGCCTTCGCGATCCAGACGGCCTGGCCCGCGTGCCACGCGAAGTGCTCCACCACATGCAGGACCGCGCCGAGGGTCGTGGTCTCGAACCCCTGGATCCGGCGCGGGCGGGCGGCCTCCTCGGAGGGCAGCTCCTCGATCAGGCTGGCCGCCTCCTCCACGGTGACGGCGAGGGCAGCGAGCAGGAGCAGGTCGTCCCCCTCGCGCTGGTCGAACTCGGCGGCGCGGTCGCGATGGTCGCAGGCATCCCCGAGGCCGCTCAGGATCCACTGCCGGACATTGCCCTCGAGGTGCGCGAGGACCGTGCCGAAGGCCAAGGCATCCGGGTGGGGTCGCCACCACAGGTCGCCCGCGGGCAGGACCTGCGCCGCGCGCGCGATCCGTCGGGAGTGCTCCCTCAGGGTCGCCGCGGCGTCACGCAGGAAGAGCTCGACGGCCGCGGTCACCCGATCCCCTGCTCCGCGAGCCAGGTGGACTGGGCGCGGCTGCCTGGGTCGCGCGACACGCCCTCGACCACCAGCGCCGCGAGGCGCGCATCTCCGTCGATCCCAAGCCACACCAGGCTGTCCCCCAGGCGGGCCCACTCGAGGGGTTCCAAGCCGCCGAAGCGCAGGCGCAGGGTCCCCTCGGTGCCGTCGAACAGGAGCGCGGGAGCCTCCTCGGGGCACAGCTCGACCCCGGCCTCCACGGCCCGCGGGGCCTCGGCCGGCCGGCTCGGCGCCGCGGCCAGCGTCTCGAACGCGGCGGGCTCGAGCGAGAGATGCGCGAAGGTCCCGTCCTCGTCGGCGACGAGCACCAGCCCGTCGCCCCACGCCACCGCGCTGCCCTCGCCGTCGGCCTCCGCCGACCACAGGTCCAGGGTCCCCGTCTCCGGGTCGTGGAACGCCTTGTGGATGGCGTGACCGTCGAAGACGACGAGCATGCTCAGACCGCCGCGCAGGCCTCGGCCTGCTCGGCTCCGGCCTCCGCCAGTTCCTCGACGCTCGGGCAGGTGCAGACCAGGTTGCGGTCGCCGAACCCGTTGTCCACGCGGCCGACCGTCGGCCAGTACTTGTGCTCGCGCGTCCATGTCGCCGGGAAGGCTGCCACCTCGCGCGAGTAGCCGTGCTCCCACTCGGTCGCCGTGACGACGGCGCTGGTGTGCGGGGCGTGTACGAGGGGGTTGTCCTCGCGCGACCACTCACCCGTCTCGACGCGGCGGATCTCCTCGCGGATCGCGATGAGGGCGTCGCAGAGCCTGTCGAGCTCCGCGCGAGACTCGCTCTCGGTGGGCTCGATCATCAGCGTCCCGGCGACCGGCCACGACATGGTCGGCGCGTGGAAGCCGTAGTCCATCAGGCGCTTGGCGACATCCTCGCCGCTGATGCCGGAGACCTTCTCGAGCGGGCGCATGTCGACGATGAACTCGTGCGCGACGCGGCCGTTCGCCCCGCGGAAGAGGATCGGGAAGTGCTCCTCCAGGCGCTTGGCCATGTAGTTGGCGTTGAGGATCGCCACCTCGGTGGCGCGGCGCAGCCCCACCGGCCCCATCATCGCGATGTACATCCACGAGATCGGCAGGATCGCAGGGCTGCCCCAGGGGGCTGCCGACACCGTCCCGCAGGCCTGCTCGCCGCCCATCTCGATCACGGGGTGGCTGGGCAGGAACGGCACCAGGTGCTCGACCGCACAGATGGGCCCCATGCCGGGGCCGCCGCCGCCGTGCGGGATGCAGAAGGTCTTGTGCAGGTTCAGGTGGCAGACATCCGCCCCGAAGTCACCGGGCCGGCACAGACCGACCTGGGCGTTCATGTTGGCCCCGTCCATGTAGACCTGGCCGCCGTGGGCATGGACGACCTCGCAGATCTCGGCGATGGCCGCCTCGAACACGCCGTGGGTCGAGGGGTAGGTCACCATCAGGGCCGCCAGGTGGTCCTGGTGCTGCTCGGCCTTCGCGCGCAGGTCGGCGAGGTCCACATTGCCATCCCCGTCGCAGGCCACGGCCACCACGCGCATCCCCGCCATCACCGCCGAGGCCGGGTTGGTCCCGTGGGCGCTGGTCGGGATCAGACACACATTGCGGTGGGCGTCTCCGCGCGAGCGGTGGTAGGCCTGGATCACCAGGAGGCCCGCGTACTCGCCCTGGGAGCCTGAGTTCGGCTGCAGGCTCACCCCGGCGAAGCCGGTGATCTCGGCCAGCCAGACCTCAAGGTCGTCGAGCAGGCGCGCATAGCCGCGGGCCTGCTCCTGGGGAGCGAACGGGTGCATGTTCGCGAACTCGGGCCAGGTGACCGGGATCATCTCGCTGGTCGCGTTGAGCTTCATGGTGCAGGAGCCCAGCGGAATCATCGAGGTCGTGAGCGACAGGTCCTTGGCTGCGAGCCGGTGGATCCAGCGCAGCATCTCGTGCTCGGCGTGGTAGCTCGAGAAGACCTCGTGGGTCAGGTACGGCGTGGCCCGCCGCACGGCCTCGGCCACCGCCGTCGGCTCGGCCTCCAGGTGACCCTCGAGGCGGGCGTCCGGGCCCACCAGGACGGCGAGCAGGGCGTCGAGGTCCTCGATGCGCGTGGTCTCGTCCACGCTGATGCCGACCGTGCGGGCATCAACCTCGCGCAGGTTGAAGCCCGCGGCGCGGGCCGCCGCGTGGACCTCGTCGGCGCGCTCGGCGCCCAGGTCGACGCAAAGCGTGTCGAACACCTCGTGGCTGCCGCTGTCCAGGCCACCCGCGGCCAGGGCTGCCCGCAGGCCGAGGGTCAGCCCGCGCACGCGCCGCGCAATGCGCTCGAGCCCGTCCGGACCGTGCCACACCGCGTACATGCCGGCCATGATCGCCAGCAGGACCTGCGCCGTGCAGATGTTGCTCGTGGCCTTGTCGCGGCGGATGTGCTGCTCGCGGGTCTGGAGGGCCATGCGCAGGGCACGACCGCCCTGAGCGTCCTTCGAGACGCCGATGATCCGGCCGGGGACGAGGCGCTTGAACTCCTCGCGCGTCGCGAAGAACGCCGCGTGGGGACCGCCGTAGCCCATGGGGACACCGAACCGCTGGGAGGTGCCCACGGCCACATCCGCGCCCGCGTGCCCAGGCGACTCGAGCACGGTCAGGGCGAGCAGGTCGGTGGCCACGACCAGCAGCGCGCCGGCCTCGTGGACGCGCTCGGCGAGGGGCGCGAGGGGCTCAACCTCTCCGCGGGTTCCGGGGTACTGCTCCAGCACGCCGCAGGCTCCGGAGAGGTCCGCGGTGCGCGGGTCCCCCACCTCGATCGTGATGCCGATGGCCTCGGCACGGGTGCGCAGGACGGCGAGGGTCTGCGGGTGGCAGCTCGCGCTCACGAAGAAGCGATCGCGCTTCTGCCGCGCGCTTCCCCAGCACAGGCTCATGGCCTCGGCTGCGGCGGTCGCCTCGTCCAGGAGCGAGCTGTTCGCCAGGGGCAGGCCGCAGAGGTCCGACACCATGGTCTGGTAGACGAGCAGGGCCTCGAGGCGGCCCTGACTGATCTCGGCCTGGTAGGGCGTGTACTGCGTGTACCACGCCGGGTTCTCGAGCACATTGCGCAGCACCACCGGTGGCGTGATCGTGCCGTAGTAGCCCTGCCCGATGAACGAGCGCAGCGGCGCGTTCTCGCGGGCCAGCGCGTGGAGACGCGCGAGGGTCTCAGCCTCTCCCGCGGGGGCCTCCAGCTCCAGCTCGCGCCCCATGCGGATCGAGCCGGGGACCGTCTCCGCCACGAGCTCCTCCGCGGAGGAGCAGCCGATGGCCGCGAGCATCTCGACCTGGTCGTCGGGACCGGGGCCCAGGTGGCGAGGGGCGAAGGAGTCGGACGGGAGGAGGTGGCTCGGAGCGGACACGAGAGCTCTTGGGGGGCGGCGGCCGGGGGAGGGGTCCGGGGCGCTGGCGACCAGCGCGACCGGGAGGAGAATCGCGGATTGTAGATCCCTGCGGGCCAAGCGCGAGTCCCTGCCTCTGCGACCGGTGCGCGCATCCGAGGGACGCGAGGCCTGCGCCAGAGGCCCCCCATGGGCTACGCCGCCAGGCGTAGGGGAGATCCTGTATTTTTCACTTGCGAAATGGGCGTACTGGGCCCAAAATGGGTGAACTGGAGTTCCCGCTTTTGCGATGACCATACTCCAGGGACCTGGCCGAGCTCGTCCAAGCGCTGTGCGGACCAGGACCTCGACCGATCGTTTGACCGTCCGCATCGTGACCGAAGATGAGCGCCAGCCCTGAGACCTCGACCTCCCCGACCTCCACCTCCCCCGACCGCAGTCGTGCGCTCGAGGAGGCAATGCGGGCCTTCTGGGAGCGCGGCTACGAGGGGGCCAGCATTCAGATCCTGGTGGACCGGACGGGCATGCACCGGGCCAACCTCTACTCGGCCTTCCGCTCCAAGGCCGAGTTGTTCCTCGAGGCGCTCGACCACTACACCGCGCGGCGGCTGAAGGAGGTCGAGGGATTCCTCGCCGCGGGCCCCGCCCTCGACCAGCTCCATGCGATGGCGACGAGCCAGGTCGAGCCCCCCCCCGAGGGCCATCCCCCCTCCTGCCTCGTGCTGCGGACCACCCTGGGCCAGGGCTTCGAGGTCCCCGGCGTGCCGGAGCGCGTGGACGCCTTCCTGACGAGCATGCGGGGAATCCTCGCCACCACCATCGAGCGCGCCCAGGCAGACGGCACTGCTCGCGCTGGTCGGGACCCCGAGCTCCTCGCCGAGGTCTTCCTGATCGGCATGCAGGGCATGTGCGGCGCGCGGGTCTGCGACCGTGATGAGGGCCGCCGCGCGGCCATCGTCGACCAGCTCGTGAGCTTGATCGCAGGCGGCAACTAGCGCCCTCGCGCGCCGGGGCCGCGTCACGCAGGGGCAGCCCCACGGGAGAGGGAGAGCCGAAGGCGGGCGGGCGGATGGCTGCGCCCACGGCCTGGAGCCGGACTGTGTGCGCGGCGCCGGCGCTAGACTCAAGGCGCCCCCTCCCCAGGGGCCTCCGATGCAGGACCGTCCCACCCCGTCGCCCGCCCTCATGGCGATCGAGGTCGTGGAGGACCGCACCGCGACTAGCAGGCTGGACGAGGGATTCCTGAGGCTCGAGCGGCTCGTGGTCCGAAACCGCTACGCCGACGGAACTCTGTCTGAGCCCTATCCCTGCGATGTCGTGCGGCGCCGGGGCAGCGACGCGGTGGTTGCGGCCCTGTGGGCCCGGCGTGGACCGAGGGGCGTGCAGGTCGTGCTGCGCGAGGCACCGCGCGTGCCCGTCTACCTCCGGCGCACCCGCACCCCCGCCCTCACCGATCCGCGCGACTACCTGACCCTGCTCGAGGTCGTCGCCGGCCTCGTAGAGCCCGAGGACGGCCCGGGCCCCGTCGGCCACGCCCGACGCGCCGCGGCGGAGGCCCGCGAGGAGGTGGGGCTCGAGATCGCGGCCGAGGCCATGGCGAGCCTTGGCGAGGGGAGCTTCGCCAGCCCTGGCACCGGCGACGAGAAGGTCCTGTTCCAGGCAGGCGAGGTCGAAGAGGGGGCGGTCGCCGTGCTTGGAGCGGACGAGGTGACGGGGGACGGCTCGGTCATGGAGGAGTGGGGCCGGCCGCAGGTCCTCGATCTGCGCGAGGCGCTGCGCGCCTGCCGCGACGGCCGCATCCCCGACCTGAAGACCGAGGTCGCCCTCCAGCGCCTCGCGGATCACCTGGGCTACCTGCCCCAGCTGGATGCCTGGGTCCACGAGCTCCCCGAGGAATGGAGCGCGCGGCACGACTCCCTGGGCGCGAGGCCCGCCTCGGGCGCGTGATGGGGAGCCCGCGCATCGGCCTGGTCGGCGCCGGCCGCACGCGACAGGGACTCGGTCCGTTCGTTGCGCGCGACCTGCAGGCCGCGGGCGCCGAGGTGGTCGCGTTCTGCACCTCGCGCGCAGAGACCGTTGCCCCTACGCGCGCGCTGCTCGCCAGCCAGGGCGTGGCCTGTGAGGGCTTCTCGAGCCTGGAGGCCCTGCTCGCGGCGGACCTGGGACTCGAGGCCCTCGCGATCCTGACGCCCCCGGGAGCCCATCGACAGGGCCTCGAAGCGGCCCTGGAACGCGGTCTGCACGCGCTCTGCGAGAAGCCTCTCTCCCTGGGGCCGGCCGCAGAGGTCGAGGCCCTCGCGGCGGCCTTCGGGGAGCAGGGGTTGGCCCTCCTCGAGAACTGCCAGTGGCCCTGCACGCTCGAGACGGCTTGGGCCGTCCTCGGGCGTACGCCGGGAGCCGTGCCGCGCACCTTCGCCATGGGCCTCACGCCCGAGGGCAGGGGGCGCAAGCTGCTCGAGGATGCACTCTCCCATCCGCTCAGCCTGCTGCAGGCCCTCCACGGGGCGCGCGACGGGAGGGCCGCCGAACTCAGCCTCGCGGCCGCTGGCATCCGCCCCTGGCGGGCGGGGTACGCGCTCGAGTGCGTGGTCCAGGGGCCGCACGGGCGCACGGAGGTCGAGGTGCTGCTGGATCCCGCGGAGGTGAGCCCCAAGCCGGCCTGGTACGCCCTCGACGGGGCCCGAGTGGATCGTCGCATCGACCCCGCGAGCTACCGCATGAGCCTCGAGGGCCCGGAGCGGAGCCTGCCGCTTCCAGACCCCCTCACCCAGCACATCGCCAGCGTGACCGCCACGCTCGCCGCTACCCTGTCCGGCGCCGCGCCCCCTCCCTCCACCGGAGCGCTGGTCGAGCGCGCCCACCTCCTGGCCCAGCTGCTCGCCACCTTCGACGCCGGCCTCCCATGACCCACGCGATCCACGACTTCGCGCGCAAGCTGCGTGGGCCAGCCGCCCACGAGACCCTGGCAACCTATGTGGCCTGGCGGCGAGAGGTCCGCTCCGCGCGCGAGGCGGGACTGCAAGAGCCTGCCCCCCCGCGTCGCGCCCCGATCTCGATCAACCTGGACCTCACGACCGCGTGCAACTTCCGCTGCACGCACTGCATCGACTGGGATGTGCTCAACGGGCGCGAGCGCCACGCGGCGGAGGACCTCTTCGCCTCCCTGCGGTCCATGGCCGCCGAGGGCCTGGCCTCCGTGATTCTGATCGGCGGAGGTGAGCCCACCCTGCACCCGCTCTTCCTCGACACGGTGCGGCTGCTCAAGGCCGAGCTCGGCCTCGCGGTGGCGATCGTCTCCAACGGCTCGCGCGGCGAGCGGCTGGTCGAGGCCGCGCGCCTGATGGGAAAGGGCGACTGGATCCGGCTAAGCCTCGACTCCGGCTCGAACGAGCTGTTCCGGGCCATGCACCGCCCGAACGATCCGCAGCTGGACCTGGATGCGATCTGCGCTCACGCCCCTGCGATCCGAGCGGCCGGCCCCGAGGTCACCCTGGGCTACAGCTACATCGTCACCTGGGAGGGCGCGCAGCGGGACGACGAGCAGATCTTCGAGAACATCGACGAGATCGTGCTGGCGGCCGAGCGAGCCAAGGCAAGCGGGTTCCACTACATCGGCTTCAAGCCGGTCCTCACGCGCACGGAGGATGGGGCCGAGGTGATGGATCCGGCCTCGATGGAGGCCCATGTGGCCGAGGTCGCCGCGCGCATCCGCACCGAGGTCGAGCGTGCGAAGGAGCTGGCCGACGGGGAGTTCCAGGTCTTCGAGTCGATCAACCTGCGGCTGCTCGAGCAGGGCAGCTGGGAGGAGGCCACCCGCCAGCCGCGGACCTGCCACATGCAGGCCCTGCGCCAGGTCCTGTCGCCCCTTGGGCTGTTCAACTGCCCCGCCCACCGCGGGGTGGACAAGGCACGCATCGGCGCAGCGCGGGCGTGGGCCGACGGGGAGGCCGGCGAGGCCTCCCGCGCCTCGACCGCGGCGCTCCTCGACACCTTCGATGCCTCCACCGAGTGCGCCCAGGTGACCTGCCTCTACCACTCGGTGAACTGGTGGATCGAGGGACTGGTCGCAGACCCCGACGCACCGCTGCCAGACGCGCTCGAGGTGGAGGATCCCTTCCTGTGACGGCTGCCGTCCTGCTCGATGCGACGGCGGCCGCGGAGTGGCTCGCCGCGCGGCGCGAGGGCCTGAGGGTGGGCGTGGCGGTGGGCTGCTTCGACCTGCTGCATGTGGGGCACGCGCGGCTGCTCGCGGATGCGAGGCGCGCGGTGGACCTGGTCGTGGTTGCCCTGAACACGGACGCCAGCGTGCGGGCGCTCAAGGGTGAGGGCCGGCCCCTGGTTCCGCTGGAGGAGCGCGCCGAGCTGCTCGCAGAGCTGCGCACCGTGGACCTCGTCACGAGCTTCGCCGCGGAGACCGCGCACGACCTGCTGCGCCTGCTGCGGCCCGACGCCCTGCTGAAGGGAACGGACCGCACGCCGGACACGGTGCCCGAGCGTGAGCTTGTGGAGGAGCTCGGGGGTGAGGTCCTGTTCCTGGGTGACCCCAAGGAGCACGCCTCCAGCGTCCTCGCCGCGCGCCTCGAGCAGGGCCCGGCCGGCGGCTAGCGGTTGGACCCGGGGTCGAAGACGATCGTCTTCTCTACCACCCACTCGACGGCCTCGCCGTCGCGCCTCCCGGGCGTGTACCGCCAGGTCAGGACGGCCTGGGCGGCGCGCTCCACGAGGGGACGATGCCCGCTCCACTCGAGGATCTCGACGCCGTTCACATGCCCGTCCGGGGCCACCGTGATGGCGAGCCTCACGCGCGCCTCGAGCCCGCGTCGGGAGAGCGCCTCGGGGTAGCTGGGCGGCTCGCACGCCCCGGGCACCTCCACCGGGGCGCTGCTCTCGACCTCGAGGCCGCGGGGCTCGGCAGCAGTCGCGGCGCTCTCTGGCGCCGCGGCCTGGGCCTGCTCGGAGGCGGGCTCATCGGCCGGCTCTGCCGTGGGCTCTTCCGCAGATGCTTCGGCGCGGCGAGGGCGCGCGGCGAGGAGGAGGTCGGGCGGGGCGGTCTCGAGGGGGCCCTCCCAGCGCGGCTCGGCGAGGGGCTCGAGGGGCTCCTCGGGAAAGAGCGGCTCGGCATCGAGGTCCACGGGGCGCGTCTCGGCAAGGAAGGCCTCCACGGACTCGGGGGGCTGCTCGAGGCGCTCGACCCGGGGCTCGAGCGACTCCGCCACCACCTCCGGAGCGGGCGCGGACGGCTCGATACGAATCGGGGCCTGGGTCCCGCGCGCCACGCGCTCCGGCAGCGCCCACCAGCCCACAAGACCCAGAGCCAGCCCCACATGCACGACGGCGGAGCCAGCAAGGGCCCCCGGCCGGAGGGGGGCTGTCCACCGGGGGCGGAGGGCCATGGCCTCCAGGGTACGCGCGGGACGGGCCTTGGGTTCACGCCGGCCAGGACCGGCGGTTCCTGGCGGAAGCGTCCCGTTCCCGTGAACCGGGCCCCGGGCTGAGCGTTCACTGGGGCCTTGACGGGCCCCATCCTCCTGGGCCCCTCCCCCCCTGGCCCCCCACTCCTGAAGCACCCTTCCCCGTGCGCACGCGTCCCCTCGTCCCCGCACTCGCCCTCGTCACCCCGCTCCTCACCCCCTCCGCGGTGGCGCGCCAGGATGCGCCCCCGCCTCCCCCGGCTGAGGACGAGGTCGAGGATGTGCTGGTGGTGACCCCCAACCAGACCGCGACCCCGAGCCAGGAGGTCCCCTGGTCCCTGGAGGTCGTTCCGGCAGAGCTCCTGCAGGAGCGCAACCACCGCATCTGGGCGCTGGCCCTGCGCGATGTGCCGGGGATCCTCGTCCAGCAGACCGGGTACGGGCAGGCCTCTCCCTACATCCGCGGCTTCACCGGGTTCCAGAACCTCGCCCTGGTGGACAGCGTGCGCCTGAACAACTCGGTCTTCCGGTCGGGTCCCAACCAGTACTGGAACACCATCGACTCCTGGAATGTGGACCGACTCGAGGTGGTCAAGGGACCCGCCTCGGTGCTGTGGGGGTCCGACTCGCTCGGCGGAACCGTCAATGTTCTGACCCGCACGCCCTTCGCGTGGGAGACCGGCCTGGGCTTCCGCACGGAGGCCCGCTGGGCCAGCGCGGAGAGCTCCTACCAGCAGCGCATCGAGTCGAGCATCACCAACCAGGAGGACACTGGCGTGCTGGTCGGCGTGACCTGGAAGAACTTCGGCGACCTCGAGGGTGGGCGCGAGGTGGGTCTCCAGCCTGGCACCGGCTACGACGAGTTCGACGCCGATGTGAAGCTCGAGCACTACCTGGAGGACGGCAGCCAGCTCACGATCGCCCACCAGCGGGTGCGACAGGACGATGTGCCCCGGACCCACAAGACCGTGAACGGCCTGGACTGGGAGGGGCTCTCCGTGGGGAACGAGCTGCGCCGCGACCTCGACCAGGAGCGCGACCTCACCTATGTCCAGCTGCGCTCCCAGGACGCCTTCGGAGTGTTCGACTCCTCCACGACCAGCCTGTCCCACCACCGCCAGGCAGAGCGCCGGGATCGCACCAAGTCCAGCGGCGCTGAGGAGGCCCAGGGCTTCACCGTGGAGACCCTGGGCTTCTTCCAGCACTTCACGCTCGGCTCGGCCCTGGGCACCTGGACCATGGGCGTGGACGCCTATCGGGACAGCGTGTCGTCGTTCCTGGACAAGGGAGCCGCCCAGCAGCCCAAGGACGACATCCAGGGCCCGGTCGCGGACGACTCCTCGTACCTGACCGCGGGCCTGTTCGCGGAGGATCGGATGCAGGTGACGGAGCGCCTCGACCTCACCGTGGGCGCGCGCCTGAACCACGCCGCCGTGGACGCTGGGCAGGTGCTCGATCCGGTGACCGAGACGGCGACCTCCATCGAGCAGGACTGGCAGAGCCTGGTGGGCTCCGCCCGCTTCGGCTACGACCTCGACGGTCCGGCCGTGCGTCTGTTCGGGGGAGTGTCCCAGGGCTTCCGTGCCCCGAACCTCTCCGACCTGACCCGCCTCGACAGCGCGCGGTCGAACGAGTTCGAGGTGGCCGCCCCGGACCTCGAGCCCGAGTTCACCACGAGCTGGGAGGTCGGCCTCAAGCAGCGCACCGCCACCCGCAGCGCTCAGGTCGCCCTGTTCTACACCCAGATCGAGGACGGCATCGTGCGCATCCCGACCGGCGCCACCAACCCCGACGGCGATGTGGTGGTGTCGAAGGCGAATGTCGGGGACGGCTATGTCTGGGGCCTCGAGGCGGGCCTCAGCCAGCGCGTCGGCAGCGCCCTCGAGGTGTTCGGCAACGCCACCTGGATGGAGGGCTACCAGGACACCTTCCCCACCTCGGAGCCGGTCCTCGCACGCGAGACCATCACGCGCCTGATGCCCCTCAGCGTCATGGCCGGAACGCGCTGGACCCACCCGGCCAGCAGGCACTGGATCGAGCTCGTGTTCCGGTACGCGGCGAAGGCTGACCGCCTCAACACCTCGGACGAGCGAGACAGCTCCCGGATCCCCCCTGGAGGCACGCCGGCCTACATGGTCGCCGACCTCCACACCGGCTGGCGCCTGAGCGATGACCTGCAGCTGCTGGTCGGAATCGACAACCTCGCCGACGAGGACTACCGCATCCACGGGTCGGGCCTGAACCAGCCCGGCCGCAACTTCTATGTGACCCTGAGCATGGGCTTCTGAGCCCTGCAACGCAGAGGGGGCCGGGACCGCGACAGGCGCGGGCCCGGCCCCCTCGAGCTCCCTGCCAGCGCAGGGGGCAGGCTCAGAAGTCGTAGCGGAGGCGGAAGCCGACCATATCGTAGTCGCCCTCCTCGTCGCGCTCGGAGAGGCTCCCGCGGATGTAGTTGAGCTGCAGGTTGGAGTGCGCGGTCCAGAGCCAGTTCAGGCCCAGGGTCACGGACTCGGCGGCGCCCCCCTCGATCCCGCCATCGGTGAAGTCCGCCCATGAGTAGCGCAGGGCCACCTGCCAGGCGCCGCCCAGCCCCGGTGAGTTGGGCTCCGGTCGCCCGAGGATGCCCGTCTTGCGCTTCCAGGGCATGAACTCGCCAGTCAGGTAGTGCGAGACATAGACATAGCCCCCATCGAGGCTCGGGCCGGACTGCCCGCCCGCGCGCCCCACGCGGGTCTGCATCCACTCCGCCGTCACCTGGGTCGGCCCCTGGTTCCAGACCGCCTCGACGCCGGCCAGGGCAGCGCTCTCGGCGTCGGTGATGTTGGCGTCCAGCCAGCGGCCCTGGGTCCGGGACTCGGGGCGGGTGCGGTAGCGGACGCCGTTCTCGATGTCCGCGAGGCTGCCGGCCACTGCCAGGTGGAGGTAGTTGCGGCCGCCGTCCTCGTACCAGACGGTCCGGGCGAGACGAGCCGCCACCTCGGTGTCGGCGTTGTCGTCGACGATGCGCCCCTCGGTCGCGAACGCGCCGTCCATGAAGTAGAGGCCGTAGCGCCAGTTCCAGGACTGGTCGGCGCTCACGCCGTAGGCCGCGGCGCCGAGGCGGCGAGCGTCCTGGTTGAAGCCCTCGACCACGAACGGCCGCTCGATGAACACGTTCGAGTTGGACGAGTTGAGGTGATCGAGGCCGTAGGGCCGCTTCTGGTTGCCGACACGAACCGTCTGGAGGATCGGGATCCCGTTGAGGCCCACATACACATCCTTCATGGCCAGGTTGTCGGGGCTGCCGAAGTCGACCTCCGACTTGAAGTGGCCTGAGGTGCCCATCTTCCCGCTCATCCCGAAGCGCGCGCGGCGCAGGAAGGAGGTGTTGTCCACGGGCACATTCTTGCCCAGGTCGTCATCGCCCCACTCGGGGGTTGCGAACGCCCAGGTGTCCGCGTGCACGCGCCCGAAGACGCGCACGGACGGCTCGCCCCCCTTGGTGGCTGCGTCCTGCAGCTCGGCGCGGAGGGAGTCGATCTGCGCCTGGAGACTCTCGAGGGTCACCTCCTCCTGTTGGGCGGGGGCCAGGCTTGCCAGGCCCGCGAGGGAACAGAGGAGAGACGGAAGGAGCTGAGTGAGCTTCATGGATCAGGTGTTCTCGGGCCCGTGGTAGGAGGCTTCCGAGGCGCGAAATCTATGAAGAAGAGGTCAACTGAGCCCGCACTTCTACGGGTCTTCACGATCTCTTGATGATCCTCTCAACTCCCCCTAATGACAGGCTCAAGAATTGCCGTTCAATGCAAAGAAGCCGCCGCCTGCGTGTGAACGCCGTTCACATGGGCCGGACGCACTCCTCGTGCCAATGAGGGGCCGGAGAGGCCTCGCTGCCCGTGAAGCCCGCGCAGCCCTTGTGGCCCCAAGGCAGTCGGAGCGCAGGTCCCCGCTGCCTCCCAGGCCCCATCCAGAGGGCCCGTTCACTGTGATGCCGCGCAGCAGGCCCCCGCATGCCCGGTGCATGAGCCTGGGCCACCGCCGCCAGCGCCAGCGCGCCCCGTCCTCGCCCGGGAAACCGGCTCCCAGGGACTCTCGTTGGCACGCGGCGGGGCGCTCCATGGCCCTCAAGGCTCCCGCCCTGCGGATACGGCTCCCCGCCAGGAGGATCCCGGACGCCAGGGCCGAGAGGCGCGCGGCGCCCGGATCCCTCGCCGAAGGCGGAGTCAGGAGCCTTGGAGCCGCGTTTGCTCCCAAGAGCGTCATCCGCCCCTTGAGAGCGGAGATGGTCGGGGCGAGAGGATTTGAACCTCCGACCTCTGCAACCCCATTGCAGCGCGCTACCAGGCTGCGCCACGCCCCGACCGAAGGGCGAGTACTCTACGCAGGCGGGGGCCGACCGTCAATCGCCCCAGGGCGCCTCCCTCGGGCTCTTCCCGCACACACCGCGCCGACCTGCTCTCCCTGTCCATGGTTCGTCCCCTGCGCACCCAGGAGCGGGTCCCCCCCGTGAGGCCTCGGCATCGGAGCTGGATGGGCTCCATGGTGTGTGCCTCGGCCGGCTGGGGGGTCTGGTGGGCGGCCCTGGCCCTGGCCCAGTGGGCCCCCCAGGCCCTGCCCTCCATCCGCACCCTGGGCTGGATCTCAGCCGTCCCGGCCCTGGCCGGACTGGCCCTCGGCCTCTTCACCGTGCGGGCGAAGGATGTCTGGATCTTCCTGGCGAGCATCCCGATCCTCGCGAACGGCCTGGTCCTCGCGCTCCCGCTGCTCTTCTCCGAGCGCCTCGAGGCGCTGCTGCGGACGCTCCCCTGAGGCGCGCGAGGCGCGCGCTCCCCCCTGCTCAGGCGGGCTTGAGGGGCGCCTGGAGGATCATCCAGGTCCCGGTGACCGCCGCGGAGACCGTGAGCAGGATCACGAGCAGCGCGATCTTCCCGTGGAGGGACTTCCAGCGCTGGCTTCGCAGGGTTGCGATGCCGGTCACGACCGGCAGCAGGTAGGAGGCCGTCGCCGTCTTCGCGAGGAAGAGGTGGATCGGGTAGATCCGCCCCGCCGCCTTCAGGTCATAGCTGCGGCCCAGGCGCTCGGCGAAGGCGATGGTGACCCCGAGGGACACCACGGTCACCACGACCAGCTTGAGGTGCGCGCTGCGCAGGGCCTTGTGGCCCGTCCAGGCCACGGAGAGCAGGAGCACCACCGTGAGCAGGAACATCCCGATGAAGCCGGGCAGGACCGGGAGACCCAGCAGGTGGGTGTTCGAGGCGAGGGGCAGCTGCAGCATGGTTCAGGGCTCGAGCACTCCCGAGAGCTCCTCGCGCGGAGAGCGGGACATGAGGTCGGTCACGGCGGCGCGCGGGTCCTTGGCCTCGAAGAGGCAGGCGAAGACCTGCTCGGCGATGGGCATGGAGGTCCCGGCGCTCTCGGCCTCGGGGCCGAACAGGGCGCGCACGGTCCAGACCCCTTCCGCGACCATGTGCATCCGGGCGAGGACCTGATCCAGGGACTCCCCGCGGCCAATCGCCTCCCCCACCGCGCGGTTGCGCGAGTGGCGTGAGAAGCAGGTCGTCATGAGGTCCCCGATGCCGGCAAGCCCGAAGAAGGTCTCCGGCGCCGCGCCGCGCGCCCTGCCGAAGCGGGACATCTCCACGACGCCGCGCGTGATGAGGGCCGCCTTGGCGTTGTCCCCCAGCTCCAGGCCGTCGCAGATGCCCGCGGCCAGGGCGATCACATTCTTGAGGGCCGCCGCCAGCTCCGCGCCGCGGGGATCGCCGTGGGTGTAGACCCGCAGGGTCTCGCTCGAGAGGGCGGCCTGCACGCGCTCGGCGAGGGCCAGGTCCTCGGCGCAGGCAACCAGGGAGGCGGGCAGGCCCTTGGCCACCTCCTCCGCATGGCTCGGCCCGGTCAGGACGCAGGTGGGCCGCTCGCCGAGGACCTCCTGCAGGACCTCGGTCGGGGTCTGGAAGGTGTCGACCTCCAGGCCCTTCGACGCGCTGACCAGGGGGACCTCACCGCCGAGGGCATCCTCGAAGGGAACCAGGCTCTGGCGCAGGTGCTGGGTCGGGACCACGGAGAGGACGAGGGTCGCCTCGCGCGCGGCGGCCTCCGGGTCCGCGGTGAACTCGAGCTCCGCGGGAAGCTCCACGCCCGGCAGGTACTTCTCGTTCTCGTGCGCGTCCATGATGGCGCGCGCGCGCTCGGGGTTGCGGCCCCACACGCGCGTCGGGACGCCGTTGCGCGCGAGGCACAGGGCAAGGGCCGTGCCCCACGAGCCGTCGCCCAGGACCAGGACCTGCGCCTCAGACAACGTCCGTCTCCTCGGTCTTGGCCGCGTCCTCGACCTTACCCCTGCCGCCGCTGAAGGCACGCGGCTCGGTGCCGGCGAGGATGCGACCCAGGTTCGCGCGGTGGAGCCCCAGCACGAGGACCGCCAGCACGCCGAGTGCGACCGCGCGCAGGTCGCTGATCCCGAAGCGCGCCGCGGCGCCAACGGCGAAGCCTGCCGTCATGAGGATCGAGGCGAGGCTGACCCAGCGCGTGAGGGCCAGGGTGCCCACCCAGACCAGACCGCCCACGAGCAGCAGCTGGGGATCCAGGGCCAGCACGCCGCCAACCATGGTCGCCACGCCCTTGCCGCCCTTGAAGCCAAGGTACAGGGAGAAGCAGTGCCCCAGGACCGCAGCGGCCATGGCGCACGCCGCAAGCTCGGGGTCATCGGCCAGCACGAGCGCCGGCACCATCCCCTTGCCCACATCGAGGACGAAGGCGAGCAGGCCGATGGGCTTGCCCGCCGCTCGGATCGTGTTGGTCGCGCCAATGTTGCCGCTGCCCACGGTGCGGGGGTCGACCCCTGCCAGGGTCCTGGACAGGACGAGGCCGAACGGCACCGAGCCCAGGAGGTACGCGAGGAGCAGGGCCAGCGCCATGGCGAGAGAGCATAGCGTAGAGTGCCCCCGCGTGAGCCGCCCTCGACCGTCACGACGCCTCGGTGTGGACACCGGTGGCACCTTCACCGACCTCGTCCTGGAGGACGAGGACGGCCTGCGCGTCGAGAAGGTCCTCTCCACCCCCGCTGCCCCCGAGGCCGCCGTCCTCGAGGGTGTCGAGCGCCTCGCGCCAGGCCCGGAGGTGGAGGTGGTGCACGGCTCGACGGTCGGCCTCAACGCCCTCCTGACCGGGCGCGGGGCGCGAGTCGCGCTGGTGACCAACGCAGGCTTCCGCGACCTGATCGAGATCGCCCGCCAGGACCGTCCCGACCTGTACGCGCTGCATCCCGTGCGCCCCGCTCCCCTGGCGGCGCGCGAGGACCGCCACGAGGTGCAGGCACGCGCCTTCCCGGGCGAGGGCGGCGCGGTCGAGGTCGTCCGGCGCCCAGGCGCGGCCGAGCTCGCACGCCTGGCGCGCCGGCTGCGCCGCAGCGGGGCAGAGAGCGTCGCGGTCTGCCTGCTCCACTCCTACGCGGTGCCCGAGCACGAGCAGGAGGTTGCAGCCGCCCTGCGAGCCTCCGGCCTTCCTGTGACCACGAGCGCCTCGCTCCTCGGCCTCCACCGTGAGGTCGAGCGCTGGTCCACGGCCTTGGTCAACGCGGCGCTCGTGCCGGTCATGGGCGCGTACCTCGCGCGGCTCCGCGGCAGCCTCGAGGGGAGGAGGCTCTCGATGCTGCAGAGCTCGGGCGGCGCGATCACGGCGGACCTGGCCGCCCGCGAACCCGCGCGCGTGGTGCTCAGCGGCCCCGCAGGCGGCGTGGTCGGCGCAGCGCGCGCGGCGCGCGAGGCGGAGCAGGGCGCGATCGTCACCCTGGACATGGGCGGGACCAGCACGGATGTGGCCTTCCACGACCCGCGCTCGGGACTGGCCGGCTCGACGGGCCAGGCCTCCGTTGCCGGGCATCCCGTCGCGCTGCCCGCCCTGGATGTGCACACCATCGGGTGCGGTGGCGGCTCGCTCGTCACGCTCGACACGGCCGGCGTCCTGCAGGTGGGACCGCGGAGCGCGGGCTCGGACCCGGGGCCCATCTGCTACGGCCGCGGCGAGGTTCCGACCGTGACCGACGCGCTCTGCCTCCTCGGACGCCTCGACGGCGGCCGCTTCCTGGGCGGAGAGCTGGATCTGGATCGCCGCGGAGTGGAGCGCGCGTTCGCGCGGCTGGGAGCGAGCCTGGGCTGCAGCGCTGTCGAGGCCGCCACCGCAACCCTCGAGGTCGCCCGCGCGGCCATGCGCCGCGCCGTGTCGGTGATGACGATGCAGCGTGGCAAGGACCCGGCAGCCCTCACGCTCGTCGCCTTTGGCGGCGGCGGCGGCCTGCTCGCCGCGGAGCTCGCCGAGGACCTCGGCATGCCCCGGGTGCTGGTCCCAGCTCACGCAGGAGTCCTCTCGGCGGTGGGCATGGTCCACGCGTCCACCTCCCTGGACCATGCGCGCACGGTGCTGGAGCCCCTCGCGCAGTGGTCGACGCGCAGACGAGCGGCGGCGTTCCGCGAGCTGGAGGCCCTCGGGCGCGACCGCATGCGCGCGGCGGGCCACGGCCCGCGGTCGTGCACCTTCGAGCGGGTGCTCGAGCTGCGCTTCCACGGGCAGAGCCACGAGCTCGCCCTGGCCGACGGGCCTGGCGTGGAGCAGGCCTTCCGCGCCCTGCACGCCGAGCGCTTCGGCTGGGCGCCTGCCGACGGCGAGGTCGAGCTGGTGCACCTGGGGAGCCGCACGGTGGTGGCGCGGGCGCCAGCGGAGGCGAGCGCCCTGCCGCGCGCGCGACGGGCGCCGCGCGCCGCGCAGGTCGAGGAGGTGCGGGTCCGCGGGAAGAGGGGCCGGGTCCCGGTGCTCGACCGCGCCCTGCTGCCGCCGGGGGCCCGCTTCGAGGGCCCGGCTATCGTGGCCGAGGGCACGGCCACGACCTGGGTGCCCGCCGGCTGGCGCGCGCGAGTGGTGCAGACCGGGCACCTGCTCCTCGACCGCGGCTGAGCCGCGGCCGAGGGGCGCGGGCCTCGCGCGTCCTAAGCGAGCGGAGGCAGCAGCAGCAGGAACGGGAAGGCGGGGAACTCGGCCACGCGCCCCTCGCCCGAGATCGTCAGCAGGGTGTCTCCCTCACGGTAGTGGAGAGCGGGCCGGACGCCCGCGCGCACGCCCTGGCAGCCGCCGAAGCGGGCGGTGACGGCGCCGTCAAAGAGGCCGCGCAGGCAGGCGTCGATGCCGCCGCCGATGAAGTTGCCCACCTCCATGATCGCGTCCTTGGTGGTCTCGTCGAGCGTGACGGTCTTCCGGTGGGCAGCCACGGCTTCATCCGGAACCATCAGCAGGTAGCAGGCCAGGGCAACGGCCTCGGCGAGGGGGAGCAGCAGGGTCCCCCACGACTCCTTGGGAGCCCCCGGACGCTCATCGCGGAAGCGCAGCCGAAAGGAGATGTGGACCCTGTCGCGCCCCGCGGCGCGCTCGTGGCGCTCCTCGAGCCCGAGGAACCGCAGGGCCACCTCCTGGTCGCAGATCTGCCCCAGGTCCTCGCCCACCCTGCGCAGCAGGGTCTGGGCCAGCTCCTCTCGCGAGGGAAGGGCACGCACCACCGCCATGCTCAGGCCTCCTCCGCGGACGCGGCGTCGGTCCAGATCTCCATCGAGAACGAGCACTGGCTCAGGCGATAGACCTGGCGCCGCCCGGAGGCCACCTCGCGATCCCCGAGCGCGGGGTTCACGCTGGCGGGGTTCAGGGACGCGGGCACGGCCAGCTGGAAGGTCCCCAGGGGATCCAGCGCGCGGGTCTTGAGGGTCCCCGCCACCAGGTTCACGCACTCGCCCAGGGCATCGACCACATCCTCGTCCTCGAGGACCTCGTCGGGCTCCATCATCAGCATGCTGCGGGTGATCTCCTCGGCGGCCTGGCGGCCCGCCCGCAGGACCACGGCACCCGAGACCGCGCCGGAGAACTCGACCTCGATGCCGCAGTCGAAGCCGGCCGGCTCGGACGGCAGCGCCGGAGCGATGGCGTCACCCTCGGGCTCGCAGGCGTCCCCGGCGTCGAACGAGAAGAGCATGGAGACGAAGACCTCACGGACGCAGTCCTTGAGCACATCGATCAGCTCCTCGGGCGCGAGCTGACGCGTCGCCTCCGGAGACAGCGGGGTGTCAACCAAGGTGCACCTCCAGGGCGTCCTTGATCGCATCCGGGGTGAAGGGCTTGGTCACATAGCCGTTGGCTCCACGCTCCATCGCGGTCTTGACCATGGCCTCGCCGCCCTCGGTCGTGACCATCACGACCCCGAGCGCGGTGGCGTCGTGCTGCGTGCGGAGCTGGGTCACGAGCTCGATCCCATTCATCTCGGGCATGTTGATGTCGCTCAGCACGACGCGGATCGCCGGATCGCCGGCGAGCACGCTGAGGGCCTCGATGCCGTTCTCAGCCTCGAGGACATCGTCGAACGCGAGGCCGGTCTGGCGCAGGGTCCGTCGAATGATCTTCCGCATGGTGCTGGAGTCGTCGACCACCAGGATCTTCTTCATGATTCGCCTCTCTCTCGGCTTGGTCTGGATGGAGCGCGCGCCATGCACGGCAGGGCGCCTGGCTCAGGGATTCAGGACCCGGACGAACTGGCCTCGGGTCCTCCACCCCACCCCGATTCCGGAGTGAGGGTGACTGTGAACTGCCCCGTGTCCGGGGCGCCGTAGGCCAGGCGCGTGGCCTCGCGATGCGGCGCATGGGGCCCGCGGACCGCGGGGATGGTCAGCGTGGAGGGTCCAGGCAGCAGCGCCTTGGCGTTGCCCGCGAGCATGTTGGCCACCTCGCGCACAGCCTCCTCCTGCTCAGCCGCATCTGCACCGTCCGTCCCGAACAGGGCTGCGGCCGCCGCCCGCGCGAAGGCGGGATCGGCCTCGAGCTCGAAGGTCCCGTTCCAGGCGCCATGGATGCCGAGCTCGGCGACCTGCGCCTCCCCCGGGGCCTCGAACGCAAGGGCGCGCGGAGGAGCGTCCCCCCCAAGGACCGTCTGCCACACGAGAGCGACGATCTCCTCGAGCTCCTCCTCCATGGGGAGCATGGGGCTGGGGCCGCTCATGCCGCCCTCCCGAACAGGAGCTCGATCTTCGCCAGCAGGTCCTCCTTGGCGAAGGGCTTCATGAGGTACTCGTTGGCACCGGCCGCGAGCGCGCGGACCATCTGCTCGGACTCGACCTCGGTGGTGACCATCATCATGGTCAGCGCGCGCAGGTCTCCTCGGCCCCGAACCGCCTTCAGGAACGAGTAGCCGTCCATCACGGGCATGTTCCAGTCGACCAGGATCAGGTCCGGCAAGTCGCTGCCGCACCGCTCGAGGTGGTCCAGGGCCTCACGGCCGTCAGCCGCCTGCTCGACCTCGTGGCCGAGGTCGGTGAGCATCCGGCCGAGCATGACGCGAATGGCTCGCGAGTCGTCGATGATCAGTACACGCATGGTTCAGGAAGGGGTGCGCGGAGGGCTCTGGGAGGTGTCAGGAGGCGAGCCGTCCCGCAGGGGAGGTGCGAAGAGGAGAGAAGATTCCGCCCGAGCCGCCGAAGGCGGGTTCGAACAGGTCCCGGCCCTCGAGGAGGGACTCGGTGCGCGAGACGACCAGGTAGCCGTCGGGACGAAGCGCGGCGCGCGCACGGTCCAGGATCTGGTGCCGTGTCGGCAGGTCGAAGTAGATGAGGACATTGCGCAGCAGGACCAGATCGGCCCGCGGCGCCGGTGAGGTCGGCCGCACGAGGTTGTACTCACGCACCTCAACCATCTTGCGCAGGTCCTCCTTGACGGCCCACTTGGCGCCGCGGCGCTCGAAGTGCTTGACGAGCAGCGGCGCGGGCATGCCGCGGTTGACCTCGTACTGGCTGTAGACGCCCTGGCGCGTGCGCTCGAGCATGGCCGAGGAGATGTCGGTGGCGACGATGCGCACCCGCCAGGCGGCGAGGTCCGGGATGACCTCCTGGAGGAGCATGGCGAGGCTGTAGGCCTCCTGTCCGCTCGAGCTCGCAGCCACCCAGATCGTCAGGGCGCGCTCCGCGCGACGCGCCTCGAGCAGCTCAGGGAGCACGCGCTCACGGAGGCTGTCGAAGGACTGCGGGTCGCGGAAGAACGAGGTCTCGTTCGTGGTCATCGCATCGAGCACGGCCCGCCGGACCTCGACCTGGCGCAGGACGCGCAGGCTCTTCATGAGCTCCGTCGGTCCGTCCAGCTCGAACTGCCGGATCACCGGGAGCAGGCGCGCCTGGAGCAGGCTCCCCTTCCCCTCCCCGATGACGATGCCGAGCTCGTCCAGGACGAACTGCGCCAGCCAGGCTTGGTCTTCGCTGCGAAATTCCACGCTCGATTCAGCTCCCCGTCCTACGCGCCACGAGTGCTCCACGGCCGACCCTGCGGGTCACCTCAGCCGCCAGCTGCTCGGGTGTGCCTGTGAAGTCGGCCAGTCCGGCCTCGGTCACATAGCCGGGCATTCCCCAGACCACCGAGGATTCCCGGTCCTGGGCCAGCACCTGACCATTGGCCGCATCGACGGCCCGGCAGCCCTCGAGGCCATCGGCCCCCATCCCCGTGAGAATCACGGCGAGCACGCCGCCGGAGTAGGCCTTCGTCGCCGAGCGCAGGAGCGGGTCCACGGCCGGGCGGCAGGAGTTCTCCTCCGGCCCGCTGTCCAGTGCAAGGACCGGCGCCCCGGCCTCGCTCTGGACGAGCAGGTGATAGCCACCCTGCGCGATCCAGACCTGGCCGCGCTCGAGGCGCTCACCTCCGGCAGCCTCGCGCACCTGCAGGGCAGCCTGCGCGTCGATGCGCTCCGCCAGGAGGCGCGTGAAGGTAGGCGGCATGTGCTGCACGACGACGACCGGGACGGCGAGGTCGCCGGGGAGAGCCGTCAGGAACTTGGCGAGGGCCTCGGGTCCCCCGGTCGAGCTGCCCACCAACAGCACGCGAGGAGCCCGCGGCAGGCCGACCCTCGGCCGGCGCGGGGCCGCCGTGGGACGCGGGCGCGTGAGCGGGCGACCGGCCAGGGCGCGGATCCGCGGCACCAGCTCGCGCTGGATCTGCTCGAGGGCTCCGCCCTGGCCCGAGAGGCTCGTGGGCTTGGCGCAGACATCCGAAGCCCCGCGGAAGAGGGCGTCCGTGGTCACGCGCGCTCCTCGCTCGGTGAGCGTGCTGAACATGATGACCGGCAGGTCCCGCCAGCGACGGCGGATGTGGTCCAGGGTCTCGAGCCCGTCCATGCCGGGCATCTCCACATCCAGGACGACCACATCGGGTCCCAGCTCCTCGATGCGGGCGAGGGCGCGCTCGCCGTCCATGGCCGACCCACAGACCTCGATGCCCCCGGCGGCGTCCAGGGTGCGGCTGAGCGCGCCGCGGATGACCGCGGAGTCATCGACGACGAGGACGCGAATGGGCGCCGTCATGGGCTCAGGCCCCCAGCTCGACGGGCCGGCGCGAGTCGAGGTCCGCCGCCGCGGCGCTGTCGAGCACCAGCAGCAGATGGTCCTCGAGCTTGAAGACACCCGTCACCAGCTCGCGGAGGTGACCGGGCATGGTGTCCGGGGGAGGCTCGAAGGCAGACTCCTCGACCTCGATGACATCCCCGATCTCATCGACGAGGAACGACACCGCGCCGCCGTCCGAATGGAGGACCACATTGGTCGGCAGGCGTCCCCCCTCGTCACGGTCGGGCAGGCCGACCCGGCGACGGAGGTCGATCGCCGTGACGATCTGGCCGCGCAGGTTGATCAGGCCACTCACCGCCGGCGAGGCGAGCGGGACGCGGGTCATCTCCTGGAAGCGCAGGATCTCCTGCACCTCGAGGACATCGACGCCGAAGTGCTGGCCGGCGAGGTAGAAGGTGCAGTACTGGGTGGGCAGGTTCATGGTGGTGGCCTCTGGCCTGGGTCGGGGTTGCTGGGGCTCCAGGGCGTGGCTCACATGGCCGCCGCAGGGTCGAGGTCGGTGATGACCGACGCGGCATCGAGGATCTCGGTGACGCGGCCCTGGACGATCACGGAGCCGAGGACCCCGCGTCGGTCGGGTCCGCGCTTGTAGTCGAGCGCCGTCTCCACGATGTCCTCGATGGCCGAGACCAGGAGGCCCACGCTGCGTCCGTCGTGCTGGGCCACGATGGCCTGGACCTCTTCGGAGGTCGCACCGCCCGCGGCGCTCGCGCCGAAGTAGCCGCCCAGATCGAGGAGCGGCATGATCGAGTCGCGGTACTGGACCACCTCGCTCAGGCCAGAGCGCTCGATGCGCCCGCGCTGGAACTCCTCGAGGCGCGAGACGGTCTCGAGGGGCACCGCCATGCGGGTGCTGTCGCCGAGGCGGAAGACCAGCAGGCTGACGAGCTCCTGCTCCTCACCCTCGGCCTCACCGTGCTGACCGAAGCGCTTGCGATCGCGCATCTCTCCCAGGACATGGGCCTTCTGGGCCAGGCCGAACACATCGAGGATTAGGGCCACGGCCCCATCGCCCATGATCGTTGCGCCGGCGAAGGCCGAGATCCCCTTGAGCTGCTTGCCCAGGGGCTTCACGACGATCTCCTCGGTGTCGTTGATCTCGTCCACGACCAGGCCGAACTGGCGGTCGTCCGCGGAGAGGACCACGATGTTGACCACCTCGGCACGCGTGGCCGAGCCTGCCTCCACCAGGCCGAGCTCCTTGTCGAGCGCGACCAGCGGCAGCAGGTTGCCTCGCAGCCGGTAGACCGGAACCTCGTGGATCGTCTCGATGGGGTGGGTGCGGGTGTCGAGGCGCACCAGCTCGAGCAGGTTGACCTGGGGGATCGCGTAGCTGTCGCCCTGGCAGGTCACGATGAGGGCCGGAATGATCGCCAGCGTCAGCGGGATCTTGATCTTGATCGTGGTCCCGACGCCGACCTCGGTGGACAGGTCGATGCTGCCCCCGATCTTCTCAATGTTCGTCTTGACCACATCCATGCCGACGCCGCGGCCGGAGACATTGGTGACCTTCTCCGCGGTGGAGAAGCCCGGCATGAACACGAGGTTCATCACCTCCTTGTCACTCAGGCGTCCGGCCTCCTCGGGCGTCACGACGCCCCGCTCGATGGCCTTGGCACGCACGCGATCGAGGCGCACGCCCGCGCCGTCGTCGCTGATCTCGAGGTTCACCTGGCCGCCCTCGTGGTACGCGCGCAGGGTCAGCTGGCCCACCTCGGGCTTGCCCGCCGCAGCCCGCGCCTCGCGGGTCTCCACGCCGTGGTCCACCGAGTTACGCACGATGTGCACGAGGGGGTCCTTGATGGCCTCGAGCAGGGTCTTGTCGAGCTCGGTGTCCTTGCCCTCCATGACCAGGCGCACCTCCTTGTCCACATCCAGGCAGAGGTCCCGCACCATGCGCGGGATCTTGCTCCAGACATTGCCGATGGGCTGCATGCGGGTCTTCATGACCTGCTCCTGCAGCTCGGTGGTGATCATGTTCAGGCGCTGGACCGTGCCGTCGAGCTCGCTGTCGGCGCGGTGGCCCGCGTGCTGGAGGATCTGGTTCCGCGCGAGCACCAGCTCGCCCACCATGTTCATCAGGTTGTCGAGGATCCCGACCTCGACCCGAATCGAGCCCTCTGCGACCGAGTGCGACGGGGTCTCCCCTGCGGTCTCGGTGCTCGAGTCCGCCGCGCTGGGGCCTGCGGGCGCGGCCTGGACCGCAGGATCGGCCTCGACCGCCTCCACGCTGGCCTCGATCACCTCACCCTCCCGGATGGCGTCGAGGATCGCGATCAGATCCTGGAAGTCGCGCTCCCCCTCGTCGCCCGTCGACTCGATGTGAGCCAGGACATCACGCACTGCGTCCACCATGCGCAGCAGCGCCGTCGCCGCGCTCTCGTCCAGGGCGCGCTCTCCGTCCCGCAGGAGGCTCAAGAGGCTCTCCCCCGAGTGGGTCAGACGCTCGAGGCGCTCGAACCCGAGGAACCCACAGGTCCCCTTGATGGTGTGGACGGTCCGGAAGATGCTCGCAATGCGCTGCAGCTCGCCGGGGGCCTCCTCCAGGGCGATGAGGTCCTGGTCGAGGCGATCGAGGTTCTCGTAGCTCTCGACGAGGAACTCGGAGATGACGTCATCCATCTCGGACATGGCGGTGCTTGGCTTGGCGGGGAGGGGGTCGGAAGCCGAGGCGGAGTGCCTGGGCCAGCACGGGCTCCTATCGAGACCCCTGCTCGCAGGCTGAACGGTGCGAGCGGCGCGGAGTGCCGAATGAACGCGAACGACCCAGAGGTGGGAATCGACGACGAGGGCGCGGCTGGCGTTCAGTTCCGGGTGCGCGTGGTCGATCTACGCAGCCGTGCGTAGGGGCATCTCCACCGTTCCCAGCGACGGGATGCGAACGCACTCGGTGCCGGGATGAGGCTCTCGCCGTGCGAGGGGAACGCCGAAGGAGAGGGCCACGGCCGGACCCTGAGCACACCGCCCAGCGTCTGTGGCCGCGGACCGTCCCCAACCACGACCATGACGCAGCAGACCTCCCTCGCAGAGCGCTTCGGGATCAACGAGGAGAACCTCGCCCAGCGCCGCGCCTTCCTCAAGATCACTGAAGAGGACCGCCAGCTCCTCGCCTCACTCCAGTCCTGGGCCCAGACCGTGGCCCCTCAGGTGGCGCGCGAGTTCTACGACTGGCAGTTCGAGTTCCCCCACACCCTCGCCTTCTTCCAGGGCATGGCGCAGCAGAAGGGCGTCTCCGTCACGGAGCTGCGCGGCGTCCTCGAGAACGCCCAGGCCGGCTACTTCGTGTCGCTCTTCCGCGGCGCGGACAGCAACTGGGGCGTGGGCCACTTTGAGCATCGCCTGCGCGTGGGCTGGACCCACGACCAGATCGACCTGCCGACCAAGTGGTTCGTGGGCTCCTTCGTGCAGTACCAGGAGCTCACCGAGAGGTTCCTGAACGAGTCCTACGACGCCGATGCGGAGACGAAGGATCGCGCCAAGAGGGCGATCTACAAGATCTTCAACTACGACATGCAGGCCATCCTGGACTCCTACACCCTGAGCGTCTTCCGCTCGATCGGGGTGCGCGTGGATCAGATCCAGGTGACCAGCCAGCAGGACCGCACGGAGAAGCTCGGCGAGATCAAGCGCTCCATCCGCGAGATGCTGCACGAGATCCAGGCCAGCGTGCGGACCCTGGGCACCAGCGCCGAGGGGCTGACCTCCGTCGCCGCCCACATGAACGAGACCGCGACCTCGGTCGCGTCCGCCACGGAGGAGCTCTCGGCCAGCATCCGCGAGATCTCGTCGAACTCCGCCAAGGCGTCCCAGGTCGCCCAGGAGGGCGTGATCAGCACGCAGAAGGCCAGCGATGTCGTCACCAAGCTGGGTAGCTCCAGCGAGGAGATCGGCCATGTGATCAAGCTCATCAACTCGATCGCGGAGCAGACCAACCTTCTGGCGCTCAACGCCACCATCGAGGCCGCGCGCGCAGGCAACGCGGGCAAGGGCTTCGCGGTGGTCGCGGGCGAGGTGAAGGCCCTGGCCTCCCAGACCTCGAACGCCACCGGTGAGATCTCCGATCAGATCGTCGGCATCCAGAGCGATGCCACGAACGCGGTCGGCTCCATGGGCACCGTCTCGTCGATCATCAACCAGGTGAACGAGCACGAGGCCAGCGTCGCCGCCGCCGTCGAGGAGCAGAGCGCTGCCGTGAACGAGATCAGCCGCAACGCCCAGGAGGCGAGCCAAGGAGCCAACCAGACCATGTCTGCGGCCGAGGAGCTCACCACCCTGTCGGCGCGGATCGAGGAGCTCATCTCGACCTTCGACCTGCAGAGCTGAGGCTGGAGTGCCGGCTCCCAATGCCGGCGGGGACCACGGGGGTCCGGGTGTGCCATGCGCATGCCCGGGCCCCCGCCCTCATAGGGTCGGGCCAGGGACCTCGAGGTCTGGGCCCGCTCCGAGACCCGAGCCGCAGGGCCACGAGACGACCCGCGTGGCGAGGTCGCACGGATCTTCCTCTCCAGGATCAGGTGGCCGGCGAGGCCTCCCTCGAGCAGGACCCCCAGGGAGCCGGATGGGCTCGACCAGGGAGGAGAGGGGGGTTGGAGCGGCTGATCGGATTCGAACCGACGACATCAACCTTGGCAAGGTTGCGCTCTACCACTGAGCTACAGCCGCCCGCTTGGGCCCGGAACTATAGCGCGGTGGCAAAAAGGTGCAAGCAGGGGCCAGGGGATCTTGGAGACCGGCGGCCTCAAATCAGGAGCGAGGCCACCCAGCGCCCGGCCTCGTCGGCTGCGCGCTCCAGGGGGAGGCCCTTGGCCAGCCCCGTGGCCAGGTGGGAGGCGTGCCGACAGCCGGACCCCCTGATCGAACCCGCAACCCGGGGCCGGGCGAGCCATCGGGGCCCCTCCCCCCGCGCCCAGACTAGCTCCTGGAGGGGCTCTTCGGCCCCATGCCCGGCCTTCAGCACGACCCCCTCCGCGCCCCGCTCGAGGAGGCGCTGGGCGGCGAGCAGACGCGCGGCGGGGTCCTCCACCAGCACCTCGAGCGCGACCCCCGTGAGCGCCGCGGCCTCACCCAGGTTGGGGCACACCATCGGGCCCAGCTCCAGGAGCTCCAGGAGGATCTCGAGGGCGGGCCCGTCGAGGAACCGGTGACCCGAGCTCGCCGCGACGACCGGATCCAGCACCCACGGCAGCCCTGGCGCATCGAAGCGCAGCTGGCCGAGGAGGCCCCGCAGCTCGGTCAGGTGCTCGGCGCCCGGCAGCAGGCCCGTCTTGAGCGCGCCGGGGTTCTCCACGGCCAGGGCATCCATGGCCTCGAAGCGCCAGCGCCAGCTCGGCCGCTCACCCAGCTCCTGGACCCCGGCGTCGTCCTGCTGGGTGTGGGCCGTCGCCGCGCCGGCGAACCTCCCGCCGGCTGCGACCACGGCCTCCTCGTCCGCGGCCAGGCCCGGGCCGTTGGGCGCCGTGCCACCGATGCAGAGGACCAGCGGCTTCACTCGTGGAGCGCGCGCCCCTCCTCGGGGATGCCGTCCTCGGACGACGCCCCGAGCAGCTCGAGGGCCCGCGTGCGCAGGCGTCTCTCGACGGCCCGCACCGAGCTCTCTCCCGCGTCCTCGAGAGGGATGCGTCCACCGGCGATGTGCCCGTGACCACCGAACGAGCCCTCGCCGTCGAGCACGCGCTGCATGAGCGGGTAGGCGCGCCCGTAGGCCGGATCCGTGCGCAGCGAGAGCACATAGCCGCCCTCGTGCTCCGCCCCCACCAGGGTCCAGGAGCAGCCCTCCATGCGCAGGAACAGGTCGGCCATCTCCGCGACCGAGGCCGGGTTCTCCACCTTTCCCATCAGGGCGAGGATCAGCGGGCCGTGACGGCGCGCGCAGGCGAGAGCCCCGGAGAGCTCCGCGTAGTAGACCGGCGGCAGGGGCGGATGCGCGATGCGTGCAATCGCGGCCCGGTCCGCCAGCCGGAAGGTCGCGAGGTAGGCCTCCTCGTCGAGCGGCGTTGCGTTGCGCGAGAGGTCGGCAGTGTCGTAGCGCACGCCGCAGAACAGGGCCGAGGCCGTGCGCGCGCTGGGCTCGAGGCCGGCATCGCGCATGTACTCCCAGATGAGCGAGCTGGTGGCACCCAGCTCCAGGCGGACATCGCGGTACTCGACCGGCACCGAGGACGGCTGGTCACCGCCGCCCCCCGGAGGGACATGGTGGTCGAAGACCGCCACGATAGGCAGGTCGTCGGGCACCACGGTGTGGCCGAACTCGGGCTGAGTGTCCACCAGCAGGACCCCTGCGAAGCGGTCGTGCTCGAGGGTCAGGTAGTCCTCCAGCTCGAGGTCCAGCTGCTCGACCAGCGCCAGGTTCTCGGCGCGGTGAATGACCCCCACGGTCGCCACCACCGGCTCGTGGTCAAAGGCCTCGGAGAGGAGCTGCCGGAGGCCCTCGCAGGCCCCCAGGGCGTCGGGGTCGGGGCCGCGGTGGGTCAGCACCAAGAAGCGGCCCCGGGCCTCGAGGGGCGCGGCCCGGCTCACCCGCGACAGGGCCTCCCTCAGGAGCTCCACGGGCGCGGGTCGCGGCTCGGCCGCGTGCACGGCAGGCTCGCCGACGGCGGCGGGATCGTCCTCGGTCTGGCTCATGGGCTCCACCGCGCTCGGCGGGGACGGACAGCCTAGCGATCGCCTGGGCTCGGGGCGCCGTCGCGGAGGGGCCTCGCGCCCGCGCGTTCCCGGGGAGGGTGCCGAGGGGGGCCCGATCAGGCCTGCGGAGGACGCGGCGCCGCTCGGGCGCCTAGAGCCCCAGGCCCATCAGGAACTTCACCGAGGCCAGGATCTCCGGCCGGCCGTGCGTCGGATCGGCCTCCACCACCCGGGCCGCGCTCTGCGGCAGGTACTCGGCAACCAGCTTGAAGTCGACCTCCCCCATCCCGGGGGGCAGGCCCTCCTCCTTGCGCGTGGCGTCCGACAGGTGCACGCCCTTGAGCTTGCTGGCGAAGGCGTCCAGCCACGGCCCCTGGCCGGGCAGGCCCGCCCGCTGACGCGCGTGCAGATGACCCGTGTCATGCCAGTAGCCGACCGCGTCACGATCGAGGTCGTCGAGGACCCAGCGCATGGCCTCGAAGTTCAGCAGGTCGTTGAAGGAGAAGCCCGGCTCCAGCGCCAGCTGGGTCTCGGGGAACATGCGCCGCAGGCCGTGCAGCGAGCGGCAGAACTGCTCGAGCTGCTTCGAGCCGGAGCGCTGCACGCGCTCCACCAGGTCCCGCACGCGGTCGCGCACCTCGAGCAGCTCGTCGGGGTCGCTGGTCTCGAGCTCCTCGACCAGGCGCTTGGCCTCCTTGGCGAGCGCCGTGTCCTCGACGGCGCAGCCGCGCACGACGACCACCGGAGCGCCCAGCTTCTGAGCAATGGTGATGTGGCGGCGCGTGCAGTTGAGGGCGCGCTCGCGCTTCTCCTCGTCGAGAGAGCCGAGGAAGCTGCCGCTCATCACATCTTTCTTCGGATAGAGGGCGCCGACCACGACGGACTCCGCCGTGATGCCCGTCTCCCGGTGCGCGTCGAGCCAGCCGCTGAGCTCCGAGGGGCTGTCGGAGATCCCGAGCTCCAAGCGGCGGAAGCCCATCGCGACCGCCGAGAAGGCCTGGTCCTCGATGCGCCCCAGGCGCGGCCCATAGCAGGCCGTGCTCAGGATGAGGTCGTTCGGAATGCCGGGCTGGGTCACAGGTTGGAGGGGCGAAGGTGGAGGGCGAGGTCGCAAGAAACTTACCGCGCCCGGGGGGCGGTCCACCTGATCGCGCCACGCGGCGCGACGGCCTGACGCAGAGCGCCCCGAACCGGGACAGAACTGCCCCGATCCGGAGCGCCCGGAGCGGAAAGGAGGCTCCCTCCCTACACGCGAATGTCCGCGTCGGGCGCCGCCAGTTCGGCCCAGCGAGCCAGCACCGGGTCGACCTCCTCGGCCACGAACTCGTCCACCTGCTGCGGCGCTCGCCCCACATAGCGCGAGCCGTCCAGGATCTCGTCCAGCCGGCCGGCCACGGCGGCGAAGGCCGTGTCCTGGGCGATGCGCTCCACGAGGTCGGACTCACGCCCCGCCTTCACCTCACCTGCGGCCGCGTGGGAGTGCTGGCGGATGCGCTCGTGCAGGTCCTGGCGGTCGCCGCCCGCACGCACGGCCTCCATCATCAGCGCCTCGGTGGCCAGGAACGGCAGCTCCTGGTCAAGGTTGCGCTTCACCACGGCCGGGTGGACAAGCAGTCCGCCGGACACATCCAGCATCAGCTGCAGGATGGCGTCGGTGGCCAGGAACATCTCCGCCAGGGCGAGGCGGCGGTTGGCCGAGTCGTCGAGGGTCCGCTCGAGCCACTGGTTGGCCGCGGTGTGCGCCGTGTTGCCCAGGGTCTCCATCACGAAGCGCCCCAGTGCGCAGATGCGCTCGGAGCGCATGGGGTTGCGCTTCCAGGGCATGGCCGAGGAGCCGATCTGCTTGCTTCCAAAGGGCTCCTCCACCTCGCGGCGGTTGGCCAAGAGGCGCAGGTCGGTGGCGAACTTGTGCGTGGACTGGGCGATCGACGAGAGGACCTGGGTGACGCGGAAGTCGAGCTTGCGCGGGTAGGTCTGCCCGGTGACGCCGAAGGTCCGCGCAAAGCCCATGCGCTCGGTCACGAGGCGATCGAGCTCACGGACCTTCCCGTGGTCTCCCTCGAACAGCTCCAGGAACGAGGCCTGGGTCCCGGTCGTGCCCTTCACCCCCCGGAAGCGGATGGCCTCCTCCGCATGGTCCAGGTCCTCCAGGTCCTGCAGCAGGTCCTGGAGCCAGAGGCAGGCCCGCTTCCCGACCGTGGTGGCCTGGGCCGGCTGGAAGTGCGTGAACCCCAGGGTCGGCAGGGCACGGTGCTCGACCGCGAAGGCGCGCAGGTTCTTGACCACGCCCACGAGCTGCGCGCGCACGAGCTGCAGGGCCTCTCGCAGCAGGATCAGGTCGGTGTTGTCCCCCACGAAGCAGGAGGTGGCCCCCAGGTGCAGGATCGGGCGCGCCTTCGGGCAGCTGTCCCCCCACGCGTGCACATGCGCCATCACGTCATGGCGCAGCTCCTTCTCGTACCGCGCCGCCAGGCCGAGGTCGAGGGGCTCGAGGTGCTCCCGCAGCTCCTCGAGCTGCTCGTCCCGGATGGGCAGGCCCAGCTCCTGCTCAGACTCGGCCAGGGCCAGCCAGAGCCGGCGCCAGGTGAGGAACTTCTTCTCCTCGCTCCACAGGTAGCGCATGGCCGCGCTGGCGTAGCGGGTCGAGAGCGGGCTGGTGAAGGACTGGGGATCGCTCATGGTCGGGGGCCGCGGCGGGCGCGCCGGTCGAGGGGGCCACGGGGCCCCGGACCTGGCGCGAGGCGCCCGCGGGCCGCGCAGTCTAGGCCCTGCCCCCATCCGGTCGGACGCCAGGCGACGCGGAGCCCACGCACGCGGCGTGCCCCCTCGAGGGCCGCAGCCCCTCAGAGCGAGTCGACCAGGGTCGAGAGGGTCCCCGCCAGCCAGCAGGCCGCGAACCCGACCCCGAGCGTGCGCACCACGGCCACGCGCCGCTCCTCCGCCCAGGGTCGCGGCCCGAGGGCCGCCACCGTTGCCAGGGTGGCCGCGGCGCCAACGGCGTCGGTGAGCAGGTCCCAGCCGGAGGCCACGCGCCCCTCGACCCAGGACTGGTGCCACTCGTCGAACGCCCCGTAGCCGACCACCGCGCTGAGAACCGCGAGGGCGCCCAGGGGGGTCAGGCGGACCCACCCCTCGCGACGAGGCAGCAGCGGGACGCAGAGGAGGGCGAGCACGCCGTAGAGGAACGCGTGGCCGGTGTTCAGGACCAGGCCCCAGCCCGCGAAGGGAGGGGGACCGTCTCCGGGCTGGTGATCCGAGAGCAGCCAGATGACGCCGACCCATCCGAGGGGCAGGAGGCCCCGCGCCCAGGCGGGGACGGCAAGGAGGGCGCGGCCCGTGGTCACGAGCGCAGGGACCGGATCGAAGGTGCCCATGGTCAGGAGGCCGTGGTGCGCTCCGCCTCCACTCGCACGCCGGGCCCCGAGGCGCGCGCGCTCACGCGCACGCTGTCCACGAACCCGCGCAGCAGCAGCAGCCCGCGCCCTCGAGGGTCCTCCAGGTCGGGCATGGCCGCATCCCCGCCCAGGAGCGCCTCGAGGGCCGCGGGATCCCCATCGCCAGCATCCTCCACGGCGACGCGCCAGCCGGCGCCCACCCGCTCCACCTCCAGGTGGACCTGCACCGGGACCGCGACCTCCGTCGCGTCGCGAGCGGCCTCTCCGCCCCCATGGTCGATGGCGTTGTCGAGGAGCTCTCCCAGGACGAACACGGCCTGCTCCAGCTCGACCCCCTCCAGCCCGGTGGAGGCCAGGTACTCGTGCGCGACCCGGCGCGCCATGCGGCCCGCGGCATGGGTCGCGGGCACCTCCAGGTGCAGCTGGTGGCCCGAGCCGTCTGTCACGGGCAGGGCTCCAGGTAGAGGGAGAGGTCGAGGGCACGCGCCGAGTGGGTCAGGGCCCCCACCGAGAGCCGGTCCACCCCCGCCGCGGCGTACTGGGCCACGGTCTCCAGGGTCAGGCCTCCCGAGGCCTCGAGCTCGACCGTTCGCCCGGCTCCGCTTGCCGCCGCCCGCAGGCGCGCGCACACGGCGGGCAGCTCGCCCGCGGCAAAGTTGTCGAGGAGCACCACATCAGCACCGCCCTCGACAGCCGCCAGGGCCTCCGCCTCGTCCCGCGCCTCGCAGGTGATCCGCACGCTGTCCCCGAGCTGCGCCCTGAGGGCGCGCAGGGCTTCCGGCACGGGCCTCCCGGCCAGGGCGGCGTGGTTCTCCTTAATCATCGCCTCGTCGAACAGCCCGAAGCGATGGTTCTCGCCCCCCCCGGCGCGCACGGCGTGCTTCTCGAACAGCCGCAGGCCCGGCGTGGTCTTGCGCGTGTCGAGCACGCGCACGCCAGGGCTCGCGGCCACCGCCTCGACGAAGCGGCGCGTCAGCGTCGCCGTCCCCGAGAGACGCTGGATGAAGTTCAGCGCGGTGCGCTCGGCCTCCAGCAGAGCGCGCGCCCGCCCCTCGACCCGTACGAGCTCCTGGCCCGCCCGCACCGCGTCCCCATCCGCGGCCGCGCGCTCGATCCGCGCCTCCGGGTCCCGCAGCTCGAACGCAGCCACGAACAGATCCAGGCCCGCGATCACGCCCTCCTCCTTGGCCACGAGCCGCGCCACCGCGCGCGCCTCCGCCGGCACCGCGCCCTCGCTCGTCACATCACCACTCCCGAGGTCCTCGGCCAGCGCGGCCTCCACGGCGACGCGGACCGCGCCCGGATCCAAGGGACGCGGACGGCCCACCCGCGGCGCGGGGAGCCCCGTGACGGGGTCGGGAGCAGGGGTGGTGCTCAAGGGGCCAGGGGGAGAGGTGCGGAAGAGGCAGAGAGAGGAGCCGGGGCCGAAGCGCAGGAGGAACCGGAGCGCCGAGGATCCCGCCGAGCCCGGTGCCCCGCCAAGGCGTGATCGAGGGCGGAGCCGGGTCAGGGCCAGGTCTCTGGCCTCCAGTGTACGACGTGGCGCAGGTGTCCCTGCGCGGCGGCAAGGCGTGCCGCGGTCACGGCACCAATGCCCGAGACCCGCTCGAGTCCGGCGAGCGAGGCCTCCCCCCCCTGCGCGAGCCTGCGTCGAGTGGAGGGAGCCGGCGCCTCACGCAGCCACAGGGCCTGGGCCACGGCCTCTCCGCGCCAGGCCCCCACCCCAGGGATCCGTGCCAGCGTCCCCGTCCCCGGCGGAGCGTCGAGGGGCATGCAGGAGGGAGCGAAGGCGGCACGCTCCGGCACCTCACACCTCACCCCTGCCCTGCGCGGGCTCTCCAGAGAGGCGAGCTCCCGCGCGGTCATGCCTACCAGACCGTTCCCCAGCAGAGAGGCGAGGCCGAGCTGGACGAGCCTCGGCACGCTCCCCTCGGTACGCCCCGGCCGACGCACGCGGGGCTCCACGGAGGAGGTCCCCGAGGGCTGATCGAGGGCGGCGGACGGCACGGGACGCGCCCGCGCGCGGAGCGCCTGCCCAAGGCGGGACATCCCCCTCGAGAGCAGTCCACGCGCGGGGACTCCCCCATGAGGCGGCCGGGTCAGAGAGCGAGCAGGGAGCAGCAGCATCAGCGCAAGCGGGAGCGAGGCGATCCCGCGGGAGACGAAGGGATGGGGACCCGAGGGCCCGGGGCCGCGGCGCCCGCGACGGGACCAGGACGAGCAGCCCGCTACTCGGTTGCGAGCGGTTCCAAAGAAGAACCCGCGACGACGCGTGGGCCTGCCGCTCGCCGGGCAACGGGGCTCCCCCGCGAGGCGCGTTCAGCCCGCCAGCCGTAGCCCCTGGCAGCCCGCGCGGCAGGCTCAGGGGATCATCGGGACCCCACCGCGCCGCGGCTGGGGCCGGAGCTCGTGCTGCGGCAGGTCCCCCTCCTCGGGCGCCTGCTGGAGGTACTCCTCCACGCAGCGATCGAGGAGCGCCTCGAGGGCGCCGTCGTGGTCGAGGGCCACGGGGCGCTCGTCCCCCACGGCCGCAAGGGGCACGCCATCCCGCACCCAGGCCGTCACAAGGGTCCGACCGCCAAGGCTCCACGCACGCCCGTGGGGCCCGTCGCTCAGCTCGAGGCGCTCATCGATGCGCCGCAGCCGCTGGGTCAGCGCATCGAGGCGCAGGCGCTCGAGGTCCGCGAGGCCGCCCAGGCCCTGGGAGCGCGCGCGGGCTCCCACGGGCTCGAGACTCGCCATGCGCTGCTCTCTCCCACCGGCTCGCACAGTGCGCAGGCCGACCCACCAGCAGTCCGCCTGCACCGCCTCGAGGCGGCGCGTGAGGACGCCAGACGGAGGCCACCCCACCGCGGCCAGGGAGGGCGACACCTGGCGGTCGATCCGGCCAGGGTGCCGCTCCTCGAGCCAGGCCACGAGCCGCGCTCCAAGCGCGTGCGCATCGACAGCCGCCTCCAGGACGGCGGCGTCCCCGCGTGCGGCCTGCACCACGAGCCAGGCTCGGCCGGTCCGGTCGGCGCAGGCCAGGTCGAACCGGGCTCCGTCGAACTCGAGGTCGCGCTCGAGCAGCGCCAGGTCCGGCAGCGCCTGGTGGAGGGCGCTCCCGAGGTCGGCATCCGTGAGGAGGTCGCTGGGCTGGGGGGACATGGGGTGAGCTTGAGTCGAGGACTGGGCGAGGCGCCTGAGCTGGATCGTCTTGGCAAAGTCTTCTGAGCTGGGCGTCCTGGACCGGCGCCGGCGACGCTAGCGCGAGGCCGCGGTGCGCGCCGCGAAGCGCTCGCGGGCGAGGAGGGTCAGGGCGATGGCCAGGGCGTCGGAGGCATCGAGAGGCCGCGGGGCCTCGGCCAGGGACAGGCTGTGGGCGACCATCTGCGCGACCTGGCCCTTGTCCGCCTGGCCGTTGCCGACGAGGGCCTTCTTCACCTCTGCCGGGGTGATCTCGTGCACCTCGGGACAGGCCTGGGCGGCGGCGGCGAGAGCCACGCCGCGCCCCTCCCCGATGCGCAGGGCGGTTGCGGGGTTGCGACCGCTGAAGCCGCTCTCGACCGCGACGGCGGCCGGTCGCAGGCAGCGCAGCAGGTCGTCGAGCTCCTCGCGAATGAAGGCGAGGCGCTGGGGGACCGAGGCGCCCTGGGGCGCGCGCAGGGCCCCGGCCGCCAGCAGGACCGGACCGTCGCGCCGGTCCACCACGGCCCCGTAGCCAACGACCTGCGTGCCGGGATCGATGCCCACCACGATCCGCTGGCCGTGGTCGGCCGGCAGCTCGGGGAGAAGGTCTCGGACCCGGGGGCTTGGACGCGCCATCCCCGTCAACCTACGCTCCAAGCCCCGGCGTTCCCATGGCCTCCCCTGCGCAACCCGTCCCCTTCCACGCCGTGCTCGTCGCGGCCGGGAGCTCTCGCAGGCTGGGCGGCCCCGTGCGCAAGGTCTGGCTCGCCCTGGCCGGACGCCCCGTGCTCGAGCACGCCCTGGCCGCCTTCGCCGCGGCAGAGGGGCTCGCTGGGGTGGTCGTCGTGGCTCCAGAGGAGGACCACGCGCGCATCGAGGCGCTGGCGACGGCCCTCGGGCTCGAGGGGCGCTGCCGGGCCGTGACGGGCGGCGCCGAGCGCTGCCACTCGGTGCGCAGGGGCGTCGAGGCCCTGGGTCCCGAGGCGGAGCTCGTGCTCGTGCATGACGCGGCGCGACCCCTGGTGCGCCCCGCCGACTGCGCCCGCGTGGCGGCGGAGGTGGCGCGCACCGGCGCGGCGGCCCTTGCCAGCCCCGTGCGAGACAGCCTGCACCGCGCCGCCGAGGGCCTGGTGACGCAGGCCGTGCCCCGCGAGGACCTCTGGGCCGCCGAGACGCCCCAGGGGGCGCGGGTGCCGGTCCTCCTCGAGGCTCTCGCCGCGGCCGAGGCTCGCGGAGAGCACCCCACCGACGAGATCACCGCCCTGCGAGCAGCCGGCGTGCCGGTGACCCTGGTCCAGGGCGTGGGCCCCAACCCCAAGCTCACCTGGCCGGGGGACCTGCCCCTCTTCGAGTTCCTCCTGTCCGCGCGCGCGAACCCGTCCTCCCCCACCCCATGACCCTCGACCTCCGCATCGGCCTCGGCTTCGACCTGCACCGGCTCGCGCCGGGGCGTCCGTGCATCCTGGGCGGGATCGAGCTGCCCCACGACGCGGGCCCCGTCGGGCACTCCGACGGCGACGCAGTGCTGCACGCGGTGGCGGACGCGGTGCTCGGGGCCGCCGGACTCGACGACCTGGGGACCCTCTTCCCGGACACCGACCCGAACGGAGAGGGCGCCGACTCGCGCGCGCTCCTCGCCTCCTGCTGGGGGCGGGTCCGGGAGGCTGGCTGGGCCCTGGGCAACCTCGATGTGGTCATCGCCACCGAGGGCCCGCGCATCGCGCCGCACCGGGCCGCCATGCGCGCGTCGATCGCGGCGCTCCTCGAAGGACAGCCCGAGCAGGTCAATGTGAAGGGCAAGTCCCTTGAGGGCATGGGTGCCCTCGCCGGAGGCGCGGGAGTCGCCGTGCAGGTCGTGGCGCTCCTTCGAAGGGCCTAGCGGGCCCGACTCAGCGTCAGGGAGTGGCGGTCACGGCCGGCTCTTCGCTGCCGGCGCCGCCCTGCATGGACCACAGCCGCGCGTAGAGGCCGCCGGCCGCCAGCAGGTCCTCGTGCGTGCCCAGCTCGACCAGGCGCCCCTCGTCCAGCACGGCGATGCGATCCGCGCGGCGGATGGTCGACAGGCGGTGGGCAATGACCAGGACGGTGTGGTCCTGCATCAGGCGATCGAGGGCCTCCTGCACGAGCCGCTCGCTCTCGCTGTCGAGGGCGCTGGTCGCCTCGTCCAGGAGCAGCAGCGGAGCGCCGCGGAGGAAGGCGCGCGCGATGGTGAGGCGCTGGCGCTGGCCCCCGGAGAGCCGCGCACCGGCGTCCTCCACATCGGTGGCCAGGCCCTGGGGCAGCCCGTCGATGAACTCGAGCATGCCCGCGGCCTGGGCCGCCTCGCGCACCTCGGCTTCGGAGGCCTCGGGCCGCCCGTAGCGGATGTTCTCCCCCACGCTCGTGTGGAACAGGAACGGCACCTGGGTGACCATCGCGTACTGGCGCGTCCACGAGTCGAGGGTCAGCGTCCGCAGGTCCACGCCGTCCACCGTCACGCGGCCCTCGGTCGGATCCAGGAAGCGCGCGACCAGGTCGACGACGGTCGACTTGCCCGACCCCGAGGGCCCCACCAGGGCCAGGGTCTCGCCCGCGCGGAGCTCGAGGTCCAGCCCCTGGAGGGCCGGCCCCTCGGCCCCCGGATAGGTCAGGCCCACGCCCTCGAAGCGCAGGCCGGAGCCCAGCCCCCTGGCCTCAGCCCCGCCCGCGTCGTCCGCAATGTCCACCGGCTCGTCGAAGAGCGCGCACAGGCGCTCGCTCGCCCCCTGGGACTGGGCAACGGTGCCGAGGGCGCGGGTGGTGCGCTTGATCGACGCGTAGCTGCGGCTGATCAGCATGAAGAAGGTCAGCATCTCCCCCGCGTCGCGGCTCATGCGGCCAGAGACCGCGAGCCAACCCACGAGGAGGACGATCAGCCCGAGCCCCGCGTGCGTGTAGAGGATGGTCCAGACCACCGAGAGCGCGGTCGTGCGCGCAAGGCGCACGGCCTCCTCGATCCAGGTCCGGTTGGCCTGCTCGAAGCGCGCGAGCTCGCGCTCCTCCGCGCGATAGGCCTTGACCGTGCGGATGCCCTGGAGCATCTGGGTCAAGACCTGCATGGACGCGCCGAGCTGGGTCTGGCTGCGAGTGCTGCGCTTCTTGACCTTTCCCAGGATCCGCCCGATGGGAATCACGAGGACCGGGGTCCCCACCAGGACGAAGAGGGTCGCCTCCGGCGCCGCAAAGAACGCCCACAGGAGCGCGGTCCCGGCCATGAGCGGCTCCTGGACCAGGTCCTTCAGGACGATGTTCGTGACCTGCAGGGTCTGACCCACATCCGCGCTGATGCGGCTCAGCAGGTCGCCGAACTTGCGCCGGCCGTGGAAGCCGAGGGAGAGGCTCGCCAGGTGCCGCGCGAGGTCCTGGCGCAGGGCCACCACCATCGAGTGGCTGATGCGCGCGCTCATGACCGTGGCCAGGTACTGCGCACCGGCGGCCACCGCGGCCATGGCGCTGATGAGCAGGGCCACGACGCCCAGCAGCTCGAGGCGCCGCTCGGGGGTCAGGCCACCCGGGGCGTCGAGCAGGCGCTCGTTCATCCAGCCTCGCGCCCGGCCCACGAGGTCGTCCTCGGGGGCAGGAGCCGGAGCCGGGGTGAGCGCCTCGAGAGCCCCGTCGAGGGGCAGGCTCGGGTCCTCCGCGCGCAGGGCCTCGAGGCGCGCGCGCGCCTCGGCCAGGGCGGGATCCTCGGCATCGGGGTCCCCGAACAGCAGCGTCCAGGTGGGCTGCAGCAGCAGGTACGAGCCCTGCTGCAGGAGGGCCCCCACCGCGTTCAGCACGAAGACGATGGCGAGCGCCCCCGCGAAGGGACGCGCGTAGCTCGCCAGGAGGCGCAGGGACCCGCCGCTTCGCTCGGACACGGGCCGGATCCTCCGCTGCCGCGGGGCGCATTGTCAACGCGGCTCCCAAACCCGTGGTGCCAGAGGCGCAGCCAACGCGGCTCCCAAACCCGTGGTGCCAGAGGCGCAGCCAACGCGGGTCCCAAACCCGTGGTGCCAGAGGCGCAGCCAACGCGGGTCCCAAACCCGTGGTGCCAGAGGCACAGCCAACGCGGGTCCCAAACCCGTGCTGCCAGGGGAACAGCCAACGCGGGTCCGGCGCACCCGCTCCCCCTTGGGGCAGCAGCCCCGGCGCCGTGGCCGTGGCCTCCAACGGAGGAGGCCCGCGCCCGCGCCGGAGGCACAGGCGCGGGCCTCCGCGCGGGCGTGGGTCGCTGGCCTAGAGGCCGGTGACCTCGGCCTTGCCAAGCGCCCCGTGGGCGTAGGCGGTGAAGGTGCGGCGCAGGTAGTCCTCCTGCAGCAGACCAAGCTGGCGCTCGTCGCGGTAGTTCACCGGCTGACTCGGGCGCAGCTTCTGAATCACATAGACGACATAGTAGCCCCAGGGGCCCTTGTAGGGACCGCCGACCTGACCCTCTTCAAGGTCGAAGAAGACCTTGTCCACCACATTCTCGTCGTAGAGGTAGTGGGAGTAGGTGCTCTCGTTGAGGGCCCGCTTGAGGTCGTTGCGGGTCTGAGGCTGGCTGTTGAAGCGCCCCTTGAACTTCATCCCCACCATCGCGGGCATCTTGCCGGTCGAGGGGAGCGGCGGATCCCAGTAGTCGCTGTGGAGGTCGAGCAGGTCGGCCCAGAACTGGTCGAACGGCTGCACCTCGCCGGTGAAGTCCACGCCCTCCTGGATGGCGATGCGGCGCTGCTCGTCCTCGGCGATGAGCGCGTCGATGTGCGCGTCCACGCGGGCGCGCAGCTCGTCGGCCTTGGCCTTGGCCGTCTCCCAGCCATCCTCACGCCACTCGTTGTTCGGGAAGTCGAAGGCGGAGACGAGGAGCGCCTCGGCCTTCACCTTGGCGAGCCCCATGATCCCGGTGCCGATCGGCAGGTACTCCTGCATGGCCGGGCGCAGGTTGAAGTTCTCGTCGAGGCTCACCTCGTCGAGGATCGAGCGCCGGTACGACTCCATCAGGTAGAGGTAGTCGTTGTAGCACTCCATCGACGGGAAGTTGTGGCCCTGCAGCGCGAGGAAGTCGAAGCTGAACATCCCGCCGGAGAGGGACTGCTTGGTCTGGCTCAGCAGGTCACTGAACTCGGTCCAGGGCATGAGGATCCCGTCCGCCTGCAGCTGGTCGGTCACCGCCACCTGCATGGCCAGGAACTGCTTGGCCTC